>LFER01000011.1 GCA_001510135.1 Alphaproteobacteria bacterium casp-alpha6
TCTGGACAGATATCCGCGTGCGCTTTCAGGGGGGCAAAGACAACGCGTTGCCATGGGACGCGCGATCGTTAGGGATCCGCAAGTGTTTTTGTTTGATGAGCCGCTATCAAATCTTGATGCTAAATTACGGGTGCAAATGCGGGCAGAAATCCGAGAATTGCATCAACGTTTAAAATCCACCACGATTTATGTCACCCACGACCAGATCGAAGCAATGACAATGGCAGACAAAATTGTCGTCATGCAAAACGGTTATATCGAACAGGTGGGAACCCCGCTTGATCTTTATGACCGGCCGGAAAATACATTTGTTGCAGGGTTTATCGGCTCTCCCTCGATGAATCTCATCTCTGCAACGGTGGCATCCAAAGAAGGTGGGTTCATCGCCATGACCGAAGCGGGGGCCCTTGAACTTCCGTCGGGTCATTCACTTTCAGAAGGTCAAAAAATTATAATTGGCATTCGACCCGAAGCGCTTATGCCGGCAGAGACCGGTTTGAAAGTCGCCGTCGCAGTGGTCGAACCCACGGGGGCAGAAACACATTTGGTCACGCGCTCAGAAGGGCAGGAATTTACCTCGGTGATGCGCGAACGTTCAGATTTTACGATCGGACAACAGATTTGCCTGTCAGCCCCCAAAACATCACTACATCTGTTTGACGCAGAAAGCGCAAAGAGGTTGGACTATCAGGCATGATGAAACGACCAACACAGAACGCCTTGATACAACAGAAGGAAAGCTAAAAATGTTAAAGGGCATAAATCCGCTTTTGAATGCAGATGTGCTGCAGGTTCTGCGCGCGATGGGACATGGGGATGATCTGATCATTGCAGATACCAATTTCCCTTCAGACAGCGTTGCGCGACAAACAGTTTACGGGCGCCTTTTGCGGATTGACGCAAGCGCCGCAGAGGTGGTGGAAGCCGTTCTATCGCTTATGCCGATCGATACTTTTGTGGAGGATGCCGCGGCAAGAATGGAAGTTGTCGGCGAACCTGATACCATTCTCCCCGTTATGGAAGAAGTTCAAGGAAAGGTTTCCGCGGTCGGTGGACCAGATCCGATGATGCCCATCGAACGGTTCGCATTTTATGATCGGGCCAAACAGGCCTACGCCGTGATCCAAACAGGTGAACGGCGGTTTTACGGCTGTTTTGCCTTTCGAAAAGGGGTGATAGGGCCAGACGAAGGATAAAATATGGGACGTATTGTTGTTTTAGGGGTTTTTGTAGCCGATACAGCATATCGTGCAGATCGGATGCCACGCATGGGGGAAACCATTTTAGGGAAATCCTTTGCGCTTGGACCGGGAGGAAAAGGGTCCAATCAGGCGGTGGCGGCGGGTAAACTGGGCGCCGACGTGTCTATCATCAGCCGCTTGGGTGACGACGATTTTGCCAAAATGGCTTTGCAGACTTGGAAAGCCGCCAACGTGACTCCAAGGGTCATTACAGATGCAACATCATATACAGGTGCCGCATTTATTTTTATTGATGATCAAACCGGTGACAACGCGATTATCATCTCCCCTGGAGCGGCAGAAGAGTTCTCTACCGATGACATTGCTCAAAATGCAGAATTGATTTCGGGTGCCGATGTTTTCATGACTCAGCTTGAACAACCGATTGAGGTTGCGAAGGCGGGTCTGGAGGTCGCGCGAAAAGCTGGCAAAATCACTATTTTAAATCCGGCACCTGCCGCCCCTCTCAGTCGCGATATTTTTGAGCTTTGTGATTTTATCACACCGAATGAAACCGAAGCAGAGGCTCTGACAGGCATGACCGTCGCCACAGCAGAGGATGCCAAACGCGCAGCTGAGGCGCTTGTCGGTCTGGGCGTAAAGACGCCAGTGATTACAATGGGGGAACAGGGGGCATACCTTCACGGATATGGGATGACACCCGCGTTCAACGTCGGGCCGGTTGTGGAAACAACAGGTGCGGGGGATGCGTTTAACGGAGGATTTGCGACAGCCCTTTCAGAAGGCAAATCCCCTGAAGAAGCCGTGCGATTTGGTTGCGCCACTGCGTCTATTTCCGTGACGCGTCCGGGCACGGCCCCCGCGATGCCCACAAGAGAAGAGGTCGAAAAACTGCTGAGCGGTTGAACGGCCGCACGGGAAAGAGGCTAAAGATGGTAAAGGACGCCATTCAGCAAAGCTGGCCGATGCCAGCAAACCCCCGCCCAATTGTCATTTTCGGTGCGGGCTCTATCGTGAGGGATGCCCATCTTCCAGCCTATCGGGCGGCCGGATTTCCGATTGCGGGACTGTATGACCCCGACATCGCAAAAGCAAAAACCATTGGTCAAAAGTTCAACGTCCCGGTCTTTGTCACGCTTAAAGATGCGGCATCCCAACCGGATGCAATTTTTGACCTTGCCACCCCCCCTGCAGCCCATCTTGAAGTTCTAAATGCACTGCCGGAAGGGTCGTTTGCCGTCATGCAAAAACCGATGGGCAGCACGCTCCAGGAGGCAAGCGCAATTCTAAAGCTTTGCCAGTCCCGCCACCTAAAGGCCTGCGTGAATTTTCAACTCCGCTTTGCTCCGATGATGTTGGCTTTGAAGGATCTCTGCACCAAAGGCCTTTTGGGTGAGATCGTTGATATTGATATGTGGATGGCTTTGGAGACACCTTGGGGCCTTTGGGAATTTCTCGCGGACCTTCCACGTGTCGAAATTTTACTGCATTCAATCCATTATTTTGATGCGATCCGTCATTTGGTGGGAAATCCCGTCGGGATCCACGCCAAAACCCTTGGCCACCCGCAATCAAAAATATCTAATACCCGCACCGCTGCGATTTTGGATTACGGGGACAGGTTGCGCTGTGCGCTCAGTATCAATCACAACCACCCTTTTGGGCGCAAATATCAGGCCTGCGAAATGCGCGTCTGCGGCACTAAAGGGGCCGCCTATCTGCACCTTGGCGTCAATCTGAATTATCCTGAGGGGGAAGCGGATATATTAGAGGTAAACCTTGGGCAAGGATGGGAAAACATCGCTTTGGAGGGCAGTTGGTTCACCGAAAGCTTTGGCTACCGCATGGCGCAGCTACAACGGTATGCCAATGGCGAAGAAAGCGAACTGATTTCAAATGCAAATGACGCGTGGCACACAATGGCGCTGATTGAGGCGGCCTATGAAAGCAGCGCACAACCAGCCACTCGAATTCAAACAGAGATGAAATAGGCAAAGTCAAATGGACACACAGGTGACAGAGGTGGACGAAAACATGAAAACTTATGCAGGTCTCTCGCTGCAGGAGATGACGCAGCGCTATCATCAAGACGGATTTATTTGCCCGCTCAGCGCCTTGTCTGAAGCAGAAACGCTAGCACTTCGCGAAGACTATGAGGCCGCAGAATTCGATCTTCGGGATGATCCAGAACGACTGGCTCTTTTGCAGGCCTATCCAAACAGATTGCTGCCTTCCTTTGACGCGCTCACCCGTCACGAAACACTTGTTTCCGCCGCCTCTGCCATCTTGGGAGAGGATGTTCTTGTATGGAGTGCTGCGTTGTTCATCAAAGAGGCGAATTCACCCAAAATCGTGTCGTGGCACCAAGACCTGACATATTGGCAATTAGACAATGACGCAGAGGTCACGTGCTGGTTTGCTGTGTCTGAGGCCAGCAAAGACGCAGGATGTATGAAATTCGTTCCCAAAAGTCATAAAACCACAATTCTTCCTCATCATGACACTTATGCTGCAGATAACCTGCTGTCTCGAGGTCAAGAAATCGCAGTGGATGTGGATGAACAAAGCGCCGTTCATGCAGCACTGCACGCTGGCGAAGCCTCTCTTCATCACGGATTGATCTTTCACAGCTCTGGGCCCAACGTGACCTCAGACCGACGGATTGGATCTGCAATCCGTTATATTTCAGCATCAATGAAACAGAATACTGGCGACCGTCCGATGGTGACGCAAGTGCGCGGTCACCATGATTTTGGGAATTTCACTATCGCGCCACCTCCACAAGGACGTCTTTTGGAAGAAGAGTTTCGCCGCTGCGCGGAGGATGCTATATTAAAAAAACGGCTATTATTTTGAATATAAAATACAACAAATTATAATTTAATTCGCCAACAGGAATATAAATTGACACAGGACAAAAAGAGACAACACAAAAATACCGTTAAAGTAAATTTAAAGTTATAATTAAGATAAAAAATACTTTTAGATAGTTAAGTGCGCAAAATTTTGAACAAAAAATTTTCTTAATTACAAATTTTTTTTCGGTTAATATATTGATATAAAACAATTTACTTTTTCAAATATTATCATAATACTAATTTTCCGGCTTCCAAGTGTTAATTTATGTTAACCGCGGGTTTCGACAGGCAGAAACCTTGCAAAGGCAAAATATGTGGAAATCATCAGTAAGCGTAGCGGCACTTCTCTGCTATGCTGGAGCATTAAACGCGGAAGATACATTTTTTGATACTCATCTGCCTGGCATTGTAGAAAATATCGCGCGCGGTGCTGAGCAGGGGGATGCTCTGGGAGCCGCGGAGCAAGAACTTACAGGATGGACGTTAAACTTTCTCAAGTCTGCGGTGGATGAGGCAGAGCAGAACATCCTGGCGAGCTCCAATTTCACCCATTTGGAATTTAGCAGCGGTCGCGATGCGCTGGGTCTGAAAGAAGGCGGAGCGTCCAAGACCGAAGCGATGGCTGTCTACCGCCTTCGCGAGACAGATAATTTTTTCATCTTCAATCAGGCCTCTTTCGTAAATTTTGACGATCGCAACACGATCAACCTCGGCCTTGGGGGCCGCCACATCAATGATAACGAAACGGTCATTATGGGGTTGAATGCGTTTTTTGATTACGAAGTGGGTTACGCCCACAAGCGCAGCGGGCTTGGTGCAGAGTTGATCACATCCATGTTGGAATTTCGGACGAATAAATATGTGCGTGCTTCGGGTACTTTAGAGAACAAAGGTAACAATGAGACGGCTTTGGAAGGGTATGATGTAACACTGCGGGCCAATCTACCCTATTTTTATTCCTCTGACGTCTATTTCACCCGCAGCGAATGGAATGATGGTGCAGGATATACCATGCGGACCGAAGAGCTTGGTGTGAGCGCAGAGATCGTCCCCAATATGACTATCACCCTCGCGCATCAATCCCAGAAAGGACAAACGAAAGAAAGCGTTGCGTCCGTGGCCTACAGTGTCCCCCTTGGCCCCAACAGACAAAGCGAAAAAAGACAGCAAGACGGCAAATGGAACGCGAACCTCAAACCTATTCGCGACAAACTCTACAAACCTGTCCAACGTGAAAACCGCATCGCCAAAAAAGTCGAAAAAAAGGCTGAGCCGATCCAATTCGGCGTTAGTGCAAGTGGGTTCTAAACTATGAAAAACCTGTTCCTCGCCCTTGTATTCGCTTCACTGAACATTTTGTTTTTTACGCACACCCCATCTCAGGCAGCAGAGGGGCAATGCGCCGTCGCAAATGGTTTTGGCTGTGACGGTGCCACAGCCGATGCTTTGCGGATAAAACTCTACAAACTCGCTTTGTGTACGGAAAAACCGACCTACCTTGATTACAGTTCCTGTGTTTATCTCTTCAACGAAGCAACCCCGATGACTTTGGAACTTTCCATAGGCTCACAGTTGCCGATTGTCCAAGACCAGATATCGATACCTAAAAATGTCTATACACACTCATTGATGCTTATTGATAAAGGTGTGGACGTGAAGACGACGGTAAATTTGGCCGATGGGCGAACCTGCTGGGCCGATGGGGATGATATTCCGTTTTACTTTAAAACTCAACTTTTTATGAACCAGCCTTCATATCCTGTGACTTGTGGTGCCGCACCCAATCCTCAGTGGTCGACACAAAATTTTTTATCCCTTGATGCTACCAACAAGAGGCTCAACCAAACGACGGCAAATAACAGCATTGATCTGTATTTGTTGAATGATCTAACAACAGCAGCAAATGTTGTTCAGGGCAACGATCCAAATCACGGCTGGCCTACTCTCAATTCAGACGCGAACTATGTCTGGGGTGTTCAAACCTTCAACCAGCCTGCCACCGTGGATGCAAACACAACTAATATCGATTTGGGATTCAGATTGACAGAAGCCTTGTCACTTAAATATTTTCAAGACTTTCCATTTATTACTTGTGGTTATCCTTGGTGCGCGGCCGGCGCAACTATTTCAAATTTTGAATTTCTGGTATCGGCCCAATAAATGAATTTATCAGCTGTGCTGTCATTTTGTCAGGGTGCATGACTGGCACATCTTGGACGGGTCAACAAAAAATCTTTCCGCTTGGAATGGAAACGTCTTGTTTAGATTGTGTTTCTTATGTCCATATTTTGGAATAACTGCCCACAGCTCTTTTTTTTCTTGATCGCTCTGCGAATTCTTCTAAGAGTGCAGGGACTAAATGGTATCCTGAGCGACTCAGCAAAGGATTTAAAAGGGAACACAGTGCGTACCTTTGGGTTCAATTCTGTGACTGCCCCCGCAACTGTAAGCGGTTTCGCAGTTTGCATATGCCACTGAGTGAAGGCTTGGGAAGGCGCAAACAGCAAAATGCCGCAAGTCAGGAGACCTGCCATAGGTAATGTAGTTCATCTGGGCGGGGTGTCTCAGTGGGTCAGATATGATGAATATCTCTCTGATTTGCGCGCTTGCCCCTAACGCAAAGGGCAAATTATGAGTGATGGTGTGTTAGATCAGGCTGAAGCGTATTTTTCTTCGACGTCTCAGCAAAAACCAACCAACACAAAACGGAGCTTTTGCATCACTGAATTCAGTCAATTCAGCCTCGTAAGTGCTGCCTTGGTGGCATCGTTGGGTCTTTGGTCGCTGATTTTAAGCGTGATTTTGTGAGCGTAATCGCGCATATAGAGTCCCTAAGTTTGGGCTATTCTGAAGAGCCACTGTTTTCCGGACTAAGCCTTGATATTTATGAAGGCATGATGCTTGCGGTGGTCGGCGCGAACGGCACGGGAAAAAGCACATTTGTCAAAACCGTGCTCGGACTGCACGATCCAAAAATCGGAACAATCCACTGGCCCAAAGGGCGACCCGATGAAATCGGGTATCTGGCACAATTATCGGAATTCGATCGCCGTTTCCCAATCAGGGTGCGCGATTTGGCAGCGATGGGCGCTTGGAAAGGATTTAATCCGTTTTCGGGCTTGAATGCCGCCGCACGCAAGAAAGTGGATCAGGCGCTCGATCAGGCGGGTGTTTTAGACCTCGCCGAACGTCCGCTGCACACCCTGTCAGGCGGACAACTGCAAAGAACGCTCTTTGCCAGAGTTATTATGCAAGATGCCCCGCTTATCATCCTTGACGAACCCTTTGCCGCAGTGGATCAGAACACAGAACAGCACTTGCTCAAAATCATTGATGGATGGAAGAAAGAAAAGCGCGCTGTTCTTCTGGTCGTGCATGATTTGTCGGCAGTTTTGGATCATTGTTCCCATGCCTTGCTCTTGGGAAATGGGGCCGCAAGTTTCGGAACAGTATCCGATGTGCTTTCGCATGATCGACTTGTGGCGCAAGGCTATATGTCAGCAAGTCAGGCATCTTGGATTTTTCGCAAAACCACAGAACAGCAGGCCGCACATGTTTGATTTTATCGTCGATATGTTCAGCTACGCCTTTATGCAGCGGGCTTTGGTTGTAACCACAGTTCTGTCGGCCTCTGTTGCGCCTGTGGGGACTTTTCTTGTGTTACGCCGCCTCTCTCTTGCCGGAGAAGCGATGGCGCATGCGATCACCCCCGGTGTAGTCATCGGATTTGTCACTGCGGGTTTGTCTGTTATGTCCCTCCTATTTGGGGGATTAATCGCAGGGGTCGGGGTTGCCGTTTTGACGGCATATCTTGCACGAAATACCATTCTGCGTAGTGATGCGAGCCTTGCCTCGCTCTACCTGATTTCGTTGGCAGTCGGAATATTTATCCTCTCTGCAGCAGGATCAGCTGTGCCGCTCAAGAGCTTTCTGTTTGGATCAATCCTTGGCGTTGATGATGCCACAATGGCACTCGTTGGGGGTGTTGCAACCATCACTCTATGCGCTTTTGCGGTAATGTTACGTCCCCTTATCATGAGCACCTGCGATCCAGTCTTCTTTGAATCCCAAATGAAACGTCCTTGGATTGTTGATCAGGGTTTTATGTTCCTGTTGGTTCTAAACCTTTTGGCAGCGTTCAAAACGCTTGGTACTTTGATGGCTGTGGGATTGATGATTTTACCAGCTACCTCCGCGCGTTACTGGTCAGGTACAATAACTGCGCAGCTCGGATTTGGTTTCTTATTTGCGCTGCTTAGTTGCTGGATTGGATTGCTCCTGTCCTATGTTTTACCTGAAACGCCGACAGGGCCGTCCATTGTCCTTGTTGCGGGTGTGATTTTTGGTTTTTCGGCGGTTTTTGGTCCTTTAGGATTGCGCAGTCAATTTAAGGCCGTTCGTCACACCTGAAGTGGGAATTTAGAGAAGATGACGCAGATAAAACGAGTTCTTTTTACAGCTTTGGTTTGGGTGGGTATTTCCGCAAACGGTAGCTTTGCTGATGAAATTCCACTTCGGATTTTGGCGAGTTTTTCCATATTGGGTGACATGGTCAAAGTGATTGTCGGGGATTTTGCTGAGGTCGACACAATTGTGGGGCCGGATGCGGATGCCCATGTCTATCAGCCCAATATTTCTGATGCGCGCGAAGTTGCGCTTGCAGATATTATTTTTGTAAACGGATTGGGTTTTGAAACCTGGTCAGAAACTTTGATAGCTGAATCCGGAACCAAAGCCAGCCTCCATGTCGCCACCAAAGGAATAAACCCGCTTTTGGTATCGGGCAAAATTGATCCACATGCATGGAATTCTCTGTCCAACGGAGTGATATATGCAAATAATATTGCAAACGTTCTAAAGGTTGCCTTACCGGAACATGCTGACGCAATTGAACAAAACAGGAAAAATTATGTGGATCAGCTTTTGACGTTGGATACAGCCACCAGAAAAGCACTATCCGATTTGCCGGAAAATCGCCGCGTCGTTGTGACTGCGCATGACGCATTTGGGTATCTTGCCAACGCCTATGACCTGACGTTTTTGGCACCCGTGGGGATTGATACAGAGGCAGAACCGTCAGCGAAAGACTTGGCAATTCTTATCAAGCAGATAAAAACAAACGGAGCAGCGGCTCTTTTTGTGGAAAATATAACAAGCCCCGTTTTGATAGAGCAGCTATCCGCTGAAACAGGATTGCGCATCGGGGGGCGGTTGTTTTCGGATGCTTTGTCCGTACGTGGCGGACCTGCTACAAGCTATCTGAAAATGTTTGAACACAACCTGAATACCCTGCTGAGTGCGCTTCAACCCACTGAGTAAAAAAGTAAAAAACCTGATTTCACTCAAAGCGTTGCACATAACCTTAGCGCGTCAAACATAGCAGCCGGAATATCCCGACTTCCCGCCGCATCGCCAATACGAAACACTGAAAAGCCCTGAGCATCAAAGCTTGGCTGCGGCTTTGCTTGCGCCAGAGCATGCAAATCTATTTTCCCGTCATTGGAGGATTTGCTTCGCAAGGCGTCAAAAACTTCGCTTGCAGGCAAAACACCTGCATCAATCACGACATCATTGACTGTTACGTCGCTCATTCGCCCAGTAAGATCACATCGCAGTTTCGCCACAAGCAGATTTCCCGCCCGCTCCACACCGGTCAGCGACTGGTCCCCCACAAAATCAATACCGTCTTCAGCAAAGCGTTTTTTCCAGATCACGCGCTCTCCGTAAGTCAATTCCTTGGCCGGAACATCATCCACGCTGTAAAAGGTAATCCTTTTGCCCCGTCGCCTCAGAACCTCTGCCACCGTTGGCGCAGAGTGGCGCCCTGTGCCGTCATAAATTAAAACGCTCTCCCCCAGCGCGCCTTCACCGCCCAGCACATCAAAAGGCGATTTACAAAGCGCGCCGCCCTCAATCAGGTCAAAATCAGGGACGCCGCCTGTCGCAACAATCACGACTTCAGGATTTTCCGATAGAACATCTTGCGCCTCCGCATAGATATTTAACCGCCAATCCACACCGAGGTGATCCAATTCCTTTTGCCGCCAGTCTATAATTCCTTTTATATCCTGTCGCCAAAGTGCCTTTTCGGCAAGGCAGAGTTGGCCGCCTAAACGATTTGACGCCTCAAACAACACAACATCATGACCACGTTCTGCAGAGACGCGTGCCGCCTCCAATCCGGCCGGACCACCCCCAACCACTACGACTTTGCGTTTCTTCGTGGGCTTTGCTGAGCCAGCGGATTGAAACAAAAGCTCCCGACCCGTCTTTGCATTATGAAAACAGGTGGGGCGATTGTCGCCCATACAATGCACGCCTCCGACACAGGGCCGAATGCGGTCTTCTTCGCCGCACATCAGTTTTGCAACGATGTCGGGATCGGCAATATGGGCGCGCGTCATGGCGACCATATCCAGCAGCCCTTCTTGGATGGCATAACGCGCTGTTGCAATGTCGTTGATCTTGGCTGCGTGAAACACGGGGACATTGATTTCGCGCTTAAAGGCCGCGGCAGAGGAAAGCCAAGGTGCTTGGCGTTCCTGCATCCCCGGCATACAATCGGTGACCAGCGCCAATTCCGTATCAAGACGCCCATAATTGGCATTGACAAAATCCACCAAACCATCGGCTTCAAATTGCTTTAGAACTGCGACACAGTCATCAAAATCCTGACCCGCCGTCATGCCTTCATCCACGGCATAACGCATTCCAATAATAAAACCATTGCCGACCCGATTGCGAATTTCTTCCATGACCATCAGGCCAAACCGTGCGCGGTTTTCGACACTGCCACCGAATTCATCATTGCGCTTATTGGTATCCGGTGAAAAAAACTGTCCGATCAAATGACCATGTGTCATCACTTCTAGCCCATCAAGCCCACCCTCTTTGCAGCGCATGGCAGCATCTCCAAAGTCCTTAATGATGCGCTTAATGTCTTCACGGTCCATTTGGCGCGGTATAGAACGGTGCCCTTTTTCGCGAATGGCAGAAGGTGCCAAGGTCGGCATCCAAGCCTGTGTATTGGTTTCTGCACGCCGTCCGAGATGCGTGATTTGCACCATGAGGGCTGCGCCCTCTAAATGGATCCTTTCGGAAAATTGTTGCAGGAAGGGGATCACTTTGTCTGTTGCGACGCTCAGTTGTCCAGTGGTCCATTTTGAATCTTCTGATACATAAGAAGATCCTCCAAACATCGTCAGTGCCAGCCCGCCACGTGCCTTGGCTGCATGGTAGGCCTGATAGACCGCACCTGGCATATGGTTTTCATCCCCTAGCCCACAGGCATGACTGGTGGACATAATTCTGTTTTTGAGCGTCAGATGTTTGAGCTGAAACGGCGTGAGCAGTGGGTCCGCTTTTCTTGTGCTCATGTCTTGCCCCTTTTGGTCGCGACGCCGTATCCGCCTGTTTCTCGGTCTTTCCTAAAAACTGTCGCATGGAAATTTTGCATGTAAAAGGGTCTTTTTAAGTGGCCGTTAGAGAAGCCCTGAAAATTGAGATTGTATGATTTGCCCTTTTAGGTCATGAGCGAGGTAGTTCTGTCTTATTTGGGCGTGCAGTGTCTAATAACGCGAAATCTATTCTTTTAATGCTCGCCGCAGTGTTCCTGTTTACGGTCATGGATGCGCTGGCCAAAAGGTTGACGCTTGAAATTGGTCTCATTCCAACGCTTTGGACACGATACGCGGGACAAGCTATTTTGGTGCTTTTGATCGTATCGCCGCGGCTGTTTCAGGTTGCAAAATCACGATATCCGAAATTACAAGTGCTGCGCTCTGTTGTTCTGATGACAGCAACCTGTCTGTTTTTCCTGAGCATTTCCAAAATTGGTTTGGCAGAAGCCACAGCGATTATGGATGTGAACCCTGTTTTGATCACGCTAGGCGCATTTTTGTTTCTGGGTGAAAAGATCGGCCCAAGGCGCATCATTGGGATTTTAGTTTCCCTTGTCGGTGCCTTGATTATCATCCGTCCGGGCACAGAGGTGTTTACAATTTACGCCGTTCTGCCCCTTGTCGCGGCGGTATGCTATTCGACCTATAATCTGACGACGCGTTATGTCGGGGACCGCGAAAGCCCTTGGACGTCACTTCTATACAGTGCACTTTTTGGGGCCATTGTGCTAAGCTGTATTGTACCGTTTTACTGGCAACCCGTGAGCCTTTCTACTGCCTTTCTCATGGCACTTTTGGGGGTTTGTGGAATGACGTCACAGTTGATGTTGATCAGAGCGCTTGCCTTGGGTGAGGCAAGCCTTCTGGCCCCGTTTGCATATGTCGGACTGATATATGCAACACTTTGGGGATTTTTGTTCTTTGATGAATTTCCCGACCAATGGTCGATCCTTGGTGGGATTATAATAGCACTTTCAGGGTTTTATGTTTGGTACCGAGACACATTCGCCAAACCACAGGCGCAGACCCAATAGGTCCCTGCCGCCTTTTTGGTTCATCCCTTATGAAATGTGGTCCAAGCGTCATACTGGGACATAAATATCTTTCCGTTCATCTCATCAATCAGACGGGACCTGCTTAGGCGATCCATCACAGGGCCTTTGACCTCGGACAAATGAAAGCCAACGTTGAGACTTTTTAACCTCTCATTAATCGCCTCAAGACTTTCAAGCGCTGAAAAATCCACTTCATTCACAGCAGAAAACATCAAGATCACGTTTTTGACCCCGCCGCCGTCAAGGACTCGATGATTGACGAGATCTTCGAGAAAACGGGCATTCACGAAATATAGGCTTTCATCCACTCGCAACGTCAAAAGCGCAGGGTCGGTTTCCACGTCATACCGGTGGATGTTGCGGAAATGCTGTGTCTCGGGGACAAGGCCCACTTCGGCCACATGAGGAACAGAGGTCTTGTAAAGATGCAAGATGATCGAAATGCCCACGCCAGCCGCAACGCCCACTTCGACGCCAAACCCCAATGTAAGCATAATGGTTGCGGCAACCGCGATGAAATCAGACCGCGAATATGTCCATGTTTTTTTCAAAATGGAGAAATCAACAAGGCTCATCACGGCGACAATGATGGTTGCGGCCAGTGTCGCATTGGGGAGGTAATACACCAAAGGTGTCAAGGCAACGGCTGCGATGGCAAGCCCGATTGCTGTAAAAACACCGGCGGCGGGCGTTTCCGCACCCGCATCAAAATTCACGACAGAGCGTGAAAACCCCCCTGTCACAGGAAATCCACCTGTAAAGGCCGCCCCTAGATTTGCCGCCCCAAGTCCGATCAATTCCTGATTTGGATCAATGTGCTGACGCTTCTTTGCGGCAAGCGTTTGGGCGACAGAAACACTCTCGACAAATCCTATGATAGAGATGAGGATCGCGGGCACCATCAGCTGCTGCAGTAAATCCAAATTAAAGCCCGGCATTGTGAAGGGGGGTAGGCTTTGGGGAACATCACCCACGATGCGCACGCCGTCTTGGGCCAAATCAAAACCCCAGACAGACAGGGTCGTTGCGACAACTGCAAAAACTGGGCCTGCTTTGGTCAAAAGATCGGTCAGCAAAGGGCCAAGGTTCATACGGTTTAGAAACGGTTTCAGATTGCCCCGAACCCAAAACAAAAACACAATGGCTGACACCCCAATCCCCAATGTAATCAGGTTTGACTGATCAAGATGCTCCACAAGTGATTGCACCATTTCTGGAAGGGTATGACCATGCGCACTCACCCCGAGAATGTGCTTCAACTGGCTCATCGCAATAAGGATGCCCGAGGCAGTGATAAAACCCGCGATCACCGGATGGCTTAGGAAATTTGCCAAAAACCCAAGCCGGAGAAGGCCAAGTAAAACCAGAAATCCCCCTGACAAAGCAGCAAGTGTTAGGGCGGCAATTGCGTAGCCCGCAGTTCCTGTCTCAGCCACTTGACCAACGGCCGAAGCTGTCAGCAAGGACACAACCGCAACCGGACCAACCGCAAGCACGCGGCTGCTGCCAAAGATCGCATAAAGGACGATCGGTACGATCGACGCGTAAATCCCAGCCTCTGGGGGCAGTCCTGCCAAAAGTGCATAGGCAAGCGATTGAGGCACAAGCATGATCGTGACGATCACGGCTGCCATCATATCATTTGTGAGCGAGGTCCTATTATATTGACGAGACCATTCAAGAATTGGCAGATATCTGAAGATATTCGGCGTCATGACATGTCCTGTAAAGGCGGATGGTCAGCAGAGCCACCCGCCGGTTTGTGCGACCCTCAAACGAGGCGCGTCGTGTTTCCACCCGATTTTGTCTCAGGCGTTTTTCGGTTTGGCCAACCATTCGCGTCCTTTGAGCATCGCGTTCCAATAGATCGGCGGAAGAACCCTTTCCTTCAGGAACCAGGCCGCGCAGGTTGGTTTTGCGCCATCCAGCACTGCTTTTGGAAAGCTTGGCTTTAGCGCCCCGCCATAGCCAAATTCTGCAAGCACGATTTTTCCGCGCTCCACAGTCAAAGGGCAGGATCCATATCCATCATAGACCACAGGCGCAGAGCGTCCGTCGATATCAGCCACTATATTTTCGGCTACTGTTGGCGCTTGTTTACGCGCCGCCGCAGCCGTCTTCGCGTTTGGTGCGTTCATCACATCCCCCAAGCTCCAGATATTGTCAAAGCTCTTGTGGCGCAGTGTTCCCTGATCCACATCCACCCACCCAACAGCATCTGCCAAAGGAGAAACACGGATGAAATCAGGCGCCATTTGCGGAGGACATACGTGCAACATGTCAAAATCAACCGCGATGGTTTCTGGATCTGTATCAGGTTTAGACACTTTGAATGTTGCCCTTTTTGCGGATCCGTCTACCGCTATGAGATTGTGGAAAAAATTGACCGTTGCGCCGTATTTTTGAATGTATTTTTCAAGCGCCGGTACGTAATCCTTAACACCAAACAAGACGCCACCCGCATTCATGAAGGAAATATCGATATTTTTGAGACGGCCTTTTTTGTGCCATGCATCGCCTGACAGATAGAGCGCTTTTTGCGGGGCTCCTGCACATTTGATCGGCATTGGCGGTTGGGTGAAGATGGCTTTGCCTTCGTTGAGCCCTTGCACAAGTTCCCAAGTGTAAGGTGCGAGGTCGAAACGATAATTTGATGTCACGCCTTTGCGCCCCAAAGTATCTGAAAGCCCTTCGACGGCGTCCCAATCGAGTTTGAGTCCGGGGCAAACAACAAGACGGTCGTAACTGACCACATTGCTGTCATCAAGCACCACGGCATTTTTAGCAGGCTCAAACGCTGCAACTGACGATTTGATCCATTTCACCCCATTCGGAATAAGGGAGGCCATGGTTTTAGCTGTCTGTCTGGCTTCAAATATGCCACCACCGACCATGGTCCAGCCAGGTTGATAGTAATGCACATCTGCGGGATCAATCACCGCAATAGACAGGTCTGATTTGCGTGCCTGCAGGCTTGACGCAACCGCAATGCCAGCTGCACCTGCACCAACGATGAGGATATCATATTTTGAGATCGTTTTTTCCATAGGTATTTTCCCTTTATTTATAAGGCGACGGGACAGTCCGTTAAGGTCATAACCCGCCGCCTTAGTTACCGCTAAAATTTCTGAAATAGGACGCCTTTTGCTTTCCCTAAGCGCCCAAAGGGAAGCTGCACGCGTACCAGACTTGCAATAGGCAAGTACCGGAACCGCAAGCGTTTCTGAAAGTTGCTCAAAATCAGCAACATTTTTGTCGGTGATCAAACCCGACTGGACGGGCAAATACTGTGCAGTCAAACCCAGTTTTTCAGCCACCGTTTGAATCTTTTTGAAATCTGTTTGATCTTCACCTTCGCCGTCAGGACGGTTGCAAACAATGGTCTGAAATCCGGCATCCTTTATGGTGGCCACATCTTCAGTCACAATTTGACCATGCACACCAAATTTTGGTGTGATCATTTTAATTTCCATGGGTATTTTCCTTAAATTTATAGTCCGTTAACAGGCACCTTGAGCACCGGGTTTCCGTCTTTGTCTCTTGGAACTTCACCGGCGCGCATATTGACCTGCAACGATGGAATAATCAGTTTTGGCATCGCAAGCTGTGCATCCCGCTCCGTACGGAATTTCACAAATTCTTCTTTTGTTTTTCCTGCACCCACGTGGATGTTATAGGCCTTTTCATCCGCAACCGTGGTTTCCCACTGAATGTCACGTCCGTTGGGGCCATAATCGTGGCACATGAACAACCGCGTTTCGTCGGGCAATGCGAGCACTTTCATGATACTGTCATAAAGCTCCTCAGCGCTACCACCGGGGAAATCACATCGGGCCGATCCCCCATCCGGCATGAAAAGCGTATCTCCGACAAAGGCGGCATCCCCCATGACATGAACCATGCAGGCTGGCGTGTGGCCTGGTGTCGACATTACAAAACACCGCATGTCGCCAACAGAATAAACATCGCCATCGTCGAACAATTTATCAAATTGTGAACCATCGCGCTGAAACTCGGTGCCTTCGTTAAACACTTTGCCAAACACTTCTTGTACGACCGTAATCTTGGCCCCAACGCCGATCTTTCCGCCAAGTTTTTGCTGAATATAGGGTGCCGCGCTCAGGTGATCAGCATGCACATGTGTTTCGATGATCCATTCAAGGCTTAAGCTTTGCTTCTCAATGTATTTGATAAGTTTATCTGCATGCTCAAAGGTTATACGCCCTGCCGCGTAATCAATATCCATGACACTGTCGATGATGGCACAAGAGCTGCTTGAAGGATCTTTCACGATGTAACTTATCGTATTTGTTGCTTCATCGAAAAAGGCCTGAACATCAGGTTTCGTGGTCATATCGACGGGATAGGTGGTCATCTTAATCTCCTATTTTGTCACTTCTGCGGCGTTAATTGGTTAGGTGCATCATACGTTCGTGGACTGCAGCCATACCACGATCCACCATATCTGTGACTTCGGCGGCATGTGTGTGAAGCGCTGCGATCACATCTTTGTCTTCGGATATTTGCGTGATGATAAGGCTATTACCTTCTACTTCACTGGTGGTGATGATTCTGTCTCCATGTGAAAACAGTGCATCCAACGTTGGGCTTTGAATTAAGATTTTTGGGTCATCCTTGGCTTCGACGCGACCCATCATGCCGATCGCATGGCTGACCAATACATCCATCACTTCTGGATCGCTGGATCGGGTGACCGTGCGAATGCCATTTGGTAACATTTCCACTTCTCGGGTGAGTGTTTCGAATTTTTTGAACAAGATTGCAATTTCTTTGCTTTCCTCAGGAGAGGCATTTTCCCCCTTTAATCCGGGCATATCTGTAACATCATGAGCATGAATATTGTGATCAGCATGCATTTTTTGATGTGCCAGATGCATCGCCTCATAGGAAGGGTTGAACAGGGTCAGCGTCGCCGCCCCCCCAGCGATCAGAACAATAAGTGCCAGCAAAGAGATGCGTGTTTTGCTCATGATACAGCTGCCTTTTGAGCTGGCGCAAAAATCCGGCGTAGCGCAAATCCAGCAATAGCCGCGGCGAGGAAAAGCGCCACCTCCCAGCGCCCGGTGCCAAGTGCCGGTATTGCAGCGCCGGGACAAAATCCCGCAATACCCCAACCGACCCCAAATAGGGCAGACCCACCTATTAAACGGCGGTCAATCATTTTTGACTCTGGGACATGAAAATAGTCACCAAACATCGGTTTGGAACGTTTTAAAACGATCCGATATCCAAAGAAGGTGACGACCAAAGCACCACCCATCACAAAAGCAAGGCTAGGATCCCAAGTTCCTGCGATATCAAAAAAATTCAGAACTTTGGCTGGATCCATCATTCCGGATATCGAAATACCAATTCCAAACACCAGACCAGAAATAAGCGCGGATAAAAGTTTCATCTCTATGCTCCCACTACGTGACGTATGATATACAAAGTAATGACCCCAGTCGCCATAAAGGTTGGGACGGCAACCAGAGAACGCACAGACAATCGCGATAAGCCGCAGACCCCGTGACCTGAGGTGCATCCAGACCCAAGACTTGCGCCAAATCCAACAATCACGCCCCCCAGGACAATCATGAACGGGCTGATCGGAACATTCACATCGGGCATTTTCCCAGTGAACAGGAAAATCAGAATTGGCGCCGCGATCATGCCAAGGATCATGGCGGCGCGCCATTTCAACTCTTCTCTGTCTTCAGCGAAAATAGTACCTGAGAGAATACCGGTCGCCCCAAGAATACGCCCGAGACTGAGCATCAAAAGGACCGCGCCTAGGCCAATGGCCAAGCCACCGCCAAAAGAGGATATTGGTTTAAACACTGTTACCATCGATCTTTCCCCACTTCGTTAAGTTTCGTTCTGAATATAACTTAAAAAAAACCATTTCAGTGACAATGTCACTTAAAGTTAAAAAATACTCACCCGAGGGTGAGTTTTTTAAGCGCGGCCTTGTCCTGAAGTGTGATGCGCCCACGAGACTGCAAAATCATAGCCCGCCTTTGAAAATCATGAAGCACCCGTGAGATAACTTCGCGTGCCGTCCCCAATTCCCCCGCCAGCAATTGATGCGTTGTCTGGATTTCTTTTTGATTACCCGCCAATATCAGCAACCGCTCTGCCAAACGCACGTCTATTCGACCAAAAGCCACGTCATCTACAACCCGCAAAAGATCAATTAAGCGGCGCGAATAGGCCGCAAAGACAAATTTCCGAAATGCTTCTTCTTCGGCGACCAGTTTGTCAAAATCCTGCTTGGGCAGTTTTATCAAAATGACATCCGTTTCCGCCACACCCTCTGCGTTATAGGCTTCCTCGGCAAGCATGCAGGCGGTGGTCAGAACGCAACTGTCTCCCGCATCAATACGATACAACACGATTTCACGACCGACCTCTGAACTCTGGGACACTCTTATGCGCCCTTCATATAGAAACAAAAGGCTGTCAGGCATATGCGTTGGGCTGAAAATAACCTCTCCAGCTTTAACGCGAATTGCGCGACCCACCGTTGTCAAGCGATCTTGCACCGGTCGGGGAAGACCTGCGGTCCCCGCAAAACGATCTGTCCAGTTGTCAATTTTCATTTTCACTTCCGAATTGGGGCAACATAACCATCCTCAATTGGAGAGATGCGCGTTATGGGATCATCGCGTTTTGGTGCAGCATCTGCAAGGGTCAGACGATCAAGAACTCTCAAAAACGCATCCGCAGCGTCATGCAACGCATTTGGTAAGGGACAATTTCAAACCAAAGGACTAGTAATTCTAGCAAATTAAAAAACTCTACGACGTCAAATGTACGTTTTATAAAGAACGCCAGAGCACGACCTACTTTTTCAAGCAATTCGATCCGTCCTTTTTGACACAATTTCACAGAGGCGGAACAAAGTCTTAGGCAGGTACATAAATTACCTTGGGCTTTTCACTCCTTAGAAAGATCTGATTGGCCTGTTGAAATCCGTTTTCCAAATGTCGGGTGAATAAGGCCGTATTGAATAGGGGTGATGTGGTGCGGTTCCTGTCCAGCTTTTGCTTTATGGATCCAAGAAATGTCGGCTCCGTTGCGCATTTCAGAGCCAAATCTTCATACTCTTGAGAGGTTTTTGTGACCAATTCCGATAAACCGACAGAACAAAGAAGGCTGCCGGCCATCCGCGCGGTATATCCCTGACCTGATTTTGTGATCACTGGCAATCCGGCCCACAATGCATTGCTCGCTGTGGCACCCGCATTGTAAATGAAGGTGTCAAGAAACAGATCCGCTTGCCGAAATTGGGCGAGATATTTTTCATGTGATACCTTCGGGGCGAACACAAGTCGATCTTCTGAAATGCCTCGGCTCTTAGCCTCCTTGATGAGTGACTCTTTTGCCCAAATATTGCTCTCAGAGAGCCAGAGAACACTTCGTTCAACTTGGTGCAAAAGCCGCATCCAAATATCAAATTCATTTGGCGAAATTTTGTAGGTGTTATTTATGGCGCAATAAACAAATCCGTCATCCGGCAAACCCAAATCTGAGCGCCCTTGTGTCTCTTCTGCAATTGGCAATGTATCGTCTTGCGCTTGATAGTGATGAGGTAAATAAATCGGTTTTTCTGTGTAAAAATCCTGATGATCTGGTGGGATAAGATGAGTATCAGCAATGATATAATCCATAAATTCCGCACCCATTGTTCCGGGGTAGCCAAGATAATTTATCTGAACCGGAGCAATACGTTGCGCAAACAACGATGTGCGACCCCCTTTGGTATGACCTGTTAAGTCAATAGCGATGTCCAACGCGTCCTTTTTTAAAACACGAATTGCCGCTTCATCGCTCATTATGTTGAGATCCCGGAATTGGTCAAAAGACGCAATCATGCGTGCCCGCATCGAATCCTCTTCAGGGGTTGCGATGCTGTAGCCAAAGATTTCAAATTCACTTCGATCATGGGTTTCAAGGACCTTGGCCATCAGATAGGCAACAGGGTGACTTTTGAATTCCGCTGAAAAATATCCAATCCTGAGTTTTGCCCTCTGAGACCTTTGTAGGATCCGTTGACCGATCGATGAATTGAATTTCGCCTTGCAAAAAATCTCGGATCTCTGCCGGTGACGTTCTGGGCTGTCTTCCAAAGGCAGCGCTGAAAATGGTAAAATTTCTTGATCAGATCGTCCCAGTATGGGGATTTTTGGCCGGTCTTTTTCAATCCCGTCCCAGTCGCAGACTTTTGCAAGAAGGTTTAATTTTTGTACCCTTATGGCGTGGTTATCAGAATCAAGGCTAAGAGCAACAGTACAAGCATCAATTGCTTTGTCAAATGCGCCCTGATCAGCAAGAATGTCGCCAAGGTTGGCATGAAATTTAGCGTTATCAGGCTCTAGCGATACCGCCACTTCAATGGCCTTTTGTGCATCTTCCAAACGGCCTTGATGGCTGAGGGCATTGGAAAGGTTGTTGTAGGCATCCGTTGCTTTTGGATTTAGAGAAATCGCAGTGAGGTAGGCGTCTTCGGCATCCTTATAATCCCCAGTGTCAAAAATATACATTGCCAAGATTAATATACGTCTGCGGATCCGTCGGTTCCAAATGGATCGCAGATTTATAGGCTTTGATCGCGTCCTCAATGTGGCCAGCAGACTGCAATGTCACTCCCATGTTTGCATAAATCTTCGGGTGACTTTTATGCCGGTCAAGAGCGGATCGGTAGACTTCCAATGCTGCCTCAAAGCTGCCTTGATCCTGAAGACCCGCGCCCATGTTAAGAACAGCTTGTAAATGGTTTGGGTCAAGGCGCAGGGCGTTTTGATACGCTTCCAGAGCTTGATCCAAATGCCCCTGTGCTTTGAGAGTATTTCCCAAATTGACAAACGCATCTGGATAATCCGGCTTAAGCAGCAGCGCTTTTTGAAAGGTTGCAATGGCGTCTTCAAGCAATCCCTGATCCTTAAGTGCTACACCAAGGTTTAGGTAGCCTGTCACATTCATGGGATCCAATTTTGTGACGCGCTCGAATGCGAGTGTTGCTTCAGATGTGCGCCCCAGCCCCTTGCAAGCCGCCCCAAGGACGTTCCAAACCAAAGGGTCATCCCCAGTCTTGAACAAAATAGATTGCGCAAAAGTGATTACGTCTTCCAACTGTCCGGTCTGATAAAGTTCAATTAATTTATTAAGGTCGGACTGCGATATATCAGGCTCAGGTGCCATACCTTCACCCCTAGATATGTCCAATAGTCCTTTTTGGGCCCGCGTATTCTTTGGAAAACGCAACAAGACCTCTTCATAAAGCTGGCGCGCCTGCTGCCATTCGCCTTTTTTTGCGTGGCTCTGGGCTTTCATCAAAGCTCTATCGACTGATAACTTTGTCATACAGTTAAGCTTCCAGCCCATTTGCGTCCCCAGCGCGGGATACCACGTTTAATTTTCCAGCAGACTACATGCGAAAAATCAGCAAGTTTCATGCCAGCCGTGCACCAGATCGATCGAAGGATCCTCTCGGCACCCCTAAAGGCGCGCTGACGCGGTAAAGACTTGAAAAATCAATCCGCCATTTAAAGAGGGCCCTATGTCAAACCAAGAAGCCTTGCAGCATTGCCTTTGATGATATCTGGGCGCAATTCATCTTTTATGGCGATCTTTTCAAAATCAGAAAGCCACCGTTCAGGAGCGATCATCGGCCAGTCTGATCCAAACAGAACTTTTTTCCGCAAAATCGAATTACAATATTTGATCAGGATGTCCGGAAAATATTTGGGTGACCAACCAGAGAGATCAATGTAGACATTGGGTTTATGTTGCGCGACGGCAAGCGCCTCTTCCTGCCATGGGAAAGATGGATGCGCGAGGATGATTTTCATTTCAGGAAAATCTACTGCCACATCATCCATATACATCGGGTTGGAATACTTAAGCCGCATTCCATTTCCCCCCCGCATGCCTGATCCCACACCGGTTTGCCCTGTATGGAAAAGCGCAATACCGCCTTCTTCGGCAATGGCCTCATAAAGCCCGTAAGCCAAAGGGTCATTGGGATAAAACCCTTGCATTGTGGGGTGGAATTTGAACCCTTTGATGCCAAAATCCTTGATCAGACGGCGGGCTTCGCGTTGACCCATTTTACCCTTATGCGGATCGATTGATGCAAAAGGAATTAGCACATCGTCATTTTCTGCCGCCAATTCAGCGACTTCTTCATTGGCAAAGCGACGGTATCCGGTTTCACGCTCTGCATCGACAGGAAATATAACAGCGGCAATGTTCTGGTCACGATAATGCTGGGCGGTTTCAGGCACTGTAGGCAGATGTTCCCATGGTGCCCGAAAATATTCTGCCATCGTTGCCTGAAGATCGTCATATCCATCATCCGAATGGCATCCACAGGGTTCTTCGGCATGTGTATGAAAATCAATGGCGCGAACGTTTTCTAGATCGATCATGTCTTAAACCTTTGCTTGGATGACTGCGGGATGTGTCTCATGATAAAGATCACGAACAAGTCCATCGCGCCGCTGTAGGACTTTGCGGAAATTCAAATTTCCTTTTGCGGTAATCTCTCCGTCCACCAGAGAAGGCGGTTCTACCAGAATGGCGGCTCGGGCAATTCGGGTGGATGATCCAGTGTTCTTTTGGTTCCACGCCTTCAGGCGGTTTTCTATCTCCTCCAGAAGACCAGCATCGTTTAAAAGGCCATTTGTGTCTTGATCTGTGTATCCCTTGTCTGCAATCGCATCACGGTTTGGAAAGATCAGCACGCCCACATCAGATTTATCCTGACCTGTGACAATCAGATCGCCAGCCAAGGGCGCAAAATGGGCAAGAAGCGCCATACGCAATGTGGCGGCGCGCACCCATGTTCCGGTGAGAAGTTTGAAATCCTCTGAAATGCGCCCGTCAAAGCGCATGCCCGCATTATAATTTTCCGGATCGACAAAGACCATCGCATCGCCAGTGATAAAGAACCCTTCGTCATCGAAGGCTTCTTTGGTTTTTTCCGGATCGTTGTAATAGCCCTGCATGATGTTCGGCCCTTTGGCACGGACTTCGTATCGACCACCGTCTTCGGGGATCAGTTTCAATGTCACACCCGTCATTGGAACCCCAATAACACCGGACCGATCCGTTGGTTCCTGCTGGATCATCGTCGCTGGTGCTGTTTCGGTTAACCCCCAAGAAGAGGTCATTAAAGGGATTTCTCCTTTGATCTCTAGTGCCATCTGTTCAAGCCCTTGCCAGATGTCCTGCGAAAGTGACGCGCCTGCATAGAAGATCAAATCAAGGTCCTGAAAAAATCTCCTTCGCAATGCATCATCTTTTTTCAGCGCCGTCAGAAGCATGGAAAACCCGACAGGCACGTTAAACACAAGACTTCCTGTCACCATATTGAGATTTTCAATCGTGCGATCAAAAAGCCCTTTAAGCGGCTTTCCGTCATCAATGTAGAAACTTCCACCATGCGCGAGCATCATATTGAAATTGTGGGATCCCCCAAAAACGTGGCTCCAAGGCAACCAGTCCACAACTCGGGGTGGGTGTTCTTTGAGAAAGGGCAGTGAATCTGAGATCTGTGTTTGGTTGACACACAGCATATGCTGGGTGGTCATGACGCCTTTGGGGGCAGAGGTTGATCCGCTGGTCATCAGAATTTTGACGACACTATCGGGTGTGACAGCGTTCCGCGCGGCAATGAGATCGACAGATGTATCACCCCTTAAGAGGGATGCCATATCCGTCAGACCCTTTTGCCCCCCCACCCGACTGGCCACAAGCTCCACATTTTCAAGCGCCTCAATTTTTAGCGCATGGGCAAATTGATCCGCATCAGACACATAGGCCATATGCGGTTTGACCAATGAAATTGCATGTTCCAAACGTTCCTGCGCTGCAGGGATAAGCCCGTATTGTTCCGCAATCGGAGCCGTCGGAACACCGATATAATGCGCAGCTAGCGTCAAAAGCCCATGATCCACCCCATTTCCGGACATGATCAATATAGGTGTATTTGGGCCCATCCCTCGTGATAACATCGATTGGGCAATCGCGCGCACCTTTTCCAATGTGGCGATGTAACTTTCTTCGCGCCAGCCTGCGCCACTGCGTTCTGCAATAAACACCCGCGACGGCGATTCTGAGGACCACTTGTGCAGCCAGTCTGAAGACGTATTCACCACCGAACCAAGTTGCTTGGTTGATTGCAAAAGCAGGCTGCCATCAGCGCGCCGCTCGTGCACAACAGAATGTGGTTCAAAACGTGTGGTCCGCTTCATGTCACTTTTCCCTGTGTTGTGCTCTCTATGAGGTTCAGTATGTTCACAAGGTCTTTGAGTTTGTCTGGTTCCACATGGGCGAGAAGAAGTTTTTCATGTTGCGTGACCGCCTCTAACGTGCGCTCGTAAAGGACGAGTCCAGCCTCTGTCGGATGAAGCGCATAGCTGCGCCGATCTCCGGGAACGCGGTCGCGCGTGATCAGTTCACGTTCTTCTAATTCATCAATAACGATCACAAGATTGGGGCGTTCAATATCCATGACCTGCGCAAGACGGGATTGGTTTAAGCCTGGATTATCAACAATCAAAACCAAAGCCGTATACGTGAGCATTCTCAGGTCAAAGGGACGCAATGTTTCGATAAGGTCCGACTGGATCACATTAAAGGACCGCTTCAGATGATACCCCACAAAGGTGCGTAGCGTTTTATCGCTGATCAGCGGTTCATTCACGGCTTTGTTACCCATTATCGAAACCTTGGCGCGCGTTTTTCCAGAAAGGCCTGTAAACCTTCTTGGGCATCCGATGTTGTTTGCGACATTGAAGCAGCCAATGCTTCGGTGAAGAACCCCTCACCCCGTGGCATGTCATTTACGCGCGGGATCGCCTGAAGCATGAGCATGTTTGCAAATGGGGCGTTGCGAGATATCTTGCCGGCCAAGTTTTGGGCCAGCTCCATCCCCTCACCCTCCCCCACAGAATAATGCGCAAGCCCAAGAGAAAGACCTTCATCGGCTGAGTATTTCCGCCCCGTCAGCATCATTTCTGTCATCCGATCAGCACCAATAATGCGCCCGACCCGCACTGTTGCCCCACCGCCCACAAAAATACCCCGCCGGCCTTCAGGTAATTGGAAAACCGTCGAGTGTTCTGCGATACGCACATGTGTCGCCGCAGCGAGTTCCAACCCGCCCCCAATCACTGCGCCAAACATTACCGATACCACCGCCAATCCGCCAAACTGGATTTTGTCCATGACCGAATGCCACCGCCGTGAATGGTAAAAATTCTCTTCAGGGGCTCTGTGCACATGTTCTGACAGATCAAGGCCCGAGCAATAATGACCCGCAGTTCCTGTGAGAATTGCAGCCTTTACCCCTTCGGGAGGTGTTGTAAAAAACGTCTCAAGCGCAAAAAGAAGCTCTTCGTTCATGGCATTACGTTTGTCTGGTCTGGTCATTACCAAAGTGGCAATGGCCCCATCGATTGACACAGCTAACACATCATTTCCCAAACCGCTTGCTCCTGAGTGATATTGTTTTTCTTGTCTATAACTATTATTAAGCATAACAATACTGAAAATGAAAGATGTTTCACGCCCACCGCGCTGGCTCAGCGGAGAAAAGACGCTAGGAAAAGCACTATGCAGTATCATTTGAATGGCTTTGTTCCGGGAGATCCTGACATCCTTCCAAAGAGCAGGGAACAGTTCCGATGCGCAGGTGAGCTTCCCGAAGAAGTCGATGTCATTATTGCAGGGTGCGGTCCGGCGGGGCTTTGTCTTGCTGCACAGCTCGCAAAATATCCCGAAATTTCCACAATGATAGTTGAGCCCAAATCGGGCCCTATGGAAAAGGGACAGGCGGACGGGATCAGCGTGCGGTCGATGGAAATGTTTCAAACCTTTGGCTTTGCAGAAAAGCTCAGCCGTGAATCAGTCTGGATCAATGAAACAACCTTTTGGACGCCAGATCGGGTTAAACCTGACCACATTGCCCGCGTGGGTCGCGTTCAGGATGTTGAAGACGGGCTGAGCGAAATGCCCCATGTTCTGATCAATCAGGCGCGTATTCACGATATGTTTTTGGATGTGATGCATCGCGCACCGACACGGTTGATCCCCGATTATAATCTGAAAATAACAGACCTAAGCGTGGATCACAAAGCGTTGGATTATCCCGTAACGGTACATTTGGAACGCACCGAAAATGATCGATTGGGGCAAAAGGAAACGATCAAAGCACGTTATGTCGTCGGATGTGATGGTGCGCGCAGCACCGTGCGCAGAGCGATGGGGGCACGTCTTCTCGGGGATGCCGCTCATCAGGCCTGGGGCGTCATTGATTTTCTGGGGGTCACGGATTTTCCAGACATTCGCATGAAATCCATTATCCAATCTCATGATGCGGGAAGCATTCTCGTCCTGCCCCGCGAGGGGGGGTATCTTGTGCGCCTCTACGTGGAGATGGACAAACTGTCTGAAACCGAACGCGTTGCCGATTGGGGGCTGAGCGAAAGAGATATCATCTCAAAGGCTGAACGGATTTTGCACCCTTACCGATTGGATGTGAAGGAGGTTGTCTGGTGGTCAATTTATGAAATTGGCCACCGCTTGACCGACAGTTTTGACGATGTGGCAGATGACATGCGGCATGACCATGCCCCGCGTGTTTTTATTGCTGGGGATGCCTGTCATACACATAGCCCAAAGGCGGGTCAGGGCATGAACGTGTCCATGGGAGATACGTTCAATTTGGGATGGAAGCTCATATCTGTGCTGCTTGGACATTCTAAGGCGACGCTTCTGTCGACGTATTCCGCAGAACGGCGAGCGACCGCCAAAGCGCTGATTGACTTTGACCACCAATGGTCCCGCGCCGTCAGCGCGCGCAGGGATGAAACTGATGAAACGATGCCCGCCGTGCAACGAAAATTTGTCAACGGGGGGCGTTTTACAGCCGGATTGACAGTTTGCTATGAAGGATCAGAAATCACAGGCGGGACCGATTGGCAGCATTTGGCCAAAGGCTTTCCTGTCGGGAAACGGTTTCATTCGGCTCCGGTTGTTCGTCTGGCGGATGCGAGGCCGATGGAGCTTGGCCATGTAATTGAGGTCGGACATCGTTGGACGGTTTTTGCCTTTGCGCCCCAAAACGCCCCTGAAGATCATAGTTCCGAGTTGTGGCGGTTTTTGACCAAACTACACAGCGATCCCCGTTCACCGATTGTAAAATCCAAATCACGTGGACAGGATCCGGATCACCTTCTGGATCTGCGCGCGATCTATCAACAGGGATTTCGCGACGTTGAATTTACCGATCTGCATCCGGTCCTGCGCCCGCGCAAAGGGAAATATGGTCTTATTGATTATGAGAAAGCGTTTGCAACTGACGGCAAAGGTACGAAGGATATATTCGATTTGCGCAAAATCGACAGACTGCAGGGCGCATTGGTTTTGGTGCGCCCTGATCAGTATGTGTCGCAGGTTTTGCCATTTTCAGAAAGTGACGCGTTGTTCCAGTTCTTAGAATCGGTTTGGAATGGTAGGGCGTGATCAGCCTGATGGACCACATGAGATAGAATCGCAAAAGGGGACTCCCATGACATTAACTGCACCAATCACGGCCCAAATTTCTGCGATGAAAACACGCATGAAGGTGCCCGTGATTTGTGCCCCAATGTTCCTGATCAGCGGTCCCGAGATGGTGATCAATGCCTGCAAGTCGGGCGTCATGGGAAGTTTTCCCGCCACCAACGCGCGAACAGAAAAAGACCTGAGGGTTTGGATCGAAGAAATATCCTCTTCTGTTACGGCATTAGATGCGCCTTGGGCACTCAATATGATTACTCATTCAAGCTATGGCCGTTTTGAGGCGGAACGCGATTTGGTCGCAGAATTTCAGCCCGCCTTGGTGATCACAGCATTGGGTGGACCACATCGTATCGTAGATACCGTGCATGATTATGGCGGCCTGGTTTTTGCAGATGTGAATTCCCCGAAATACGCTAAAAAAGCCGTTGAAAAGGCGGCCGATGGGCTCGTGTTGGTCTGCGCCGGCGCGGGGGGGCACACAGGGGAATACGCAATGTTGCCTTTTATTGATGAGGTGCGCCAGTTTTTTGATGGGCCCTTGATCGTCGGGGGTGGGATTGGCACGGGGCGCGCGGTCAAAGCGGTGGAACTTTTAGGGGCCGATTTTGCCTATTTGGGCACCCGATTTCTGGCGGTCGATGAATCTCTGATCAACGACGCCTATCGCCAAATGGTTTGGGACAGTCAAATGGAAGACCTTATTGCATCGCGCGCGATCACAGGGGCGCTTGGAAATTGGATGCGTGCGAGCGTGGAGGCGGCAGGTCTCACGATTGAAGACATGTCAACAGCCGCAAAAATTGATTTTTCGCAGGATTTGCTGGCCGGAAACAAAGCTTGGAAACACGTATGGAGTGCCGGGCAAGGGGTTGGCAGCGTCTCAAAACGCGAAACTGTGGCAGAAGTCGTAGACATGCTTTATGAAGACTATAGCAAGCTGGGGTAGGAGCAATAATGTCAATCAGCACTGAGGAACGCCGCATCATTCAGGATGTATTGGACCTAAGCAGGCGCAAAACAACGCAAATGTTTCCTCAGATGATGGAAAACCCGGTCGCTAGATACAACGACCCCAAACAGCTTGAGCAGGAAATCAATATCCTTTTTCGCAATTTCCCAATCATTATCGCCCACGCCTCGGATTTGGCACAGCCGGGTGATTTTCTGACCCATGATGACACCGGTGTTCCTATTTTGGTGAGCCGTACCCAAACCGGAAAAGTAAAGGCGTTTTTGAATGTTTGTAGACATCGGGGCGCGCGCATCGAAGATCGCCCCT
Source organism: Alphaproteobacteria bacterium casp-alpha6 (assembly GCA_001510135.1). Lineage (GTDB taxonomy): Bacteria > Pseudomonadota > Alphaproteobacteria > Rhodobacterales > Rhodobacteraceae > LFER01. The sequence goes on from LFER01000011.1 coordinate 29,368, forward strand.
GCGGGAATGCACGCACATTTTCATGCCCTTACCACGCATGGACCTATGGCTTGGATGGGGCATTGCGTGGTATGCCGCACCCGTCTGGGTTTGAGGACGCAGATCGGGAAACCTTAGGGCTTGTCGAACTGCCATGTTACGAACATTTCGGAATGATTTGGGTGGTTCCGTCGGTTCAGGACAAAGAGATTGACATGACATCTTGGGTCGGCCCGTTTGAAGAATATTTGGGCGGGCTTGATCTTGGGGCGCATCATGTCTTTCAAAAATGGGCGCTTCACCGCAAGATGAGCTGGCGCCTCGCGCTGGAAGGGTTTCAGGAAACCTACCATTTCTGTTCTGCCCACCGGCACACGGCCTGTGCAGGTTATCTTGACAATCAGAGCGTTCATTTGAATTTTAATCCCCATGTGCGCCACGCCGTTCCCCTGCCTAAAGTCCTTGAGCTACAGGATCAGGATCCGCAAACATGGGAATATCGACCCTATTTCATGGACCAGAATTATCTGTTCCCAGCAAATTTTGTGCAGGTGATGACGGACCACGTCTATGTTCATACAATCATTCCAACGGGGCCCGGAACCTGTGTGTTTCAATGTATGATGCTTATCCCAGAGGAACCCAAAACTGAAAAAGCGAAACAGTATTGGCAGAAAAACTACGATCTGATCCGTGTCGTTTTCAACGAAGATTTTGAAATTGGCGAAGGCATTCAAAAAGGTTTAAGCACGGGGGCAAACCAACATTTTGTTTTCGGTAAATACGAATGCGGTCTGCATTTGGGGCAAAAATCCATAGATGATGCGCTAGCAGGGAAAATTGTTGCCTGATCGCAGGCAAAATAAGCGAATTATGTGGATTTTCACACAGCCAGGCATGAGCAGGCACGGGGATCAGGCCGGACGCATCCGTTTCGCCCCCAAGCGTGGATGTAAATGACCTGAGATGTGCCATGCGATCAGGCAGGCGCCGCCTGCTGCAATAAAAATGCCGCTGATCGGTGAGACCAATAAAACAAGCCATGCTGCACCCGGCGTCAAAACAGCTGAAACATCCCGAAAGCTTGAATAAATCGCTGACATTTCTGTGCGCTCAGATGGTTTGACAGCCATCAAAAATGGCAATCCTGCGCAGATATCAAGCAGGATCAAGAAAAAGCTCCCGCAGAACAGGCATAGAACGGTCAACCACGGGAAGGCACCCAATATACCACCGACCACAAACAAACTGGCTGACATCAAGAATCCGGTACGGACGGCAAGTCGAACGGATCGTGCCTGCATCCACCGCAACATAAACGGAGACAGAAACAACCCTGCATTCGTCAGGGACAAAACAACCCCACCGAGCTGTTCCGGTAATCCGTTTTCAAGAGAAAAAATCGGAAGGTATACAACATAAGCCCACCATCCACAGGACCGGACCACGGCAAAAAGCCAGCCTGCGATCAACCGTTTTTGCTCTGCAAAACGACCAAGAAACGCCAATGGATTTGGCGCAGGCGTTCTGGCTCTGACAATAAGTTTGCCATTCCCAAGCCTCATAAACAAGAACATAGCGAGCAGAGCCACTGCAGAGCCAGACGAAATTAGAAATGGTGCGGGTTTCCACCATGTCCAAAGCTGCACACCTAAAAACGGCCCGATCGTCCATCCCAAAGCAGAATATAACATCCGCAGGGTTTCTGATTTTCCAAGCTCAATGCGCGCGATATAGTCCAAAACATAGGCATTGAAACACACAAACACGACCACTGTTGCGATTGAATTCATGGCGAGGGACAGCAAAATCATTTCAGGTTTGCCGGTAATAGCGAGACCGGATCCCACAATATATGACAGCAAACCCATCGTATAAAGGATACGCCGCGGTATGAATCTGTTCAGAAACGGGACAAGAAGCCCCACCAACAAAGAAGTTATTCCAATCCAAAAATAAAACGAACTTACCAAAGCCGCGTCTTTGAACGCATCGTATAACGCCACTGGAAAGATAGAAATAAGAATACCGCGCGTTACCGCTTCAAACCCTGCCAAAACCGCAAACCCCCGCACAGAGGGCGCAGGGGCGTGGCGCAGCCATTCCGGAATACGTCGTTCAAACATAGGGTTTGATGCTCAATAGTTTCTGTTGAAACTGAAGGCTGTTGCCCCCCCAAAGGTCTTGTCTGTTCACGGCGTATGGGTCGGAAACAAGGTTCCCGAAAACGACGGGAAAAACGTCGTAAATGGAGCGGTTCACAGATTATGCTAAAAATCATCGTGTCCAGCAGAGGAGCCAGATAGCTGCACAAAGCAAATAATATAGAAAAGACGTGTCACACCTAAGATGCAATCTTTGTCAGCTTTATCCCAACTTCAATCTGGACGTAGTGTTTCAGTGCATGTTTTTGATGAGCTTACATTTCTTAACCGGAAACTTCATTTTGATCTGTCATGGCCATCGCTTGTCCAAGTCAAGGAAAGGTACTTTTTTCAGCTCACCAGCAACCGGTTATCATATTTTCAAGGGCATCCTTTTCCATGGAAACCTCTGATAATTTTGCCTTGACGACATCCCCCTGCGTTATGATCCCAATAAGACGTCCGTTTTCCATAACAGGAATATGGCGAAACCTTTTTTCAGTCATCAAAGAGAGGACGTCATCTGCAGTTGCACTGGGTTCACATGTGTAAGGATTTCGCGTCATGATCGCGGATGTTTGAAATTCCAGAGCCGCTTCTCCATGCTTTGAAATCGCGCGAACGACATCTCGTTCAGAAACGATACCCTCTGGGATTTGTCCATCAGACGAAATGACCACCGAACCGATGTTTCTTGCCGAAAGCACGTCAGCCACTTCTTTAACAGGGGTGTTCTGGGTAACCATAACAACCCCGTTG
>LFER01000012.1 GCA_001510135.1 Alphaproteobacteria bacterium casp-alpha6
CTTTGATAGGGGACTGCAAACTTAAAAACGCCAAGCTTGGATCAAAGCTGATCCATTATCTCATCTGAGGCTTCAAAATTGGCTGTTACGCGCTGCACATCGTCATCATCTTCGAGCGCATCTATCAACTTCATAAGCTTCTGCATCCCTTCAAGATCAAGCTCTGTTGTAGTGGTCGGTTTCCAAATAAGCTTCGTTGACTGGCTCTCACCCAGTTCTGTTTCCAACGCATTGGAAACATCGTTAAGATCAGTGTCTTGGCACCATATCAAGTGACCTTGCTCTGAACTTTCCACATCTTCGGCGCCGGCCTCTATCGCAGCCATCAAAACGGTATCGGCATCACCCACATCCACGCCGTAGGCAACCTCACCCTTACGTTCAAACATGAACCCCACAGATCCTGTTTCACCAAGATTGCCACCATTCTTGGAAAAAATAGAGCGGACATTTGACGCTGTGCGATTACGATTGTCTGTCATCGCCTCCACGATCACAGCCACACCATTTGGTCCATACCCTTCATAACGAATTTCTTCGTAATCATCCCCCTCGCCTGCACTTGATTTTTTGATCGCGCGTTCGATGACATCCTTGGGAACCGAATTGGTTTTGGCCTCTTTCACAGCGAGACGCAAACGTGGGTTTTTCTCTGGATCAGGATCCCCCATTTTTGCTGCAACCGTAATTTCCTTAGAGAGCTTGGAAAACAGCTTTGAACGCGCCGCGTCTTGGCGCCCTTTTCTATGCTGAATATTTGCCCATTTGGAATGTCCGGCCATTTTACCCTCGTCTTATTGTGTATCAGCGCTTCTATAAGCCAGAGTGATCGGGTTGGGCAAGGGCGTTTGCCGCTTCTAAAATGTCCAAATAAACGGAATAAGAAGGGATGATAAAATGCCAATGGACAGGTTCAAAGGCAGGCCAACTTTGGTAAAGTCTGAAAATTTATAGCCACCCGGACCATAAACCAGCATATTTGTCTGATAACCCACTGGCGTTGCAAAAGATGCTGAGGCCGCAACCATGACTGCCACGACCAAGGGGCGCGCGTCAAATCCCAAGGCATCCGCCAATCCAATCGCCACGGGTGTCACCACAACTGCGACCGCATTATTTGACACCAGCTCCGTCAAAACAGAGGTGATCAGATAAATGGACCATATTACCAAAAATGGCGGCATATGAGACATAACCGGAACGAAGAGGTTCACAATCATATCGACGGCACCAGAGCTCTTGAGTGCCGCTCCAATTGCCAGCATTGAAAAGATCAACGCCAAGAGCCTTCCGTCGATAAAGGAAAATGCTTCTTCTGCATCAATCGCACGCGCCCCAAAAATCACAGCAACAGCGAGGACAGAAAGTAAAAAGATTGGCGCTACACCAATCGCCGCAAGCAGCACGAGCCCGACTACCACGGCTATGGCAATCGGGGCCTGACTACGTCGAAACGCCTGCGCGGATGGCTTTGCGACATCGATTAATCCCATATCATTGGCAAGACGTTGAATGTCTGCTTCTGCCCCTTCCAAAAGCAGCGTATCCCCCACACGCACCACAAGATCATCAAGTTGGCGACCAATGTTTTGGTTTCTGCGATGCACGGCCAAAGGATAGACCCCAAATCGGCGGCGCAGCCGCATCTGGCCAAGACTGCGCCCAACCATTTTACATCCAGGAGTGATCAGCACTTCCACGGTTGTTGTCTCTACAGCCGAAAGCTGATCCACTCGGCGCAAGCTTTTGTTGCGCTGAAGGCTGAGCAATTCTGTGATCTTCGTACGTAAAAAGCAACGCGATCACCAACCTGCAGGACAACATTGCTTAGATCGCGACGCAGCGACAGATCTCCACGCAATACATCAATCAGCCGCACGCCTTCGCGTTTAAACAATTTCACTCCAGTCACTGCCCGTCCGATGAGATTGGAGTCAGGTGGAATAACCGCTTCAGTAAAATATTTCATCTTTGATCGATCAGAAAGCAAAGTGGCCATGCTGTCCCTGTCTGGAAGCAAAAATGGTGCTATAAAGCGCAAGTACAGCATCCCCCACAACACCAACACAATTGCAAGTGGCGTGACTTCGAAAATTCCAAATCCCTTAAGGCCCTCTGCCCGAACAACACCATCCACCAAAAGATTTGTCGACGTTCCAATCAGCGTCAGCATTCCCCCGAGAATGGCAGCATATGAAAGTGGAATAAGAAGCTTGCTTGCTTTGATATCAAGCGATCGGGCCAGCTGCACAAATACAGGGATCATGACCAGAACGACAGGCGTGTTGGACACGACCCCGGAGGCAATGACCACAAATCCGATCAATAATGCCATAGTACGTTTTTTATCGCGCTTGGCCTGTTGTTCTGCAAAGACTGTAAAGGCGTTCAAAGCACCCGTGCGCACCAATGCCCCCATGACAATAAACATGGCTGCAATTGTCCATGGTGCAGGGTTGGACAACACGTTCAATGCCTCTTTATAGGGCAAAACGCCACTGACCAAAAAGACGGATACTCCAAAAATTGCTACGACTTCAGTCGGATAGCTTTCGCGAAAAAACAAAACAAACATCGCGATGACAACGAGCAGCGAAAAAATTGCTGGAAGGTATTCTGCCCCTGGAAACACGCCTCACCCCTTCTTGATCTAATTCACACCGCGACTGTAATAATTTATCATGGCAAGATTTTGCCCGTTTGATATTTTTTATTCTGTTATAAGGTTGGGCTCAAACGCCCACCAAAGCGCACCATCTCAACCGAAATCGCCCGTCCCGTCCGATCGTCAGTTTCAAAACTCATTCCGCAAAGCGTGGCCGCGCCTGTCGCCGGCACAAACCGCCCTTTACTCATGCCTGTAACAAAACGACGAAGAGGTTCGTCCTTTTCCATCCCAATCACGCTGTCATAATCTCCGCACATGCCGGCATCGGTTAGATAGGCGGTCCCTTGGGACAAGATCATCGCATCCGCTGTGGGAACATGGGTGTGCGTGCCTATGACGGCGCTTGCCCGCCCGTTACAAAAATGACCAACGGCCATTTTTTCTGAAGTCGCTTCACAGTGGATATCGACCAAGCTTGCCTGAACGGCGCCACCCAAAGGATGCCTGCGCAACACCTCATCAAGCGCACTAAAGGGATCATCAAAAGCCCGTTTCATAAAAACCTGCCCCAAAACCTGCGTGATCATTAGTTTTCGCCCGCGCGCATCCGACGCAATATAAACTCCGCGTCCGGGAGCATTTTTTGCAAAATTCAACGGACGTAGAATGCGGGGTTCTTTGTCTATAAAGCTGAGCATGTCCTTTTGGTCAAAGGCGTGGTCACCCAGCGTGATGCAATCCGCTCCGGCCCCAAGAATGGCCTTTGCATGATCCCCGTTCAAACCTGCGCCGCTTGTCGCATTTTCCCCATTTACAACAATGAGGTCAAAAAGTCCCTTGCTGCGCAATGCTGGAAGGTGTTCGATCACCGCCCGCCGACCAGCGCGGCCCATAATATCGCCAAGAAAAAGTACTCTCATAAACGACGAAGCTAATCTGTGGTGCTTGGAAGAGCAAGCGAAAGCGATCAGGCGAAGAGATATATTGCAGCAAAGCGAACGGGGAAATTGACAGAGCGTGCGATAAAGCAGAACTCATGCACTTTCTTATGCAATCCATCCGCTTTGTCGGGGTCATTTCCACTTTGAAGCGTAATCACAGGACAGAGCACAGCCTCAAGAAACCGGCTGGCACCATTGGGACGTGTTTCTCCGGTTGCCTCAGCGTGATCCTCATAGGTCTCAACGACAATGCCTGCATCCGAGGCAAGATGCAAAAACCACAGCATGTGGCAGGCACTTAGCGCGCCGATGAGCATATCTTCAGGATTATACTGCGCCGAATTTCCCCTAAGAAGTTGATTATTGGAACAGGCCACAACAGGTTTTCCTGGCGAGCAAAGATCCCATGACCGGTTATATGCCCGGTAGCTTGAGGTCCCCTGCCCGAGATTGCCGGTCCATTTCACGTCAACGGTATAAAGATACAGCCGACTTTTTAAAACCATATCGACTAACTAAAAATGACGGCATTATTTAACAAAAACTAATCTCCATTTGGTGGACTGAGGCTTCAGAAGTTTCCGCCCCAAATGCTCTGTCCTGAACCATTTTAATTGCGTCCAATGTCGAAATATCATTCGTTCGCGGGAGATAAACAACTTCGCAAGACTCCTCTAATTCATTAAACTTCCCCTCCCAATCACTTCCCATTCCAAACAAACTTATGTTTTTTTCAACAATATCTCTTTGCTTTTGATCCCAAGACACTTCCGGAAACACATGATCTACATATCTACAGGATTTGAGTATTTCTACGCGATGGGAATAAGGATATGTGGCGCGTTTGCCTTTGATGGTGTTAAATTCGTCGGTTGCACATCCAACAAAAAGTGCGTCACCAAGTGCCCTCAATCGCTTTAGCAGACGCACATGACCAATATGGAAGAGATCAAAAGTTCCATAAGTGATTATATTTTTTACCATTTCAATTCTTTTCCATTTTGTATAAATTGACGAAATTTCCTCTGGGTTTGTCGAATAAATTTTCCGTGCTTTTCCGAAGGAATCCTCCAATCTTTTCCATAATTTTCTTCAATAGATCTAATTGGCATTCTTGGTATTGGAACGTTAAAATTATCATCTTGCAACAAAGGAAGCAGTTCATCCTCTGACATAGTCCCAAATGTATGTGGATACGTAAATACTTTTCCATTTTCTATCCAAGTCGGAAACAAATCCACAGGCACATCTTGAATTTTTTTCAACTTAATGAGCGGAAACTCAACGCATATCGACATATATTCTTCGTGAACGAGGCCCAGTCGACTTAATTCTTTTTTAACTTCAATCCACTCGTGAATAGCAGCGTTAGCGTCTGTCGCTTTCAAAACGATCGATAAATCGATATCGTCATCATGTGGAAGCAACCCGCCCTCACGAACAAGTCCAAGCAACGTTCCTGATTCAACGAAAGTGGTGCCAAAACGCTGCGTTAAAAAGGCCAGCAATTCTCTAAGCTCGATCCAAAATGACTCAGTTAAATGTAAGTCTTTAAATCGACATGTAAGTCCATGCCCATCAAATTTATGCGGGCTCAATGATTTGTTCAATAAAGCGTTTACCCGGCGAAAATGCGTTCGCGGCAATCCGATCTTCGGTCTATATAATTTTCTGAGCTTCAAAAAATTCGCTTCATACGGCCCAGCGTGCCTATGTAAAAGAACCTCTAAAGAAGATCTAAGTAAAATCTCTAAATCAGATTTCTTCTCTTCTTTTGACCAATTATCCATTTCTTGTAAAAGGAATTCAGGGTCAACTGAATTGTTTTCTACCTGTTCAGAATATAAAGCTAAGGTCTCATCAATATTATTGCGTGAAAACTCGGTTACCTTTATCGTGACATTATTACATTACGAGGTAGAGGACAATGACGCCGGTAGCTCATGCACGTCCAATTCGAATTCGTTAAATCTTGCAAACTCGCAATTTAAACTCTCATCCGCGTATCTTTTATTCAACATTCCAGAGCGATTGTCTTGAAATAGAACCGCTCTTCGTGATCCATCCTTTAAAGAAAGTGATAGAGTCGGTTTTGCGCCAAATCTCTTTTCTAATACGCAATACCCTTTTAACTTAAATTTACCTGTCTCGCCATCAAACGACTGCCTCACTTTGAGCGCTAATACTCCGTCTTCTATTCCCGCAGAGTTCTCTTGCCGCAAGTATTTCAAAATCACGCCTCCTGAGGCTATCAAATTACTCTAAACTGCAAATTTATAAGCGAATATTTACAGCATCGTAGCGCATATAAGTTCAGAAATGTTAAGCTTTTTATAATCATCACAAGATATAATTTTCGCGAGATAAGTATAAGAATTGTTACCACGGTTTGCTTTACAACCGCTCTCTCCCCCGAACAACTAGGACAAATCCGCCCTATGGTTCCACCGTCAGGGAATGAACGTAAAAAAATAAAAATATGTCAAGCCCAAACAGTCTCAATACCATACCAAAAGAGTCAACCGCAAAACACAGCCTAAAATCGACAAACAAAATATGAGAAACGTAAGAAAGGCGCTAGGTTGTAATGATTTCACGTTCTGTGATCACCAAATCAAGCGGTTGATCGGTTGTTTCCAAAGGAAGGTCTTTGGCTATTTGATCGCTATAGGCAAAGCCAACGGCAAGTGTCGGGCGCTGGCTTCGCAAGAGTTGTAAAGTGCGATCATAAAACCCACCGCCGTAGCCCAATCGCCCGCCTTTGACGTCAAAGGCGACAAGGGGTACGATGACGATCTCTGGTTCAAAAAACCGATCTTCGAACGGGATTTTTGCACCAAAGGGTCCATCTTTCATCTCCCCTTCTGGCGACCATTCTGAAAATTTAAGGGGTTGTCCTTCCCCCAAAATAACGGGGACCCCCACGCGCCCATGTGCGGCAGCCTCCTCCATGGCGGGTAGCGGGTTGATTTCCGTGCGGATGGGCATGTAGCCAGCCAAATCAACGCCTCGGTAGCCCGCAAGAAAAGATGACAGAACTGCCGCCGCATTGCCCATATCTCTGGCATGCGCGGCCTTACGGCGGGCAAAGGCCGCTTTGCGCATCTGCGCTTTTTCATCCAAAGCAGTCATTAGAACAACATCCAGGCTGCAAGCCCGAGAAAGGCAAAAAATCCGATCACATCCGTCACGGTTGTCACAAATGCACCGGAGGCCAGCGCAGGATCAACCCCAAAGCGTTCCAAAATAACTGGCACACCGGTCCCTGCAAGGCCCGCCGTCACCAGATTGATCACCATCGCAAGGGCAATGACATATCCCAAAAGCATAGAATTGAACCAAATCAGCCCGACAACACCCATCAAAACCGCAAATAGCGTCCCATTGATCAGTCCCACCAAAGCCTCGCGTCGGATAACGCGCCAGACGTTGGATGCGGTCAGGTCTTTTGTCGCAAGCGCGCGCACTGCAACAGTCAGACTTTGGGTGCCGGCATTGCCCCCCATTGAGGCAATGATTGGCATCAATACAGCGAGGGCAACAAAGCTTTCGATCGTTGCTTCGAATTGGGCGATCACCAAAGAGGCAAGAATGGCTGTTAACAGATTAACGGCGAGCCAGGGAAAGCGTTGCCAGGTTGTTTGCAGGACATTGTCGCTGAGATTACTTTCCCCGACACCGGCAAGGCGCAAAATGTCTTCTTCATGTTCTTCGTCCAAAACCACCATCGCATCATCAATGGTAATCACTCCAACGATGCGCCCATCTTCATCCACAACAGGTGTCGAAATCAGATGGTATTGATTAAATGCATAGGCCACATCAGCTTCGTCTTGGGTTGCAGGTATGACTTGGAATGTCTCTTCGGCAATCTCTTTGAGGTCAACTTCTCGACGTGCGGCCATCAAACGGCCTAAACTGACATTGGCGACGGGATGCATTTTCCCATCCACCAAAGTCACATGATAGAACTGTTCGGGAAGGTTTTCAGAGGAGCGCAGATAGTCAATTGCATCCCCAACGCGCCAGTTTTCCGGCGCGATAACCAGTTCGCGCTGCATCAAACGCCCCGCGGAATATTCCGGATAATTGAGGGAGTTCTCGACGGCGACCCTGTCGGATTCGTCCAGCACCTCAAGAATGGCTTCCTGCTGTTCATCACCAAGATCTTCGACCAAGTCCACGACATCGTCAGTTTCAAGATCGCGCACCGCTTCGGCCAAAACATCGGGTCTGAGAAGCCCGATAATCTCTTCACGCAGGCCTTCTTGCAATTCGGTGAGAATTTCACCGTCAAATTCACGGTCATAGAGCCGGATCAACCGGCTTCGGTCATACGGGTTGATCTGTTCCAAAAGGTCGGCAATGTCAGCCGGATGCAAAGGGTCCATCGATGCGATCAGCTGATCACGATCCTGCACATCCAATGCATATAAAATCTTTGCCACATCGCGCCGATCCAGTTGATAGGCGCCTTGATCTGTTTCCTGTGCTGTTTGGCTCAACGTCGTATCCACCATTATGACACATCCCCGTGTTCTCTTTCGTCTTTGATAAGCGAAAATGAAATTGAGCAACAGATGAAATGGGGACGTTTACGTCATCATATTTCCCCAGTAAGTTATCCAAAAAGCAAAAATCGCCGGAACGTCATCGTGTCTGAACAACAAGAAACCGTACTGATTGGTCAGTTGTTGACCCTGAAAGAAAATCCTTTCCATTGTGAGCTTAAAGAGGCGGTTCACTATGAACGTCGTGGAGCCATACGGATTCGGAACGGGAAAATAACAGATGTCGGTACGGCCGATTCGGTTTTGCCTTCCCCCGCTTTGGATGAGTGCATCGATTATGGTGATAAGCTTCTTGTTGCAGGGTTTGTGGATGCCCATGTGCACTATCCGCAAACAGCAATTATTGCGAGCTGGGGCAAACGGTTGATGGATTGGCTTAACAGCTACACTTTCCCCGAGGAAATGCGCTTTGGCGATGCGGCATATGCCAGAAAGCAGGCCAATACCTATCTCGATCTGGCGGTTGCACATGGCACAACGAGCTTTGCCACTTACGCCACCATTCATCCAGAAAGCGTTGAGGCTATTTTTGATGCCGCAAAGTCCCGCAATATGGCGGTAGTAGCAGGCAAAACCTGTATGGACCGAAACGCCCCTTTAGGCCTCTGTGATACTGCACATGCCGCATATGAGGACAGTAAGTGCTTGATCGAAAAATGGCATGGCAAAGGGCGGTGCCACTATGCAATCACGCCGAGGTTTTCGCCAACGTCGACAGAGGAACAGCTTCAAGAGCTGGGAACACTTTGGAAGGAACACCCAGACTGTCTTATGCAAACGCATCTGAGCGAACAGGTCGAAGAAATTGCTTGGGTTTCCTCCCTTTTCCCCGAGGCCCGAGATTATTTGGATACTTATGAACACGCGGGGCTTTTGGGGGAAGGTGCAATATTTGGTCACGCGATCCACCTCACCGAGCGAGAGAAATCGCGTCTTAAAGAGGTCGGTGCATCTTTAATACATTGTCCAACATCTAATGGCTTCATAGGCTCAGGTCTTTTTGATATGGCGGGGCTCAGCGCCTCCCGTCATCGCATCGGACTTGCTACGGACACCGGCGGCGGATCAAGCTTTTCAATGCTGCGCACAATGGCCGCTGCTTATGAGATTGGACAATTAAACGCCGGACCGCTTCACGCCTCAGAGCTCCTTTGGTTGTCCACTATGGGGTCTGCCGAAGCGCTGCATCTCAACAATGAGGTCGGATCGCTGGAGGTTGGAAAATACGCCGATATCACTGTGTTGGATTTACACTCAACTCCGGCAATTGCCCAACGCGCTGAGCGCGCTGAGGATATTTGGAGCGCCCTTTTTCCGACAATCATGATGGGCGATGACAGAGCGGTTCACGCCGTTTGGGTTGCTGGGCAGTGTTTGAAAAACCCTGAAATCTGATCAGCCAACCAACCCTTCCGCAAGCTTGCGCTGATGATCGATCAAACGGGGCAGATCGACGCTCAGAAGATGTCCGTCTTCCACGATCATGCGCCCGTCGACAATAAGATGTTTCACCTTTGTGGGGCCTGCAAGCAAAAGCGCTGCAGGATCCCAGCTTCCCGCGTTTTCAAGACAGTTGGCATCCCAAATGGCAATATCTGCGCGTTTGCCAATGGCGATGCGTCCACATTCTGGCCGTCCAAGTATGTCTGCCCCGCCCCGCGTTGCGATTTCAAGCGCTTCGCGCGCGCTCATGGCATCTGAACCTTTACTGACGCGCTGAAGCAGCATTGCTTGTCGCGCCTCAAGGATGAGGTTTCCCGCATCATTGCTGGCAGAGCCATCAACACCCAGCCCCACAGGAACGCCCCTGTCGCGCATCTGACGGATCGGCGCTATGCCCGAACCCAGACGGCAATTGGAACAAGGACAATGGGCAACGCCGGTTTTTGTCTGAGCAAAAAGGGTTTGCTCCTCTGCATCCAATTTGACGCAATGCGCATGCCATACATCAGGCCCTGTCCAACCCAAATCTTCTGCATACTGACCCGGCCGACAGCCGAATTTTTCTAAAGAATAGGCCACATCTTCATCATTTTCTGCAAGGTGCGTATGAAGATAAACACCCTTATCTCGGGCCAAAAGGGCCGCATCACGCATCAATTCTCGGCTGACCGAAAACGGAGAACATGGGGCGATGCCCACCCGCACCATGGCCGAAGGGTTTGGGTCATGGAATTGGTCCACGACCCTGATGCAGTCGTTAAGAATATCCTCTTCACGCTCCACCAAACTGTCGGGAGGCAGACCGCCAAGGCTTTGGCCAATACTCATCGCCCCGCGGGTCGGAAAAAACCGCAGCCCAATCTCTTGGGCTGCTGAGATTGTATCGTCCAGACGCGATCCATTTGGAAACAGATAAAGATGATCCGAACTCATCGTGCAGCCAGACAGAGCCAATTCCGCCAATCCCACCAGGGCCGAGATGCGCATATGTTCTGGTGAAAACTTTGCCCAAATAGGATAGAGTGTTTGCAGCCAGCCAAATAAAAGCGCATCCTGCCCACCCGGAACCGCGCGTGTAAAGGTCTGGTATAGATGGTGATGGGTATTGACCAAGCCAGGGGTCACGATGCAACTGGAGCCATCTACGAAATCCGTAGTATTTGTAATGCGAAGACCCTGCCCGATGGCTGCTATCTGACCATCCTTTACATGAATATCTACAGCACGCAGTTCCCGCCGCTCGTCATCCATCGTCAAAACGCTCTGGGCGTTTTTGATCACAATATCGCGGCGCACCGCAATCAATCCGCATAAGGCGTCAAAAACGCCAATGCCTGATCTAAAAGCTGCTTGTTAGAGGCGGCGATAACCTGTCCCCCCAAATGCGCTGGGGCTCCTTTCCAATTGGTTACAATACCTCCGGCGGCCTCAATCAATGCAATCGGTGCCTGAATATCATAGGGTTGCAGACCGGCTTCAATCACCAGATCAATATGACCAGCAGCCAGCAAGGCATATGCGTAGCAATCCAACCCGAAACGCACCAGCTTCACCTGATCGTGCACCGCCCGAAATCCTGCGTAATCCTGATCACGTCCGATCTCAGGAAATGTCGTGAACAATATAGCCTCGGACAGGTCTTTCAGTCCGCGGGTGGAAAGCGCCTGCTCACCTTGAGGCCCCACGGACGTTGCCTTACCAAAGCCACCGGCAAAACGTTCCCCGATAAAGGGTTGATCCACAACGCCCAAAAAAGGACCATCCGCATCTGCCAGCGCAATCAATACACCCCACGTCGGAGTTCCGCTGATAAAACCTCTTGTCCCATCTATTGGATCAAGAACCCACGTTAACCCTGATTTGGAGTCGATGTTGGCATATTCTTCGCCCAGTATCCCGTCTTCTGGACGTTTCTGGGCCAATATTTCCCTAATGGCCTTTTCAGCAGCCTTGTCAGCCCGCGTTACAGGGTCAAAACCGTGAGAGTCTTTGTTGATGGTTTCAAGCGAATTTGTACGAAACAGCGGTAAAATCGCCTGACGCGCTGCTTCTGCAAGCTCATGCGCCAAGGCAAAGAGATCGCTTTGCAGTACATGATCAATATTTCTTCTGTTAAAACTTGATCCCACAGAGACGCCTCCCTTTCGGTAAGGCGTTACATGGAAACGCCGTAAAGATCAAGCAACGTTGCTGAGCACCCGAGCAAGATCAAAAAGCCGGCGTCTTTGGTTTTCAGGAATCGAGTAATAGGAGCGGATCAATTCCAAAGCTTCTTTGTCGCCCATCAAATCCGGTGGCACGGAGTCGGTCGCGCTTTGCTGAGCCTGTTCGCGCTCCAAACCTTCGAAGAAAAAGCTGATAGGCACTTCAAGTGTTTCGGAAATATCCCAAAGTCTAGACGCACTTACCCTGTTGGCGCCTGTTTCGTATTTTTGTATCTGCTGGAACTTAATTCCAACATGTTGCGCAAGTTGCTGCTGCGTCATGCCAACAAGCCAGCGGCGATGCCTAATTCGTTTGCCTACATGTACATCTACCGGGTGCGCCATACCTTCACTCCTTTAATTTCTTTATACTTGATTTCAAAACTAATGTTTACCGTTGCGATTCTCGCCATACCACATGTGGCACAACCTGTGCGATAATTTTTCACCAAAACGTCCAAAATATCAAGCACATTTTTATACAAGTGTACTGAAATTTGGACAAAAGTCTGTATTTTAGATGTCGCATGCCCATTGCAAAAATGTGGCTATCGGCTGGTAATAGACATAAGTTGCGAAGATAACAACTAGATTGGCAAGAGCTTTAACAGGGTGGATCTAATGCAAGCGCTTCAAGTGGTCAAATTTGGTGAATTTCCACAATTTTGTGAAATCGAAACACCCCGCCCCGCGTCTCATCAGGTCTTACTGCGCATAGAGGCCTGCGGCCTGAATTTTGCTGACCTTCTGATGATTAAAGGAACTTATCAAGACACGCCGCCGCCCCCATTTACCCTCGGGCTGGAACTCAGCGGAGAAATTATTGAATTGGGACGCGATGTAACCACTTTTCATCAAGGACAAAAAGTGGCGGTTTATAGTGGCCAAGGTGGACTTGCGGAGTTTGGCGTCTTTGATAGCGATCGATGCATCGCCATTCCAACGGGAGTGAGCATGACCAATGCAGCGGCAATCCAGATTGCTTATGGAACCACTCACCTCGCGCTGGACCACAGGGCAAATCTCAAAGCAGGTGAAACACTTGCCGTTTTGGGCGCCGGCGGGGGCGTCGGACTGGCCGCGGTGGAGATCGGGAAAAAAATGGGTGCACGCGTTATTGCAGTCGCACGGGGAAAAGAAAAACGTGCCGCGGCGGCGCTGGCCGGGGCTGACCATGTGATCGACGCAGACATCGAAGATCTGCGTGATCAAATCAAGTCATTCGGAGGGGCAGATGTCGTCTATGATCCTGTCGGGGGCAATCAATTCAGCGATGCATTCCGCGCAACTAATCCCGATGGACGCATTTTAATCATCGGATTTGCAAGCGGCAATCTACCTGAGATCAAAGCCAATCAAATGATGGTTAAAAATATTTCTGTAGTTGGGGTAAATTGGGGGGCATATCTGAAGTTCAATCCCAAAATACTTCGCGAAAGCCTGACAACTTTGATGCGATGGAGCTCTGAGGGGCAACTTCACCCAAATGTCAGCAATATGCTGCCATTTACGCAGGCGTTGCACGGGCTATCGTTGCTGAAGGACCGCAAGGCAACCGGTAAGGTCGTAATTCAGATGTGACAGAGAAAAAAATGCGTCATTTTTACACAAAATTCGTTTTTTCTGTTCTTGAAAACAGCTATAAGAGATACGATGTTATCAGGCAAAGGGCGGCAAAGCCCCAAACGTTATGCTGTAGGAGGCTTAAATGGCAGACTATAATACAATGCGCGACGCCGTAGGCGCGCGCGCGGCGCAGATTGATGAAGGTCTTCGCGCCCACATGAACAAAGTCTACGGCACGATGTCCGTAGGTATGTTGATAACTGCACTGGCCGCATGGGCCATTGCCGGACTTGCAACCACAACGGATCCCAATCTGGCTGTTGGTACAATGCGCAATGGCACGATGCTCACCGGATTGGGCGCGGCCATTTACACATCTGCATTGAAATGGGTGGTGATGTTTGCCCCCTTGGCAATGATCTTTGCCTTCGGTGCCGTTATGCAGCGCGCGTCTGCAAGTGCCGCGCAGCTCTTTTTCTTTGTCTTTGCGACCCTCATCGGCGTGTCGCTTAGCTCTATCTTCATTTTCTACACCAGCTACTCCATCGTGCAGACCTTCCTCGTGACGGCAATTGCCTTTGCGGGTCTTTCTCTTTGGGGATACACAACGAAAAAAGACATCTCGGGTTGGGGATCTTTCCTCATCATGGGGGTGATTGGAATTCTCATCGCCTCTATCGTGAATATTTTTCTTGGCTCACCGGCCGTAATGTTCGCAATTTCCATTCTAGGAATTTTGATTTTCGCCGGTCTCACCGCTTATGACACGCAGAATATCAAGAACACATATCTGGCGCATGCCCATCATGGCGATCAGGAATGGTTGGATAAATCAGCAATCCATGGTGCACTGAACCTGTACCTCGATTTCCTGAACATGTTCCAGTTTTTGTTGATGTTCATGGGCAACCAAGAATAAAACGACATCTTATATAGCGATGAGGCCGGGCTAGAAACCCGGCCTTTTTTATTTGCCACGCCTAAGTTTTGTGAGATAAAAATTTCCGTCAATTGACAGAAAGCGCTGCCTGATATCCCAAACTTCTCAACACTTGTTCCTTTGAAAGGAACGGTGATAACAACGAAAAAACCGCGCTACATGTGAACGCGGCTTTCAAATTTTCTTATGTGAAAGGAAGATTACTTAATCTTGCCTTCTTTATATTCTACGTGCTTGCGCGCTACGGGATCGTACTTTCGCACCACCATTTTTTCGGTCATTGTGCGCGCGTTCTTTTTGGTCACATAAAAATGTCCGGTTCCCGCGCTCGAATTCAGGCGGATTTTGATTGTGGTTGGCTTCGCCATGTAAAACTCCTGCGTCGGGCCCAAACGGCCTAAGAAACTCTGAAGCTTGCCTTTTACTGAAGATCGCCGCGCTGTCAACCGTCTCAGCGTATGTTTATCACCTATTTTTAAGGGAACTGTTGTGCGGGAGGCCTATAAGCCGGATTCTGTCCAGGGGCTATCCCCTTGGATGACCATTCATCTGAACGCGACATTGCTCTCGCGCCTCTAGCTGCCAACCCGAACCCAAAGGCCAAAGCTGCCCTGCGGTGATATCGCCAAAACGATCACCCCGCGACAGGGTTCCTATTCGGCATTGCTCCCGGTGGGGCTTGCCATGCGGGCACTGTTACCAGCCCCCCGGTGGGCTCTTACCCCACCCTTTCACCCTTACCTGTGATTTCACAGGCGGTTTGCTTTCTGTGGCGCTTTCCGTCGGGTTTCCCCGCCCGGGCGTTACCCGGCACCGTTGCTTTGTGGAGTCCGGACTTTCCTCGAACCACATAGGCCCGCGGCCATCCAGCCCCCCGCACATCCGCGGGTTACGCCGTTTTTGCTGATGGGTCAATGACAAAGGCCTGTTCCAACGCGTCGATAAGGGCACAATCAGCAGCCGACAATGGCCCTGTTCGCGATGGTGCAAAGCGCAACCGGACTGCGTCTAGAACAGATGAGAGACCCCCAGACACATCATAACCAATATGTGACGCAGCCTTGAGAAAATCCCTTTCAGACACTGAACGACGGGGTACGTTTCGTGGCCAGACACCCACTCCCAACCGTGCAAGCCCTTCCCAGTCAAACCGGCGACCGGGATCTGCCTTTCGCCCCAGAGCAATATCCGAATGCCCCAGAACCGCATGAGGCCCAATCGACCAGCGCGTCTGAATATCCTTACAAAGATGAATGAGGCTTCGGATTTGCAGAAAGGAAAACGGATGGTTACCCGCATTGTCCAGTTCAATCCCGATGGAGCGGCTATTGATATCATAAGTGCCCTGCCAAGAGGATTTTCCAGCATGCCAAGCGCGCCGATCCTCACTGACCAACTGAAAGACCTCTCCATCATTGGCAATAAGATAATGGGCGGATACCTCATGCTCCGAGGAACACAGCCTCTCCAGGGCAACCTCCGCCCCGCTCATGGCTGTGTAATGTAAAATAATCAGATCAGGGGTCGTTACGTCCCGTCTCTCCCCGTGATTACGGGACGGAAAATGCTTTGCACACGCAAAGCCAATCATCCCTCAGATCGGGCCAATCGGAATGGTGTGGGATCCCACGAGCAGGCAAATCCATCCCCATCTGGATCCAGCCCGTACCGATCCCGCTTTGGACCGCCCTTTGAGAGAAAGACTTCTTGCGCTTTTCCGGGAGAGGGATAGGCGTTGCAATTCGCCAAGGCACGTTTTTCAGACGCGAAGGGGCCACGGTCATAAAGCTGTGTTTTCAGTGGATTGTTGGTTTGCAATGCATAGGCCACGATATTTGGTATGTCTGTTCCCGGCCTGACGGGCAGATCTGTGGGTTCAATGCTGATATAACGAGATCTGTTTTCCGCAAGCCGTTCTGCATCACTTTCTATTGTCTGGCGATTTGAAACAGCTTCAAAGTCATTCTCATCAGAGAGCGTCCCAGCAATTAAATTCCCATTTTCGTCATAAGATTGCGGCATTGAAACCGCATCCAAAGGCTCTGCTTCGACATTTATCTGGGCCGGCAGTCCAACGCTCGTGTCACCCCTCAGCGCGGGATTGTAGCCACTGTCTGGGATCGATTCCTGACAAGCTGTCAGCACCAAAAGACCTATCAAAACTGCTGCTGGCCTCATTACATCCGCTTTCATGTTGACCTAAATTATGCGCACCCTACCACCATTTCGTTGCTTTCGCCACAAAACCGGCAGCGTTTTCCAGCGCGTAGGCGGTATTTAGCAAATCGCCCTCTTCCCAAGGCCGACCAATAAGCTGCAGACCAAGCGGCAGGCCGTTTTTATCAAGACCCGCAGGTACCGAAATGCCTGGCAGCCCTGCGAGGTTCACAGTGACCGTAAAGACATCATTGAGGTACATCTGCACAGGATCCATTGTTTCCATTGCCCCGATTGGAAATGCAGCCGACGGCGTGGCGGGGGTCAAAATAGCATCTGCGCCAGCTTGAAACACATCGTCGAAGTCTTTTTTGATCAAAGCCCGGACGCGGCGCGCACGATTGTAATAGGCATCATAAAATCCTGCAGACAGCACATAGGTCCCGATCATGATCCGGCGCTGGACTTCGGCACCAAAACCCTCGGCACGGGTTTTTTCATACATCTGCGTGATGCCTTCACTGGCTTCGATTTTAGCCCGCCGCCCGTAGCGAACACCGTCATATCGCGCAAGATTTGAAGAGGCTTCCGCCGGCGCAATAACGTAATAGGCAGGAAGCGCATATTTGGTATGGGGAAGAGAGACATCTATAATCTCAGCCCCCGCATCCCGCAGCATATCGCTCCCGTCACTCCAGAGCTGTTCGATCTCAGCAGGCATGCCTTCCATCCGGTACTCTTTGGGGATGGCAATTTTTTTACCCCGAATGTCGCCGGTTAGCGCGGCTTCAAAATTTGGAACGGGCAGATCAGCACTGGTGCTGTCCTTTGCGTCATGGCCGCACATCGCCTCAAGCATGATCGCTGCATCACGTACGGATTTTGTCATAGGACCGGCTTGGTCAAGGGAACTGGCAAAAGCCACAATTCCCCACCGCGAACAACGCCCATAGGTCGGTTTGATCCCGACAATTCCAGTGAATGCCGCGGGTTGACGGATCGAACCACCTGTATCGGTCCCAGTGGCCGCAAGGCAGAGATCACCAGCAACTGCGGCAGCAGACCCGCCAGAAGATCCACCCGGTGTCAGCTCTGTCTGCTGATCGCGCCATGGGTTGATCGCATTGCCGTAAACGGAGGTTTCATTGGATGAACCCATGGCAAACTCATCCATATTGAGCTTACCAAGCATCACGGCCCCTGCATCGGCAAGTTTCTGGCTCACTGTGCTTTCATATTCCGGGACAAAGCCTTCAAGAATCTTACTTGCTGCCTGAGACGGCGCGCCTGTCGTGCAAAAAAGGTCTTTGATCCCAATCGGCAAGCCGCACATGTCCGGCGCATCGCCCCCTGCAAGCCGCGCGTCTGCGGCCCGAGCGCGCTCTACTGCGATATCTGCAGTCCCATGGACAAAGGCATTGAGCTTTGAGCCCTCTTCTATCGCCGTGAGACAGCTTTGGGTCAGTTCAAGCGATGTCAGCTCTTTTTTACGCAGAAGATCGCGCGCCTCAGAAAGCGTCAGTTTATTCAGCTCAGCCATTATTCCACCACCTTTGGCACAGCAAAAAATCCTTCACGCGCATCTGGCGCATTAGAGAGCACTTTGTCTTGCTGATCCCCATCGGTCACATCGTCTTTGCGTCGTTTGAGCCGCTGAGGCGTGACGGAAGTCATCGGTTCAACACCCTCTACATCCACTTCGTTCAACTGTTCGATAAATCCAAGGATCATATTAAATTCTTCTGCCAGAGCAGGCAGAGCAGCCTCTTCCACTTTTATGCGGGCCAGTTTTGCAACCCGTGCCGCCGTTGCGGTATCAATCGACATATTGCTCTCCATTGCCGTCTTTGGGCATGCTTTACCCAAGGCGAAGGGGCGCTGCAAGCAAAGAGGCCTCAAATCGCTTGCATATCTGGTCAATTTCGCGAAAGTTGACGATAAATTTAGCGTCTTTATGGGAGGTTCAATATGAAAATCACTTGGCTCGGTCATGCCTCATTCAGAATTGAAATTGCCGGAGAGGTATTACTGATAGACCCATGGCTGAATGGCAATCCAATGTTGAGCGAAGAAGACCATGGAAAAGCGACCGAAGGAGCCAGCCATATTTTGCTAACCCATGGGCATTTTGACCATATTGTTGATACATTACCATTGGCAAAGGCCAAAAATATTCCCATCGTCGGGCAATATGACCTCATGAGCTTTTGGGGCGAAACCGAAGGCGTTGAAACGATCAGTTTTAACAAAGGTGGCACCGTAAAGCTGGGTGATGTCGCCGTGACTATGGTCAATGCCGTGCATAGTTCGAGCATGGGCACATCAGAAGGGCCAAAATGGGTTGGAACGGAATGCGGATTCATGATTTCCGGTGAAGGGCATACGATCTACGTCTCAGGGGATACGGACGTCATGGCCGATATGGCGATATTTAACGACCTGCACGCACCTGATATCGGCATCCTAGCAGCGGGTGGCCATTTCACCATGGATATGAAACGTGCAGGATATGCCGCGGCGAAATTTTTTGATTTCAAAACGATCATTCCCTGCCATTACAAGACCTTTCCCTTGTTGGAACAATCCGCAGAAGAGTTGATCAAAGCCGTACCCAAGGCAAACGTCATAGAACCAGAAGTGATGGTGGCCATCGATTTTCTGCGCGGAACAGATTGGAAACCCTGAGGGGCGGCGGTCTGCCAACTAGCGCAACAGGCCGCATGCAACAACGCCCAGTCAACAGTACCTAAACCCTAACGGCCGCATAACTGGACAAGCAAAGCGGCCTTGGCTGAGGTGATCCTTTGTTTTGTCGATTAATGCCAAGCGACCACTTCGTCCAACTCTGCGCGGGTGGTGCGGAATTGATTGGCGGGATGTTCTTTATCCTCATAGCCAAATGAAATGGCACAAAGGATATCGCGGTCCTCGCCGATCTTTAACATGCTTCGAACAACAGAGCACATGCCCGCAATGGCCGCTTGCGGGATTGTTGCAACGCCCAATCCCTGTGCCGCCAATGTAAAGGCCGTCACAAAGGCCCCACAATCCAGCACCCCATAGGCGCCAAGCTCTTTCGGCGTACTGACAATGGCCACATGGGGCGCCCCAAAGAAACGATAGTTTTCCATCATTTGCTTGAAGGAGCCGTCTCTGTCACCCTTCACAACACCCACCGCATCATAAAGTTGCCAACCGCAGGTAGAGCGGCGCTCTTTATAGATGCCCTGATAACGTTCAGGAAAGGCGACGTCAGGCGCGTGCATACCCCCTTTGGCGGCCTCTGTCAGCGCTTTTGCAAGTTCTTTGGTCGTGTCCGGTGCGCAAATAGACAACTGCCAAGGCTGCGAATTGCACCATGAGGGGACTTTCTGTGCAGTTCTGACGATTGCTTCGATCGTACCCTGTGGAACTTCATCCTTCAGAAAACCGCGACAAGAATAACGCCCATCAAGCAATTTGTTTAATGCATCAATGTTTTTGCTCATCTGTCTTGATCCATCTTTAATTCTGTCAGAAGGCTCACGCGATCTGCATCTTTTTGAGGGATAGCGACATCACCGTAGGGCTGCCACGTCGAAAACCGCGGTGCCGTGCGCGCCTGAAGCTGGCCGTCTGATTCAAACCAAATTCCCCGCGCGGCAATATGGGGATCCTGTCCTGCATCCTCGGGCGAGAGGACCGGCGCAACACAGGCATCCTTTCCTGTGAAAAGAGCATCCCAATGCTCCACTGTTTCCGTACAAAAGATCGCTTTCAAACGCTCTGTCAATGATGGCCAAAGTGACTTGTCAAACTGACGAAGAAAATCCGGATCCTCACGCAGTCCAAGGCAGTCAAGAAAGGTCGCGTAAAATTTCGGTTCCAGACATTGTACTGACATAAAGCCCCCATCTTTGGTGGCATAACAGCGGCTCCAATGGGGGCCGTCAAGCGTACTTTTCCCGCGCTCTTTGTAAAGGCCCCCAGCGCTGCGCAGAGACATCAAAAGCGACATCATATGCGCGGCACCATCAACAATGGCGGCGTCAATCACACATCCCTTTGCACCATTTTTGACGCTGAGAAATCCTGATAACATGCCCACCGCCAAATACATGGCACCCCCACCAATATCACCCACCAATGTCGGCGGGGTAAAGGGCGCCTCGGACGGGTTGGAAGCATACCATAACGCCCCTGCCCGTCCGATATAGTTCAAGTCATGGCCAGCATCTTTGGCCAGTGGCCCCTCCTGCCCCCATCCGGTCATGCGTCCGTAGATGAGTTTTGGATTGAGTTCGTGAACAACCTCTGGACCCAAGCCGAGACGTTCCATCACACCGGGGCGCATGCCTTCGATCAGCCCGTCAGCAGTTTTCAAAAGGGCTTTGACAATCTTCAGATCCGCCTCTGATTTCAGGTCCAGAACGATGGATCGTTTACCCCGATCCAGAATATTCTGTTCAGTGCGCCCTGGCGTATCTGCAGGGACCGCGCGGTGTATTGTGATAACCTCTGCCCCAAGATCCGCCAATAACATCGCTGCAAATGGGCCAGGCCCCAAACCTTCAAATTCGACAACGCGGATGCCATCCAGCATTATAAGCTCCTCTTTTTAAAAGCTCAATACGCCCACTGACGGATGCACGAAACCAAAATCGGGAATACGTCCATGTGATGTACAAGAGACTAATGTGATACCCTGATTACAGGCAATAGGAACCTCGGGACGGGTTTGCGATTTTTCCCTCTATTACAAGGTCTTTCAAAGTGCGATAACACGTCTCAGGACGAAGGCCAATCTGATAGGAAAAATTGCTTATATTGCCGTCGAACATACCGCAGCCTAGCGCATACAGAATACGCGCCTTTGCAGCTTTTATTGACAATATTTCGATCCTAAGCCGTGCAGAATGCACCTCAGTCAGTAAGGTTTGCATCATCGCCTCCCAAAGCCTTGGATACCGATCCGCGACTGTTAAAACATCGGCTTTTTCAAACATGAGAACTTCGCCGGCGCGCTGACAAATTGCATCACACTGATATCTTTCACGAAACAAAGAAGGCAGTGCAAAATAGGTGTCTGGGAATACATGTTGAATAATAATCAGCTCTCCGCTTTCACCGTATCGACAAAAATCAATCCGTGCTGATTTGGCTAAAAACAATCCGCGAGTGACGTCGCCAATTTTGAACAGTGTGTCTCCCTTCTCAAGTGTGATTTTTGAACACCGCAACTCTAAGCCATACTGAAATAAATCAAACATCATGATCGAGATCATATTTTCAAATTCAAAGGCAGGATAGTATAATCCCACATGCAAAGTAAGGATTAAATATGAAATTTTTCAAACTTCACCTTTCGACCCTGTCAATCATGTCAATCGTGGCAACGGGGGCAGTCGGAAATATTAGCGAAACAGGTCAATCTGCCTTTGCGGCAATAGCAGAAATCACCGCTGCGCTGGATAGCGCGTCCGATACCGATTGGGATAAAATCAACATTGATAACCTTGTTACCCATCTGCGTGATATGAATTTGGTCACACTTCGATCGACTGTAGCGCGACAAAAGGTCAAAGACTCAATCATATTTCATATATCGGGCGCCGGTGACACCAGCCAAGCAATATATCGGATGGTTCAGGCACATGCACCCTTTCTCCAAACTGCAACAGGCTGGAAAATCACATTTAATCAGCTCCCAGATGGAGCGCGGCTTCGTGTCCAAGCAAACACTCAAGCTGAGCTTTCTAAAATATCAGCATTGGGTTTTTATGGACTTTTGACATTGGGCGCGCATCATCCTCAACACCACTTCATTATAGCGAAGGGTCACAGCGGACATTAAAAGGTTCTGGGAAAATTACGGATTGGAGCTTAACTATTCCCCACGTTACCTGCATCTTTATTTTTTTTCCGTTGATGAGTTGAATTGGCCATACGCCCTTGCATGCTTGGTTTTGCGCCTATAAACCATCCATTACTTCCATCAGCCAATCAGAAAAGTCTCATCCATGCATTTAGCCAAATTTCCCCGCACCCGTCTTGCCCATTTGCCAACACCGCTGGAACCGATGCCGCGGCTGTCCAAAGAATTGGGAGTTGAGCTTTGGATCAAACGCGATGATTGCACGGGGTTGAGTACGGGGGGCAATAAGACCCGCAAGTTGGAATTTCTGATGGCAGAGGCCGAAGCCTCCGGTGCCGATATGGTCATGACGCAAGGCGCAACCCAATCCAATCACGCGCGCCAGACCGCTGCGGCGGCGGCAAAACTAGGTATGGACTGCCATATCCTGCTTGAGGACCGCACCGGCTATAACAACGCCAATTACAATACTAACGGCAATGTGCTCTTGGATCATCTCCACGGGGCCAGCACGGAAAAATTTCCCGGCGGGCACAATATGGTCGAAGAGATGGACAAAGCCGCAGAGCAAAAACGCGCAGAGGGGCGTAATGTCTATGTCATCCCGGGTGGCGGATCAAACGCCACAGGTGCGCTTGGATATGTGAATTGTGCGTTTGAATTGCTTTCTCAGGCCAATGATATGAACCTTAAAATTGGTCGTGTGGTGCATGCGACAGGATCTTCGGGTACTCAGGCAGGGCTTGTGACCGGTCTTTGCGCGATGAATGCCAATATCCCGCTTCTCGGGATTGGGACCCGCGCCCCCCAACCGAAGCAGGAACAAATGGTTTTCGATCTTGCTGTTAAGACGGCGGAAAAACTGGGCTGTGCAGGTGTCGTAAAACGCGAAGACGTGATGGCCAATACGGATTATGTGGGCGAAGGATATGGGCTGCCAACCGAAAGCGGCGTTGAGGCCATTGAAATGTTTGCAGCCCTTGAGGGTATTCTTCTTGACCCTGTATATTCCGCCAAAGGGGCCGCAGGGTTGATCGATCTGGCGCGCAAAGGGCATTTCGCAGATGACGGGCGCGTTGTCTTTTTGCATACGGGCGGATCGGTTGGTCTTTTCGGATATGACTTTGCCTTTGAAGGGCAACGCAAATGGATCGACGCGTGACGCGCAAACCTATCGGCATTCTGGGGGGAATGGGGCCCGAAGCGACGATCCTTTTGCAGCAAAAGCTCATGGCGGCACTGCCCAATGCGAAGGGAGACGAAGACCACATTCCGTTGCTCATCGATATGAACCCTCAGGTGCCGTCACGAATAGACCACCTTATCAACGGAAAGGGGGCAGATCCGGCCCCTGTTCTGTCCGAGATGGCCCGCCGGCTTGAGGGCGCCGGTGCTTCCGCCCTTGCCATTCCCTGCAACACTGCACATCACTATGCAGGCGCAATCAAAGACGCTGTTGGTATTCCTTTTCTGAATATGGTGGATTTATCCGCGGCCTATGTGGCCGGTCTTAAAGAAGCCGGCGCCTTTGTGGGGATGCTTGCGTCTCCGGCTGTCCGCCTGACCCGTCTTTTTGACAAAGCTCTTGCAGATTACGGCAAAAAAACGCTTTGGCCGAGCGACGACGACAAAATGCTCAGGGCGATCCAACACATCAAAAAAGAAGGCCCAACGGAAATTTCTGTACAGATATTGCGGGAAGCTTCCGATGAACTCGCAGAGCGTGGTGCGATGGTCCAGCTTATCGCGTGTTCGGAGTTTTCACTTCTCAGTCCATCGCTTCAAAATGGAGCGCAGCGTTGTATTGATACGCTCGACATCTTGGTGAATGAAATTGTTAACACCAGCGCAACTCTGGCAAAATAACCCCATTTGATCCATCCCCCGAATGACGGGCGCTTTGCAGCAAAACGCCCATCATTGAAATTTTCATCTTCTAGAAGTTGAGTGAAACATCTGTGTGCACAGCAGTACATCCCGCAATAAACAGAGCCTGATCACGGGTCAGTTTTTCCTGCTGGCGGGCACCTATGGTTCCCTTGATTGCATTCAGATAGGATTGTATCCCGACCTTTAGAGTGTCCTCAGATTGACGGCGCCAGCTCTGCTCTTCTTCGAAGGCTTTTAGTGCCTTTTCAAATTCCTTCTCTGCTTTGGCGATATTAATTTTTTTGCTGCGCAGATTTTTTGCAATCTTACTTACTGCACCGCCCAATGTTGACCCACCAGCAATGGCAGAAAATGAGCTTGAAAGTCCTTTGACATATGTTTCGCCATCCTCTGCCCTGTCTTCGCTTAGATACTCTTTCACGGCTAGAAGGTCAGCCTCTAAAGCGTAAAACGCTTCATTTCCGTCCAGAACGGACAAGAATTCATTTGCATCACCATACGCCTGATCTGCTGCACGTCGATAGGTTGAGCGCGCTTTGTTTTCGGCCTGTACAAGCTTGCTAAAGCTCGCGTAAGTATCTTTCCAGTCGGAAGGTATCTGAGCGCGTAAGTCTTCTATATCGGCGTTCAGCGCTTCAATTCTATCTTTGACACTTTCGCGTTTTTCAGCATCTTCTTCCGATTTCAGGTAAGCTAGAGAGTCCGTGAGCTTATCAACTTCTGCTGCCTCTCGCCGTATCGTAGCTTCAATATCCCGCACAGTTTGCAAGACGGGCCTGTAGCTTACAGAATTCGCAATCACGTCCGCCTCAGCAACAAAAATTCCGTCCAATGAGGTTATCGAAGTTTCCGCCGCTTCAAAGGCATCTGTCAGCTGTGAGCGTACTTTCTTGGGCAGAAATGAAATATCAAGACCCTGCGCAGCGGCAATTGCCGAACGAACATTATCCTCATCTTCAGAAAATACGTCCCGAGTGTACTCTTCCAAACATACCTGCAATTTCGGATTTCGAGGCGGCGGCGAGGACTCAGAAAGAAGGCTCATGCGATTGGGAAGGTAATTGACCAGTTGCGGGTAATACCCAACCACTCCCAAAGCGATCAACTGCAAGCAAATGAACGCAACGACGCCTTTATAGATGTCCAACGTCTTAACGGATGCAGGGGCTACCCCACGCAAGTAAAACAACGCAAAGCCGAAGGGCGGTGTCAAGAAAGACGTTTGAATATTCAAACCGATCATGACCCCAAGCCAAACCGCAGTTATGTTTGCCGAGGGATCCGCCAAAAGTATCGGAGCAACGATCGGCACGACGACCACGGCGATTTCGATAAAGTCGAGAAAGAAGCCAAGGACAAAGATCACCGCCATAACAATGATGAATTTTGACCAAAAACCACCGGGCATTGCGTTGAGGAAATCGCGCACCAACTCTTCGCCTCCAAAAGCGCGGAATGCTGCTGTCAGCATTGCGGCACCCAAAAGGATGATGAACACAAGAGATGTGGTCTTTGCTGTTTCCAGCATGACACTATGCAAAATATTGTCGAGCTTTAGAACCCGCCAACCGCTCCAAACGAGCGCAAGAACCAAAAGGAATGATCCCAAAGCGCCAAGATAAATTCCCGTCGGATTTCCTCCATTTACCATGATGGCTTTGATATTCATGTTGTAATTGGAAAGTCCGTAGGCGATCAGTGCGATCCCTAAAATTGCAATAATGGCGGGCAGATAGCGACCTTTCAATCCTTCTGTAAGCCGATAACCTGCCATGATCAGGGCACCGCTTGCACCGATTGCGCCCGCTTGGTTCACCGTAGCAATTCCGGTTATGATGGATCCCAAAACCAGAAAGATCAATCCAAGTGGCGGGACAAGCGTCAAAATGACTTTGCCCCAGAATTGGGCGTCCATTCTTCCCTCGTAACGCACTGCAGGCGCTGCCTTGGGCTTCAAGATGGCAAAGATCAATATGAACAACATGTAGACCGCAACAAGAACGAGGCCGGGGACCAAGGCCCCGAGGAACATCTCACCTGCACTGGTCGAGACCACGTCAAAACCGCTGGGCATCGAAAGTTCGCCGGTTGCCTCTTTATGCAAGACCTTGCGCGCAGCCCCAGCTTGATCAGCAGCAGAGGCAAGTTGGTCCGCCAAGATAATAAGCACGATCGAAGGAGGAATAATCTGCCCCAAAGTT
This sequence comes from Alphaproteobacteria bacterium casp-alpha6, assembly GCA_001510135.1. Classification (GTDB taxonomy): domain Bacteria; phylum Pseudomonadota; class Alphaproteobacteria; order Rhodobacterales; family Rhodobacteraceae; genus LFER01. The sequence goes on from LFER01000012.1 coordinate 26,376, forward strand.
CCCGAAGCAGCAATTGTGCCTGTCGCCAAGGGTTTGGAGTAGTTATTGCGTAACATCGCGGGCAGCGAAATAAGCCCCATCGCAACAACTGTGGCTCCCACAATTCCTGTGGTCGCAGCCAAAAGAGCGCCCACAAAAACCACCGAAATCCCCAATCCGCCGGGCACCGGACCAAACAAATTGGCCATAACCACCAGAAGATCTTCGGCAATTTTTGACTTTTGCAGCATGATGCCCATAAAAATGAACAACGGAATTGCGATCAGCGTATCTCGTTCAACTTCCCAATACACACCCCTAAGGTTGGTCACCCCAGAAGACAGCCATTCAACTGGTCCTCCCTGATGGAAATAGGCCGAGGCGTTGTCGGCGAATAAGTACCCTGTCACGGCGGCTATTGCGATTGTCAAAATGGCGGATCCGGGTAAGGCAAAAGCAACAGGATAACCTGAACCCAAAGCTCCCGCCATAATCAGAATGAGCAATAAAAGAAAAAATAGTTCCATCTCAGACCTCAGTGGGAAATTGGGGCGACTTCACGCTTGCCGCTTTCATTGCGCATATCTGCAACACCTTCAAAGAAGTAGCTGACAAACTGGATTTGCATTGTAATAGCAAAGATCAGCAAGAATATCGCCATCTGATATTTAATGTACATCCCAGCCGTGCCCGTCTGAGAGACTTCAAAATTCAAAACTGGCGAATTCACGATTGATTGCTTTGACCAAAGGCAAATCAAAAAGATTGCCGCTGTGGTCACCATTCCAAGAAACACGGTTCCGTATGCATTAACGATCCCTTTGCGGCGGTCGTCGAGGCTCGCGAAAAAAATGTCAACACGCACATGACCCTCTTCTAACAACGTATGGGCGGAGGCAAACAGGAACAATGCTGCGTACCAATATCGCACCAGATCACCCATCAACGACTGTTCATATGAAAATACAAATCTCGAAATTACGATCAAAAGTTCTGCCAAAACAATGAGAAGCGCCAGCCACGTGAACCCCAAGGTTCGCGAAAACAGCGCTGTCACAAATCCAAGACAAGCCAAAGGAAAATGAATCGTCGGCCCTATATACCCCGATCGCAGCAACGCCGACGCAAGTTCTTCGTTGAAGAGCTGTGGTAAAAGGCGCTCAACACGCAGCCACGCGATGCCCGCGTCCACAATTCCAACATAGAGGACCGCAAAAAAGCACCCTCTAACCAGAAAGGAGTTGAAGTCAGAAATCAAGGTGGCTTCGCTTCGAAGCGTTCGGTGGGAACTACGCACAACGCCCAAGATAGTTCCTAAAGCGAAGATCCCATAGACGCCCAAATGGACCGGCCCGGTAAGACCGAACCCCAATTCAAGGATGTTATTGACAAAGAAAGCACACATCAACGCGAGAGTGAGCCAACCCAAGAGCCGCACCAATACGGCAGGCTGCCCATCGTCCAGAACGTGCGCCCGAGAAGCAGAATTGTTCATATCACGCCTATATAAATAGGATCGTTTCGATTGTTTCTCGAAACAAGGATCTACAGTTGTAGCAAAAGCCCGTCACGCGACGGGCTTTTGCAAGTCAAACTACGCTATTAAGTGATGCCGAGAACACGGTTTCTTTGGTTTGAGTACTCAATCTCAGCAATCGCGCGGAAACCAGCGATCTCTCTCATAGCTGCTTGGTAAGAATCGTCGATTCGCGCAGCAAGATCAGAATGTGCACGTGTTTCTTCAAACACTTCTGCAGATGCTTCACCAAACGCGTCCCACACGTCATCGCTGAACGCACGAAGTTGCACGCCATGCTCCGTCACCAATTTATTGAGATACCGGCCGTTATTCGCCATTGCTTCTTCTGGCTGAGCCGCATTTTCTTCCATACATGCTGCTTCGATGATCGCGCGCTCATGGTCTGTCAGGCTGTTGAAGAAGTCCAAGTTCATGGCAAATGCAAGTCCACCACCTGGCTCGTGCATACCACCGGTGTAGTAGTACTTCGCAGCTTCATAAAACTTCAAGAAGTAGTCATTATATGGACCCACCCATTCTGTCGCATCAATCGCGCCAGAGACAAGGTTTTCATAAATCTGACCGCCCGGAAGCGACACAGTGGATACACCCAATTTCGACAGAACCGTTCCACCAAGGCCCGGAATCCGCATCTTCAGACCCTGAAGATCTTCTGGTGTGTTGATTTCTTTGTTAAACCAACCGCCGCACTGAGCACCTGTACCACCGCAGGTATAGGCCTTCAGGTTAAAGCTTCCAGACAATTCGTCCCAAAGCTCTTGACCGCCGGCAAACTTCAACCAAGCGTTCCATTCAGGCGTTGTCATGCCAAATGGCACAGATGTGTAGTAAGCAAACCCTGGGTGCTTACCAATCCAGTAATAATCTGCCGCGATATATGCTTGTGAGTTACCCGCTGCAACTTCATCAAACACGTCAAACGCACCCACTTTTTCACCTGCTGCAAAATATTCTGTTTTGATTGCTCCACCTGAGATGGCATCTATTCTGGCGCAGAGACGCTGTGCAGACAGCCCCAAACCGGGGAAGTCCCGAGGCCAAGTGGACACAACAGTAAGCGTTTTCACGCCTTGCGCTACAGCTGGAGCAGCCAGTGCTGCACCGGCACCCGCGATCGCGGCACCCTTTAGAAAATGACGACGTTCCATGATTTTTTCTCTCCCTGAACAGTCTTATACTTTTTACGCCTGAGGCGCACAGATGCGTATGTTACCCAAAACAAGCGCAGTGCACTGAACATAACTCGAATATAAATCAGGGCAAGCGCAAAGCGCGAAATTTACACTTTTTTGATTTCAGCAGTCGTATGAAGGTGCGAAAATTCGCGAATGTATAACGAATTTGATTATTTTTCTACGTCATATATCCGCTTGGCTACCCGAAAGCACTCCAAAGATTGGGGTACTCCGCAATATATGCCGACCACATGAATGATTGCACGGACCTCTTCCTTGCTGACACCGTTTTTAATAGCACCCTTTAAGTGAATTTCCCATTCAGTCATTTTTCCAAGCGCCCCGATCATGGCCAAATTCATCATGGATCTCGTCTTCGCATCGATGACGTCGTCCCCCCAGCCAAACCCCCAACACCAAGCCGTCATGGCTTCCTGAAAGGGACGCGTAAACTCATCCGCAGCCGCAAGATTTTTTTCTACATAATCTGCACCCAGTGTGGCCTTGCGCTTTTCCAAGCCCTTTGCAAACAAATCTTCATCAAAAACTGACATGTGATTTCCCTTATGTTGTTTTGCCCACCTTAAGAAATATCTCTTGCCATTGTAAGGCGCGTCAATCTTTGAGCCAAGAATGACAAAATGAACCCACTGCGCTTATGGACATTTCCCGCCGTTCAAGGGCATGATAGAGAAACGGTCAGGTATGAGAGACGATGGAGCCCCATCCCGCAGCCTATCCCTCACCGTAAGTGAATAAGAGCGCTACAAAAGAGAAGCTATGGTACTTTACCGCCTACTCGTGTCTGCAGTATTTCTTCCAGTTTGTGCAATGTTTCTGGCGCGTTGCGTCAAAGGTGAAGAACGTTGGAGGGACTTTGCTCAACGCCTTGGCTTGTCACACGTGCCAACGAATAACCCCGCACAGACCTTGTGGCTTCATGCGGCCTCCAACGGTGAATTGAATTCGGTTCTGCCGCTTCTCAGCCGACTTCGGGACCGCGGCATGCAAATGTCTATTTTAATCACATGCAATTCTGTGACCGGCGTCAGACTTGCAGAAGAAAATGGATATGTCGCTCAACTGGCACCACTGGATTTTCGCTGGTCACAGACGAGATTTTTGAAAACCCACGGCATTTCAACACATGTTACGATTGAGTCAGAAATTTGGCCAAACAGAATTCACGCTCTTCACGCACGGGGCATACCCTGTGTCGTTTTAGGCGCCCGCCTGAGTGCATCCTCTTTACGCAAGTGGCAACGTGTTCAAAAAATTGCAAAACATTCATTGGAAAAGATTTCATTTTTTTCCGCGCAGGATTCCCAGTCCAAAGACCGGTATATGACACTTGGCCTTCGACCAGAGGCAGTAGGCGTAACGCTTAATTTAAAGAGCTTGTTTCAAACAAAGACGCCCGAACTGGCGCGCAGTGCAAGGGCGAACACCTGTCTGGCGGCATCTACTCATCCTCAAGAAGATGAACTTATTCTAGAGGCATTCAAAACAGCTCGTCAAAGCTGGCCCAAATTGCGATTGATCATCGCGCCTCGTCACCCGAAACGGGCAGCTGACATAAGCGTCGCAATTAAAAGATTCGGGTTTCGCTACGTTTCTCGAAGCGCATTAAGCTCTTTTGACACGGACAAGCATGATATTTTGCTGGCAGATACTTTGGGCGAAATGGACCGCTGGTATGCCCAAAGCGGAATATGCATCATCGGCGGAACTTTTCAGAGCCATGGCGGTCATACGCCATATGAGCCTGCGGCATATGGCTGTGCGATTTTGCACGGACCAAAGGTTGAAAACTTCCAGCCTGAATTTAAGGCCCTGCGCGAGAACATGGCCAGCAAGCTGTGTGAGACCTCCCAAAGTCTGGCAGCCGCATTGCTTGAGCTGCAAGAGGGCGATGTTCAAGATGAAAAGGCCCGTATATCAAGAGAAACATTAAGCCTTAATGGAAATGTAGATCAATTATTCGACGAAATTCTAAATGCAGTCCAGCCGAAGCCGAGAAATCCCTCTTGAATTCGTGCGATCTACCTTTATCTTCAACAGGTCAAATGGAACCTTGCAAGAATGATTCATTACTCTTTG
>LFER01000013.1 GCA_001510135.1 Alphaproteobacteria bacterium casp-alpha6
ATTAATACGCAGGTAAAAATGGAGAAACATGTGAAAAATATATTGCTGTGCGGTTTGCTGTTGGGCTTTTCTGTTACCTCAGCCAGCGGAGAAACCTGTGGCGGTGATTTTGAAACTTTTGTGAAAGGTCTAAAAGGCGAAGCGCTCGAAAAAGGGTATTCCAAATCTCACATCGAACAATTTTTCGCATCTGTCGCCCAAGACCCCAAAACGATCAAGGCAGACCGCGCGCAAGGCGTATTCCAATTGCCATTCGTAGAATTTTCAGGGCGCTTAATCAGCAAACATCGTGTGCAGCATGGGGCAAAAAACCTATCAAAATATGCACAAATATTTGATGAAATCGAACGGCGCTTTGGCGTTCCACGCGGCATTTTAACAGCTTTTTGGGCCTTTGAGACCGATTTTGGTGCGGTACAGGGAAGCTATAATACCCTTAATTCGCTGGTCACATTATCGCATGATTGTCGCAGACCTGATCTTTTTCGCCCGCAGGTTTTTGCCGCTTTGGAATTGTTTGAACGGGGTAATTTTGATCCGGTCACAGCCGAAGGCGCATGGGCCGGTGAAATCGGCATGGTGCAAATGTTGCCCGAAGATATTCTTATGAATGGAGTGGATGGCGATGGTGACGGGCATGTTTATTTGAAAACATCTCCGCCAGATGCGTTGATGTCCGGGGCAAATATGCTGCGCTCTCTGGGATGGCGCGCTGGTGAACCTTGGCTGCAAGAAGTCTCCCTCCCCAATAGCTTTGATTGGTCGCTAACAGGGTTTGGTGTAGAAAAAACCGGAAACGAATGGCAAAAACTGGGTCTGCGTAGCCGCGACGGTGCCCTTCTTGATCCCAATGTGCCGACCTCGGTTTTGCTGCCGCAAGGGCGTTATGGTCCCGCGTTTTTGGTTTATCCCAACTATCATGTGCTGTTTGAATGGAATAAAAGCTTTGTCTATGTGACGACGGCCGCATATTTTGCAACTTTGCTCGAAGGGGCAGATCGCTACAAAAACACTTCGCCGGAAGACGGCTTGAGCGGAGCGGAAATGGAAGCGCTTCAAACCAAACTGACAGAACTTGGCTATGATGTGGGCGCAATTGACGGCATCTTGGGGGCAAAAACCCGCGCTGCGGTGCAAAGTGTTCAAGAAAAACTTGGCTTCCCCGCGGATGCTTGGCCGACAGCGGCCCTGTTAAACAGTCTGTGAAGAAAAAAGCGCGCTGATGCCCTTCAAACGGGCGCTGATTGTCAGCGCCCCAAAAGAACTGCGGGAAGGATGTAGTCGCGCAAGGAAATGATGATCACAAAAGCCACCAAGGGCGCAAGGTCAAGCGGTCGGGTGTCTGGCAGGATACGCCGGATTGGTTCATAGATCGGTTCCAACAGGCGATTTAAGCCTGTCCAGATCTGGCCGACAAGCGGCTGACGTAAATTTAACACCTGAAAATTGATGAGCCAACTCATTATGATATGCGCGATCATAAAGAAAAACGCGATGTCTAAAATCAGCCGAATGGGTCCGTATATCGCCATCATATGCTTTGCTCTCCCTCTTTGGCGTATGAAGTAAGCATTGGTCAAAAAAAGACAAGGGGCGAATTTACTCTGTGTCGCCCTCAAACCCCGAACTTGACCTGCCACGACCGGATTTGATCGTGCTTCTGTGTTTTTTTGTCGCCAACCTGCGCCGTTTGCTCGCCAATGTCGGACGGGTTGCAATGCGCGCTTTTGGGGTGATCAAAGCTTTGAGGATCATTTCTTTCAATCTATCCCGTACAATATCACGATTGCGCGCCTGATGACGGGTGTCATCGCATTGCAAAACGATAGCCCCCTCTTTGGTCCATTTGCGTCCGGCAATGCGCTTCAACCGCACCTTGATCGGATCTGACAAAGACGGAGAACGCGCTGCTTCAAACCGCAGTTCAACGGCTGAGCTCACTTTATTCACGTTTTGCCCACCGGGGCCTGAGGCGCGAATAAACTGTTCCGTCACTTCCCAGTCCTGGAGCACAATTGTTTCCGTAATCCGTAACATTTTTCGCTTTTTCCACCCTCAACAGAAAGGGCCGCCCGAGTGAGGCGGCCCTTCGAGATTTACGGAGGTGGGGCCGGTTAGGCACTCACCAATCATGTGGTACACTGACCAAGGACTGCCTTAGATCCGTGCCCCCATGACTGTTCCGACACCTCTCTCCAATACCTCTCTCGACACTGGATCACCTCCTTTCTCTATGTTTCCGATACTGTATATGGTGGCACAGATTAAGAATTTGTCAAAATGTTTTATGCACCCTGATCAAAAATTCGGTGAACGAAAATTCGAAATGGGATCAAAGCGACCAAAGCAACGGACAGTTTAACAATCCAATCTGCTAGGGCAAGCGATACCCAAAGTGGTGCATCAGATCCAAATGTGAGAAGCGGTGCCGCATCCCAAGCCCAAGAAATGTCACTATTCGCCGCCTCCGAGAAAAACGGGACACTTGCAGAGAAGGCAATCGTAAAGAACAAGGCTGTGTCGAGAACAGATCCGACAATCGTGGAGGCCAGAGGCGCGCGCCACCAAATTCCAGCGCGCAAACGGTTAAAGACAAAGACGTCCACCAATTGCGCAACAAGAAATGCAATGCCGGAACCCACGGCGATGCGAAAGGCGACGGCAGGATAGGTGGAACCATCCCCCTCTAGCATTATCTGACTTCCGATTAAGGAGCACACAACCCCGGTCACAAATCCAAAGTAAACCACCCGCCGAGCATCCGCTGGGCCATAAACGCGGTTCATCAGGTCCGTTACCAAAAAGGCAAATGGATAAGTAAACGCCCCCCAAGTCAATAGTCCGTCAAGGATTAGGAACTGTACAAGAATGTTAGAGGCAACAACAACAGCTGCCATCACGGCGATACCGGGAAGAAGTTTGTTCATAATGTGGTCCGTTTTAACAAGGTTGCGGAGACTCGGCCGCTGACCATCAACGGCAGACAGGCGTTTAGGGACTCCTTACTTTGACGTCAAGACCTGAGCACATTGCTTTGGCAGATCAGCCAGCACCAATTCGCGGCGCGGTTTTGGTTTAGGTGCATTTGGATTTGGTGGAGGAGGATTGAGAATACGGTCAACCCATCCTTGGGCTTCTTTGCAGCCATCGCCTGCTGGCGGAGGCGCCTGATCAATGCATCCGCTCATACCAGCGGGGCATTTAAGCCGCACATGGAAATGGTAATGATGACCCCACCAAGGGCGCACTTTGCGCAACCATGCGCGGTCACCTTTTTCATCCTTACACATCTGCACCTTTGCGCCGGGAAACAAAAAAATGCGCGCCACACGGCTATCGCTCGCAGCGGCTTTGATCAAATCGTGATGCGCTCTGGTCCATTTGTCATTTACAAACGCCCCGTCTTTGCGACGCAGGGACGTAGAGGAAATCTCTTCCCGCGCCTGACGGCTAAGGGTTAGATCCACCGCCGGACGCAGCCAGATGTCAATGTCCAGTCCAATTTGGTGGCTTCTGTGCCCGCTGATCATAGGCCCGCCGCGCGGCTGGGAAATATCCCCGATATAAAGCCCATTCCATCCGGGCAATTTGGCTGCTTTTTGCGACAGATCCTTTATGTAATCTATGGTCACAGGATGCCCCCAATTCCGGTTTCTAGACAGACGCATCGCCTGCCACGTTTCGCCGGTTTGCGCCAATTCTGTTCCACCTGCCAAACATCCTTTGGCATAGCTTCCATGGGCATAGCTGGCCTGAGCAGAGGCATCTTTCTTTTTCCCAAAAAGCTGACGTGCCTCTGGTTCGCCAAAACTGGCGGCCGGAACCAAAAGCAGCATGAAAAATCCAATGACACTTTTTGTTATTCTGTGGTGTCCCATGTTTCTGTTTCTCCTTTTGGGTTGACCCACAGTAACAAGATGAGACCAATAATAAAGAGGGCCACCAAAGGAGAGATACCGATGCGCGCGTCTCCGCTGATCGCGGTGACAATTCCGATCAGGGTGGGGGCAAGAAAGGCCGTCGCGCGACCTGAAAGCGCATAGAGGCCAAAGCCTTCGGTTGCGCGTTCGGGGGACGTATGGCGCACCATCATTGAGCGGCTCGCAGATTGAAGCGTGCCCCCCATACCGCCGATAAAAACACCACAGGTGTAAAAGACTAGATCAGGAAGATTTGACCCCTCGGCAACGGCAACACCAAATACATGGGTGAGTGATGTGTTTACAATCACAAAGCAAACGCCAGTCAAAATCACTGTTGTCACAACAATTACAGGTTTTGGCCCAAAACGGCGATCCCAATAGCCCCCAAGCCAACTGAACAAAGCGGCAGAAATCGCTGCAATAATTCCAAATTGGCCAAGCTTTATGACGCTCCAGTTTAACACAAGCACCGCATAGGTGCCCCCAAAAGTATAAAGGCCATTCAAAGCATCCCGATAAAACATGGACGAACCAAGATAGGCAAAGAGGCTTTTCTTGGCTGGTAAAGACACGACAGAGGCCCAGAGATTTGAAACCCCTTCCGCAATATTGATTTCACGTCTGATCGACGGATCCTCACGCATCCACATAAAGTAGGGGATCATGAAAATCGCAAACCACACGGCCACGAAAGGACCGACAAAACGGGTCCCTTCTTTTTGTTCGGCATCCAGCCCAAAAAGAGGATCGAGGTTCAAAATCATTGTTTTGCCATTGTCCTGCTCAACAAACAAAAGCAACATCACCAAAAGCGATAAAACCCCGCCAACATATCCAAATCCAAAGCCTGATCCAGAAATTTTTCCGATGTCCTGTGCCGATCCAAGCGCAGGTAATTGGGCGTTTGTGAAAATATATGTATATTCGGCCATAATGAAACAGATGCCAAAGACGCTGAGCATCAGCCACATGTTTGACCCGTCGGGATAGGTGTACCAAAGCGCAAAAGCTGTCACGAAATAGATAATGGAAAAGCCCCAGATCCAGCGCAAACGCGTGCCGGTGGTATCTGCAATTGCCCCGATGATCGGCCCCCCAAAGCCAATGATCAGACCTGTAATGGACAGACAATTTGACCAAATGATTTGGGCATTGGCATCAGCAAGCGTTTCATCCTGCCCGAGCCCCATGTAATATTGCGAGGCCACGATCACAAAATAGGGGCCAAAAATAAACGTCATCAGTAACGTATGAAACGGTTGGGCGGCCCAATCATAAAAGAACCAACCCCAAATGGCTTTGCGCTGCGACATGTCCCAATCTCCCTAGGCTAGGGATACTAAAGCAGTCAAAGGCGTATAAGATCAAGGCGAAGTTTGATCCTCGCCTCAACCGATCCTTTTGTCAGATTCAGACCGACATGCAGATATATTTCATTTCAAGGTAGTCATCGATGCCATGGTGACTGCCTTCACGCCCCAATCCAGACTGTTTCACGCCACCAAAGGGGGCCACTTCGGTTGAAATAATGCCCGTGTTCACACCCACGATGCCATATTCCAACGCCTCTGCCACTTTGTAAACGCGGCTCAGATCTTTGGCATAAAAGTAAGACGCAAGGCCAAATATCGTATCATTAGCCAATGCGATGACTTCGTCTTCATCTTGGAATTTGAACAATGGCGCGAGCGGACCAAAGGTTTCTTCAGTGGACACAGCCATATCTTTTGTAGCCCCTGTGACAATGGTCGGATTAATGAAATGTCCAGCCCCCTGCACCGGATCGCCCCCAATAAGAACCTGTGCACCCTTTGACGTCGCATCTGCAATATGTTCCTGCACCTTTAGAATGGCATCGTTGTTGATCAACGGACCTAAAGCAGTGCCTTCAACAAGACCATCACCGACCTTCATCTTACTGACCGCCGCAGCAAGTTTTTCGGCAAACGCATCATACACACCGGCTTGCACATAGATCCGGTTGGCGCAAACGCAGGTTTGACCGTTGTTGCGGAACTTACACATAATTGCGCCTTCCACTGCAGCATCCAGATCCGCATCATCAAACACAATGAAAGGCGCATTGCCCCCCAATTCCATCGAACATTTCATAACGCTGTCGGCAGCTTGCCTAAGCAACACACGCCCCACTTCGGTAGAACCGGTGAACGTCAGCTTGCGAACGATCGGGTTTTCACAAAATTCTTTACCTATTTCTGAAGATCGTGAAGACGGGATAATCGACAAAACCCCTTTCGGGATGCCTGCACGACTGGCCAATTCCCCCATCACAAGCGCAGACAATGGCGTTTCTTTGGCAGGGCGGGCAACAAAGGCGCAGCCTGCCGCCAAAGCCGGTCCGGCTTTGCGGGTAATCATCGCATTCGGAAAGTTCCATGGGGTGATAGAGGCTGCAACCCCAATGGGCTGTTTAAGCACTGTAATCCGTTTGTCCCGCTGGTGCCCTGGAATGGTTTCTCCGTAAATGCGCTTTGCTTCTTCTGCAAAAAATTCAATGAAGGAGGCACCATACCCAATTTCGCCCCGTGCTTCGGCAAGCGGCTTTCCTTGCTCGGCTGTGAGAATGATCGCCAAATCATCCGCGTTTTCCATCATCAGATCATACCAGCGGCGCAGGATGACACTGCGTTCTTTGGCCGTCATCGCAGCCCATTCTTTTTGGGCGACTTCCGCCGCGCCGATCGCCTCTGCCGCTTGCGCTCTGCTAAAGTCAGCCACCTTGGCAATCACATCGCCTCGTGCGGGATTATAAACATCAAAGGTTGCGCCACCTTCGCCATCCACCCAGTCCCCTGCCAGATACCCTTTGGTGACCAAAAGGCTTGGATCCTTGAGCAAGCTTGCCAGATTTGTCGTATCGTCGAGCATTTTTACCTCCCGAAAAAATTCGCTGGTCTACTCAAAGCGTTTCTGCAACTCTTTGTCCAGATCAGGAGGGATAAAATATGGAAAACCTGGACGATGCCTATGCCAATGCCGCCCATATCCCGAACGCAGACCGTTTTGTGCCTCATTGGGAAGAAACGGCCAAAGCGTTTCGAGAAAAGCAGCTTCAAGCGGGCCGCGCGTATCTTGACATGGCCTATGGTCCGACAGAGCGGCAGAGATTTGACCACTTTTTGCCGAGCGGCCCATCAGAAGATATTTTGATCTTTGTTCATGGCGGGTATTGGTTGCGGTTTGACAAATCATATTGGTCCCACCTTGCCAAAGGGGCCTTGGATCTCGGATTGCAGGTGGCGATGCCCTCCTATGATCTGTGCCCGTCAGTGCGTATCAGCGACATCAGCAGGCAAATTGCAAAGGCCGTCGAAGAGATCGCAAAGCGCAGCACGGGCAAGATTGCTCTGGCAGGCCATTCAGCGGGCGGGCACCTTGTGGCGCGGATGGCTGTCGGGGATCTTTTGGCGCCTGAGGTCATGGATCGTATAAGCCACGTGATGCCCATATCTCCGGTGGGTGATCTGCGCCCGCTGCGCCAGACGGCGATGAATGACGCTTTTGAATTGACCCAAGAAGACGCCATCGCCGAAAGCCCGACGCTGATGCCCAAGCCAACCTGTCCCGTCACAGTTTGGGTAGGAGCAAATGAACGCCCCGTGTTCATTGATCAGGCCCAATGGCTGGCACATGCATGGTCAGCAGATATTATCATTGAACCCGAGAAACATCATTTTGATGTCATTGAAAGCCTAGAAGAGGCGCAAAGCGATATGCTCCAAAAGCTGTTAAACAGCTGAACTTTAGCCTAATCCAACCGGTAGACACACGATCTTTGGCAAACCGCAACGCGCTCATTAACCCGACATTAACCACTCCGCCCCAAAACTTCCTAAAAATTTAATGGGGTGCGCATGCGTTGGATGGTGCTTTGTTTTTTGACTTTACTGTGGGGATGTAACACGGGAACGCCTTATTTCTGGTCCCGTCCCGCAGCATCCGTCATGGTGGAAGGTGTCGCGTTTGATGTGCGTCAAAGGGGATTTCGCGTTGAAGCCGTTCGGCGCAGTTTTCTTGCCACGCCTGACAAACACGGGATTATTTTACAGGCGGCAGAAGCCATTCATCAGGTCGCCCAATGCCGCAATATCGCGATCACCAAAGCAGATCCATCCGTGATTGAGGGGCACTTGCGCTGTGGGTTTAATTAAGCGATTTTTCCATAAAAACCGAAGCCGGATCATCCGCGTAATCGCCAAATGGACCACGGCGGACAAAGCCAAGCTTGGTGTAAAGCGTAACGGCTTCTTTCAGCAATTCACCGGTTTCAAGGCGTATAACGTCAAATTCCCGCGATTTGGCCTCTTGCTCCAAAGCCGCAATCAAGGCTTTGGCAATCCCTTTACCGCGATGACGGGGGTCGCAGAACATCGATTTCAACTCTCCATAGCCCTCTTTCAGCGCCAGTGCGGCACAGCCCACGTAAGCTCCATCAAGATCCGCTGCATAAAAGCGCACATCCTGTTGGCAAAGCGCATCAATCGACAGATAATGGTTTTCCTGTTCGCTATAAAGCGATTGCATGAGAGCATGACTTTGCATCAGCAGATCAGTGATCTGCGGATGTCGTGGATCGGCGTAATCAATTGTGACCATAAGAATATCCGTCAAAAATATGCTTTTTCAGCCATAATGCCTTTGGTCAACCCGGGCAAGCTGACGTATCATAAAGTCGATATATAGTGGGGCAAGCGGATGGTTGCCACGATATCAGGTAAGGCAGGTTTGACTCAGCCGCAAGCGACAGGCACACTGACTAAAAAGAGAATCAAGGGCAGTACATCGGTGCGTTTTACGAAACTAAGGCTAGCAGGCTTTAAAAGCTTTGTTGATCCCACAGAGCTGTTGATCTCTGACGGGTTAACCGGTGTGGTTGGCCCGAACGGTTGTGGTAAGTCCAATTTACTCGAAGCTTTGCGCTGGGTCATGGGGGAAAACCGCCCGACCGCCATGCGGGGCGACGGGATGGAAGATGTGATCTTTGCAGGCGCTGCATCTCGCCCCGCGCGCAACTTTGCCGAAGTTAGCCTTCTTTTGGATAACTCAGAGCGCTTGGCCCCATCCGGTTTCAATGACAGCGACGTCTTGGAAATCGTGCGCCGTATCACACGGGATGCGGGAAGCGCCTATAAAGCATCAGGTAAAGATGTCCGCGCGAGAGATGTTCAGATGCTCTTTGCAGATGCCTCAACAGGGGCGCATTCTCCTTCATTGGTGCGCCAAGGGCAAATTTCCGAACTGATCAATGCCAAACCGAAAAACCGTCGTAGGATTTTAGAAGAAGCCGCTGGAATATCCGGCCTTTATCAACGCCGCCACGAAGCGGAATTAAAACTCAACAGCACTGAAACAAATTTGGCGCGGGTTGACGACGTCCTAGAACAGATGGCGCAACAGCTGTCGCAATTGGCGCGTCAGGCGCGTCATGCGGCCCGGTATCGCGCAATCGCAGAAGAGCTTAGAACCGCCGAAAGCATGTTGTTGTTTCTGCGCTGGCGGGATGCAGAACAGGCCTGCCTTGCATCAGATGCAGAGCTTCGCGAGCGCACACTTGCCGCAGCAAAGGCCGAAGCTGCTGCGCGAGATGCAGAAAAAGTGCGCGGTGAGGCAGATGAGAAGCTCCCCCCCCTTCGCGAAGAAGAGGCCGTTTCAGGCGCCATCCTACAACGGCTTCTGGTAGAACGGGACACACTTGACCAAGAAGAAGACCGCGCGCGCGAACGCATTGAAACGCTCAACAATCGCCTTGAACAACTTGCACTCGACATGGAGCGTGAAACTGGACTGAACAGGGACGCGGGCGAAACTATCAGGCAGTTAGAGACGGAAAAACTGGCCCTCAACGAGGGGCAGGAAGGTCATAGCGTAAAACTGGAAGCCGCAGAGTCAGAAGCGCGCAATGCGGCCGCCATCCTTCAAGCCCGTGAAAGCGACCTATCCCAGAAAACCGAAGATGTTGCGCGTCTGGCCGCACGCCACCAATCCGCGCATCGGTTTATGTCCGATTGCCAAACAAATCTCGAAAAGAACGAAAAAGGTGCGCAAAGCGCACGCACATCACTTGGAGAAGCCAAAGAGTTGCGTACCACTGCACAGCAGCATCTTGACGAAGCGCAACGTCTTGAGAAAAACGCCGTTAACGCATCTGAACAAAGTGAGGAAAAACTGCGGGATGCAGAAGCGCAGCGCGCACAGGCCCAGTCCCTTGAAGCCGAGGCACGCGCGCGACGCTCAGAAGCGGAAGGCGAAGCAAACGCGCTGCGCGCAGAAGTGAGCGCGCTCTCAAAACTCGTTGATCGCGAGACGTCCGAAGTGACGCAAATCATTGATCAATTGCAGGTACAAAGCGGTTTTGAAAAAGCGATTGGCGCTGCCTTATCGGATGATCTCAGGACAGCTGAAATTGAGGCATCCGATGCGTCAACCGGATGGGTTCCCCTGCCGCCTTACGAAACGACGGCACCCTTGCCCAAAGGCGCGCGTCCTTTATCTGATTATGTAGCAAGCACGCCAGTCCTCAGCCGAAGAATGTCCCAGATCGGGCTCGTCACTGCGCCGGAAGGTGGACGTCTGCAATCCGATCTCGCCCCGGGCCAACGTTTGGTGACCCAAGAAGGCGATCTTTGGCGCTGGGATGGATATAAAGTTCTGTCAAGCGATGTATCGTCTTCTGCGGCGTTGAGACTTGAACAGATGAACCGGCTTTCCGAGTTGAAAAATGTGCTTGATTTGGCGGAAGAGGCTGTCAACGCTGCGCGGGCGGCCCACGAAAGTGCCGCACGCCAGCTTTCAGAAGCAACAGACGCCGATCGCGCAGCCCGTGATGCACGGCGTGAGGCAGATAAAGCTATGGCAGATGCAAGCCGAGCGTTGAGCCGCGCAGAGGCCGATGGAAACCTTGCGCAGAGCCGCTTGGAAAGTTTGGAACTGACCGTGGCGCGTCACGAAGAAGAGGCTATGGAAGCACGCATTCAGCTACAAGCGGCCACCAAGGCAGTAGAAGAGTTGGGGGATCTAGACACTGCACGGCGAGAAACCGAAGACATCAAAACGACTGTCGAAGCCTCACGCATGACGATGATGACCAAGCGGTCGGCCTGTGATGAGCTTCGTCGCGAAGGCGAAGCGCGCCTGAAGCGTATGTCAGAAATTGAAAAAGAAATGAATATTTGGCGTCATCGGCTGCAAACTGCAGAACAGCGCAGCGCAGAACTGTTGCAGCGTCAATCGGAAACCGAGGAAACGCTGAAAGAGGCAAATTTAAAACCGGATGAAATCGCGCAGAAAAGGACAAAAATTGATGCCTCCGTCGTTGCAGCGCAAACGCGCTGCAAAGAGGCTGGCGATGCGCTGGCTTTGGGTGAAACAACGCAGCGCGAGTCTGTTCAAAGAGAACGCGATGCCGAAAGAGCGGCCTCCGAAGCACGCGAAGAGCGTGCGGTATCACAGGCCCGCGCCGATGCCGCGCGCGATCAACAGGCCAAAGCAGCATTGAGGATCGAAGAAGATCTCGGCCAAACCCCGCAGCTTCTTTTGGCAAAATTAAACCGCGATGCCGATAAAATGCCCCCTGCCGGAGACGTGGAAGCCGAAGTTGGCCGCCTAAAAAGACAAAGGGATGCACTGGGGGCCGTCAACTTGCGCGCTGAAGAGGACGCAAAAGAGGTCGAAGCTGAATACACGTCCCTTGCCAGTGAGAAGGCCGACCTAGAAGAGGCGGTCAAGGCGCTTCGCAACGGGATTTCCAATCTGAACCGGGAGGGTCGAGAAAGGCTTTTGACCGCCTTTGAACAGGTGAACAGCAACTTTGGCATGCTGTTCAAGCATCTCTTTGGTGGTGGAGAGGCTGATCTGGTGATGGTTGAAAGCGATGACCCCCTCGAAGCAGGACTCGAAATCATGTGCCAACCGCCCGGCAAAAAGCTGAGCACAATGTCGCTTCTTTCGGGTGGCGAGCAAACCCTGACCGCGCTGGCATTGATTTTTGCCGTCTTTTTGGCAAACCCCGCCCCAATTTGTGTGCTGGATGAGGTTGATGCACCTCTAGATGACGCCAATGTCACGCGCTTTTGTGATATGCTCGACGAAATGTGCCGCCGCACAGATACAAGATTTTTGATCATCACCCACCATGCCGTGACAATGGCGCGTATGGATCGGCTGTTTGGGGTCACCATGCAAGAACAAGGCGTGAGCCAGCTTGTGTCCGTAGACCTTAAACGCGCGGAAACGATGGTCGCGTAAGGCATGAGGTAGGTAATCTTAGATGAATTCACCGGAAAACCAGTCCTCTCATCCGAAATTCCTAAGCCTCTGGCCAACACAGTTCATGTCGATGAGATTGCCGGGCAGTGAAAACGCCAATCCGATCCTTAAAGAATTCATTCTTTCCTTAGATGACAAAAAATCGGACATGACCGTCGACTACACGGCTTATAATTTTTTCGACCTCGATCATCCGGCTGTGAAATGGCTGCAACAATGTTGTAACCGCGCCATACTTGATTACGCGACAGAACTGGGAATTGATTATTCCTTGGAATGGACTCTGCAGGGATGGGCAAATATAAACAGATTGGGCGATTATCATAATTTACACAATCACCCGCACTCTTGGCTGTCTGGAACCTATTACGTCTCTATTCCAGACCAAAAAAATGCCCAGACAAATCGATCTGATCTCAACCCAGGCGCGATCAGCTTTTTTGATCCCCGCCCACAGGCCAATATGAATGCGATCAAAGGGGATGGGCAGGTTGATCCTGAATTCCGAAAATTACCAGCCAATGGCGAGTTAATGATTTGGCCTGCCTTTCTTCACCATCTGGTCCATCCGAATGTGTCAGAGGAGGCAAGGATCTCTGTTTCTTTCAATGTCGTTTTGAAATGGAAACCGCAGTACACCCCCATTTAATGGATTTTCCTACCGCTGAAAACGCTATTTATTGTAATGATATCCAGACGCAAAATGAGGATGGCTTAGTGTTTTTCTTCCAGCCAATTGCGTTCTGCGTCATCCCAAGCGCTCAACGCCTGAAAATCGGGCACAATTGCCAAGCCAGTTTTGCTGTCTGATGAAACTGCCTCAGGGGATGTAATGACATCAACCAAAACGGTGTGACCCTCAGCATATGCTGCAAATGCGGCGTCAAGACCGGGGGCAAGAGCGTCTTCCCCTTCGATCCGCCAAGCCTTCAGCCCAAAGGAACTTGCCATTCCCGCATAATCCGCAAATTGAAGATGTGTTCCGACGGCTTTGCCAAAACGGTCCATTTGATCACGAACCTCGATGGCCCAAGACCCATTATTGCTCACAACGATCATCATGGGCACGTTGTGACGTTTCGCTGTATCCATCTCTATTGCGGTAAAACCAAAAGCGCCGTCACCCGTCACAGCAACAACCTGACGCTCCGGTGCTGCTTTGGCAGCGCCAATCGCAAAGGGTGTGGCCATGCCGATACATCCGAGGGGGCCCGGGTCCAGATAGGTTGATGATGATAGACCGACACGTGCAAAACTCAGTATGTCCCCCCCATCCGCAATCACAATCGCATTTTGCTTTAGCCTTTTTCTGATCTCGCCCAAAAGACGGTTCGGGTGAAGGCGACCAAAAGCGTCCGATGGCGCGGTTTCCATCGCCTGAATCAGCGCGGTGGAGCGTTTCTGGTGATTTTTTCTTAGATCCTCCACCCATTCGCGGGGAATGCGCTTGTCCGCCAGTCGTTTTGAAAGCTTCTCAAGCGTGTCTTCCACAGTCCCCAAAAGCGCCATATCGCCCAACCGGTTGTCATTCAGTTCTTGGGCCACATCAGAAATTCTGAGGAATTTTGTGGACCCGAAAACTGCCGGTGATCCATAGGCGAGTTGAAAATCTAATTTTCGCCCGATTGTGATGATCAAATCGGCACCGCTTAACGCCGCGCCGCGCATCGCCCCAACTTGCGCGGGGTGGGATTCCGGTAAAATGCCCTTGGTTTCACCCGTATCCAGATAGGCGGCGCCCGAAGCCTCCAGAAAGTGGGGCAAGGCATCCGCCGCATCATTTGCACCGCGGCCTGAAATAACAACAGGTCGATTTGAATTTTGTATCAATTCTGCCGCCACATCCAGATCTTCTTCAAATGCTCTGGCACGCGGTTTTGCGCGACCTTCCACTTGTTCCAGTTCGAAAATGACCCTTGGCAGGATATCCCTCTGCACATCAACTGGAATATCCAAGAAACAGGGTCCGGGTTCTCCGCCAATCCCAAGCGCGGCAGAAATGGCAAAATCCAATTCGCGCGGCAGGGATGAAGCCGTGGAAATTTTCTTTGCAATTCGGGTAATCGGGCGCATGAGCGCGCAGTGATCCAGATCCTGCAGCGCGCCACGTCCCTCTTGGGGACGTGGGGGTGACCCCGCCAAGACCAAAACCGGACTGCGCGAAACATGGGCATTGGCAACACCCGTGATGGCATTTGTGACACCCGGTCCAGCCGTCACCAGCGCGACGGAAAACCGGCCTGTCAGCGCCGCATGGGCATGAGCCATATAGACTGCTGAACGTTCATCCCGCACGTCAACAATCTCAATTCCCGCATCATCCAATGCCATCCATATCGGCATAATATGTCCCCCACACAGGGCAAAGACCCGTTCGGTCCCGCGTGCCTTTAACGTGGTTGCAATCAAGGCGGCTCCGCTATTTTGGGTCATCTTCTACCTCTTTTAGTTCGGATTGGAGGCGAAACGTTCGCGCAAGACCCGATGAAGGATTTTGCCCGTCGCGTTGCGCGGCATTTCCTCTGTACTTAAAAATACAACCTCTTTGGGACATTTGTATTTTGCCAATTTGTCTTTGGACCATGCGATCAAAGCCTCCTGACTGAGCGTTGATCCCGCTGTTCGAACGACTGCAGCGGCCACACGTTCCCCCCATTTCTGGTCTGGACAGCCGACTACCGCCACATCTTTGACCTCTGGGTGCTGCGCAAGGACCGCTTCCACTTCGGTAGGATAGACATTTTCACCACCTGAAATGATCATATTCTTTTTGCGATCAATCAGCCGGATAAACCCATCTTTGTCGCGCAACGCAATGTCCCCCACCGACAGGTATGTTCCGCGGAAAGCTTCGGTGGTTTTCTCGGGCAAGTTCCAATACCCGTCAAATGCATATGGTCCACATGAAAACAATTCACCCGGCGTGCCATCTGGCACTTCCTTTCCACTTTCATCCAATAGCTTTATCGGTGCAGAACCGACAACTTCTCGTCCCACTGTTCCAACGTGCCCAAAAAGCTCCTCAGGGTGCAAAAATGTAACCCATCCCGCTTCGGTAGAACCATAAAGTTCATAAAGACCAGAATTTGGAAACATTTTCATGATGGCTTTTTTCGTGTCAACCCGCGCTGGTGCAGAAGAGACAATGAGTTTTTTCACGTTTTGAAACCCCCAGCCTCCAAGCGATTCTGGTGGCACATCAAGCATCATCATGAAGTGCGTTGGCGTCAGAGAGGAAAAGGTAATTCCCAAGGTGCCGAAGGTGCGCAAACAAAGTTCGGCATCAAAATTCGGTTTTGAAAAAATTGTTACCGTCGCACCGAGACTGAGAAAGGCTGCAAAGAAATTCAAGGAATTGGCATGACACATTGGCATGACAAGAAGCGCATCATCTAAGCGTGAGAACCCCATCTCAACCTGCGTCATGAGCGCGAGCATCGCCATGCCCTGATGGCTTCGAATGACGCCTTTAGGATGTCCCGTTGTGCCCGAAGTATACATCAGACACCATGTATCTTTGGGTGTTACGATAACCTTGGGCTCTGAAGAGTGAGACTTTGAAATCAAGGCTTCATATATTTGCCAACCGTCCTGTGCATCCTGTGATATAAGTATGTGATTTTCGTCAGGCAGATTGAGATCACCGCGAATTTGGTCAAAAACCTCCGCCAATACGTCTTCAACAATTACGGCTGATATCTCGCAGTCTTGACAGATGTAATGCACCTCTGACGCAGTAAGGCGAAAATTTATCGGCACGGCAACAAGACCGGCTTTGGCTACAGCCGTGTATATTTCGACCCACTCTAAGCGGTTATAGGCAATAACGGCGATCCGATCGCCCTTCGAAAGTCCCAAAGCCAATAGCCCGTTTGCCAACCTGCAGGCTCTTTCGTTCCAAAGGGCATAATTCATGTCACGCGTGAGGTCGCGCGCTGCCAGACGATTGGGAGTCAAACGCGCGTGCGTCGATAGCATTTGCCCTATGGTCGGCAAAGAGATCATATGTATTCCCCTTACCCCTAATTTTTATCTTTATCGATCAGCGCATATAGTGATTGATCGACTTCAGAAGTTGTCAATGCAGCAAGCACTCTCTTTGCGGCATCTTCGACAGGTTTATCCACCATCTTGCCATCTACCGCCACAGCGCTTCCATATGAGTTTTCCAAAGCTGCAAGCACTTTTCGCGCCCATTCCACTTCCTGATCAGAGGGTGCAAATGCTTTTAGCGTTGGTTCAACCTGTTTTGGGTGGATCAATAATTTGCCCCCAAACCCAAAACGTTTTGCCGATGCTGCTTCGCGAAAAACCTCAGAGGCATCAATCGCCGGTGTCACGCTGTCAATCGGGGGATCCTTATGATGCAAGCGTGATCTCCAGACAAGCGTTTGGCGCGCAAGAACAAGACTGTCCCAATCATTCGCAGTACCCAGATCAACCGCCATATCCAGATGACCAAAAGCCACCCTTCTCACACAAGGCGCCAGAAGAAGCTGATCCAGCTCGTTAAGCCCTTTGGCAGTTTCAATCTGCGGAATGACCTCGACCTCGCGCTCAAGTGCATTCAAAAGGTCCACTATATCGGATTGGCGCTCTGCTTTGGGCAATAAAATGGTTGTAACTTTGGTTTCTGCCACAGCCAAAAGATCTTCCTCGAAAAACTGGGATCCCGCCGGATTCATCCGCACCACGACCCGCTCCCAGTCAATATCCGCATGTCTCAGTGCCATGCGCGCTGCCTGTTTTGCGTCAATTCTGACGGCATCTTCTAAATCAATGATGATCCGGTCTGAACCAGATGCCAAAGCCTTTTCATATCGCTCGGGGCGGTCTGCAGGGACAAAAAGATATGTGACGGGTATTTTCGTGGCCATAACTTAGACGGTCCTGCCCCCATCCACCTCTAGGACTACGCCAGTGATAAAGGCTGCATCATCTGATGTCAGATACAAACAGGCATTTGCCACATCCTGAGGTTCAGACAATCGGCCGAGGGGAATTGTCCCGATGAATTTTGCCCTGTTTTCCGGTGTATCCGGCAGGCCCATAAAGGATTCAAGCAAGGCCGTTGCACCAATCACAGGTGCCACACAATTGACCCGAATTTTGTCAGGGGCGAGTTCAACTGCCATTGATTTTGAAAGCAGATTAACGGCACCTTTCGTCGAATTGTACCATGTCAGCCCTGGGCGCGGACGAATGCCCGCTGTGGATCCAATATTGAGGATGACGCCGCCCCCTTGTTGTCGCATAACAGGGACGATCACGCGCGTCATGTGAAAGATCGAACGTACGTTTATATCATAAAGGCGGTCATATTCTTCTTCACTCACCTCCAACATCGGTTTGTTGCGATGTGTCCAGCCGGCATTGTTCACCACGATGTCCGCACGACCCGTCTGTTCGATTGTTACAGACACCGCGCGATTGATATCTTCTGCTTTGGTCACGTCGCCCACAACGGAATGCGCCTCACATTCAGAGGCCACTATTGCCGCACCCTCCCGGTTAAGGTCCATGATGATGACTTGCGCACCTTCAGCGGAAAACCTACGCGCAATTGCTGCGCCAAAGCCTGAAGCGCCGCCAGTGATAAGAGCAGATTTGCCTTCAAGCTTCATTCTCTCAAATCATCCCGATTTGCTGCTGAAGGCCCAAGTTATCGATGGCTGGCCATTGTTCGGCAATCATCCCATCTTCCATACGGAAAAAATCCAGAACCATAACGTCAAAACGCTTCCCGGTTGCCTGATAATCGCCAAAGGCACCTGAATGCACACCCCGAAAGCGCAGATGCACGAGCACTTTATCATTTTCCGCAATAACGTCTTGGATATCCAGATCAATCTCAGAAAAGGCCCCAAGCAACACATCCCCAAGCTGCATCACCCCGTCCGGTCCAATGACCTCGAACGGCAGGGTCGTATCTTGTCGAATATAGGTTTTGGCCACATTGCTATCTAACCAAGCCCGATCTTGGGTCGCAAAGGCTTTGAAATAATCGCGCGCTCTTTGCTTGTTTGCGGCGAGGGTTTCCTCTGTATCTAGATCTTTCATTATTCTTCTCCTTAAGGGTCTCAGGCGACCGATTTGGTGGATAAGCCAACCGGAAGTGTTTCAAAGCCGGCACGGGGAAAATGAATATGCAGAACGCCAGTTTCAGGCGTATCTTTGCGGATGATGATTTCCTGTGCGTCGGCAGCCACCAAAGTCCCCGTCACGGGAACCCGAGCATTGTCGTTGGGCGTGACCGAGACACGGCTTCCTGCAGCGATTCCGGTGGGATCGTTGAAGCCGACCGAAGGAAGGCTCGGTGTCGCGGTGCGCGCGATTTCCAGCGCGTCTTCTGGGGTGATTTCAATACTTTTGCCATGACCGATGGCATTAATCTCATCCATCCAGGCGACAAGCGCAGGAGACAAATTCAATTGTTTATCGATCTCCTCTGCGCCACAGTTTGCCCGCAAAAGCCAGAGCGAATGGTAACATGTCAAATCTGCAACGCTCAGCGCATTTCCAGTGAGGTAGGCACCGTTTTCTTGCAACATGGATCCCAGCCATTCTGCAAAGGCGGTCATCTCTTGAACATATGCGGGAAGCATCGGAGCCATGGCTGCTTTGGAAATATCGTATCCCAGATAGTGATCTTTACGATCGGCAAGGAATTCTGGCGGCAAATGCTCTCCGATGTAATCGACCAAAATACCTATTGCAGGTTTCCAAGTGGCCCTGTCCCACCAAAGAGAGAGCGCTTTTGAAATCCCGACCCCTGTCGGATAAAGCGTCGGGTTTGGTTTAAGGCGTTCAAGGGCACGAAAAATAATCTCTGTATCGCAGTAAATATCTGCACCCACCTGCAAGACCGGTACTCTACGATACCCACCTGTCAGCGCATTCAAAAGTGGCCTTGGCGGTACGGCTTCCACTTTGACAGACTTCCAATCAAGCCCCTTATACCCAAGGGCCAAGCGGATTTTCTCAGAAAATGGAGAAAGATCGTAATGATGAAGGATAATGTCCGGCATAGATACCTCCCTTGGCCGAGTCAGAATACTATTTTCATTCTACGGCGAAGACTAAAGTACGGGGTAAGATCGAATTAATTGCTCTGGTATAGGATAAAACTCTAGCTATTTGGCTTTCTGTTCAGATTTGCTCGCAAATTCTTCCCGAAGCGGAGCGTCATGTTGCCCAAGTGCTGGTACAGGACGGAAATTTGGCGCGGCACCCTTGATCATCGCGCCAGGTGACAGCATTTCGATGCCTCCTGCAGGTGTGGTAACCTGGATCAGTTTATTTTGCGGATGCGATAACAGATCTTCAAGATCACTCAATCGGCCAAAGGCAATCGACGCTTTGTCTAGCTTTTCAATTGTCTCATCGCGGGTCCAGTGAATGAAAATCTTATTGATGATTTGATCCAGTTCCGAGCGATTTTCGGCGCGCACTGTGTTATTTGAAAATTTCGGATTGCTCGCCAACTCTGGCATGTTTAAGACTTCTGCACATAATCTAACCCATTCTCGTTCATTTTGGATTGAGATCAGAACAAATTTACCATCGCCACATTCAAATGCTCCATAAGGTGCAATGCTGGGGTGTTTCAAACCAAGCCGCTTGGGGGGCTGTCCCCCATATCGAGTTTGCAAATAGGGTACGTTCATCCAGTCAGCCATAGAGTGAAACAAGGACACTTCTACATATCGGCCTTTGCCCGTTTTCTCCCTTGCATAAAGCGCCTGCAAAATTGCCTGAAAAGCTGTCATTCCAGCGGCGATATCACAGACCGAAACCCCGACACGCGCCGCGCCATCCTCGGTTCCATTGATCGCACAAAGACCGCTTTCGGCCTGTATCAAAAGATCATATGCCTTTTGGTCGCGATAAGGGCCATCTTCGCCATAGCCTGATATGGAGCAATAAATCAGCCGCGGGAACCGTTCACAAAGCTCTTCTGCACCAAACCCGAGCCGCGCCGCCGCACCGGGGACAAGATTTTGGATAAACACATCTGCTCGGGCAATCATTTCAGAAAGGATAGCGTGATCTTGGGAATTTTTCAGATCCAGCCGGATTGATTCCTTGCCGCGGTTCAGCCAGACAAAATAGGCGCTTTCACCCTTTACCAACGTGTCGTAATTGCGGGCAAAATCACCTTCGTAACGTTCAATCTTGATAACGCGTGCGCCAGCATCAGCCAAGCGCCCAGACGCATAAGGAGCAGCAACGGCCTGCTCTAGTGCGACCACAGTTACCCCATCCAAATCCTGCATGAGTGTGACTCCAAATTAGTTCTTCCTCCATCTATTCCACGTGTTTCACAAGAACAGAAATAATCACTTCCTAATTAAGCCATAAGAATTTAATATACCCCCGGAGGACAAATCATGGATATACGCCAACTTCGATATTTTGTGGCAATTGCTGAGGAAGGGTCCCTTTCTGCAGCAGCCCAGAGGGTCAATGTCGCGCAGCCATCGCTGTCTCAGCACATTATCACCGTTGAAAAAGACCTTGGTGTCACCTTGTTCAATCGCAGTCCACGCGGGATGACGTTGACTCAATCCGGCGAAATTCTTTTTTCCCATGCGTGCGAAATACTTGAAGCGATGAACAATGCGGTAGAAGCGG
Organism: Alphaproteobacteria bacterium casp-alpha6; assembly: GCA_001510135.1. GTDB lineage: Bacteria > Pseudomonadota > Alphaproteobacteria > Rhodobacterales > Rhodobacteraceae > LFER01. The sequence continues at coordinate 20,844 of LFER01000013.1, forward strand.
TAAAAAGGTCGGGAAGCGAACCGCAGGGTGAAGTTACGTTTGGGCTTCCAAGTTCGATCGCCATGGTCTTATCGGTTCCACTGGCCGAAACAGTTCGTCTGGAAGTTCCCAAAGTAAAATTTCGCGCCATTGACGCAATGAGCGGTTTTATCAAAAGCTGGCTTGAAGATCAGAGCATAGATGTTGGGATGCTATATGATTTGGGCTCTGTGCGGCATATGAACTACACCGAACTTATGACCGAAGAGCTTCATTTTTTCTCGGCGCCGGATGCCTGGCCTTTTGAGACCCGTGTTGGTTCTCCTGTGAAGGTGTCAGAAATTCCAAACGCGGAACTTGTTCTGCCCTCACCCCATCACGGCTTGCGCATCATGATTGACAGGCTCATGAAATCGCAAGGGGTATCGCTTAATGTGGTGACTGAGATGGATGGTCTAGGCCAGATCAAAACACTGGTGGCACGCGGGAGCGGTCATACCATCCTCGCGCCCGCGGCGGCCATTGATTTTGTTGAACGCGGCGATTTGATCATGGCGCCGATTATCGAACCAAAATTGGTTCGGCCGGTTTATCTTGTGCGCAATCCCGCAAAGCCGATGACGCGCGCCAGTCAGGAACTGGAACGCATAACCCATGACGTGATCAGGGATTTGGTATCGCGCGGAATTTGGCAAACAATTGACAAATAATCCTGCGTGATACTCAGTCCTTGTGGGTATGGGTATGCGTATTGGTATGGCTATGTGAATGGGAGGGGGTTTTGGCAGTCACATCGGCAGGAAACTGTACTTTGATGACAACAACATTCCGCTGCGGGGCGCTGAATTCAAGCTTGAGCGCCCATTCTCCCAACATATCCAAAACCATTGGGACATGATATCGACCGGCGTCTGCCAGCGGCATGGCTGGAATGGGCTGAGTGTTATGAGCCATCGGCATGGAAGGCATTTGGGGCAAAACCGTAAATTCCGCGCCTTGAAGAGGCGCTGCATCCTGCATAAGCATGAACATGCAATCAAACTGCATGTCCTCCGCCCCTTGCAGGCAATTGACATCCGCATTGATACGCCCTGCGATGGCTGGGGTGGATAATATGGTTATAAGACCAAAAATGGAAGCTTTGAACATTGGATTACCCTTCCGTTTTGAACAAGAGATTTTCTATCTGTCGGGGGCTGCTTGCAGCGAAGGCATCATGACACCCGCTCAGGCGACCATCGCGCATCAGATAAAACAAATCCGACCCAGAAATGGCCAGCTGGAGGTTTTGTTCTATCAGTAAGATCCCCAATCCAAGATTTCGTAGATCAGCGATTGTTTCAAAGACGCGTTTGGTTGCCGCCGGCGACAAACCAAGCGTTGGTTCATCAAGAACTAGGTATTTTGGTGCCCTCATCAAAGCCCTTGCAAAGGACAATAAGCTTGCCTCCCCCCCGCTAAGCGACCCCGCCTTTTGATCCAAACGCTCACCCAGTTCTGGAAATAAGGAGAGAACAGAATTTGAGCGCTGCAGAAATTCTGAACGGCTTATTCTCCCACCTCCAAGGCGCAGTGTTTCATGAATACTCAATGACGGGGCAAGCACCCGACCCTCAGGCACCAAAGCGATTGGACCCCTTTGGTGGAAAGGGCTTTTGGTGACATCGACGCGATCAATTTCTATTTTGCCGCCTGCAATCGGGATCAAACCGTTCACTGCGTTGGCAAGACTTGTTTTACCTGACCCGTTCAAACCAACAATTGTCATCAATTGTCCGCAAGACAGAGTGAATGACGCGTCTTGAACCGCACGAATTTTCCCGAAACGCACTGAAAGATTGCTTACGTCAATCATCCGCATTCTCCTAGGTAAATGCGACGCACATCTTTGTCGCAAAGCACCTCATCAGTGGGCCCATCTGCGATTGCCCGCCCTGCACTAAGAACAAATGTCCTTTTGGCCAGGGCCGCAATAAAGTCGATTTTATGTTCAATTATTATGGCGCTGCGACCGTTTAAAACGTGATCTTGTAGAGTTTTTGCAAGCTGGTCTGTTTCATAAGGCGTCATGCCAGCCGCAGGTTCATCAAGCAAAATCAGTTTGGGCTCAGAGGCAAGCGCGCGTGCGAGGTCAAGCTGGCGGAGTTGAACAAGCGTCAATGCCTCAGGGGTATCAAGCGCCATATCTGCCAGAGAAAAACAATCCAACAAGGACAGTATACGCTCTTTCTCAGCGTTTCGCGCCGCTTTAAATTGCCAGAAACTGGAGGATGGTTTTGAGCACCGGTGACATCCAGCACGCATATTTTCATAAACGGACAAGCGCGAAAAAACCTGTAAGTTCTGGAATGTTCTTGCAATGCCTTTACGGGCAATAGACTGTGCGGATTTTCCAGTTAGCTCCTGTCCTTCAAAAAAAATGGCGCCTTCTGTTGGGAATTCAAATCCTGTTACCAGATTTAGAAAACTCGTCTTTCCCGAACCGTTTGGACCAATCAGCCCGATCACTTCGCCCGGCGCAAGATCCATACTCAGGCCACAAAGCGCGCTGACCCCCCCATATTTGAGAGAGAGATTTGAAACCCTCAACCCCGAAGCCATCTTTGCACCTTTGCGACTGTGGCCTCATCAAGAATTCCCCGGGGCCGCATTATGAGGACCAAAGCCACCAAACCACCAAAAAAAATCATGCGATATCCAGAAAAAATTCGGAGCGTTTCCAAAGCCCCAATATCGATAAGCACACCCAGCAATGGTCCAAAAACAGTTCCCATGCCCCCGATCAGCCCATAGGCCAATGAATGGACGCCTATCATCAGCCCAAATTGCGCAGGTTCTATGTAGGTTGCCATATGCGCGTAAAGCGTGCCACCCAAGGCAGCAATAGCCCCTGCCACAGACGCCGTAATTATGCGCACACGCGTTGCGTTCATACCCTGGGCCGCCGCAAGTCTACGGTTTTCGCCGACACTTCGAACAATCGTCATACCACGCCCATATGACGCCATGACAACACCCAGCATAACAACTGACAGACATCCAAGTATCATCAGAAAATATGTGCCCGGATCTATTCCGGCGTCATAGATCCAACGGATATCTCTAAATCCGTTAACCCCATCAGGACCGGTCAGATATCCATCCACCCATCGTTGATACTGAAAGACATTCAAAACACTTCTGACCAATTCTGCAAAAGCAAGGGAAGCGATGGAAAAATGCAATCCCGACAACCGCATCGCAGGTATGGCGACAAGACCGGCGAAGAGTCCGCCAGCCGCAATTGCCATCAAAAGAGCAATGCCAAACGGCAATTGCAAAACGGCGGTCGATACTCCCCCTGTATAGGCACCTATGGCAAAATAGGCCTGCTGACCAAAACTGATTTCTCCAACCAAGAGCAACAGCCAAGCGGAAATCGCAAGAAAGGAGAAGAGGGCGATATTTGCTAACACGGTAATCGTATAGACATCCATACTAAGACCTCCAAACCGTGTGGGGGCCGCCCAAAATACCGCGTGGCAAAAGAATAAGTGCTGCAAAAAGAATTGCGTAGACCAGAATTTCTCGCACAGAGGCGCCAAAGTACCACTGTGCCTGCGCTTCGATTATACCCAAAAGCATCCCACCCAGAACTGCGCCGCGCAGAGATGCCAGCCCGCCAATGACCATGGCAACCAGACCTTTCATGGTGGCCCATAAACCAAATTTTGGCGTCACCTGCCCGTCACTCATGGCGATCATAAATCCTGCAACACCACCAATCATTGCTGCCAAAAGAAATGTAAGAAAAATAATCCTGCGGACGTTTATGCCAGAAATGATGGCAGCCCGTCTGCTGTCTGTCAGGGCGCGTAATTCAAGCCCAAAATGTGAACGCCCAAGCACCAGCGCCAGCCCCAAAAGCACAGCAAGGGTCACCAGAAGCATGAAAAGGCTTTCTTGCCTCAAAAAAAACGGGCCAGCCTCTATTAAGGAGAGGTGTCCCAATTCTTTGAAAGCATAGGTCCGCGCAGGGAAAAGATGTGCTACGATTTCTTCGAGCTGCATCCATACGGCAAAAGTGGACACCATCGAAGCAAGCGCTGCATCGGCTCTGATCGCCGCAAACGAAACACGCTCCACATAGGCAGAGGCAAGGATCGTTCCCGCCAATGTGGCTACGAAAATCATGACTATGGATTGTGTCAGATCGCTGTAGACACCTGCACCAGCAAACACACCGATCATTATGCAGGGCCCATAGGCGATATTCAACCGCCCCATGACCCCAAAGATCAACGTAAATCCCAAAGCCAAAAGAGCATAGGCAGATCCTAAGGCAATTCCATCCAGAGTATTCTGAATAAAATCAACCATGGGTCCATCCTAACTTGCCTTACGCGTACCCAGATAGGCACGTTGGATAAGCTCATCGTGATCAACGTCACCGGGTTTGCCGCCAAAGGTCACCAGACCCTGTTCAAGCAGATAGAAATCGTCTGCATATTCCAGCGCCATATTCGCATTTTGCTCCACAAGGAAAATCGTGCGGCCCTCATCACGCAGTGCACCGATGATCTCGAATATTTCTTCCACAATGATGGGCGCCAGCCCCGTTGAGGGTTCATCCAAAAGCAAAATTTTGGGTCTTGCCATCAAAGCACGCGCGACCGCAAGCATTTGTTGCTCTCCTCCGGACAGGGTTCCGGCATCCTGATTTGCGCGTTCACGCAGTCTTGGGAAACGCTGAAGCACCTCCTCGAGATCCTGCGCCACAGCGATTTTGTCAGCCCGCCGGCTGAATGCGCCTGCAAAAAGATTGTCGGTGACGCTCATCTCTGGAAAAACAAGCCGATTTTCAGGAACCGTGACAATCCCTTTGGAAACAATTTGATGAGGCTTGGCGCCGATGAGTTCTTCTCCGTCCATCCGGATTGATCCAGACTGGGCTTTCAATATGGCGGCTAAGGTCCAAATCAGAGTTGTCTTGCCTGCCCCATTTGGTCCCAACAGGCAGGTCAAACCGCCATCTTTGATATCAAGCGCAACCCCTTTCAAAGCAGCGATCTTTCCATAAGAGGTCCTAAGATCACGGATCTCAAGCATCGGCTGGCTCCTTATTTTTGTTTTTTGTGCCAAGATAGGCCGCACGCACATCTGGATTTGATTGGATATCTGACGGGGTGCCTTCGGCGATTTTGCGACCAAAATTCAAAACAGCCATTCTATCCGTAATCCCCATCACCAATTCCATCATATGTTCAATCAACAGAATGCTGACGCCCCGATCACGTACGGCGCGAATCCGCTCTCCAAGAAGCTGGCCGTCTTCGATGCTTGCGCCTGCCGCAGGTTCATCCAGCAAAAGAACCTTCGGGTTAGACGCCAAGGCGCGCGCCATCTCAAGACGGCGCATTTCGCCAAAGGACAGGGCAGAGGCAAGTGAATCCTTTTTCGAATGCAAGCGGGAAAATCTCAGAAGTTCGTCGATATTTGTGTCTTGCAGGCCACCGGCCTTGAACCAACGGGAGATAAAATGTTGACGGCGCTGTTTATGGCCATTTTGGGCAACCCAGAGGTTTTCCGCCACGCTCAGATTACCAAAAAGTCGGATGTTTTGAAAGGTGCGCGCAACACCTAGGGCTGTGCGCTCGTGCTGTGCCAGAGCGGTCAAGTCGCGCCCCTCCAAGCTGACCGTGCCGGAGGTTGGCGCATAAAGACCGGTAATAAGGTTGATGGTCGTCGATTTCCCTGAACCGTTTGGGCCAATAAGGCCAAAGATCTCTCCTTCGTTCATGGTGAGGCTGACATCATCGACCGCTTTCACCCCCCCAAAATGCTTGGACATACCTTCAAGTTTCAGCATCATTGGGTCTCCTTTGCGTTTGTAACAACGGGGGATTTGCGGGAAAAGAGGGTCTTTAACGGGGACATCCGTTCTCCCAACAAACCTGTTGGCCGAAGGTTCATAACAAGCAAAATCAAGGCCCCGAAAAGAAGGCTCCGCCAATCGCCGATAAAGCGAAGACCCTCAACTAAAAAGCCTTGTATAAAGATGACAGCAAGCAGGGTTCCAAAGACCGATCCAAGTCCACCAAGGATGGGGTATGCGATCGCAAAAGTGGCAAGCAGAATACCAAAAACACCATGTTCGATATGCGTTACTGTATGGGCATATAGTCCGCCACCAATCCCTGCGATTGCGCCACCCAAGGCCATGGCTGCAACCTTAATTGTCGTCAAATTCAATCCAACCGACTGCGCCGCGACTTCGTCGTGGCCCACCGCACGCAACACGGCACCGGCACGGGTGTTGTCTACCCACCACAAGAGGCCCAGAACAATCACAACGATGCACCAAATAAACAGAGCAACATCCCCCGTTTCCCAGCCGTTTTCAGGGAAAAAGCGAATTGCACGAAATCCTTCCGCACCATTTGGACCAATCAGTTTTCCGTCACGTTCAATTTGCCAGCGAAAGTTAAAGAAGAACATTCGCACCATTTCTCCGAAGGCCAAGGTCGCCACCACCAACATCAGGCCGCGCACGCGCAAGGCTGGAAAACCCACGATCATCGCCAAGATACCTGTTGAAACAGAAGCAATAATCACGGCAGGCAAGATATGGATGCCAAACATCGCAGTACACATTGCGGCGACATAGGCACCGACCGCGTAAAACCCAGCCTGTGCCATACTCACCTGACCCGTTAACAGCACCACATAGGCAGACAAACCAAGCAAAGTGTGCACGCCCAAAATTTGCAACAGACCTAGGTAAAACTCCATCAAACCCTCCGATTAATCACGTCCTTCAGTGTTGCCAAAAAGCCCACCGGGACGCAGAGTGAGAAAAATAAACAAAAGCAGCATGACATAAATGTCGCGCTCTGTAACACCGCGCAGAAGTTGGAACACATTCTCAGCCGCCCCCACCATCAGACCTCCGATAATCGCGCCAGGAATAGACCCAAGACCTCCGATGACCACAACAATCAGGCCTTTTGTTGTCAGGCTCATCGCAATAATGGGGGATAGGACGCCAACTGCCGCCGCCGTCATCGCCCCAGCCGTCCCCCCAAGCACGCCGGAAATGACAAAGGTCAAAGCGTTCACCTGCCCAGTTGGAATACCGCAGAGCTGAGCAGCACGGGGTTGTTGTGACACGGCACGCGTGGCCAGACCAAGAGATGTGCGATAAAGTAGCCAGTATAAGATGACCATCGCGAGAACACAGATCCCAAAAACAAACAGCATATCACCGCGGATCCAAATTTCCCCGAGGGTGATTTCCGCATTTCTAAGAACTGAAGGATAGGGATAGGGCATACCATGACTGAGATGGATGACCAATTCATCAATAAAAAGCAGCATACCAACAGAGGCGAGCAAAGCCGCCATAGGATGGCTTGACGGGGTATAGCGAAAGCAGCCGAGATAGACGATATACCCGATGATCCCCGAGCCCAGCGCCGAAACAAAAAAGACAAGAATGGGTGGCAGTGGTGTCACAAACGCCGCGGCAAGACCCACGTAAGTGCCCGCCAGCGCTGCGGCGCCATAGGCCAAATTCAATTTGCGCATAACGCCAAAAATCAGAGTAAAACCAATCCCAATGAGCGCATATGTTGTCCCGAATAACAACCCATCGACAAGCGACTGGATCAGATCAATGAAAAAATAATAGTCCATGTAAGATGTCCTCATTTCGGATGTGCTCTGCAAATGACCCAAGAATATCCCGGGCGTTTGTGTGACACGCCCGGGACGGAAGACGGCAGATCAGCTGCCGGGGTTGTGCACGACAGCCCAGCCACCATCCTTTGCACCGACAAAGACATATGGCTTCACAGCTTCGCCGTCAGGCAAACGTTTGTTGGTACCCAAGAGCCCTTCAACAGTGTCAAGCGCCCCAAGCGCATCGCGGATTTTGCGACGGTCGCTTTGCAGAGATTCGGCTGTGCCTTCGATGCCTGCCGCATTAATCACATCGCGCAGGATCATGAAGTTTTCCCATGCCGCCGCAGAATGCAGGTCAAGCGCTCCGCCTTTGGCTGCAACAGCATCTGCCGCATATTTCGCAGCATCATTGACAGGTGCAAAGCTTGTCGGGATGATCAAACCCTCAGCTTCATTTGCGCATCCTGTAAGCGTTTCAAGGCTCGAGGATGAGGTCAGGCCAACCAAGACTTTTGGGGAAATTTTCTGACGATCCATTTCACGAAGCATACCGCAAGTGGTAAATGGGTGCGCTGAGATCGCAATAATATCTGGTTCTGCGCGGCGCATTGCGCGGGCTTGGTTTGAAAAGTTTGTGTCATTCAAAAGCCATTGACCTTCGCCGACAACCTCAAAGCCGTGCTTTTCTGCAGCCGCCTTCATCACCGAATACCAGGTAAACCGTGAATGGGCAAAATCCTCTTCTACACCGCCAAAAATGGTTTTTGTGTCAGGGTAGGTCGCGCGCAACCACGCAAAAAGATCATCATACATCGTGGCTTCGGACGGTGTGTTTCTAAACACCCATTCTGAAATTCCAGCAAGGCCGCCTTTGATTGCCACATCGGTAAAGATTGGGAACTGTAGGCCCGTATCACCGGCATCATCGACTTTGGCTTGAAGAATGCCAAAGAGCGGTTCCGCCACGTTAGAACAGGTCGGACCAACCGCGATCGCGGCATTGGTCGTTGCAATACGGCGCAGAACAGAAATACCTTCTTCCGCGTTGCAGCGATCATCGTAGTATTCCGTTTCAAGCATTGCCTTACTGCCATTCGCCAGCGTCACGCCGCCTTCGGAATTGATTTTTTCTACCGCAGCCTGCATTGCCGCCGAAGAGTTTTGACCGAAAATGCCAACAACCCCTGACGAAGCGCCGAAGCCTGCGATTTTAATTGTCGTCTCTGCAAGCGCCGGCATTGCCGCCATCATCGTGACTATAGACGCCGCCGCAAAATTTTTGAGTTTCATAGTTTCCTCCACTTCTCTTCAGATCCGGCAGGCTGGTAATGTGCAGATGATTTCGCGCATCCGGACCGTGCCGATCCTCTATTGGTTGCCCTCAAACCTATAAAAAAACCAAATACTGTTTTCCCATGTCACATAGATGTTTTTCTTATACCCCGTCAGAGAAAAGCATAGAAATAAGAGAGTTATCCAAATTTATTGGCCCAAAATAGCTTAAATCAAGTTGGTCACTCTCACAGGCCCCCAAATTCAAAAACGCCATATAGGAAAATTATATACCCAGTAGACCGCAACACTATTTGAAGAGACCTGCACCTTCATAAAGAGTGGCGGCGAAGTAAATCAGATGACAAAGGGATCGGGACATGGGCGAAAGACTGAAAAACAAAGTGGTCTTTGTAACAGGAGCCGGCTCTATCGGGCCGGGCTGGGGCAATGGAAAAGCGGCGGCTGCCCAATTCGCTCGCGAAGGCGCAAAAGTTTTCGCCTCTGACATCAATCCA
>LFER01000014.1 GCA_001510135.1 Alphaproteobacteria bacterium casp-alpha6
CTTACGGCAAAACAAAAGTCCAGTCCGAAGAGGAGCTGTCAAAGGTTAGGCTGCCGATGCTGAAATGGATGCGTCTGCGAGTACCTTGGCGCCAGAAATTGGAGGCGTAAAATTAGGCTGCGCTAGCAACCCGATGCGAGTTTTAAATCGTCTCCTAGCACCTCTCATTGTTCTGAGGGGCAGCACACATCCACAGAATAGATGAAAATTTCATTTTGGGATCCCAAAAGGAAATAAAATCAGTAAAATTTATGTTTATTTTTAAAATTTCTTGACTTAAGGATCCCGAAATAATTTATTGGGGCTCAGAAGACTGGACTCAAACGAATTGCGAATCTAAAGGTCCGCATTTTTGGGAGTGTCTGGTAGTGAGTTAGACAGGAAAACTGCAGCTCACTTTGTCATCTAGAGATTGATTGCGCAGCGGTAGCAACAGATTTGCCGCAATGTTTAGAGCTAAGGGAGGACACAATGCTCAAGACTATATTCAAAACGGCCAGCGCCATGACGTTCGCGCTAAGTGCAAGCGCGAGTTTCGCGCAAGTTAACTTGACATCCAACGCTGCTGGCGCGGGCACTGCCGGTGCGCTATCCGCGACGTCGCTCGTTGAGAACGCAGCAGAGCGCGGCATCGCCAATATTCAAATGAAAGACGGACAAACCGGAACCAAATACATAATGGCCCTCGCAGAAGGTAAAATTGACCTTGCCAGCGGACCTTTCGTTCTACCGTTCTTGATGGCGAAAGCAGCTGGTCCATATTCCAATTTGGAAAAAGACGCGGCTAAGGAGCTTGGTCATAGCATTGCTATGCTTTATCCTTACACATTCTCAATATTCACGCTTTTTGCATATGATTCAAAAGGAATTTCTGGTTGGGATGACCTTAAGGGCATGAAGGTTTTGAACGGGCCACCACGTGGTACTGCCGCTTTGAACTCACGTAGCTTGATCCAGCTTTTCACCGGCCTGAAGCCAGAAGACGATTACGATACGGTGACAGTAAACTGGAGTCAGATGCCATCGGCGATTATCGACGGCACTGTTGATGCTGCTGTAATCCCTGCAATGTTCCCTGGACCGCGGGTGACTCAAGCTTCCGCTGCGGGTTCAATGACAATGCACTCCATGCCCAAGGAATTGTTCGAAGCGCCGGCAACGCAGAAGTTCTTGAACAAGCCTGGCTCAACGCCTTTCGTTGTGCCGCTTGCAGACATCAAAGCGGCGATGGGTGAAGGTTGGACCATTGTGTCTGAGGATGACATGTTCCGCGGCAAAGCTGTGCCTGGTGGGGATCTTGTTAACAAAAGCATGGACGAAGAGCTGGCCTACCAACTCACAAAGTCGCACATCGAGAATTTAGATGAGATCAAAGCGATGGCTCCATTCATGGCGACGCTCAACTTTGGTGATGTTTCCGAAAAAGCCAACGGTCTTTGTGGAGCGAACATTGTGAAATTCCACCCTGGCGCGGTACGTGCTTGGGAAGAAGCTGGACACACGCTACCTGACTGTTCCAAGCCTTAATCTGGTGAACACTTTCAGTTAGGGGGGGGCGTAACGCATGTGCCCTCCTTTTCAATTTCTCCACTCCAGTGGGTAAAAGGTTGCTTTCGTCATGTCAGATCAAAACTCTACAAATTCCATAATAGCATTTCAAAAACCTGTGTTTGTAGATCGACTAATCTACATTTTGGCACTTCTGCTTGTTCTGCTTGGTCTCATAAACGTGACACCTGCTATTCCGGGTTGGGACAATCTATGGAAGGATCTCACGGGAAACGAGTTTTTCAGAATACGGCGCTTCCCGACCGAGTGGTTGTTCCCGATCACCTTCTTCTGGATGATGCTGGTTGTTGCATTGAAAAAGTCTATGTGGCGTAGTTGGGCAAACAAAAGTGCAACTGTCCGCCGTTTTGGACTTTTTATGGATGCAGCGCTTGTAGTAGCCGCTGCAGCAATTTCGCTAACATACTTAGTCGAGATCGAATCCGTGTGCCTGATCGATAAATTTACCGGAGACCGTGAACGCCTGGTCGCCAAGGCATTACAGGCAGAAATTGACTTCGCTGAGCTTTATGGGTTGCCCGTGCCTGACACAGCCGATGATCCGGGGTGCGCGACCACAACAGGTAGCTGGTTGATCTTAATCATGTTCAGCGCCGTTGCTGTTTTCCTTGGCTACAATATTAAAGTCTGGGGATTGCCGCTCGTCCTAGTCTCAATCCTGATAGCCGCTTATACTTTCTTTACAATTCTTAACTGGTATTTTTTTGGGCCAGAGGACCAAAACAAGTACTTAGTGACGATTTTAAGCAGTGAAGATGTCAGGAGCCTTGGATCTAGCCATGGGTTGTTCCAAGATGCCTTGGTCAATCAATCTTCTGGCCTGCTCGGTCGTTTCATCAATGTCCTGCTTGTTCTCGTGTTCCCATATGTCATTCTAGGTGCTCTTTTCGGCAAATGCGCGGGTGGCCAATCTTTGATCAAGCTCGCCTTTGCTGCAACCCGCAACTTGCGCGGTGGCCCAGCCCATGCGGCCGTCGTGTCTTCCGCGATGTTTGGAACGATCACGGGCGGCCCAGTTGTGAACGTCTTGTCCACGGGCGTTTTGACGATCCCAATGATGCTCAAGCGGGGCTTCTCCAAAGTCTTTTCAGGCGGCGTAGAAGCTGCCGCCTCTTCCGGCGGTGCAATTATGCCGCCGATCATGGGCGTTGCTGCTTTCATCATGGCAGCTTTGACTGGTGTGCCTTATCGCGAGATTATGATTGCCGCAACTTTGCCCGCACTCTTCTACTTCTTCTGCTTGTTCCTCTCTGTCATGTTTCAAGCGCGTAAGCAAAAAATCGAAGCAGTCGGAGAATTAACTGAAGACATGAAACTAACAGGTGAGGATCGCCTTCATTTGATGCAAATCTTTGGTCCTGTTTTGTTGGTTCTGATACTTCTGCTTACTCCCAAAGACGCTGTCGGATGCAGCTGGTATTCTATCATGCTGGGCGCAGTTGTTGATCAAAGAAACGGGACGTGCGAGATCACATCCTTGCCTTGGATCATCGAGCTGTTCCAAAACGCGGCGGGTGATGCAAGCGCGGCGGGATGGTGGGCGGTGTTCCTCCTACTTATCCTGATGTTCGTCGACAAATCCTTCCGTGCCAAACCGATGAAGATCTTTGATGGTCTGTCGCAAGCGGGCGTGACGATCTCCACATTGTTCTTAATGTTCGTCGCTGTCACTGTGATCGATGTATGCTTGAACTTCACAGGCCTTGCTAAATTTGTGGCCGTTGATGTGCTTGGTTTCCTCAATTCCTTTGATGTTTCCGCCAACTCTGCTGGTTTCCAACTGTTCGCATTATTTTTGACAATGCTTTTGGCAGTCCTACTCGGCATGGGAATGCCAGCGGTGCCAGCCTACATTAACGTTGCGTTGCTGATGGGTCCGATGCTTGTGGGCCTAGGACTTGCGACGTTCACGGCGCATATGTTCATCTTTTACTTCGCAGTTGCCTCAGCTATCACGCCGCCCGTCGCATTGGCTGCGTTTGCAGCAGCGAGTATCACAAAGGCAGATCCGATGAAAACTGGTTTTTCGGCAGTGCGATCTGGTATCGTTATGTTCACCATTCCCTTCGTTTTCGCGCTCTACCCAGAATTATTGCTGATCGACAAGGCTGTGATCGATCCAAACAATGGGTTATTCATAGCGGGCTACGATGGCTCCCTCAATTTTGGCTGGTTGGCATTGCTGATGCTTCGCATCGCCGTGGCCCTTTATTTGGTGTCCAGCGCCCTTGCAGGGTTTGACCGCAAAGCGCTGAAACCGATAATGATCTGCACGCGCCTCATAATTGCAGTTCTGATCCTAGCGCGTCCGACCGAAATCTATGGTCTGGCATTAGCCGGGGGGTTTGTTCTGGTGGCATGGCATACGCTGCGCAGCCGTGATGAACTACCAACAACATAGGAGCTATAACAATGAGCGAACGTTCGAGCTATATCCTCTTCATCACGGATCAACAGCGTTACGATCACCTGGGCTGTAACGGCCATCCGGTTCTGCGCACACCAAATATTGATGCAATGGCAGCTGAGGGCGTGAGCCACGACCGGTTCTACGTTGCTTCTCCAGTTTGTATGCCAAACCGCGCAAGCCTTATGACCTGCCGTATGCCATCAAGCCATGGAACACGCTCGCTTGGAATTCCTCTTAATCATGACAGTGTGACATTTGTTGAACTTCTTGCGAATGCTGGCTATGACACTTGCTTGATTGGCAAAAGCCATCTACAAAACGTATCCGATTTTGACATACAGATCGAACCAACCAAGCATCGGGAAGGTTTTACAGCGCCACCCGACGATCTGAATGTCGCGATCCGCTCGGACCTTGATAACGACACTTATCAGTACGAGCGTCAGGCGTACTGGGATAAGCCCGACCCTAAAGTCCCAATACCGTTTTATGGTTTCAAAGAATACTTCGCAGTTATGCGGCATGGCTTCAACACAGGCGGAAGTCATCTCGAATGGGTCAAGAAGAACGCACCTGAAACTTTGGCTCTGCGTGGGCGTGACAAACAATTCGATCACGATTTCACCGTTCCTCAAGCGATCCGTACGAAAGTTCCAGAAGAACATTATTCCACGACCTATATCGCAAATCGTGCGGTTGAGTGGCTCGAAGCGAGGCGTAATAACAATAAGCCCTTCCTGCTGATGGTTTCCTTCCCTGATCCGCACCATCCGTTTACCCCGCCTGGAAAATATTGGGACATGTACAAGCCCGAAGATATGGTCGTGCCTGCCGCATATGAAGCTGATGACTGGGATCCGCCCGAGTACATAAAAGTAGCCGAACGTGACCGTGCCAAAGATCCAAACCTGGGTCAAATGGAAGGCTATTCGGTGGCTGTCTCCAAACAGGAGGCGTTGGAGGCGCGCGCACTGACTTGCGGAATGATCTCGATGATTGACGATGCGGTTGGCCGCGTGCGCGCGGCGGCGGCAGATGCAGGCGTCTCGGAAAATACTGTGCAAATATATACGTCCGATCATGGCGATCATTTGGGCGAACATCGCCTTTTGTTCAAAGGAGCGGAGCAATACGACAGCCTCACGCACGTTCCATTCATTTGGGCGGATCCGAAAGGCGACAGCGGCACTCGTACAGACGACTTAGCCCAAACACTTGATATTGGAACCACCATCCTTGAGCATGCGAAGGTCGAAAAATCGATAGGAATGCAAGGCGTCGTTCTAGCCGCTGCTGGTGGCGCGGGCAGGGAAGCCGCACATATTCAATATGAAACGCAACGCACGCAAGAAGCCTTTGGGCCTCGCCCCCGCGTTCATTCAATTGTTTATGAAAACTGGCGTCTCTCAATGTATCTTGGCAAGTGTCCTAACGAGCTTTTTGACCTCTCAAACGACCCTGGCGAAATGGTCAATCTTTGGTGCAGCGCTAAACATCAAGACGTGAAAGCCCGATTAGTAGAGCGCTTAGCGGAGTTGGAGATTGCTGCGGTCGATCGCGTACCTCTCCCCACGGCTCAGGCTTAAATGAAATGCCATTTGATACAACTTTTATCACGCTCGGAACCGCTGGTGGCCCTGTCCCAAAGCTTCATCGCGCTGCACCTGCTCATGCAATTACGTATGGCGATCGCGTGATCTTGATTGATTGCGGCGAAGGCGCGATGCAACAGTTGATGCGTGCTGGGATCGACTTTCGTCGCATTGATAAGGTCATCCTTTCGCATCATCATTTTGATCATATTGGCAGTCTGTTTACCTGCCTCGGGATCAATATGATGCTGCAACGCAAACAGCCGATCACGATCTATGGTCCACCGGGCACGCGTCAAATCGTTGAGGGTCTCGCGATGGCCTGTGATATTCCGCAAGCCATTGGCTTTGGCGTCGTTGGTCAGTCACTTCCACATCCGCGAAATTTTGTTCAGGTTGAGGAAATCGCTCCAGGCGACACGTTTGAAATCGATAATATTCGCGTTTCATGCTGCGAAAACACGCATTATCGTGCCGAAACCGAACTGGGAATGAAGGGGCCTATCTCACTTTCTTTACGTTTTGACGCGCCTGATCGCTCTATAGTTTACACAGGCGACACGGGGCCGTGTCGCATGGTTGAGAATCTCGCCAAAGGCGCGCAACTGCTTGTGGGTGAAATGATGCTTGCAGAGCAAATCATAGCGCAGCTTCAGGAGAAGAATCCTCACATGACGTCAGAGCGCATCACGATGATGGGTCAGCACCTTCATAGTCACCACCTGAGCCCAGAGCAATTGGGCGACCTCGCGGCCCGCGCGGGAGTTGCGCACGTGGTCGCCGTTCATATTCCGCTTGATAGTATCACGCCAGAAACTGCGCCTGACTTTACAGCGCGAATTTCTCAAGTTTTTTCGGGTCAGGTTTCAATAGCCAACGATCTCGATCAGTTTTGATTTAGGAAAATCATATGACTTTGACTTCAAAAGTGGCTCAAGCCGCGCGCAAACGCACAGAACGCCCTATGCCACGCGTTTTAGTGGTCAAAGATGTGTGGCGTCTAACGCCCAATATGATCCGTGTTGTGTTTGCTGGCCCTGAGCTTGATGGTTTCCCGAGCGGGCGCGACGGCGGAAATTGCAAGCTGATGATCCCCGAAAATGGCGAAACTAAAGAGCATTTTGTCGAGCGTCTGAGCAGTGGTCCACCGCCCGTTAGACGCACTTACACGGTACGCAAGTTTGATGCCTTTACGCATGAATTAAGCATCGATTTTGTTGCACATGGCGATGAAGGCCCTGCATCACGTTGGGCAAGTTCTGTCAGGGCTGGAGGTTTTCTGGGTTTCGCTGGTCCAAGTGAACCAAAGTTTATAGATTTTGATGCGGATTGGTATCTTGTTGCAGCTGATCCTTCGGCCATTCCGGTCGCAGCAGTTGCATTGGAGGCCATGCCACGTGATTCAAAAGGTGTCGCGATATTTGAGATCACTTCGGCATTAGATCGACAAGAAATCGACGCACCGGCAGGCATAAAGATACATTGGTTGGTGCATTCTGATCCCCACAAAGCATCTACGCGCCAGGAAGACTTGATCAAAGCTATTGAATGGCCACAGGGCCGCGTAAAAACATGTATTGCAGGCGAGTCGGCCGTCATCCGGTCCTTGCGAGACTTCCTGATAAACGAAAAACAGGTGCCCCGCGAGGACACCTATATTTCAGGTTATTGGAAAATCGGTTTGATCGAAGACCAGCATCAAAAAGCCAAGCGAGGCGGGGCTGATTGACCCCCGCTCTGGAGTTTTTAGATGTCGCCTTGTTCCAGTTCTTTCGCATATTGAATATAGTAGTGGCGTGTCGGGCAGTTGATTTGCGCAACGGCGTGCGCGCGAAGTGCCTCTGCTTTTAGTTGCTTCGCATTGGCAACCTCATAATCCACATTTAGCAGGCGATCCAAAAGCTGTAGCGCCCACTGGAAATCACCATCTTTCAGCGCCTTTTGGGCAGAACCTAAGACAGCGGCGTTGCCACCTGCCAAGTCAATGAAACGCATCGCTTCATCTTTAGGTGATAACGGCGATAGCGAGGTCGGATTGCCGTCAAACCAACCCATGGTTCCGACAAAATAGGCACGCACAGAAAAATCAACACGGCCATAATACTCCCGCAGATGAGGTTTTTCGGCCAAATGATCTGGCAATTTCACTTTATGCGCGAGTTCGTCAATTGTCAGTCCCGCGTCCATACCATTGCGGGTTTCATCGACAATATGACGGATTGCGTCACGGTAATCTGTCAAATCACTCTTGATTTTCTCCGCACCAAAAACCGCTTTTGTGTGACCCGGACCAAGCACCTCTGATCCAAAACCCATAAGTAAATCCATTGTATCCGCCCAAGAATCAAAATCCCGATAGGCAGTTCCGCGTGGGGGATAAAGGTTTGGAAAAGAGCGATAGAAATTATCGCCACATATCAACACTTTCTTATCTGCATACCAAACAACAATGTGGTCAGGGGTTTCGCCAGGTGCGTGTACAAGCTCCAGATCAATACCGTGAACGCTTAACTTTTCACCTTCATCCCCGATGCGTCGCGTAGGCGGTAAAGCCCCCGCCCCCATTCCTTTCAGTGGACGCGCGCCTGGACCGACCCCGATGCCAATGATCTCATTGGGATACGATAATCCAATACCGAACTGACGTTTTGTTCGGACCTGCATAGCCTTTACTGGCTGTGGATGATTGGATGCAACAAAGAGCGAGTCTTCCGAGAAACCTGTGCTCGCGAGGATCTCCGGATTACCCCCTTTTGCAAAAATACTGGCACCTGAAACATGATCACGGTGTGAATGCGTAAGGATGATCGTTTTGATTGGTAGATCGGTAATCTTGCGGAACTCGGCCAAAATATTTTCAGCCGCGACCGTTGTCTCAGACGTATCAACAATGATCAAACCATCATCACCGATGATCATATAAACGTTTGAAGCAGCAAACCCGAAAGCTTGATAGACGTTATCTGCCAATTGCACGACTTCTTTTTTGAAATACTCGGGATGAGCTTTGAGTTCTGGGTGCATGTAACGGTGTCCTTGTATTTTTAGGGTTATGCAGAAATAGGCCTGTTTTGTAAAATTAAGCAATTATGGGATCCCAAAATCAAGTACTTTTGTGAATTTCGGCTGATTTAAGAGAAAAAACCTTGATATAGGATCCTAATTGTTGTAACTATGGTACATTATAGGGCTAAATATGTGGATTTTTGATTCCATTTAAAAATTTGGGATCCTAATCTATCTGGTTCTAGTCAAGATTTGGATCTAACTGAGCGAGGAAACTATGAATTTGAGGTTTAAACTAGCAGCTATTCTTGCTGGATCACTTAGCATTTCCGCAAATGCCGTATCAGGAGAGGAGCTGAGTGTAGCAACTTTTGTTCCACCAAGCCATGAAACAATCACAGGTGCGCTGGCTTGGTTTGAGAACGAGCTTACTTCCCGCTCTAATGGCGAATTAACATTAAAAGTGTATGCTGCGGGGCAACTGGGCGCAGGACCTACCCAGCAATATAAACGCGCTGTAGAGGGAGTGGCGGATATCACGTTTGGGATCGCAGCTTCGACCCCTACGCTCTTCCCAAAGACGATGCTTGCAATACTACCTGGTAAAGCACTTGACGGCCCCGACTCAACTAGGCGCATGTGGACAGTTTTCGACAAATACATGGCAGATGAATGGTCCGATGTGAAAGTTTTAGCCGTTGGCAACCCAGCTGGAGGCATGATCATTGCCACAAAAGACGTCTCAACGATAGAAGGCATGAGGGGCGCCAAAATTGTTCCTTGGGCGGCCATAACAACGCCTGTCCTACAGGGAATGGGAGCAGTGCCGGTACAGTTAGATCCAACCGAGCATTACACCGCGTTATCAACTGGAACAATCGACGCAGCAATCTCATCAATCAACAACATCATGCCGCCTTGGAACCTTGATGAGGTGGCTAATTATGCAGTTGTAAATACACCTGCCACATTTAATCCTGTCTTCTACGTTATGAACAAGAAACGCTACGAAAGCCTGAGTGCAAAACACCAGAAAATTATTGATGAGATATCTGGCATGCCCTTTTCTATGCAATTGGTGCAGGCGTTTCATGATGCAGATGAAGTAGCGCTGAAGTGGAAGGATGAGAAAATTGCCGCAGGCGAACTCAACGTTGAATGGATTGTAACCTCTGATAGGGAACGCGCTAAGATGGAAGCCGCTGCGGCAGCCGGTATGGAAGCTATCTATTCGGATTACGCAGATCGCGGCATCCAGAATGCGCAAACGATATATGAAGCGCTAAATAAATAAATATTTGAAGCGCGCACATAAAACAGCTTTATAGCGCGCTTTGATTGATTACTTAAATCGAAAATAAGGAACACGTCATATGGCCGTCATAACACCCAAAAACAAAACTGTTGAAACCTTCACAGGACTGCACTTGTACCACGGTGCTATTTCTAACTGCTCGATGCGCGTAAGAATGACACTTATTGAAAAAGGACTGGCTTGGGAAAGCCATCACCTAGACTTGAAGAAAAAAGAAAATATTTCTGATGAATATTTTGGCATAAACCCGAACGGCCTGGTGCCAACTTTAATTGACAACGGCGTTGTTCATATCGAGTCAAATGACATAATAGATTACCTTGATGAAACCTATTCAGAACCATCGTTGCGAGCAAAAAACAATGTGGAGATGATGGAATGGCTGCATCTTGCTGCAGCTATCCATGTCCCAGGCTGCAAGCCTTACGTGTATGCCATGAAGATGGCTCCAAAATTAAAGAAAACAGCAAAAGAGCAGGCGAAATACGATGATTTGCAAAAAAATCAAGAATTAAAGGCATTTCACTCCAAACATGCCGGTGACAAGAGTTTTGAAACTAGCGATCTGGACAAGGCCAAGGCGATTTTGGATACGTCTTTCTTTAAACTGGAACAAACCCTAGAAGGCCGAACCTGGATTATGGGACATCAATACACTCTGGCTGACATCTCATGGATACCCCTACATTTTGTTTTGAAGGGCTGCGGATACTCGTTTGAAAAATTTCCAAATATTACGCGTTGGGCAGAAACCTTTTGCGAAAAAGATAGCTATAAAGAGGGTGTTTTGAAATGGTGCCCAGACTTTGCTGAAGTATAAAGATCTGGAAATAACACAATGAGTGACACACTTTTTTCAAGGATGATGTTGATATCAATATCAGCACTTGATCATTTCCTTAAGTGGACTGCGTTGATCTGTGGTGGAGCCACCCTTACGTTTATGACAGGCTTTTCAGTCTGGAATGTGCTCATTATGCGTAAAGCAATGAACGCACCCATAACAGGCGCAGAAGATTTACTTCTTCTAGCACTCGTTACAATGGTAGCGCTTTCGATCCCACTAGGGGCACGGACTGGTGCTCACATAGAAATTGAAATTCTAGAACCAAGTATGTCAGCTCTATTTGCTAAATGGTCCATGATTTTTATTAAGAGTTTGGGCGCTTCAATGCTTGGATTTATGGGATGGCGGCTTTGGCATGCTGGTGGAATGGCAAGTAAATTTGGCGAGACGACACAACAATTACTAATTTCATTCGAACCATTTTATTACCTTCTTTCAGTTTCAATTCTAATTTACGCTCTCGTTTTAGTACTAGATATTTGGCAAATTCTACAGTCACAAAAAGTAAATCAGCTACAAATTGGAGAAAAACTTTTGTGATAAGTTTAACTCTCATAGGCATTCTAGGCTTACTCTCACTTTTCATTTTACTGGCCCTACGAATGCCCGTAGCCCTGTCAATGCTAAGCGTGGGGTTTATCGGCACGATCATTGCCAATGCATATAAATTCATGGCTGTAGGTATGACCGAAGATCAAGCTTGGTCACGTGGACTTAAAGTCGCCTATTCAAACTTAGCAGGAGAAACATTTGAGGCTGCCTCAAATTACAACCTGTTGGTAATACCCATGTTCGTTTTGATGGGAAACCTAGCCGGTGTGTCTGGCATGTCAAAAGATTTATTCTCTGCCGCCTATCGTTGGATGGGCCATCTGCGCGGTGGCTTGGCATCAGCTACGATCGCAGCCTGTGCGGGATTTGCAGCACTTTCAGGATCATCTTTAGCTTCTGCTGTCACCATGGGGCGGGTCGCACTACCTGAAATGAAAAAGTATAAATATGCGGACAGTCTTGCAACAGGTTCAGTTGCAGCGGGGGGCACACTTGGGTTTTTGATTCCACCCTCAGGTGGCATGATCATTTATGCTGTATTAACCGAACAATCCATTGGGCGATTATTTATGGCTGGTGTGTTCCCGGGAATTATTCTGACACTTCTCTTTATTGGCGCAATATATTGTGTTGTTATTAGGAACCCCACTGCGGGGCCGCGTGCAAAACGATTTGGCCGTCCTGAACGGGTCACATCACTTTGGCGGGCACTTCCAATCGTCGGTGTCGTGTTGATTACCATTGGTGGCATGTACACTGGGTTCTTCACACCAGTCGAAGCATCATCTATTGGGGCATTTCTAACTTTTGTTGTCGCAGCATACCGTCAGTCACTTGGCTGGCAAGCCTCCAAGGCGGTAATCCTTGAAACTATGAATGCAACTGCCACGGTTTTTCTAATAATCATTGGTGCATTTGTTTTCATTCCTTTCATGTCATTGACAGAACTTCCTGCACAATTGGTTACAATATTGACTTCCCTACCCATCGGCAACATTGGTATTCTGCTGATTATTGTCCTGATTTACATGTTTCTTGGTATGTTTTTAGAAGCAATAGCAATGTTAGTATTAACCGTCCCCGTAGTCATTCCTATCGCCGTAGCACTAGATTGGGATCTGATCTGGTTTGGCATTATCCTGGTCATTGTACTGGAAATGGGCATGATCAGCCCGCCAGTCGGGATCAATGTGTTCATCGTCAAATCCATTGCAAGAGATGTGCCCATGAGCACGATTTTCCGCGGCATTTGGCCCTTTTGGTTCGCAATGGCAGCAATGATCGGATTATTAATTTTGTTCCCGCAAATTGCTTTGTATTTGCCACAAGCCGTCGTTGGTGGATGATCGAATCCACACTATTTCCTATGGAGCGCTAGTAGATGCACCAATCAGACGATCTTCAAGATCAAAACACCGATTACACCGCTTGGATTGCCTTTGGATTTATGACGGTTTGCTTGAGCCTGTCGTTCGTCTTCGTAAAACTTTCTCTAGAAGCGTTCACGTTAGAACAAGCCGCTGGTGGACGTTTAGTCCTTGGCGCTGCTTTTCTACTACCAATCACTTATCTATTAGGTGACGGCCTGCCCCTCAAGTTTGAGTTTTGGAAATGGGCGTTCATTCTGGGCATTTTTAATTTTGTCTTCCCAATCGGTCTGACAACTTATGGATTACAAACGATCCCATCAAATGTAGTGGGTTCAATGTATGCAATGGTCCCTCTGATAACGATTGGCCTTTCAGCATTGGTTTTAAAGGTTCAGATTTCTCGCCAAAAATCCGTTGGTTTGATCATTGGATTGGTGGGCTTGCTTACTATCACAGAGCCGACTTCGTGGATTGGTACTGCAGGAAGGGAAAGTGCTTTTCCTATGTTGGCTACGTTTTGCGCGGTAGCTTGCCTTGCGATGGCTACCATTTTAATGCGCGTCATGCCAAAAGCGCATCCGATTTCGATGATCGGTGGGAGCGCTTTGGTTGCATCGTTGTTCGGCATTTGGCCTTTCTTGTCAGTATTCGAAGGTGAATTGCCTAGTGCGCGGCCTTGGTTAGGGCTAACTGGTGTTTCAATCCTTTCAACCGCCGTAGCCTATTCCATCCGTATCTTTTTGATCCGTCGCAAGGGGCCAATATTCCTAGCCCCCAATGCATATTTCAGCATCATTTTGACCAATGTGTTCGGGGTTTTGCTGCTTGGCGACGTGATCACAACGCGAACGAAAGTTGCATTCGTGTTAATCTTTGTTGGTCTATATCTCGCCAGAGATCGATCTGGGTATATGAAGCAGGTTTAGAATTTTGATTTCGTCTTTTTTCTGAGCAATTTTAGGAAACACGTTATTTTCGCAGTCAAATCTTTCTGGGATCACCCCTACGCATTCTAGGTGCTGCTCAGCCCTCCAGCAATTCTGATGATAGTTGGTCTCGCTTTGGGCGATAAGAGATCAATCCATCAATTGCTTCACCCTAGCAGCGAGGTTTCTGCACGCTTCATGATCATCACCATGATAATCACACCTTTGAAGATACTTCGAAGGGGCAGGCGTGGTTTGCGTTGGTTGATGAAACGCCGTCAGTATCTTGCCGTTGCTGCCTTCGGTTACGGGCTGTTGCACAAGGTACTTTACTTGCACGACATAGGCACTGTTGGACTTTCTGGTGGTGAGATTTCAAAATTCTACATTTGAACTGGGTGGCTCGCTTTTTTCATCTTGGTCCCGCTTGCGATCACCTCCACAAACGGTTGGGTGCGCCGCTTTGAGCTTAAATGGAAATCGCTACAATGAGAGGTTTATGGCGCCGCAGTTTTGAAGTTGTTTCACTGGGACACGCTGTACGATTGGGGCGACATCGGCCCCACGCTTGTTCAGTTCATGCCGTTGGCGTTGCTTGAGACCTACCGCTCTATGTACACCGACGCAGAGGGTCCCAAGGTTTGGCTGCTTAATTGCCCGTTTGAGAGCTTTTCTTAAGGCGCTTCCAAACCACCACACAGGCCAGAATTTCAATCGCAACTACGACAACATGCATACCAAAATCCATCGCCGGACTAGCAGGTGCATTTGCAATCGGGAAGAGTGGATCGATAATCGTCTCAGTGCCTTCGCGTAGAATGTTCATGAAAAGCACCACAAGGAATTGCCGCGCATTTTGCGTGATCATAACAAAGATCGACGCTGCAGCGATAGTTAACGTGCGACCACCCATCTCATAGACAAGATTCAAATCAGGCGTCCCATTGACCGTGACACCTGTTGCAGCAAGCAGATCATGATCGAAGAAATACATGTAGACCTGACCGAGCATGATCAAAGTCAGCAGAACTTGAAGGACGTTTACCCAGATCGGAATGTCTGATTTCAGGAACTTTTGCATTTTATGCAATCCGTTTAATCTTGAGCTTTGTCTTCAAATCCGTCTTGCAGAAGGCGTGCAGAAAGCACGTCTTCTCTGAAATATCGAGCATCTCTTGCGCGGTTGCATCGCTCTCAGAGGTTTCAAGATAGACATGTGTTTCAATCGGATCCGCACTACCTGCTTTGCCAGTGCCACCGCTCGCGCCACCTAGGCTAAAGTGCGTGTCCTGCACGATGCGGTAATCAGGTAAGTCGAGTTTCAGCATCGACACGAAGCGTCCGAACTGCGTCATAAAGCAAAAGCCGATGCCAGCAGAGATCAGAGTATTCGCATCTGGTGCGCGGCCATCTTCTGAACTGAGTAGCATAAACGATGTTCCATAGGGCGAGTATTGCATCTGCTGGATTTGCTTAATTCCATCCTTTCGCAATTCAGCCACCGCACCAATATTTAGACGTCGGTTCTGCTCATCACTCAGGGAAGACGCGTTGGTCGCAGTACCACCGCTTACATCTTTTTTTGGTGTTGGTCCAACCTTGGTCATCAAGCCATCTGTAGCATCCGTAGGCATCGCTTTGGCAAAATGATCGCCGGGGTCAGGCAGTATCGTGCCGCTAAATTCAAAAGCATTGGCGGTCGCTAGCTCTGAACCGTTTTTGCTCAACTTAAACAAGCTCTCAATCTGCCCACGCATCAAGCCATTGAGTGGAGATGCATAGGTAGCGTTCACCAAAAAATCATTCAATGCAGCATCATCGAGATCACAATCAATCTCGACTTGTAGCTCAATATTTTCCGCTCCACCTACCATGGTACGCTTCATCATTGAGCCTTTCATAGTATAGTAATTATCCTGAATAAGCTTGAGCTTACGGATCTCAACACCCTGTTGTTCAGCTAGCGCTATGATTTCGTTCATGTAACTTGCAGCCATTCCGCAAGACAGAAACGCAAGTGGGCAGCAAGCCGCGTCATGGCCATTCAAGTACTGTCCTTCATCACTTACAAAACGCCATGTGTCGCCGGTCTTGGCAGAGCGCACCAAGGCCTCTTTCTGGAAACCACTCAACGAGCGCACCCATGTTCGATCCGCATCGCCTATGCGATTTTCAGGTGCTTGAATTCCAATCTCATCTGCATTTGCAACTTTGAAGAACGGTGTTTGAGTGCTTCTTCCAATAATATCTTCGCCAAGATGTGCCATCAGTCGAATTCCTTCTAGAAACCTTATTATTAGTGTTGGTTTAGTGTGCTTTTGGCCCAGATTCGAAATCAGGAGCCGTTGCTGGAGGCTTTACGTCCTCTTCATTCCAGTACCCGATAAGCACGCCAAACTTGTCCTCAAGACCGACCATTTGCTCCGCCCGTTCTTCTGATACGGTTTCGCGTTGGCGATACTGTAAAGACCAGTCAGCTAAAGCGTAGTGCATATATTGCCGGGCATCTGTGTGATCATCTGAGTTTCCCAAATCGACAAATTCGTCTGGGTCATTTGTTAGATCAAACAGAATTGGCAAAAATCCGGGTGCGTGGATGTATTTCCATCGATCATTCTTGATCATATAGATCCGGCACTCGAGCGGTGCGCGACCTGTCTTTGGGCTGAAGGACTGTTGAAAATAATCATATTCACTAACAACGAATTCGCGCCACGGCACGTCATTCCCTTGCAGTAAAGGCATTAGGGAACGACCATCAAGAATGTGCTTAGGCACAGCTCCACCAGCATACTCGATAAACGTCGGCACAAGATCAATTGCTTCAACAGGTGCGTTCTGCACACTACCGCGCGTATTGTCACATGACGGATCAGGGTCGGAAATGATAAGTGGGACTTTAACGGCAGGATCGTGGAAAAAATCTTTGTCCCCCATCCAGTGATCACCAAAATATTCTCCATGATCTGATGTGAACACAATCATCGTGCTCTTCATAAGATCCTTTTTTTCCATGAACTCGAAAAGTATGCCAAGTTGATCATCTATTTGTTTGATCAGCCCCATATACGCAGGTATCACAGTCTCGCGGGCCTCTTCCCTGGAGAAAGTTTGCCCGCAAATCCGTTCTTGGAAGTGCTGTGCAAGTTGGTTGGTATTTTCGCGTTCTGTTTCAGACCTGTGAACATCCTGAACATCCGCCGCTGAGTACATATCGTTGTAGGGCGCAGGTGCAATGTAGGGCCAGTGTGGCTTGATATAACTCAGGTGAAGACACCATGGCTTTTCGCCATCGTCTTCTTCGATAAATTGCATTGCGCGGCGGGTCATATAGGGTGTTTCGGAGTCTTCTTCACTTACCCGCGCTGGCAGTTGCGCGACATCATTGAAGAATCCTGAACGGATTTCGCCCCTGCGCTCAACCGAGTTCGCAGCCCAATGCCAAGGGTTCTCGTGGTCGTCATAGCCGCGTTCTTTGAGGTAATTATTATACGCAACATTCGGCTTCAAAACCAGGTCGGGATGGATACCATCATCACGCTCATAAGGTTCGAACCCGATTTGTGAATGATGCACACCGATCGGGCTCGCTGGGTCAATGCCGAGACGTTTCATCCCTTCTTGATCAGGGATCATGTGGGTCTTGCCTACTAGAACTGGGCGAATTCCCAAAGGCTTGAGATGGTCGCCAATGTTAAGTTCTCCCACGCGCAAAGGTACGAAATTGGCGGTCGCCCCATGATTAGATGGATAGCGCCCCGTGTATGTACTCATGCGACTTGGGCCGCAAATCGGAGACTGCACGTAAGCATTAGAAAAGCGAACACCGCGCTCTGCGAGAGAGTCGATGTTGGGCGTGTGCAAGGTCTTGTGACCTGCACAGGATAGGTAATCATAGCGCAATTGATCGCACATGATGAAGAGGATGTTCTTGTGCTGGGACATAAGGTTTAAAGGTTCACCTTGCCGCCATCGACGTTGATCGTCTGACCAGTGATAAAATCGCTGTCAGATGTGCACAAAAATATGAGCGTTCCAAGAAGATCTTCGGGCACCATTTCGCGTTTGATCGAACGGGAATCAACGGTGGGAGCGCGTGCGCGATCCCATTTTTTGTTGTCGCGAATAGAGCTGCTTTCGGTTAGGCCAACGGCTATTGCATTGATTTGAATATTCTTTTCACCAAGTTCGCGCGCATGACCACGGGTCAAACCGATAACAGCGGCTTTGGATGCGGTGTAATGTGATAGGCCAGGAGGGCCATAATAGAACGTACCAGAGGCGATGTTGACAATCTTGCCACCACCCGCGCGTACCAGCGCAGGAAGCGCAGCTTTAGTCGATTGGTGAATTGAGCGCGCGTTGATTGTCATAACCTTATCAAATTCGTCATTATCGATCTGGAAAAACGGTTTCAGTTCCAAGTTTGCAAAGAGACCTGCGTTGTTGACAACGATGTTGAGCGCACCAAATTCTTCTTCAGCTTTCGCGACCATCGCATTCAGATCATCATCTGATGTTACATCCACAATCATACCAACGGCACGGCCACCCTCTGCAGCGTTGATCTCGGCCACCACCTCTGCTGGGTCAAGAATGTCAGTCACCATGACGTTGGCCCCCTCATTGGCCAATTTTTTCGCATATTCCGCGCCAATGCCGCGCGCAGCACCAGTGATTGCGGCTGTTTTTCCAATTAGTCGGCCCATGTCAGCCTCCTCTATTTCCTAGATTTCAATTTCAAGAATCTTAGCAACTTCTGGCCAGCTTTTGATACCGTTCTCACGCAGATCATTCGTGAGATCTTCGGGCACCCAGTCGATAAAGCAAGGTTTGAAATTCTCACGCGCTTCGATGGCCTCGAACCAGCGCTCCACATTGGGCAAACGTCCACCTTCCCACATGCCGCGCATCGACATCATTGCAAGACGATTGATGTAGGGTGTCAGCGCGATGTCAGCGATGGAGAATTTATTGCCAACCAGCCAATCATTACCAGTCAGCGCTTTGTCCATCTTGTGCAGATAGCTGTCGTAAAGTTTAACTTTTCCCAACGCTCCAGGTGCCTCAAAGCCTTGGCGCACGATAGCATCTTTGAAACTCTTCCAATCAGATGTGACAGAAAAATCTGGTGTGGAGGCAAGGAATTTATTTGCTCCTTCTTTACCAAGCTTGCGCAAAACTGTGTGGCGGTGCGAACATAAAAACGTCATCGCGCCACAAGCAGGATGCAGATCCTCATCCACCGCTTTGGTCCAATAGCGCGCCTGCGCGCGCTCCCAAGGATCTTTGGGATGAGTAGAATTTTCTGGTGCAATTTGATCGAGGTATTCGATGATCACAGTACTGTCTGGGATAACCAAGTCATCATGCACAAGTGTTGGCACAACCGACTTCGCATTGATCTTTTGATACTCGGGTGTGAATTGCTCACCTGCAAGAATATCGATGTAAACACCTTCCCATTTCATGCCTTTTTCCGCCATCGCAAAGCGAACCTTAGCAGCGCATACTGATGATCCGTGATGATAAAGTGTAAAAGTCATAATTGCACCGTAACCCATTTGAGTTCTGTCATTGCTTCCATGTCTGCGTCCGTGCCTTCGCGACCTACGCCGCTTTCGCCATTTCCGCCAAAGGGCACATGGGCCTCGTCGTGAATGGTTGGACCATTTATGTGGCACATGCCCGCTTTGGAATTACGCACGAAGTGGAAAGCTTTGTCGATGTCTTTGGTGAATATCGCAGATGATAGCCCATATTCAGTGTCGTTCGCTTTTTCCAATCCTTCCTCGTAGTTCTCAATTGGATAGATCGCAGTGACTGGGCCAAATGTTTCCGTTTGGCAAACAGTCATGTCCTCCGATACCTCTGTGAGCAAAGTCGGCTGGCACCGATTACCTTCCCATTCGCCGCCGATCACATTTGCACCTTTGGCGCGCGCGTCGTCGATATGGCTTTTTATTCGTTCTCGTTGTCGTGGCGAAATTATTGGCGCGATAACAGTATTCGGGTCGCGCAGATCGCCCATACCAAGTTTGCGGATGATCATCGAGAAACGCTTTACGAATTCATCGTATAAAGGTCGTTCCACATAGAAACGGCTCGACGCTATGCAGGCTTGTCCTGCGAACATAAAGACAGAGCGCGCGGCAAGCAGCATCACGTTGTCCAAGTCGGCATCTGCGAGGATTATCGTGGGGCTTTTACCGCCCAATTCCAGCGTGTTCGGCGTTTTATTCTTGGCGCAGATCTCGTTGATATGCTGACCCACCAACGTTGAGCCTGTGAACGTCAAAAAATCGATATCTTTGTGGCCGGTCAGATCATCGCCAATCTCTGCGCCCATGCCTGTTACCACATTATACACACCATCGGGGATACCAGCTTCTTCAACGATCTCCGCGAAGATCAAACTCAGATGAGGGGCCATTTCAGAGGGTAGATGGACAACCGTGTTTCCGACCGCCAAGGCATTGGCCACCAAACGTGTAGTCTTTATCAGTGGCACATTAAACGGTGTGATCACTGCGACAACGCCAAGCGGTTCACGGATGGACATCGAGAACGTACCGGGGCGATCAGATGGGATCGTCTCGCCACGCACATTGCGACACAAACCGGCGGCGGCACGGATCATCGTCAAGCCTTTAGTGAATTCAAACATTGCCTTTTGCACGGGTGAGCCGATCTCGTCGATCAAGCAATTTACCAGATCTTTCTGACGCGCTTCCATGATTTCTGCGACCCGCAAGAGCCAGCGCTCGCGCTCGGTTGGCGTTGTTTCTTTGTAAGATGTGAAGGCTGCCTTTGCTGCCGCCACTGCATTGAAGATATCTTCGGTCGTTCCTTTCGCAGCAAAAGCATAATGCGAGTCGTCAAGAGGGTTAAACACTTCGAACATTGCACCAGCCGCTGCATCGACCCATTGCCCTGCAATAAAGTGCTTCAAGGATTTACTGTCTGTCCCACCATCCATGAAAAGGCTCCTTTTGCCGCGCGTTACTTGGCATGGGTCTGAACTTTATAACCGGTTTGGGATCCCAAAAAAAGAGCAGGCCACAGCTTCACGCTAGATTCTGTGTATTGAAGCCTATACAATTACCATTATGGATCCCAAATCAAGCACAAAATTTTAAAATCGATAAGTTTTGGTCGCAATGTTGACTTTGGGATCCCAATAGGCTGAATGGGCCTATGGAATCTATTGATACAGAACTTGCAGCGCGAATTCGCAATGACATCGTGCTCGGCAATTATGGTGAAGAAGAACGCATCTCCGAGGCGCGCTTGTGCGATACCCACAAGGTTTCTCGCACGCCGGTGCGCCTTGCTCTTCGTATGTTAGAGCAGGAAGGGCTCATTCGACGCAGCGAAGGGCGCGGCTATTTTGTTAACGCACCAAATGTAAATGACGTCTTGCAAGCAGTGCAGGTACGCGGCCACCTCGAAAGCCTCGCCGCGCGGCTCATGGCGCAATCGCCTGATCGACTCAGCACACTTCCTATCTTGGAAGCGGCGATTGAAGAGATCGATAGGCTTATTTTAGTGGGCAAGATGGATCACGCTTCAATTCGCTTAATACAAAAACAGAATGCAGTGTTTCACAAAACGATTTTGGAATGTTGCGGCAATGATTTTATCGGCTTTACGTGTAGTCGTATCAGTCACATGCCGATGCTAGAGGTTGGGGCCATGGTTTTCGATCGGCAAGTTCTGTCCACAAAGGAGGGCAAGGAGAGGAGCAACTTCCGCCTTAAACTTGGAAATTCACAACATAAAGTGATCTTTGAGGCCATTCAAAAGGGCGACGCTGTGCGAGCCGAAGGCGTTATGCGCGAGCATTCGAACACTATGATTGAATACATTCAGGTTTTTGAAAAGCGCACAAAAGAAGAGCTTACAATCAAAGATTTGATCGACTATTCTGGCCTCAGTGTTATGCGCAAAGAGCATGACACGACTGGGAAAGAAAAATCTCTGTAGCTAAGTAAGATATACTTCTTTTTTGCTGCTTGAGTAACCTGTTCACTTCTTCAGAGTAGTAGAGGCAGTCAGCGAATACTCCCTTTAGAGTTGGCTCATTGCTGTGAGTTGGTGATCGAGCAAACTACTTTAACCCTATTGGTCATCATATGTTTTAAGGCATAGGGCATTTCGACTTTGAATGCTCATCGCTCATCTGTGGTTATGTAAGCAGCGGATTTGACGTGCTGCAAGCGCCTTAGCCTCATGGCCAAGAGGTATATCGTCTCGGCACACTATTTTTAAGCCTTTTTAAAACACCACAACAAAAACGTCATCGACGTTGAGGCAATCGTAGAATCTGATCGCAAAGTTGTGCGTGCACCGCAGATGTGAAAGATGAGAATTAGCAAACTTAGGCAATGATATGCTGAGAAAAAGAGATGTTTTGGGCAACTTACTCAGCTAATAAACGTGGTCCTGGCGGAACTCACGGAATATGAGATCATTTTGCCGCTGCACACTGCAATGGCCGCTCGTTTGCAAAACACTGCCAATCAGAATTCGGCAATGCTCCAGAAATCGTCACCGCGATGATTAAGAGCTGCCTGAAGCAGATCGAGCCTGTTGATGATGAAATTGTCGAACTGGATATCAAGATCAAGAAAGGTGTTTTGCAGAACCCTGAGGCTAGCGGATTTTGGGGTATGACAGACAAAGAACAAGATTATGAAACTCAAATCGCCACCCAGCCTGGGGCTAAGATACCAATGGCACTAATAGGAGAAAGTTAAGCAGCCGTAGTCTTGGGCATTTCGTGGCCGGTCTGCACTCATGGGTTACTTCGTCACACGCATCCAAAAGTTACAAGAACCAGGAGGTTTGCACCCATGATCTATTATTAATTTCGCGGATCAACATGTAGCCTGGCTGTACCTTGGGATCTTTGATTGGCAGCTTTAACCCCAGTTAGGTCGTCCAATACAATCGCATGGGATTTGTAACCAACAACTTGTGTATCTGTTCTTGTGTGCGGGCGATGCGTGGAATGTAGTCCACCAGCGCGCCGTCATCTGGCATATGCGATTTCATGTTTGGGTGCGGCCAATCCGTGCCCCAAAGAACGCGGTCTTCAAAGCGATCAACGATGGCTTGGTAATAGGGCACAACTTCGTCATAGGATGCACCTCTCGTCGTCAATCGTTCGGGACAGGTTACTTTGGTCCAAATATTTTCATTTTTGGTCATGAAGTCTATGAACCGCGTAAAATCCGGATGATTGACTCCTTTGGTGACGTCAGGCCGGCCCAGGTGATCGACCACAACGATGCCGGGCAGTTGTTTTAGAAACGGCTCAAGTTCTTCCAGATCGGTGGCCTCGAAGTAGACCACGATCGACCAGCCAAATTCTTGAATTTTCTCGGCGATCGCAATAAAGGCTTCCTTGGGCGTAGCATCTACCAGACGCTTGACGAAATTGAACCGCACTCCACGAACGCCAGCATCATGCATTTCAGCCAACTCTTTATGTGTGATATCTGCACCAACGCTTGCGATACCGCGCGCCAAATCACCGCCCACCCGGCAGGCATCGACCATCGCGCTGTTATCCTTGCCATGGCATGTTGCCTGTACGATGACATTGCGTGAAAATCCAAGGTGGTCGCGCAGGGCAAACAGGTCGTCCTTGCTTGCGTTGCAGGGGGTGTATTTCCGTTCAGGTGCAAAAGGAAATTCTGGTGACGGACCAAATACATGGCAATGGGCATCAACTGCGCCACCGGGCAGAACAAAGTCGGGTATCTTCGGATTCGGATGAAAGACCAGCCAATCGGTATCCATTTTCTGCTTGGTCATACAAATACCTTTCCATCCATCAACTTGCGCATGGTGCGCAGGATTGCGGTCTCGACAACCGCTCCACTCTCATTCAAAGTCGCGACAACAGTCATTTCACCAGTGGGGTGTTCGACCGAAATTTTGCGTTCATGTCCATGCCCTGTTTGCGCCAAATCGTAAGCCGGCGTGCCCTCAATTAGGCACGCAGTAGCAACGCTGACCGCGCCCAGAACACCAATTGTCTTATGGCATCTGTGAGGAATAAATGTACGCGTTGATATGGCACCGCCATGCTGTGCCGCACTAACCATCGTCATCTTTGGTACTGTTTTTTTGGACACGTCGCCGAGGTTCATCAGCGTGCCGCAAGCCAAGCGGACTTTTTCTAGCTTTTTGCGCAATATCGTATCAGATTCCAAGTCTACAGGCGCTTCCTGGCCTGTGATCCCTAAATCAGCGGCACGCATCACGACGCAGGGCATGCCATTGTCGATCATTGTGACCTCGATGCCTTCTATCACATCAACAGCATTGCCTGTGGGCAGCAATGCGCCACAGCTAGATCCAGCCGTGTCCTGAAAGGTGAGTGACACTGGAGCAGCTCTCCCGGGCACCCCGTCGATTTGTGCTTCACCTTCGTAACTGACAACGCCATCAGGCGTCTGCACTTTTGCGATCGCAATCTGGCCAGTATTCTCCATATAGATGGACACGTGTGTCTCACCATTATCGGCAGCAACAAGCCTGCGTTCGACTGCAAAAGGTCCAACACCGGCCAGAATGTTTCCGCAGTTCTGCGCATCTGTCACGATGGGTCGATCTACAAATACCTGCAAAAACAGGTAATCTACATGGACACCAGAACGCGTCGATTTACGCACTATCGCCACTTTGGACGTCAGCGGATCTGCCCCGCCCATCCCGTCAATCTGGCGCACATCAGGGGATCCCATCGCCCGCAGCAATGCTGCATCACGTTCCGCCAGGTCGGTGGGTAGATCATCCACTAGAAAGTATCCGCCTTTCGAGGTGCCACCCCGCATCCACATGCATGGTATGCCATCAGACATATTTAAGGCCCTTTTCTGCCAACCTTCCGCGCATGTCATAGATATCCAGGCCCAATTCACCCGCTTCAAATTTGGCGCGCTTCACCGATTCATTAGTTTCTCGCGCTTGTGCTTTCACCAGAACTTCAGCCGCTTCTTCTCGCCGTACAACACAAACTCCGTCATCATCCGCCACGATGATATCACCAGGATTAACCAACGCATCCGCGCAAACGACTGGTACGTTCACAGAACCCAACGTTTCCTTAATTGTGCCTTGGGCATGCACCGATTTGGACCAGACTGGGAAATTCATTTCTGTCAAATCGCGGATATCGCGAACGCCCGCATCGATAATTAATCCTCTACAGCCTCGCGTGATGGCCGAACTGGCCAACAAATCACCAAAGTAGCCCGAATTGGAAGGCGTGATTGTGCCCAAAACTAACACGTCACCCGCCTGCAACTGTTCAATCGCTACGTGAATCATCCAGTTGTCACAAGTCGGCGCAAGGATCGTCACAGCAGAGCCTGCAATACGTGCACCGGCATAGATTGGGCGTATGTAGTCCGCCAGCAAACCTTTGCGCCCTTGCGCCTCGTGTACGGTCGAAACTCCGCAGGCTGCAAGCCCGTCAATCACTGAAATTTCAGCACGATCAATATTCTGGACGACAATGCCGGTGGTACCTGGCTGGTAGCTCATTACAACTCATCCACAGTACTGGGAAACACGGTCTCGAACCCTTCGGCGTATTTGGCGGCGATACCGCCTGCTTGCCCACCTGAGTTGCGGCGGAAGTGGTTGGCGCGGTTTTCAGCCACGTTCTTGTAGAAGCTCCATAGGTGTTCCTGACCCTGCATGCACTGGATCGCAGCCCACTTTTTGTCCCAGACATCCGTGATGTTGAGAAAGGTTGTTGGTTTCCATTCCATCTGCTCTGATTGATGGGGTTCAAACAGATACAACTGTGGTGCGCCTAAAACTTTTTCGCCAGGGTTATGGCCCCAGGCTTGTGCAATCATCCGGCACTGTAATGCAAACTGCGTCGTGTGCATGTGGTCCGTATTGTAAGGGTCCCACTTGGAATGAGACATCATGAATTTGGGCTGTACTTCGCGGATCACATCGACCATGCGGTCTTGCGTGTTGCGTTCCAGATCAAGGGGATAGTCGCCCACATCAAAAAAACGTATGTCGTTAATACCCAACGCAACAGCTGCATTTTCTGCCTCTTTGCGCCGCTCGGTTTTCACCTTCTCCAGTGTCATTCCTTTTTGTTTCCAGAGCTTAGCGCTTTCTCCACGCTCTCCATAAGACAGACAAACAACAGTGACTTCATAACCTTTAGCTTGGTGCAGCGCGATGGCACCACCAGCACGCCAGACGAAATCTGCGGAATGCGCGCTGATGACCAGTGCAGTTTTTTTGCCGGACATGGTGTGAAGCCTCTCTGCTTGTCTTCCAATCGGTCATGCAGACCTTTTGCGATCGTACTTACCTTGGATGTTCTTGAATTGCCTATTTCGAATTCAGTCTTTAAAATAGGAAAAAGCTATAGGGACGATATGCAAAGTAGTTTTCCAAACATTCGGCACATGCGTGTTTTTGTTGAAACGGCTCGGACAGGATCAGTTTCTACGGCTGCAGAGCTGTGTCATTTGTCGCAACCCGCCGCCACTCAGGCCGTTGCCAGTATTGAGGCTAATTTCGGCACGGCGCTGTTGATACGCAACCGTCAGAGATCAACCCTGACATCGTGCGGGATACATGTAGAATACCGAACAAAAGCCGCCCTGAAACATTTACGGGATGGGGCAAGAAATGCTCTGCGTGAAGCGGGTCACAAGGCTGTGCGCCGTCAAACTTTTGAGCTAGCAGTAACCGCTTCTCAATTGCGTAATTTAATCGCGATTGCGAATACTGGAAGCTTTACAATGGCAGCCCGCTCACTGGGGTTATCCCAACCAACCGTTCATCGTACGGCACGCAACTTGGAGGCTGTAGCAGGCTTGCCATTTTTTATCGCTCGCCCCTCTGGTGTCCATTTAACGGCCGCAGCAGATGCTTTCATGCGGGGGGCCAAATTGGCACAAAGTGAGCTGAGGCAAGCCGTGGAGGACATCAGCCGAGAAACTGGCAAGGAACGCGGTACATTTGTTCTGGGTAGCCTACCATTGGCCCGAACGGCCATTGTTCCTAAGGCTCTTCATGCGATGGTTAGCACAGTCGAAGGGTTCCAAGTGCGTGTTGTCGAGGGACGGTATGCAGAGCTCCTGCGGTCTTTGCGTGAAGGCGATATTGATTGCTTGATCGGAGCGCTCAGAGACCCAATCCCTGCAGACGATATTGAACAAGAATTACTGTTTCAAGATGCTTTAGCCATCGTTGCACATCCCCGCCATCCTTTGGTGGACCAGCGCATGGTCACGCTTGGCGACACGGTTAAATTCCCTTGGATAGCTCCTCCCAAAGAAACGCCAGCCGGCCAGTATTTGTTCGATACGCTACAAATTGATAAGCGCGCGCAATCTCCTGTACGTGTGGTTTCTTCGTCTATGGCTGTGTTGCGGGGTGTCCTTGCAGAGGGGCCTTACGTTTCAATAGTTTCGCGGCACCAAATCAACCTGGACGAGGCGTTGGGCACCATCGCGGTTCTGGATGTGCCACTTTCAGGCCATGTCCGTGATATTGGACTGACCTACCGCCGCGGTTGGGAGCCAACCAAAACTCAGTCGCTTTTTATTGCGCATCTGCGAAATTTCAGTACATTGGTACACCAAATTTGAGCCAGGATTTGAGTGCAATATAGCTTTTTCCAATATTGGTTCGATCAAATGAATTGGCCACAAAGCGTGACGCACTGCTATGCTTAATGGTGAAGCAGATGCTGAAAAGACCTATGAACTCTGAGACATCAAAACCGCCGCAATCGGAAGAGTAAGAACCGCATAGGATTTTACAACAGGGCTCAAAAAGAAGACGTCCCGCAATACAAAGGAACAGCACATGGGTTTGAATAAGGACTACGAAGACATCCCCGGCACCTTTGTTTTTGATGCCGACAGAGGGCGCGAGGGATATCACCTCAATCAATTCTGCATCTCGCTGCGTAAGGCTCCCAACCGTGAAGCCTTTGGTGCGGATGAGGGTGCATATCTGGATAAATACAAGATGACTGCTGAACAACGCCAAGCGGTAATTGATCGTGACTGGAATCAGCTGCTCGAACTAGGTGGAAATATTTACTACACAAGTAAGCTTGCGGCAAATGACGGAATAAATTTTCAAGAGTTAGCTGGCCTGATGACGGGCATGGGCATCGAGGCATATCGTGCGATGATGCTCGCCGGTGGGCGCTCGCCCGAAGGCAACCGTTATCAGCACGAATGGGACGAAAAAGGAGAAAAGTAATGGCACGAATTACCGCAGGCGTTGGGTGTTCCCACGTGCCCGCAATTGGCGTGGCGATGGATAGCGGTATCACCGAACAGCCTTATTGGGAGCCAGTGTTTGAAGGTTTCGAGAAATCTCGTGAATGGATGAAAGCACAAAAAGCTGACGTGGTATTCCTGGTCTACAACGACCATTGTACTGTCTTTGATGCGACCTGCATCCCTACCTTTGCACTTGGATGCGCACCCGAATTTGCACCTGCGGATGAAGGGTGGGGGCCCCGCCCCGTACCTGTTGTCAAGAACCACCAAAAGCTCGCAAGCCACATTGCGCACTCGTTGATTTTGGATGAATTTGATATCACCATCATGAATGAGATGGAGGTCGACCATGGTTTGACCGTTCCGATGTCTGTGATGTTTGGGGACAAGGGTATCGACGATGAATGGCCTTGTTTGGTTATCCCCTTGTGCGTCAACGTTGTGCA
Source organism: Alphaproteobacteria bacterium casp-alpha6 (assembly GCA_001510135.1). Classification (GTDB taxonomy): domain Bacteria; phylum Pseudomonadota; class Alphaproteobacteria; order Rhodobacterales; family Rhodobacteraceae; genus LFER01. The sequence continues at coordinate 28,325 of LFER01000014.1, forward strand.
ATACCCCGCACCCACAGGGAATCGGTGTTACAATCTGGGCAAAGCGGTCCGCCGCGCAGTCGACAGTTTCGACGAAGACCTTAATGTGGTGGTCTTTGGTACTGGTGGAATGAGCCATCAGCTTCAGTATAAACGTGCAGGATTGATCAACAAAGAATGGGACACTCAATTTTTAAACCGCCTGACGTCAGACCCCGTCTCACTATCTCAGACGCCGCACATCGATTATTTGCGTGAGGCAGGATCGGAAGGCGTGGAAATGGTGATGTGGCACGTCATGCGCGGCGCGCTCGACGATGACGTCGAGGAAATACACCGCCACTATCATGTACCCGCATCAAATACGGCGGTCGGGCACATCATTCTAGAGAACAAAAAAGATCAGAAGGCAAAAATATGAGAATTTGTGTAGCGGGGGCTTATGGTGCCTTTGGAACAAAACACTTGGACGCGCTGAGTGCTATTGAAGGGGTCACTGTCTCGGCCGTGATGGGGCCAACGCAATCCAAGATTTATGCACTCGCAGCCGAGCGTGGGATCGGTTTTGCATCTACTTCACTTGAAGCCTGTATCGCGCGTGAAGATGTGGATGCTGTAGTTTTGGCCACCCCCACACAGATTCACGCAGACCAATCTATAGCTTGCATGAAGGCGGGAAAACCCGTTTTGATCGAAATCCCGATGGCCGATTCTTTGCAAGACAGTCAGCGGATTTGTGATGTCCAGAAGGAAACAGGGACGTTGGCGATGGCAGGTCAAGTACGCCGTTTCAATCCGTCACACCAGTGGATCCGCAACAAGATTGACGCGGGCGAATTGAAGATCCAACAGATGGATGTGCAGACATTTTTTTTTCGCCGATCGAATATGAATGCCAAAGGTGAGCCGCGCAGCTGGACGGACCACTTGCTGTGGCACCACGCCTGTCACACGGTTGATTTGTTTCAATACCAAACAGGCGAAGTCGCGTCAGAATGTTATGGCCTGCAAGGGCCGAAACATCCCGTTTTGGGCATTTCAATGGACATGTCTATCGGGATGAAAACGCCTTCTGGTGCAATTTGCACCCTGTCTTTGTCGTTCAATAACGACGGACCTTTGGGAACATTCTTCCGCTATATTTGCGACAACGGGACCTACATCGCGCGATATGACGATTTGTTTGACGGACGTGAAAACCAAATCGACCTCAGCAATGTGGCAGTATCAGACAATGGTATCGAGTTGATCGACCGCGAGTTCCTAGCAGCTATCCAAGAGGGCCGTGAACCAAACGGGTCAGTGCACGATACGCTAAATGCGATGCGCACGTTGGATCGCATTGAAAAGTCTTTCGATTTTTAGGGATATTACCAGACAGGGAATTTTACATGTCTGAGAGGGGTACTGTCAGATAAAACTAACTTGAGACGGGGCGGGCGGTTCCGTAGCCTCGCCGTATGACAAAACACTCCCCATTCAGGTACTTTAAAACGAGCCCTGAGATCATCCGCTTGGCTGTGATGCTGTACGTTCGTTTTCCGCTCTCACTCCG
>LFER01000015.1 GCA_001510135.1 Alphaproteobacteria bacterium casp-alpha6
ATATCTTGGCCCGATACCTTCGATATGCCCACCATACATTGCTGACCGACTGAGATTTTTTTGGATAATCTCGTGCGTGGCTTCGTTTGTATGAGTGATCCCGCAAGAGATTTGCCGCGCTGTTGGCCTGTCCGACATAAACGAAAACAAAACAGGGTCCTGATCGCCCGCCTGAACATCCAGTTTATCCCATTTTATGGTTCTACCATCTAAGCGCGGCGGCGTACCTGTTTTCAATCGCCCAAAATCTAGACCAAACTCATCCATCTTTTTGGCAAGCTTGACAGAAGGATCGTCTCCCATCCGTCCGCCTGAAAACTGTTTTTCGCCAATGTGGATAACACCGCGCAAGAATGTACCAGTCGTAAGAACAGTGTTTTTGGATAGGATTTCTGATCCATCGCCCAGAACCACGCCAGAAACAGATCGACCTGATCCCAAAAAATCAACTACTTCACCGATAATGATCTCTAGATTATCCTGCGCTTTAATTAACGAAGAAATCGCTTTTTTATATAGCGCTCTATCGGCCTGTGCGCGCGGCCCCTGAACCGCCGGCCCCTTTTTCCTGTTCAAAAGCCTAAATTGAATTCCAGCCTTGTCTGCGGCTTTTCCCATAATTCCATCTAGGGCGTCAATCTCTCTTACCAAATGCCCCTTACCAAGACCACCAATTGCCGGATTGCACGACATTGTCCCAAGATCACGTTCACGAAGAGTGACAAGCGCTGTCTTTGCTCCCATCCGAGCGGACGCTGCTGCTGCTTCGCATCCAGCATGACCTCCACCTATAACCACAACGTCAAAATGTTTCACGTGAAACACTCCTCATTTTCCAAGACAAAAACTCGAAAATATTTCATCGAGAATATCTTCAACCCCAACCTGACCGATCAATGAATCCAACGCACCAATTGCCAATCGGACACCTTCCGCAAGAAGTTCCGTTTGATCACAACCATCCACAAGCATCAAGCGAACTGTCTCAATATGATCTATTGCTCTTGTCAAAGATGTCCTATGCCGATCCCTAGACGCAACACCGACAACCGCTGACTTTTCTTTCAAAAAATCAGAGATTTTATCGATCAATTCATCAATCCCCGCTCCTGTCAGGACTGAAACCGCGTCCTTATTCCCAGTGAGGTCCCCTTTTGTAAACACAAAGATTTTATCTCCGATTTCATCAACGCCATCAGGTAAACCACCATCGTCGGTAAGAATAAGAGCCAGATCAGCTTTTACACCTCGTTCCAAGGCCCGTTCTATACCAAGCCCTTCAATCACATCATTTGTAGCACGAATACCGGCTGTATCCAATAAGGTCACCGGCAAACCATTAAGATCCATCCGAACCTCTACGACATCACGCGTAGTTCCCTCTATTTCAGAGGTTATAGCTGCCTCTCTTCCTGCGAGCTTGTTTAAAAGGCTGGATTTTCCGACATTGGGCCTTCCGAGAATGACAACTTCAAATCCTGAACGAAGCCTTTCTGCAAAAACTGCGCCCTCTGCCTCCGCCTGCAAAACCTTGCAGGTGTCTGACAACAGCTCATTGACCTCGGGATACACATCTTCTGGAACCTCTTCATCGACGAAATCTATCGTTGCTTCCAGCAAAGCTGCGGCACGGATCAAATCAGACCGCCACTCGCTCACTTTTCGCCCAAGCTCCCCCGATAAAACCCGTTGGGCCTGTTTTCGCTGCGCCTCCGTCTCAGAATTAATAAGGTCAGCCAGACCTTCTACCTGTGACAAATCAAGCTTATTATTATCCAGAGCACGACGTGTAAATTCACCCGGTTCAGCTAATCTCACAGTATCAAAATTAGATAAACTGTCACTTAGCGCGCCAATTACAGATACACTTCCATGAACATGAAGCTCTAGAACATCTTCACCAGTGAAACTTGCAGGTGATTTAAAAAAAATTGCTATTCCTGTATCGATCAATTCCCCATTTTGATCATTTATTCTAACAAAAGACGCGTTTCGCTGCTTTGGACAAAAACCAAGCATAGACGTCGCTACATCCAAAACCTTTGGACCAGAGACACGCAAAACAGATACGCCAGCTTTGCCTGTCGCGCTGGCAAGAGCATAAATCGTATCCATCATTTTTTCCTCTCCCACCCGACATCGGGTCAGGTATTCATGGAATCAAAGAATTCGGAATTTGTTTTTGTCTGCTTCAGTTTCGAGATTAAGAATTCAATCGCGTCAGTTGTCCCCATTGGATTCAAGATACGACGAAGAACAAAGGTTTTTTGCAAATCACCTTTATCGATTAACAAGTCTTCTTTCCGCGTTCCAGATTTAAGAATATCTATAGCTGGAAACACACGTTTATCCGCGACTTTACGATCGAGAATAATTTCCGAGTTCCCCGTACCCTTAAATTCTTCGAAAATCACCTCATCCATCCGGCTTCCCGTATCGATCAGCGCTGTGGAGATAATCGTCAAAGATCCACCTTCTTCGATGTTACGCGCTGCTCCGAAAAACCGTTTAGGTCTTTGTAACGCATTTGCATCGACACCACCCGTTAACACCTTACCAGAGGATGGGATCACAGTGTTAAATGCCCTACCAAGCCTTGTTATTGAATCCAAAAGAATAACAACATCTCGTTTATGCTCAACCAGACGTTTGGCCTTTTCAATAACCATTTCTGAAACTGCCACATGCCGGGTGGCGGGTTCATCAAATGTAGAAGATATCACCTCCCCTTTCACTGATCTTTGCATATCCGTGACTTCTTCTGGTCGCTCATCAATCAAGAGCACGATCAAAAAACACTCCGGATGGTTTCTTTCAATGCTGGTTGCAATGTTTTGCAAAAGAACAGTTTTACCAGTTCGCGGGGGCGCTGTAATAAGCGACCTTTGGCCTTTTCCGATAGGCGCAACCAGATCAATGATCCGTGCTGAGTGATCCTTAATCGTAGGATCCGCAATTTCCATTGTCATCCGCTCATCGGGATAAAGTGGCGTGAGGTTATCGAAAGCTATTTTGTGACGCGCTTTTTCTGGATCTTCAAAATTGATCTTATCTACATTTGTCAAAGCGAAATAACGTTCTTGATCTTCAGGTGATTTAATCAAACCTTCTATTGTATCCCCTGTCCGCAAAGAAAAGCGTCGAATCATATCAGGGGACACGTAAATATCATCTGGTCCTGGAAGATAGTTTGCTTCTGGCGATCTCAAAAATCCAAATCCATCCTGAAGAACCTCCAGAACGCCATCGCCCGAAATTTCCCAGCCATCATCTGCTCTCTCCCGCAGGATCTGAAACATCATTTCGCCCTTACGCATGGTGGAGGCATTTTCAATTTCAAGCTCATCGGCCATAGCCAACAAATCTTTTGGGCTTTGTGCTTTAAGATCAGAGAGTTTTAGACGTTCCATAGCAACGCGCCCCTTCCACGGGTAAAAAGAACAAAAGTCAGACGGTGAATATGAACCAGAACAGGCCCTGTGCGCTCATAAGCAAAAAACCAAAAGAAGTCAACGATCGCTAAAACTTTATGATCACAGAAAGGACGATTACGATCATCAAAATAGTCGGAACTTCGTTCATCAAACGATACTGACGACCTGTTAGGGAATTTTGGCCCATTTCGAAATCTTTACGACGAAGAGACAACCAATGGTGAAACCACGTCATGATCAGGACAGAACCACCCTTTAGCCAAGGCCAAACCATGGCCCAATCAACAATTCCAGGCGTCACAACAAGCAGACCGCCAAAAAACCACGTCGCAATCATTGCTGGATTCATAATCACCCGTAACAGCTTACTTTCCATAACTTGAAAAGTAACATCGAGAACATCGCCCGTAACTGCACGTTCAACGTGATACACCATCACTCTGGGAAGATAAAATAATCCCGCCATCCATGATATGACCGCCATTATATGCAAAGCCTTTATCCAAGGATAGGCTATAAAGAGAAAATCGGTCATCTAGATTACCACAGTTCAGCACATTCATTCATAATATAATAATATATATAGAAAAAGATGATTATGAAGTAGGCTGATCGAAAGCTGTGGATTATTATTTATCCCATTTTTTATACACAGCCTACCATTTTTACAAAATAGAAAATTAAAAATTTCCTCCACACTATCAATAACCTACGGCAAAAAAAATCAAATTATAAAAGGATAAAATCTTATCCACCTTATCCACACGAAAAAGGTAATCCTTATGAACAGTGGAAAAATCTGTCGGAATTTGCCAATCATTTAGGTCGTTTTACAATCGGTAAATTTGCTAGTGAATAAATTAAACCGTACTCTTAACATATCAGTATCTTATCCTCGGAGTTATCAACATGGCAGCGCAGGTAATTTTGGCTTCGGCGTCATCTATTCGGTCGCAAATGCTAAACAATGTTGGTATCAATCACGAAATTTTTCCGGCAAGGATTGATGAAGAAGCCATAAAAGCATCACTTATTTCAGAGTTAACTGAAATCAGAGATATGGCAGATATTCTAGCAGATTTGAAGGCAAAGAAAGTGTCTGCTCAACAACCTGACGCCTTTGTCATAGGTGCAGATCAAGTGCTGGAATTTGGAGATCAGGTTTATTCAAAACCCAAGACACAGGATGATCTCAAAGGTCTTTTGCTAAAGCTAAATGGGCACGATCATATACTTTACTCCGCTGCTGTTATTTACAAGGAAGCACGCCCGGTATGGCGACATGTGGGTAAAGTGACCTTGACAATGCGGGATCTTTCATCTGCCTATATCCATGATTATGTCGCTAAAGAATGGGATAACGTGAGGTTTTGCGTGGGGGGATATAAAATAGAAGAAAAAGGTCTGCGTCTTTTTGACAAAATTGACGGTGATTATTTTTCAATACTAGGATTACCTTTATTGGATATCGTAAGATTCTTTGACGCAAATGGAGTATTAGAAAATTGACGGCAGAAAAAATACCTCTTGTCGCAGTCATGGGATCGCCAATCGCGCATTCAAAATCTCCAATGTTGCATGGCTACTGGCTTCGCAAATACGGAATCAAAGGTCACTATATCCCCATAGATGTCGACCCGACGCATCTCAGTCAGGTGTTGGAAACAATGTCAAAAATGGGGTTTGTTGGCGCAAATGTTACTATTCCACACAAGGAAAACATACTTAAGCTTGCTGATAAGATCTCTGATCGAGCAGCAATGATTGGCGCTGCAAATACGCTCAGCTTTAGCGCAAACGGGCAAATTTATGCTGATAATACCGACGGTTATGGATTCATTGAAAACATTCGTCAACACCAGCCCACATGGAAGGCCTCAGAAGGCCCAGCGCTTATTTTAGGGGCAGGGGGGGCTGCCCGTGCTGTTGTTTCGTCCCTTCTGGAAAATGGAACTCCGGAACTCTGGATCACAAACCGTACCCGCGCGCGCGCGGAAAAAATCGCATCAGACTTTGGCGCAAGAGTAAAAGTGATCGATTGGTTTTCAGTGAACAAATATCTTTCTGGGGCAACGACAGTTGTGAACGCAACATCGCTAGGCATGATAGGAAAACCTGAAATGGCCATCGATTTGAAACCGCTCACAAAAAAATCCTTGGTAACAGATCTTGTCTACACTCCTCTGCAGACACCTCTTTTAAGTCAGGCAGCTCAGAAAGGGTGTCGTACTGTAGATGGCATAGGAATGTTGATCCACCAAGCGGTTCCAGGGTTCACAAGGTGGTTCAAAACGCAGCCGATAGTGGACAAAGCTGTCCGTGAATTGCTTTTAACATGACGTTTCGACTTGGTTTGACAGGGTCGATCGGGATAGGGAAATCGACCACCGCAGACATTTTTTCGGAGATGGGCTGCGAAGTTTGGGATGCTGATAGAGCGGTCCATCGGTTGTACAAGAAAGATGGAAAAGCAATAGATCCTCTATCAAATGCTTTTCCAACAGCTATTATCAATAACACGGTATCACGCGAAAAATTGAAAGAAATATTGGCTCAAAACCCAAGCGAATTTGAACGTCTTGAAGCAATTGTTCATCCTTTGGTCGCTCAAGACCGAGCCGATTTCATAAAAAATGCAAAAGCAGACATTTTGGTTTTTGACATTCCACTCTTATTTGAGACACGGGCTGATAAACAGATGGATGCCGTCGCATGTGTTTTTATCGATAAAGAGACACAAAAAAAACGCACACTCGCACGAGGTACAATGACAGAGGCCCAATTTTCGCAAATACTTGCCAAACAAATGCCAATTGACGAAAAATGCGCATTATCTGATTTCGTTATTACGACAGATTCGATTGAGCATGCGCGCGAACAGGTAATCAAAATTCTTGAGGCCATCCGAACAAGGATAGATCATGCGTGAAATAGTTTTAGACACGGAAACCACCGGTTTAGATCCGCATGAGGGGCATCGGATCGTAGAAATAGGGGCAGTTGAAATCTTTAATGGATTACCCAGCGGACGGACATATCACCAATATATTAACCCACAGCGCAATATGCCTGCAGAAGCATTTGCCGTTCATGGCTTAGGCGACGATTTTCTGAAAGACAAACCAGTATTTGCTGACATCGCAAACGACTTCGTCACTTTTATCGGTGACGCACAGCTTGTTATCCATAATGCCAGTTTTGATATGAAATTTATCAACGCTGAGCTAAGCTGGATCAACAAAACGCCAATCCCCCTTAACAAGGCGATTGATACGCTACAGATAGCGCGGAAAAAATTTCCAGGCTCACCAGCTTCACTGGATGCCCTTTGCCGGAGGTTCAACATAGACAATTCAGCGCGAACGCTCCACGGAGCTTTGCTAGATTCCGAAATATTGGCCGAAGTTTATCTGGAGCTTTCAGGCGGACGTCAGCCAGATTTTGAATTGTCTGCTCAGTCGGAAAAGCTGGAGACCCCTTTTGTCACGTCAAATACCAATGACCCGGTATCGCGCGTAAGACCATCAAAATTACCTCTTCGGATCACAGAAGAAGAAAAGGCCGCACATGCGGCCTTTGTGGATAGTCTGGGCGACAGAACAATATGGCGCAAAGTTAATTGAGCGGCGTTTTCGGCAGATCTTGCTCAGCCTTATTTTTTTGAGCTTCTTCCTGACGGCGCAAGATTTCACCTCTGTAAAGTTGAAGAAAATCAATGTTTTCAAGATTTAATGGGGGAAACCCGCCATCCCTCGTAACATCGCTAACAACCCGTCGAATGAATGGAAATAACATTCGAGGACATTCAATTAACAAAAACGGATGAAGCTGATCATCAGGTACACCTGTTACCTGAAAAACCCCCCCGTACTCCAATTCCAAAACAAAGAGCGGCTCTCCTCCATTTTTGGATTTTGAGTCAACATTCAGTTTTATGGCTACTTCATACTGATTTTCGGCACTGCGCTTTTTTGCATCCAGATTGACCTGAACTTTTACTTCTGGCGCAACCTCACCGACGACACCCTTTTTCGCAAGTTCATTTTCAAACGACATATCCCTAATGTATTGCGCAAGTATATTCATCGATGGTTGTGCGGCCGTTTGTGCTTCTACAGTTGTGTCTTCCGCCATATTTTACTCCTCAATAGAATTCCGTCTTCCGTTATCATCTGCACCAATTGGGCTCAAGAGAGCATATGTTTCAATCGTCTCGTTTGTTTGAATTGCGATTTTCATCGTGATATTCACCTTCAATTATTATCGGACCTCGGTCCTTTTTTGAGTAACGGTATTGTGATTGCTGATGCTCTGTACGAAACTGGGTCTTGCGTACCTGTATTTTACTTCTCATATAGTTATAAAGATGCCCCCTGAACCACGGCGTCAGGAGAAGAAAACCGACAGCATCCGTGAAAAAACCAGGTGTCAGAAGAAGAGCACCGGCAAACAAAATCATCGCGCCTTCCGCCAGAGGTTCTGTAGGGTTTTGCAGTGTTTCAAGGCTTTCCCGCAGACTTCCGAATGTTGCGATAGCCTGAGAACGCACAAGATGGGTTCCCAGCGCAGCTGTAATAACTACGATTAATAATGTTGGCAAAAGACCCAACCAACCCCCAATTTGTATAAATAAAGCAATCTCAATGATAGGAACTGCCACAAAAACGAAAAATAACCACATAAGAGTGTCTCCCTAAGTACCGCAGAATGTGGACTTGTTGTTCTTACTCACCTACATAGTAGAACTAGGCAGAACATTCTATAGGCCATAGGAAAGGGTCGAAGAAAACCTATGAAATACGAACTTCTTATATTGTTGGGCATCGCACTATTTCTGATTTTTCGCTTGCGCAGCGTTCTTGGGACACGGGAGGGTTTTGAAAAATCTCCCACTCCAACGGTGACCTCTAAAAAATCACCTGATTTTAAGGTAATAGAAGGGGGGCCGGACTCTGACATTACCGATCACGTTGATGCGGAGTCTGAAATGGTCGAAACATTGATGTCCATTAAGCGGGTGGACCCCGATTTTAAGCTTGCCGATTTTCTGAACGGGGCGCGTGCAGCTTATGAAATGATTTTAATGGGATTTGAACGCGGCGAAATTGACGATGTCCGCGCATTTCTGTCAGAAGAAGTCGCACAGACATTTGATGAAGTTGTGCAGCAACGACATGAGCGTGGAATCCGCGTAGAAGCAGAATTCGCCGGAATCCGCGAAATGAAATTACAGGCTGTCGCATTTGATAAATCGAATAATATCGCAGATCTCACGGTTTTGTTTGTCGGCGAAATGATGTCGGTGGCAAAAAATAAAGATGGCGATGTGATTGAAGGGGATGCAAAACAAGTCAAACGCCAAAAAGATGTTTGGACATTTTCAAAGGATATGAGCCTGAATGATCCGAACTGGCAACTTGTTGCAACGGATGAATGAAACGGTACTTAGCTAGCCTATTTATTTTTATTTTCCCATCTTTTTCGGTCGGCGACGTCCGAATCACGCATTTTGATTTTTCTGATCTTTTGGGCTGGTCGTCTGATAATCATGACTTGGCTCTTGATGTATTCAAGGAAACCTGCCCAGATCTAAAAGCCCCTGATTGGTCTTCCTTATGCGCCATTGCCCAGAACACAGATGCGTCTCGCGAGTTTTTGAAATTTTCTTTAAACCGGTTCACATATCTACGGGCGACGCGACGCTCTTTACGGGTTATTTTGAACCAGAGATAAATGGGTCCCGGATTAAAACAAATCGGTTTTCATATCCTGTTTATTCAATGCCTCCGGAGCTGCGTCAGGGGCAAACATGGTTGACGCGCGAAGAAATTGAAACATCGTCCACACTGCGAGAAAGAGGGTTAGAAATCGCTTGGGTCGATGACTTGGCAGATTTGTTTTTTCTTCAAATCCAAGGCTCCGGTCGCATCAAATTGGATGATGGCGGTGTTCTGCGGATTGGATATGCTGGATCAAACAGCCGCCCTTTTAAATCTGTCGCTGAAGAGTTCATTCGCCTCGGCATTTTAGAAAAACACCAAGCGTCTGCAAAAATGATCAAGAGTTGGGTCCGGAAAAACCCGCAAGCGGGTTCAAAAATTTTGTGGCACAATGAATCTTATGTCTTTTTTCGTGTCGTCGAAAAACTGGCGTCTGACAAAGGTCCCGTGGGTGCGATGAACAGATCTCTCACGGCTTTACGATCGTTGGCAGTAGATCCGGATTACGTTCCTTTGGGTGCACCGGTCTGGATCAACAAAAAAGGGAACCCCCCTATGAGGAGGCTTATGATCGCGCAAGATACGGGCTCTGTGATCAAGGGATCCCAGCGCGCTGACATTTTTCTTGGATCAGGTGATATCGCCGGAGATAAGGCATCCCAGATCAAAGATGGAGGCTCGCTATTTGTATTACTTCCCTTTAAGAGAGCCATGTTGTTGTCTTCACACGAATGATATGGCCAGACGGAAGCTTAGCAAAGACGAACAGGACCTTTGGAAGAAGGTTAAGGAAAGCGCAGTTCCGCTCTCCAAGCCCAAGGCCACGCCCATTGCGTCACAACTAACCAAGAAAAAAGATAACACGCAGGATACGCGCCCGTTAAAAGCTTTCCAAATTCGTCCCGTTTCCAAGCCGTCCACGATCACTTTGTCGCCGCCTCACGGTAAGCCAGACCTGAAAATGGACCAAAAAGCTTTTGTCAGAATGACACGAGGGCGACTTGAACCAGAGGCAACTTTAGATCTTCACGGATATACACTCGCTCAGGCACATCCTCTTCTTTTACAGTTTATTCAAAGAAATTATCATGCAAACCGCCGCCTCGTTCTGGTCATCACTGGAAAGGGGGCAAAACAAAAACATCTTTCCGACGAAACCGAAGGATACGGTGTTCTGCGAAAACAGGCTCCCTTGTGGCTGGCATCGCCGCCATTCAAGTCAAAAATATTACAAGTCCACGAAGCGCATTCGAAACATGGCGGCTCAGGCGCGCTTTATGTGTACTTGACCAGAAATAGAGCGAAAACCTGATATGCCGGACAGCAGCAAATAAGTCAGGAACATAACTCAAAGAAGTTCTTTCAAACCGCACCTTAGTTAAAATAACCCATCGAATTACCGGAAAAGGGCGTTTAATTTCAGAGGAAACGACTAAAGTATAAGATGTAATGTACTTGTCTTCTGCGCATAAATGAAACTAAAATTTTATTTGGAACACTCTGACTCGCCCAACTGTTGAGAAAAGACTGTAAAAAAGGTCGTCTTATGGTTGGCGCGTATTATTTGATAATCTCAGAGCGAAACAAAAAAGTTGGAAAAAGGGCGTCAGACGTAAAAGTGAAAATAAAAGACAACCAGCCTTACAACTGACAAAAGTTAAATATCTTCGTATTAAAGGGAGGACCAAATGACAAAAATAACAATGACCGTCAATGGCAAGTCTGCATCAGGCGATGTCGAAGGGCGGACGCTCTTGGTAGATTTTCTTAGAAATGATCTCCACCTTACAGGAACCCATGTGGGTTGTGACACGAGCCAATGTGGTGCCTGCACGGTCCATGTGAATGGCAAAGCTGTAAAATCATGCACCATGTTTGCCGCAGATGCGGATGGCGCGGACGTTCAAACCATCGAAGGTCAGGCCAATGAAGACGGATCTTTGAATGTCATTCAACAGGCCTTTCAGGATCATCATGGCCTTCAGTGCGGTTTCTGTACGCCCGGTATGGTTATGGCCGCTGCAGAACTGTTGAAAAACAATCCAAAACCGACAGAGGCTGACATCCGTCATCACCTTGAAGGAAATATCTGCCGCTGCACAGGATATCACAATATTGTGAAGTCCATCATGGCTGCTTCAGGTCAGGATGTGTCAGCCATCGCTGCAGAATAACAATAACAAAAAGCCCAGCTTTATCAGCAAGGAGAATTTATTATGCCAAAAGACAGCGGTATCGGCGCATCCAGCAAGCGTCGCGAAGACATAAGATTTTTAACTGGCACTGGCCAATACACAGACGATATCAACGTTCAAGGACAGGCCTATGTTCATTTCTTGCGCTCTTCTGTGGCGCATGGAAGGATCAACAGTGTCGACACAAGCACTGCGGCAACCATGCCCGGCGTTGTGCGCATTTTTACCGGTGCGGATTTTGAGGGTGTCGGCGGGCTTCCCTGCGGATGGCAGGTGACAGACCGTCACGGCCAGCCTATGCAAGAACCTGCGCATCCCGTTTTGGCGCAAGGCAAAGTGCGTCATGTAGGGGACCCCATTGCGGCGATTGTCGCCGATAGTGCATCGCAAGCCCGTGATGCTGCAGAAGCGATTGTTGTCGATATCGAAGAGCTTTCTGCAGTGATTGATATGAAAGAAGCAGTCAAAGACGGCGCGACCAAGGTGCACGATGATCTGACATCTAACTTGTGCTATGACTGGGGCTTTGTCGAAGAAAACAAAGGTGCCGTTGACGAAGCTTTCGCAAATGCGGCGCATGTCACGACACTAGAACTTGTCAATCAGCGCTTGGTCGCCAACCCGATGGAACCAAGGGTGGCAATCGGTGAATACAATCGCGCCAATGATGAAAGTACGCTTTATACAACTTCGCAGAACCCTCACGTGATCCGTCTTTTGATGGGAGCCTTCGTGCTGGGAATTCCAGAGCACAAACTTCGCGTCGTTGCACCAGATGTTGGCGGTGGATTTGGAACAAAGATTTTCCACTACGCAGAAGAAGCGTTCTGTACGTTTGCTGCGCGCCAAATCAATCGTGCGGTCAAATGGACTTCTTCACGCTCAGAATCCTTCATGTCTGATGCGCAAGGCCGTGACCATGTCACGAAAATTGAACTGGCGCTGGATGCCGACAATAATTTTATGGCGATCAGAACAGACACACTGGCGAATATGGGTGCGTATCTTAGCACCTTTGCCCCATCTGTTCCAACTTGGCTGCACGGAACCTTGATGGCGGGGAACTATAAAACGCCGCTTATCTATGTGAATGTTAAGGCTGTGTTTACCAACACCGTTGCCGTTGATGCCTATCGTGGTGCCGGCCGACCAGAGGCGACTTTTCAGTTGGAGCGCCTGATCGACAAGGCGGCACGGGAACTGGGTGTTGATCCCATTGCGTTGCGCCGTCAGAACTTTATCACACAGTTCCCATATGCAACGCCAGTTGCCGTTGAATATGACACTGGAAACTATGTCGCAACGATGGATAAACTGGAACAGATCGGTGATCTTGCAGGTTTTGAAGCACGCCGTAAAAAATCCGAAGCGAATGGCAAGCTACGCGGTTTGGGCATAAATTGTTATATTGAAGCCTGCGGCATTGCCCCTTCTGCGCTTGTTGGTCAATTGGGTGCCCGTGCTGGTCTTTATGACGCGGCGACCGTTCGCGTGAATGCGACAGGAACAATCAGCGTGATGGTTGGCGCACATAGCCATGGACAGGGGCATGAAACGGCATTCCCTCAAGTGGTGGCGGAAATGCTTGGCATTGACGAAAACATGATCGACATTGTGCACGGCGACAGCTCCAAAATACCGTTTGGGATGGGCACTTACGGATCCCGTTCGATTGCGGTTTGCGGATCAGCCATGGTTCGGGCCACCGAAAAAATCATCAATAAGGCCAAGAAAATCGCCTCTCACCTTCTGGAAGCATCAGAAGCAGACATTGAATTGAAAGATGGTCAATTTAGTGTGGTGGGGACCGATAAATCCTGCGCTTGGGGCGATGTGACACTGGCGGCCTATGTGCCTCATAACTATCCGCTGGAAGAGATTGAGCCCGGGCTGGAAGAAACAGCCTTTTATGATCCTTCAAACTTCACCTATCCTGCTGGAGCATATGCCTGCGAAGTCGAAGTTGACACTGCAACAGGCAAGGTGACGATTGAAAGGTTCTCAGCTGCGGATGATTTTGGAAATGTCATCAACCCGATGATCGTGTCTGGACAGGTCCACGGTGGGATAGGCCAGGGAATTGGTCAGGCGCTGTTGGAGAACACCGTTTACGATGAAAACGGGCAACTTCTTAGCGGATCGTATATGGATTATGCGATGCCACGTGCGTCAGACGTACCATTCTTTACTGTCGATCATTCCTGCCAAACGCCCTGCACCCATAACCCACTAGGTGTTAAGGGCTGCGGAGAAGCGGGGGCTATCGGTACACCGCCAGCCGTCGTTAACGCGGTGATTGATGCGCTGCATTCGGGTGGTCACACCCACGTCACCCATATTGATATGCCGGTATCCCCGTCACGGGTCTGGTCTGCAATCAACGGTTAATCGGAGGAGAAACCATGTATAATTTTGAATTCGTAAAGCCTTCGAGTGTCGCAGACGCTGTTTCAGCGCTAAGTGCTGAAGGCGCGCAAGCGCTGGGGGGTGGTCAGACGCTTATCCCTACAATGAAGCAACGTCTTGCATCCCCGGATACGCTTGTGAGTTTGTCTGATATTGCAGAAATGCAGGGTGTGAGCAGCGCGGGTGGCAGCGTGACCATTGGGGGCGCAACAACACATGCAGATGTGGCGGCGGCGAATGCCTTTGCAGGTCTGACAACCCTTGCCGGCAATATCGGCGACCCGGCGGTACGCAATCGGGGGACAATTGGTGGATCATTAGCAAACAATGATCCCGCAGCCTGCTATCCCGCAGCGGCACTGGCCACGGGTGCGACAATCACCACAAATGCACGTGATATCGCGGCGGATGATTATTTTCAGGGCATGTTCACCACTGCTTTGGAAGACGGCGAAATCATTACGTCTGTGACGATGCCTGTTCCAGAGGCCTCAAACTATCAAAAGTTTGAACAGCCTGCATCGCGTTTTGCATTGGTTGGCGTATTTGTTGCCAAATATGCAGATGGTGTCCGTGTTGCGGTAACGGGTGCATCAGAAAACGGTGTGTTCCGTTGGAGCGAAGCCGAGGCAGCGCTGAACGGTAATTTTTCAGCCGATGCAATCGCTGATCTGAGCATTGATGCCTCTGGCATGATCGAAGATCTGCATGGCAGCAAAGCTTACCGTGCAAACCTTGTTAAAGTTCTGACAGACCGGGCCGTCAGCGCAGCAAGCTAATAAACATACGAAACCTTAAAAAACCCCGCCACAGAGCGGGGTTTTTCTATTTTTGATATAGGGCGGGGCATTGTAAGCCAGAGATGCAATAGATATAGAGCGGTAATTTCAAAAATTGGGAGTACCGCGCAATGTCCAATAGTCAATTAGAATCCGCGATCGAAGCCGCTTGGGACGCCAAAGATCAAATCAGCCCACAAACGACCGGCGAACAACGCGAAGCCATTGAAGATACTCTAAACGCATTGGACAGTGGAAAGTTGCGGGTTGCCGAACGTCAGGACGATGGTCATTGGCATGTCAATCAATGGGCAAAGAAAGCTGTGCTTCTGGGATTTCGGATCAAAGACATGGAAATTCAGGATGGTGGCCCCCAAGGATCCGGTTGGTGGGACAAAGTTGACAGTAAATTCAAAGGCTGGGGTGATAATCAATGGCGAGCGGCGGGATTTCGTGCTGTTCCAAATTGTATTGTGCGAAAATCCGCATTTATCGCGCCCGGTGTGGTGTTGATGCCATCTTTTGTGAATCTTGGCGCCTATGTAGACGAGGGAACAATGGTTGACACTTGGGCCACGGTCGGAAGCTGTGCCCAGATTGGCAGAAATGTGCATCTTTCTGGAGGTGTTGGCATTGGTGGCGTTCTTGAACCCATGCAAGCCGGGCCAACCATTATCGAAGACAACTGTTTCATCGGGGCGCGTTCCGAAGTTGTTGAAGGCTGCATTGTGCGCGAAGGATCAGTGCTTGGCATGGGCGTTTACATCGGTCAGTCCACAAAAATTGTTGATCGCGAAACCGGCGATGTGATGTATGGCGAAGTTCCCCCATATTCCGTCGTGGTATCTGGAAGCATGCCGTCCAAGAATGGTATTAACCTTTATTGTGCTGTTATCGTGAAGCGTGTGGATGAAAAAACGCGCAGTAAAACCGGAATAAACGAATTGTTGCGGGATTAATTCAGATTTTTCGTAATATACCGACGGAAACAGATGGGCCCCGCGTTTAATGATTTCTTAGTAAGGGAGAATATCATGAAATTTCGCGTTTTAATCATCTCAGGCGTCTGTGCATTGATATCATTTACTGCGCAGGCGCATGAAAATGAGGTATCGATCGCAGTCAAGGGAAACGAACGGTGCATTACATCAAACGGCTCTCCGACCCACGATATCGGAGAGTTCCCCAATTCTGGAAATCCGAACAGTTTTCGAAAACAAAAGGTCAGCGTCTGTATGGATGCAAGCCCTAAAAAAACTGGAACTGTGAATAGGCGGGCCAATGGGTCAGGTATTTCTATCACAGGGATAATATTCCGGCCCGGTACAGCTGACTGGTATGATGCGTCAACAAAACGTGGATTCAGTTGGGATCAATCAAGCGGCTGGAACCTAGAAGGCATGGGTCCTGGAAATAAACTGGGAATGGATCAGGAAAATGCCCATGTGGACAACCGCGGGCTTTATCATTACCACGCCGTTTCACCTTCTTTGGCGGAGGATTTAAACGGAAGCCTGATTGGCTATGCTGCTGATGGATTTGAGATACACTATATCGGTGGACAAGCGGTTTCATCATGGAAACTGAAATCCGGAACGCGACCCACAGCACCTTACGGAACATATGACGGAACTTACAACGAAGATTATGAATATGTAGCCGGTTCTGGAAATCTTGATGAATGTAATGGCGCAATGTCAAATGGGGCCTATTATTATTTTGCAACAGAGACATATCCGTTCTTCCCACGGTGTTTTCTGGGAACGGTAAGCGATGACTTTTTAGGTCGTCCTTGATTTATGGAAATATCTGCGCCCATTTAAGATGGACGCGTTATGTCAGAAAGGATGCGTTCCACGCATGACAAAGAAGGTAAAACAACCAAAACACGAAGATGTGTTTACCCTTTTGGTTCAAGTGGGGCGCGCCAAGAATGACGGCCTTCCACCGACGAGCACTGGTGCCGGAATTTTATGCTATACTGCAGCCCAAACCGAAGATGAAGCAGTTCGTGAAACAGTCAGACTACTTAAGCAGGCCGATATGAACCCGTTGGATGTCACTGGTTACGGAACGATTGAGGAACGGGAATCCGATGGGCAGCTTTTGTCGGATGAAGAGAAGGATTTGATGGCGCAGGCAAAGGCAGAAAACTCTGTAATAATCGCGCAAATTACCCCATTTTTTGAAAATACTCTGGAAAATTCATGAAAACCGTATTTCTCGATCTTGACGGAACCTTGACTGACGCGGGACCGGGAATCTTAAATTCTGTTTCCTATGCCTTGGAAAAAATGGGATATGCTCCTTTTGAGGGGGACGGTTTTTGGATGGTCGGCCCTCCTTTGTGGGACAGTTTTCGCAGGCTTGGGGTTCCCGAGGACCGACTGGATGAGGCTGTGCAGCATTATCGTGATCGATATGCAGATGTGGGATGGTCAGAAAACAATCTTTACAAAGGTATTTTGACAGAACTCAGCACATTGAAATCCCAAGATTATCAGCTTTGCATCGCAACCTCAAAGCACAATACCTATGCTCGCAAAATCACCAAACATTTTGGAATTGCTGACTTTATGGATTATGAATTTGGTTCAGAAAGTGATGGAACGCACGCGGATAAAACATCCCTCATCCGCTTTGGCATGGCCCAATCAAAGGCAAAGGCTGAACAGAGCATCATGGTGGGCGATCGTCATTACGATATCATAGGGGCGCAAAACAATGGTCTTCGCTCTGTCGGGGTGACCTATGGGTACGGTGGGCAGCAAGAGCTTGAAAAAGCAGGCGCAACCAAGATAATTTCAAGGCCAACTGATCTCGCCAATGCTGTTAAAGCGCTTTTATGATAAAGGATCATCTCCATGCCGCCCATCGATCCGGTTGATCTTACTGCACAATTGATCCGCTGCCCCTCCGTTACCCCAAAAGAGGCAGGTGCACTCACGCTTTTGCAAGGCCTGTTGGAGCAGAATGGATTTAAATGCACGCGCATTCCCCGGGGCACCGTGGATAACCTCTTTGCAAGATGGGGTGAGGGCCGCAATGGGGCGAGCTTTGGTTTTAACGGACATACGGATGTTGTTCCGATCGGAGATCTATCCGCATGGAGCGTCGATCCCTTTGGGGCGGAGCAAAAAGACGGTTTTATGTATGGTCGCGGGGCCGTAGATATGAAGTCAGGCGTTGCCGCCTTTGTCGCGGCAGCAATAGATTTTGCAAAAGACACGCCGCCTGATGGGTCCATCGTGATTGCGATCACAGGTGATGAAGAGGGCGACGCCGTTGATGGGACCACTGCGATTTTTGATTGGATGGCGCAAAACAATGAAAAAATTGATCATTGCATCGTTGGGGAGCCCACCTGCCCAGAGACATTTGGCGATATGATGAAAATAGGCCGGCGCGGATCACTCAGTGCCTTTTTCACAGCCAAAGGGATACAGGGCCATTCTGCTTATCCTCATCGGGCGAAAAACCCACTTCCTGCTTTGGTCCGTTTAATGGACGTTTTTGCCAATCACGAATTGGATCAGGGGAGCGACCATTTTGGCCCCTCAAACCTTGCCATCACCACCATAGATACGGGCAACCCGGCCAACAATGTGATCCCAGCGCAGGCCAAAGCGACGATAAATATTCGATTTAACGATACACACACTGGTCAAAGCCTTAGCAGCTGGATCAAAGAACAAACGGATGTCATTTCTCGCGAAACCGGAATTGAGATCGGTGTTGAGATTAAAATCTCCGGCGAAAGCTTTGTGACCCCGCCAGGGCGTCTGTCTGACCTTGTGTCAAAGGTAGTGCAGGCTGAAACCGGTAAATTGCCAGAACTTTCAACAACCGGCGGAACGTCAGATGCCAGATTTGTCAAAGATCATTGCCCAGTCGTTGAATTTGGTTTGGTTGGAAAAACAATGCATGCGGTTGATGAACGCGTTGAGGTTGCACAAATACACCGGCTGAAATCGGTCTATACCCGTATCTTGCAAGACTACTTTGCTTAATCCCTACGTGAAAAACCAACTCATTATCATGCTAAAAGAACCGCGCGCCGGACGGGTGAAAACCCGACTTGGAAAAGACATTGGGATGGTCCCTGCCGCTTGGTGGTTTCGGCATCAAAGCCGGCGCCTTCTTCGGGAACTTGAAGATCCGCGTTGGACCATCACCTTGGCGATCTCTCCAGATAAGGCTGCTTTTGGAAAACGTATCTGGCCCGCAGAGTTAACGCGGATCCCGCAGGGGCAGGGCGACCTTGGCCAAAGGATGCGACGTCAATTCGTGAACGCCCCTCGCGGCCCAGTATGTATCATCGGCGCGGATGTTCCCGATATTTCAAAGACTCACGTACAAACCGCCTTCAAGACACTTGCGTCCCATGACTGGGTTTTTGGTCCGGCGGCGGATGGAGGGTATTGGTTGATTGGAGCAAAACGCATATCGGCGCTTGCACCGCGCGTTTTTCAAAATGTGCGTTGGTCTACAAGACACGCTCTGGCAGATACGATCAAAACTTTGCCAGATGCGCGAATTGCATTGATCGATACCCTGCGCGATGTTGATACATTAAGCGATTTGAAGAAATTTAATCGCCACCGCCACATCCCGAAGGGTCATGACGCCTCTTAATTTCCGTGCTACAGGGATCCTATGACAAAATTACCGCTCCGCGCTGAGATACTGGACTGGATTGCGCAGCATCCAACCCAAACCGCGAAAAGAGATTTGGCCAGAGCCTTTGGATTAAAAGGTGACGCGCGTATAGAGCTTAAGAGACTGCTCAAATCGCTCGAAGATGAAGGCGTGCTTCAAAAGGACAAGAAATCGTATCGAAATCCGGATCTCCTCCCTCCGGTGAGTATGTTGCGCATTACCCGCCAGTCTTCTGATGGGGATCTATTTGCGGGCGCTGTTGAATGGAAAGGTGACTCTGCGGAACCTGAAATCCTTATGGTGCTGCGCCCAAATGATCCGACTTTGGGTGTCGGTGACCGGCTTCTTGCGCGGGTTGAGCTCACTCACGCTGAAAAAAACCAATACGAAGGACGCGTCATTCGTAAATTGGGCAGCGCGGCAGCGCGCATTGTTGGCATTTTTCGCCGCGGCCCAGAGGGCGCACGCATTGTTCCAATTGAACGCAATGGTAAAGAATGGAGCGTCCAAGACGCCGACACGCATGGGGCCAAAGACGGCGAGCTGGTCGAAGCCGAACGCAAAGGACCATCGCGAACCATGGGATTGCCCAAAGCCCGTATAATTACCCGACTTGGCGACCCATCGGCGCCAAAATCTATCTCTTTGATTGCGCTTCATCAGCATAATATACCTGACGAATTTCCGCCTGATGTATTGTTGGAGGCCGGAAAAAACTGGTCGATTGTTCTGGAGGGAAGAGAGGACCTTCGTTCCCTTCCTTTGATCACCATTGATCCCGCCGATGCGCGTGATCATGATGATGCCTGTTATGCAATTGCAGACGATGACCCTGAAAATTCTGGCGGGTATATCATCTGGGTCGCGATTGCGGATGTTGCCCATTATGTGAAATCTGGAACTGAACTTGATAAAGAGGCTCTAAATAGGGGGAATTCGACCTATTTTCCTGATCGTGTGTCTCCAATGCTTCCTGAAAGTCTTTCTGGTGACCTATGCAGTTTGCATGAAGGGGTTGATCGATATTGTGTTGCTGTTCGGATGAAGATCACGCCAGATGGTGAAAAACTATCCCATAGTTTCCATCGGGGATTGATGCGTTCCGCAGCCTCGCTGTCCTATGAACAGGTTCAATCGGCCTATGACGGGCAACCCAATGATGTGCCGGATGGACTTTTGGAAAATGTTATAAAACCGATTTATGCCGCCTATCATGCGCTTTCGGCGGCGCGGGACAAAAGACAGCCGCTTGCGCTTGATTTGCCGGAACGCCAGATCGAATTGGATGAAACGGGCCAAGTCGCTGCTGTCAAATTCAAAGATCGAATGGAATCAAACCGTTTGATCGAAGAATTTATGGTGCTGGCCAACGTTGCTGCTGCGGAAACTCTGATCGCTAAAAAGACACCGCTCTTATTTCGTGTTCATGAAGAGCCCGCCAAAGAAAAGCTCGACGCGCTGCGCGAAACAGCACAATCGTCTGGTTTGAACTTGGCAAAGGGACAAGTTTTGAAAACTGCGCATATCAATGCGTTGCTTAATATGGCGCGGGATAGTGACCATTCGGAACTGATCAATATGTCCACTTTACGAGCTATGACGCAAGCCTATTACAGTCCGGATAACATCGGGCATTTTGGTTTGGCGCTTCGGTCTTATGCGCATTTTACCTCTCCTATCCGGCGATATGCCGACCTTATTGTCCATCGCGGGCTTATCAGCGCGCACGGCTGGGGTGAGGATGGTTTGACTGATGCGGATTTGGACAATTTAAACCAAACAGCAGAACGCATTTCCAATACCGAACGCCGATCGATGGCTGCAGAGCGCGACACAGTGGATCGCTATCTTGCTGCCTATCTGTCAGAACGAAAAGGAATTGAATTCACAGGCCGCATCAGCGGTGTTGTGAAATTTGGTGTCTTTGTCCGCTTGGATGAAACAGGTGCAGAGGGCCTTGTCCCTGTTCGCAGTATTTCGCGCGAATTTTTCCATTATGACAAATCGGTCAATACGCTAATGGGGTCTGAATCCGGATTTGTTTTGACACTTGGCCAGCGGGTTCTTGTGCGTCTGGCAGAGACTGCAGCAGAGTCGGGTGGGATCACATTTGATCTGTTGGAGGTTGAAGGAGGCACCCTTCCTTCTGCCGTTGGATCCCGCCGCATGAATAGAAAACCCAAACGTGGAAAACCTAAAACAGGGCGCGTTAAAGTCAGTCGAAATCGTAAGAAAAGACACTGAAATGAGCCGAAACCAAACATTCGATGCGTGGTTGGGGGAATTTCGGGGCTCGCATTTGGGGCGGTATAGCGCTGATTTCTTGGACGGTGTTTTTTCGGATATAAATTTCCTTTCCGAGATACTTGAAAAAGATAGGAACCAAGCGGAAATGACTTTAAACACGGGGCAATATATCGAACGCCTCTTTTCTAGAGACCGCCTTATCAAAGGGCAAACAGCTTACACAAAGTGGTCAGATGTTTTGACAAAGGTCGAACAGGCCTATGGTGTTGAGAGAAATGTTTTACTGGCCATCTGGGGGATTGAGACGTCATACGGAACGACACGCGGTGAAATTCCAACACTTTCTGCTTTGGCAACATTGGCCTTTGACGGGCGCCGTCGGCAGTTTTTTGAAGCAGAGCTTTCTGCCGCGATAGAAATCCTCCATGAATCTGCGAGATTTTCATCGCAATTCAAGGGAAGTTGGGCAGGCGCCATGGGGCATGTGCAATTCATGCCTTCGACATACCTAAATCATGCCGTTGATTTTGATGGCGATGGGATTGCAGACATCTGGTCAAACAGTCCAATTGATGCGCTTGCTTCGGCGGCGTCCTATTTGTCATATCATGGATGGATCCCATCTTTGCCATGGGGATCCCTTGTCAAATTGCCACGTCATTTTGACTATGCGCTTACAGCACCAAATATCCGAAAATCTGTCTCTGAATGGGTAGATATTGGCCTGAACAACCTTCCTGACAATCGTGATGCGATGGGGTCTTTAATCTTACCGATGGGCGCAACTGGTCCTGCATTTTGGATCAGTGACAATTTTGATGCCCTTAAACGGTATAATAATTCTAATTCATATGCACTTTCCGTTGGCCTACTGGGCAATGCGTTTACCACCAAGGAATATTGTCATTTCCAGTGGCCGACCAATATTAAAGCTCTGTCCAAAACTGACATGAAAACCCTGCAAACGCAGCTGACGAAACAGGGCTTTGACACCAAGGGCAGCGATGGGATTTTTGGCCCCAACACGGAACTGGCTATTCGCGCGTTTCAAAAACGCAGCGCTATGATTGAAGACGGATTTCCTAGCCTTGGTCTTTTGGAGCGCTTACGCAAAAACCAGCAGTGACAAACCTTATCCCTCCCCAAAGGGAATCCAGACGGTTTTAACTTCTGTCGCAGCGTCCAGAAACTCTTTTCCCTCTCCGGCCTCCCCCATCCAATCACGATCAACCCCGTAATTCACCCAAGCACGCTTCAGATTCAAAGCCGCCCCAGTTTCGATGACTTTGGAGAGATCTTTTGACGAAAAGCTCCAAATCGCATCAAGGTTCATGTGCTTTGCCAGCGTGTCACAGAGTTCGCCATGCGCACCAGTCAAGATGCTAACGACCCCATTGGGCACATCCGAGGTATCCAAAATCTGATAAAATTCGGTCGCCACAAAAGGATAAGGTTCGGAGGCAACCATAATCATACGATTGCCCATGCTTAATCCTGCTGCCATTGTGGAAACGAGCCCAAGCAATGGCCAATCATCGGGACAGATAACTCCAATCTTTCCCACTGGTTCGTTCAGCTTTAACGCCAGTCCACGCATCGGAACATTTCTGACATCCCCGTCAAATTTATCTGCCCATGCGGCATAGGTGAACAGGCGGTCAATACTGGCCTCGACTTCTTTCCGTCCGTTTTTCCGTCCTGTCATTTGATTGATCGATTTTGCAAATTCTTCCCCGCGCGCAGACAGGTTTTCCGCGATATAGTAAAGAATTTGCGCCCGCATATGCCCGTGTGTTGCTGACCAAGACGCTGCAGTATCGGCTGCCTCAAGCGCATTTCGAATGTCTTTACGGTTTGCCTGTGGAACATGTCCCATAAAATTCGATGATGCATCAAATACCGGATTTGAATACCCACTATCTGGGCGGGATTGTTTGCCCCCGATATAAAGCTTTGCAGTACGGTCTAGGCCAGCTATCCCATCGTTTGTACCGCAATGTCCAACAATAGGCTCTAATTTTTTGAGAGTCTTGGCGCGGGGTTTGGTGTAGGCCTCAAGACCTTCCCAACCACCTTCTCTTCCAAAACCGCTTTCCCGCATCCCCCCAAAACCCGCAGATGCGTCAAACATATTGGTACCGTTTATCCAAATGACGCCGGCTTTGATTTTTGGGGCAAGACCCAGACACAGGTTAACATTTTCACTCCAGATGGATGCCGCCAGGCCATAGCGCGTATCATTGGCCAATTTTGCGGCTTCGTCAGGTGTTCTAAAGGTCGTCGTAACCAAAACGGGGCCGAAAATTTCCTCTTGCATCAGGATGTCAGAGGTCCCAAGTCCTGAGATAAGGGTAGGGGGGAAATAACATCCTGTGTCTGGGATGCTTTCGCAGGATTGAAACATCTCACCCGCGGGGTTGTCAGACAGCATTTGGGAAATTCTGGATTTCTGCACAGGATCGACAATCGCACCAATATCAATTGATTTGTCCATCGGGTCCCCAACGCGAAGTGTTTTCATGCGGGTTTTGATCTTGTTGAGAAATTTATCTGCGACACCTTCCTGAACCAAAAGCCGTGATCCCGCACAACAGACTTGACCCTGATTAAGCCATATGGCGTCAACAACGCCCTCTACTGCGCTGTCAAGATCGGCATCGTCAAAGACAATAAAAGGGGATTTTCCGCCAAGTTCCAGAGTCAGGGATTTACCAGTCCCCGCCGTCGCCTCTCTGATCTTGCGACCCACTTCTGTGGAGCCGGTAAAGGCGATTTTATCAATGTTGGGCTCAGAAACGATCAGCTCCCCGACACGTCCGTCCCCGGTAACAATGTTTACAACACCTTTCGGAACACCGGCTTGTTGGCAAATTTCTGCAAAAAGAAGCGCGCTAAGCGACGTGTATTCTGCCGGTTTAAGCACGACAGTATTGCCCATGGCGAGCGCGGGCGCAATTTTCCATGCCAACATCAAAATTGGGAAATTCCAAGGAATAATCTGACCACAGATTCCAACCGCCTGACGGTCTGGCAAGGATTTTTCCATCAATTGCGCCATGCCCGCATGATAATAAAAATGCCTTTGCGCCAAGGGAATATCTATATCGCGGCTTTCGCGTATGGGTTTACCGTTGTCCAACGTTTCCAGCGTCGCAAAAAGCCTGCTTTGTTTTTGCAAAAGCCGCGCGATGGCATAAAGCACTTTAGCGCGACCGTGACCGCCAAGTGCTTCCCATCCAGATTGCGCTGCAACTGCGGCCTTGACTGCGGCCGACACAGATTTTGCAGAGGCCTGACTGATCTGTGCCAGTTCTTCTGTCGTTGCCGGATTGATGGTGAGAAACAAATCTTCCGGTTTTGTGAATGCACCGTTGATGAAATGGCCAAACCTTCCTTTGTGCGACGCGATCCATTTCATCGCCTCTTCATTTGCTTCGGGTGCTTTTCCGTAGTCCATCGTTTCAAAAATCTGGCTGATGTTCATTGGGGTTCTCCGGAATGGGTCTAGGCCATCGGGTGACGGTGTGAAGCGGAATAGGCTCCGGTGACGAAATGTTCGAGTTGGCGTTCAATATCACCTAACAGCGATGATGCACCAAAGCGGAAGAGTTCAGGGTTCAGCCAGGAGTTTCCCAGCTCTTCTTTGATAAGCGACAGATAGGTCAGCGCATCTTTGGCTTTGGATATCCCTCCTGCGGGTTTATAACCAACCTTGAACCCCGTTTGTTCGTAATAATCCCGGATCGCACGCACCATCACCAAGGATACGGGAAGCGTTGCGTTCACACTTTCTTTTCCGGTGGAAGTTTTGATAAAATCCGCCCCAGCCATCATACAAATCAGTGACGCGCGCGCCACGTTGCGCAGGCTTCCCAATTCCCCTGTGGCCAAGATTGTTTTGAGATGGGCATCCCCGCAAGCGTCACGAAATCGTTTGACCTCATCATAAAGTGCGGCCCAGTTTTGAGTCAAAACATGGCGTCTTGAAATGACAATATCAATTTCCTCAGCACCGCAAGAAACGCTTTCCTTGATTTCGGCAATGCGCAGCTCAAGTGGGGACAATCCGGCAGGAAACCCAGTGGAGACAGCAGCGACAGGGATGCCGGAATCCTGTAAACGTGTCACAGCTGCCTTAATCATATCATGGTAAACACAGACGGCCCCAACCCTGATCTTTGGAACATCCAGCTGACTGAGAATATCCTGACGTATCGGGTTTTTTGCCTTGTCGCATAACCGGTAAACACGGCCTTCGGTGTCATCCCCTGACAGGGTGGTAAGGTCGATGCATGAGACAGCACGAAGCAACCATGCCACTTGATGAGATTTTTTCACCGAACGTCGAGTGGAAAGAGTCGATGCGCGTCTTTCAATTGCTGATGTGTTTGCTTGGGCCGACATGACCCAGTCCAGGTTCAGCGCCTGACCGGGGTTGCGATCCAAATGATTTGAAACAGAACGCAGAGCAGTCGTCAAAGAGTGTGTTTCCATAGTATTACCAATTTTTCACATCATAAACCGTGACACGCTGGATAGTGAATGACAAGAATTTGTTCGGAAAATAAATTGCGAATAATTCGCATTTGCATTGACTTTTTGCAAATTATTCTCATTATCAAGTACAGAGGCTTTTTTAAAGATGAAACGCAGAGACATTCTTTTAGGTTTGGGCGCTGGGCTGCTGGTTGTTCCACTGCGGGCGGCGGCGGTTGGCGCACCATTGAATGTTGTCGCCACCACGGGCATGATCTCTGATCTGATTTCCAATATAGGCGGATCAATTGTTGATGTGCTTGGGATCATGGGTCCGGGTGTGGATCCTCATTCCTATCGCCATACTCGTAGCGATATTTTAGCTATGACAAGGGCTGATGTCGTCTTTTACCACGGTCTTGACCTTGAAATTCAGATGATGGAATTTTTTCAACAACTGTCGCAAAAAAGTCCAGTCAAGGCAATTGCCAACGCAATTGACCGGTCAAAGCTATTGAGTTCAGTTGTAAAGGGGAATTCTTTCGACCCGCACGTCTGGATGGATCCTATGATCTGGGCAGAAACCATTGGTCCGGTTGTTGAAACCCTCCACCAAATCATGCCTGATAAATTGAATTTCCTAATGTCGAATGCAGACAATTACAGAAAGAAATTACAGGCGCTTGATGTTTATTCAAAGCAAGTCCTGACAAGTGTTCCAAGGCAAAGCGCAATTTTAATAACTGCGCATGATGCTTTTGCCTATTTTGGGGCCGCCTATGATTTTGAAGTGATCGGCGTTCAGGGAATATCAACAAATTCAGAGGCAGGTCTGTATCGTATCGGGGAACTGGTCGACCTAATTGTGGATCGCAACGTGTCAGCGGTTTTTGTGGAAAGTTCTGTATCAGATCGAAACATGCGGGCGCTTATAGAAGGCGCAGCAGCCAAAGGCCACGCGGTGTCACTGGGCGGGGAATTGTTTTCTGATGCAATGGGTCCCGCTGGCAGTTACGAGGGTACCTATATTGGAATGATCGATCATAATGTGACAACGATTGCCAGAGCGCTCGGTGGAACGGTTCCGGAACGTGGATGGCAAAACAAGCTTGGATTGGGAACATGATGGCAGGAGTTGCGCTGGTTTCAGATCAAGGAGTTCGGCTGGGCGAGGCCAGAGAGCCGGGGGAAGAGCCGCTTAATATACGCGGTTTGACGGTCTCTTATGGTCAGGTTCCCGCTGTGTATTCCATCGACTTTTCCGTAAAATCGGGATCTTTGATGGGAATAGTTGGACCGAATGGTGCGGGAAAATCGACAGTATTAAAGGCAGCAATGGGTATTTTGCCCCTTATTTCAGGACAGGTAACATTTTTTGGAAAACCTCTTAAAGAGGCGCGCCACAGAGTTGCCTATGTCCCGCAACGTGCAAGCGTGGATTGGGATTTTCCGGCTACAGTCTATGATGTGGTTTTGATGGGCCTCTATCCGTCGCTGGGACTATTGCGTCGTGTATCAAAGGCGGACAAAGCCAAAGTGGCAGAAAGCCTCGCGAAAGTTGGGATGCAGGATTTCGTAGACCGTCAAATTGGACAATTGTCAGGCGGGCAACAACAAAGGGTCTTTCTTGCCCGATCACTTGTGCAACAGGCGGATGTTTTTCTTTTAGATGAACCTTTTGCAGGCGTTGATGCAGCAACGGAAACAGCGATCATGGGTGTTTTAAAGGGTCTGCAGGAAGACGGCAAAACCATTATTTCCGTTCATCACGATTTAAGTACAGTGAGCACCTATTTTGATCATCTGTTTTTGCTCAACCGAAAGGCAGTGGCCTACGGTCCAGTAGCGGAGGTGTTTACGAAAGAAAATCTTTCCATTGCCTATGGTGGCAAACTTGCTGCAGCGCAGTTGGATACGATGGGACTTTAATGTTGTGGGCCGCGCTTTCCCTGTCATTGGGATATAACGCAACACTTGTGACACTTGGGGCAAGCCTGCTTGGAGCAGCAGCAGGAATGGCGGGAACATTCCTGTATCTAAGAAAAAATGCCCTTATTAGTGACGCAATTTCCCATGCAACATTACCTGGGTTGGGTTTTGCCTTTCTGGTGGCGTTTGGTTTTGGAATAGATGGCCGTCAATTGTTGATCCTTCTGAGTGGCTCTGCACTCAGTGCGGCACTGGGGTTGTATTTTGTGAATTGGCTCACGCGGGAAACAAGACTGACGCAGGACACCGCAATCGGTTGCGTGCTTTCGGTGTTTTTTGCCTTTGGCGTCGTTCTTTTAACCATAATTCAAGTCATTCCAGCTGGCCGGAAGGCTGGGCTTGAAAGCTTTCTTTTGGGCTCAACAGCCGGCATGCTATATTCGGATGCTCTTTTGATCCTTATCCTAAGTATCATCACGGCGCTGGTTCTATTTGTGTTTTTGCGCCCAATAAAACTTGTGGTGTTTGACCAAGGTTATAGTGAAACTCTTGGTATTTCAGTGCGGCGTGTTGATTTTATTATTCTCATGGTCACTCTGGCCGTCACCGTTCTGGGAATGAAGATCGTTGGCCTTATTCTAATTGTGGCACTCTTGATCATTCCAGCGGTCAGCGCACGGTTTTGGAGCGAGAGGACCAATATCATACTTGTCACGGCAACTTTGTTTGGTGCGCTATCGGGGTATATCGGCTCTGCAATATCGGCTGTATCACCGGGATTACCCACAGGACCGATCATTGTTCTATGCTGTTTTGGATTGTTTTTGTTCTCGTTTCTTTTTGCACCAAAAAGGGGGGTTTTGGCGGTTGCACTGGATCACTACAGATTTCAAAAGGCTGTGCATCTTACGCAAGGGCTTTTGTCGATGGCTGCGGCGCAACCGATTTATGAACCAAAAACACAACGTTTGTTGCGCCGTTTGGGATATATCCGAGCTGATGGTGTTGCAACGGAGACAGGAAAATCCTTAGCGGCAAAGACGCTTTTGAATGAAAAACGATGGTCTTATTGGCAGGAAATATTGAAGGAAAGTGATCAGTTGGATGGTCAAGCCGTGTTCAATTTGATGGACATTGAAACCAAACTTACACCGGATCAAATCAAGTCAATTGATCAAGGCTTGGCCTTAAAACAGGGGGAGCGCATGTGATGGGAAGCGAATTTGTTGCCCTTGGCCTGACGCCCGTATTGATCTCTGCTTTCGCGGGTATGGCTTGCGCACTGCCGGGTAATTTTTTGGTCCTGCGCAAGCAGGCGCTTATCGGTGATGCGATCAGCCATGTGGTTTTACCAGGGATTGTTGTTGCATATTTGCTGACGGGGCAGGTGTCTACATGGCCCATGATGTTGGGCGCGGCCGGAGCGGCGGTAATTTCAGTCGTTCTGATTGAGATGATACGCCGTTTGGGTCGCATTGAATATGGTGCCGCTATGGGTGTAATATTCACCACCATGTTTGCGGCCGGTGTTTTGCTTTTGGAACAATCAGATACAAGCCGCGTACATTTGGACGTCGAGCATGCGCTTTTCGGAAATCTAGAGACCCTGATTTGGCTCCAATCTGATGGCTGGGGGTCATTGTTGGATCCTTTATCTCTGGCCCAATTACCACCTCAGTTTTTTAGGATGGTGATCGCGTTTTTTGTGATTTCGGCCTTTACCTATATCTTTTGGCGTCCCTTGGTTCTGATTAGCTTTGACGAAGCTTATGCAAGGACCATCGGCACACAGGCGACAGTGGTTGGATTTCTTTTGGTTGTACTTGCGGCAATGGCGGCTGTGGCTGCCTTTGATGCGGTGGGGTCTATTATCGTGATTGCGATGATCTTGTGCCCGCCGGCGACTGCGAGACTTTTGACCAATGACATAAAAACACAGGTCTTTTTAAGCCTGATTTTAGCGCTTGGCGCGACGTTGATCGGATATGTGGTAGCGGGCTATCTTCCTCTTTGGTTGGGGTATTCCAACACATTAAGCGCAGCGGGGATGATCGCAACAGTCAGCGGCTTGCTTCTTGCTTCGTCTGCGATATACGGGCGTCATCGAAAAAGAGTGATCTGAAGGGACTAGGGTATGGCGGGTGCAAGACCAGAACAGGCGATATTGACGCGTGACACTGACATGACCAAAACGGCAGCCACACGTAGTGTGATTGAAAATATGGTTGATGGATTGAACGATCATCGCATTTCAGACATCGGAGAGTTTTTTGCAGAAAGCTTCCGCTGGATCGGAAACCAAGGGTGCGGCACAAAAAACGGACTGCGCGCTTTTCAGGAAAATTGGCAAAAACCTTTTCAGGCAGCCTTTTCAGATAAGGTATGTATAGACGAAGCGCGTCTTTACATGGGCGAATGGGCGGCGGCCTTTGGTCGGCAAGAAGCCATCCATTCAGGTGAATTCATGGGCATTGCTCCGACTGGAAAGAAAGTTGAAATTCGCTACATGGATTTCTGGAAAGTCGAGGATGGCAAAATCACTGATAATTATGTGATGGTTGATTTTCCCCATGTAATGGCGCAGCTTGGAAAAGACGCCTTTGATGGTCATGGGTGGGAAAAATTTGATGCTCGGGATTCGGGCAAAGGGTAAACATCTACGCCCTTCACAATCACAACATTGAATTCAGCTGTCACTGGCTATAATTGCTGCCCTCTTCGTCAAGGATTGCTTTGAGCTCTTCAAAGTGACGCTGGTCCTGTTCCGGATAGGTTTCAAGCTGATCAGCCACCTTTGATGCAACTTCATCCGAAAGCACGCGCAGCGGTTGTCCGGTTTGCAAAGCCCGAATGTAAGTTTCCGCGGCACGTTCAAAATAATAGAGCCTATTGAATGTATCAGCGACCGTTTCCCCAATCACCAAAACACCATGATTACCCATTATCATGACCTTTTTTTTGGGATCTTGCAGCATCGCGGCGCAACGTTCCCCTTCGTCTTCAAACGCAAGCCCGCCATAGTTGTCATCAATCACATAGCGATTGTAAAAAGTGGCACAGTTTTGATCGATTGGAAGAAGTCTGCTGTCTTTGAGGGATGCCAAAACTGTTGCGTGGATTGAATGCACATGCATCGCGCATCGCGCATGGGGGCAGTTGCGATGGAGAGAGCCATGCAACCCCCAGGCCGTTGGATCTGGCGCATCCGGCCCAGAAAGAGTATCGGGATTATTCGCATCAATTTCGATAATATCGCTGGCTTTGATGCGGGAAAAATGACTCTGA
Organism: Alphaproteobacteria bacterium casp-alpha6; assembly: GCA_001510135.1. Taxonomy (GTDB): domain Bacteria; phylum Pseudomonadota; class Alphaproteobacteria; order Rhodobacterales; family Rhodobacteraceae; genus LFER01. Next base: position 31,131 of record LFER01000015.1, read on the forward strand.
CTTGGGTTCATCAGAAATCTGGTTCCATCTTCGTTGACGGCAAGCGAAAAATGATTGGCTACGGCTTCGTGATAATTTAACCGTGCGGTCCAACGAAATGCTGCCGCCAAATCCACACGTTCCTGCCAATTGTCCATATTTGGTCTTAAGTGCGTTACAGTCATCTTTCGCTCCATCGGATTTTGCAGATGGTATTTCTACGTCAATACCCTTGGCTTAAACCATAGTTGTCACAAATTCACTCTGCAAGTGGTCTAGATGGTATCCAGACGTATCCATCATGGGATAGGATTGCGCATTCCCGAAGGCCGTGGGGCTTATCAAGGGGTGTATGCAGAATACTATCCCCTCGGACCACTGCTCTGCGATGACATTCGTCGGGATCAGAATTATAGAGACGGATTTCGATACCGGCGCCGCGTGGTGGATTTTCAGGAAGAATCCCGAAAAGTGGATGACGACCATAGGTATGATCTGCATGTAGCTGGAATATCTGATCGGTATATTTCAAAATAGCAAAGTCATTTGTCGCCCGAAATGCTTTCATGTCAAAATTATCTTTCAAAAAAGATACATGGCGTGGGACATCCCGCACGATAAGGTTGAGGCCTAGTCCGGTTAACGTTTTCCCAAAAATGTCTGCTTTTATGTTGTCTAAAACCATTACAAATATCCTGAGTGTTTATGAGGGTTACCTTGCACAATCTATTGCAGTGTGACATAATTTTTCATGGATATTACATCAAAACCTCCAGAAATCCCTAAGATATGCGGCAGTGATATTTTTAGTCGCGACAAAGCACTGTATACAGAGACAGTCATACAAATGATTTTATGATGTGGCCTGAAAGACTATGAAAATCGATCAACCAGACTATTTTCCTCCCGCTGACTTCACGACCGCTGACGAAGCCGTTGACCGCCTTAAGCAGATTTATGACCTAAGCATTAGTTTTCTGAAAAATGCCTTTTCAGACATCACAACGTCAATGAAAGGTGGGATCAAATACCGCGCATTTTATCCTGAAATCAGTATAAAAATTGACCGATTTGCGCAGATTGACTCCCGACTTAGTTTTGGTCACCTCACACAACCGGGGCATTATGCGACAACAATCACCCGCCCTGATTTGTTTGAAAACTATCTTAAGCAACAAATTGGTCTCCTGATCCGAAATCATAATGTGCCTGTCACCATCGGTGTGTCTGACACCCCTATACCGCTCCATTTTGCGATACCTCAGGGTTTGGATGGTAATATTACTCAGGATAGGGTGAGCCAGACATCTCTTCGAGATATGTTTGATGTCCCAGAGCTCTCGAATATGAATGACAATATTGTTGATGGGCTTTACGACAATCACGGCGGGATGCCGCTTCCACTTGCACCGTTCACGGCGCAGCGCGTGGATTATTCTTTGGCGCGTTTGGCCCATTACACAGCCACCCGACCAGAGCATTTTCAAAACTATGTTTTATTTACCAACTACCAGTTTTACGTATCTGCGTTTGAAATTTACGCCCGCGAACAATTGGCGCGAACTGATAGTGGTTACACAAGCTTTGTTGCTACGGGGGATCATGAAATTACGTCGTCGGACGCTGACATAGAGCAAAGCACAAAGACGCCGCAGATGCCGAGTTATCATTTAAAACGGGCAGATGGTAATGGTATCACGCTGGTTAATATTGGCGTTGGCCCCTCAAACGCAAAAACGGCCACAGATCACATCGCGGTTTTGCGTCCCCATGCATGGTTGATGGTGGGGCATTGCGCCGGGCTGCGCAGCAGTCAAAATCTGGGTGATTTTGTTCTTGCGCATGCTTATGTGCGGGAAGACAAAGTTCTAGACGATGATCTTCCTGTTTGGGTTCCCATCCCAGCCTTGGCCGAAGTGCAGGTTGCTTTGGAACAGGCGGTTGCCTCTGTAACCGAACTCCAAGGATTTGAGCTTAAGAAAATCATGCGGACAGGAACTGTCGCAACACTGGATAATCGCAACTGGGAACTTCGTGATAATTCTGGCCCCGTGCGCAGGCTAAGCCAGTCGCGTGCCGTCGCTTTGGATATGGAAAGTGCGACAATCGCGGCCAATGGGTTTCGGTTCAGGGTTCCCTATGGAACATTACTTTGCGTTTCCGATAAACCCCTTCACGGTGAACTAAAGCTACCTGGAATGGCCTCGGAATTCTACAAATCACAAGTTTCACGGCATTTGATGATTGGCATCAAAGCGATGGAAAGCCTTCAAAATATGCCTCTTGAACGGCTCCATAGTCGGAAATTACGCAGTTTTGATCAGCCAGCCTTCCTATAATTTGTCTAAAGGTGGGAAAAAAGGATGTATTTTGAGGATTTTCCGCCACTATTTATTGTATACGTCAACAATATAACGTTATTATCACACCGTGAGGATACAAGTCTTGGGCAGCTAAGGAGAACATAAATGTCTAAACCAATGACAAAGACACAGCTGGTAGCAACACTCGCTGACGAAATGGGATCAGATAAGAAATCAGCTGGTGCGGCGCTGGACGCCATCTGCAGCATCATCACTAAGGAAGTATCTGGCGGTGGCGCAGTCACCCTGCCTGGTATCGGTAAGATTTCCTGCCGCGCGCGTCCAGAGCGCATGGTGAGAAACCCTGCAACTGGCGAACAGTTCAAGAAAGAAGCTGATAAGGTTGTTAAAATGACAATCGCCAAAGCGCTGAAGGACAGTGTGAACGGCTAAGTCAATTTTGACAGATATTTTTAGGGGGTCGCGATTGCGGCCCTTTTCATTTTATCGAAGACATGTCACCAATCATGACTGATATTGTGTAGGGATCAGTCATGGATTTTCGAGCCATCTTATTGGGTGTTACTTTTGCGCTGATGTGGTCTTCTGCGTTTAGCTCGGCGCGGATAATTGTTGCCGTGGCTCCACCTTTGACCACACTGTCCATCCGTTTTTTTATTGCTGGATTAATCGGTGTCGCCATCGCCAAATTCCTTGGACAAACATTTAAGCTAACCAAAGGACAACGCAAATCCACTATTATTTTTGGCATTTTTCAGAATGCATTTTATCTTGGCTTGAATTTTATTGCGATGCAAACCGTCGAAGCATCCCTTGCTTCAATTATCGCGTCTTCTATGCCATTGATGGTGGCTTTTGCCGGTTGGGCTATCTTTCGTGAAAGACTGTCCTTACTTGCGGCATTTGGTCTGTGCCTAGGGTTTGTTGGGGTCGGCATGATTATGGGTCTTCGTATAAATGGGGGTGCAGACGGGTTTGGCGTATTTCTCTGTATTGTTGGGGCGGCAGCACTAGCTGTGGCAACACTGTCGGTGCACGGCGCAAGCGGTAGTGGCAACCTTATGATGGTGGTCGGGCTTCAGATGATCGTTGGCGCAATCTTTCTTGGAATTGCGGGCGTGCTGACTGAAGAGCTCAGGGTCGAATGGAGCTGGCTTTTTGTCTTTGCCTTTATATACACCACTTTGGTTCCGGGCCTAGCTGCAACGGTTATTTGGTTTTTACTTGTCAATCGGATTGGCACGGTAAAGGCTTCGACCTTTCATTTTCTGAACCCGTTTTTCGGGGTTGCCGTTGCGGCCGTCATTTTGGGCGAAGCGATGGGGCCATTTGACTTTGCCGGTGTCATCATCATCACAATTGGCATTTTGGCTGTTCAGCTATCGAAACAAAAAGACCCAATCAAAGGCTAAGATGCGCCTCATTTTCAGCCGATTTTACCGCCATTACCTTCCCCCATTTGTCCCCGATGTAACAATATGTGGTCAAGAAGAACGCAGGCCATCATCGCTTCACCAACAGGTACGGCGCGGATGCCAACGCAGGGGTCATGGCGTCCTTTGGTAACAACCTCTATCGCATTCCCAGCTTTGGTGATCGATTGTCTCGGGGTCAGGATTGAAGATGTGGGTTTCACTGCAAATCTGACAACAACATCCTGACCTGTGGAAATTCCGCCTAAAATCCCTCCTGAGTGGTTTGACGAATATACAGGAAGGCGATCATTTCCCATGAATATCTCATCTGCATTTTCGGATCCGGTGAGGCTGGCTGAGGCCATGCCTTCCCCAATTTCCACGCCTTTGACAGCGTTTATTGACATCATTGCCGAGGCCAGATCAGAATCAAGCTTTGCATAGATAGGTGCGCCAAGTCCAACGGGGACACCTTTGGCCACGACTTCGATGACGGCACCAACGGAGTCATGAGATTTGCGAATATCATCAAGATAAGCTGCCCAATCTTTGGCAGCTTGTGCATCAGGTACCCAAAACGGATTTTTTTCGATCTCTGCCATATCAAAATTTTCGCGATCAATGTGGCGTTGCCCCATTTGCACCATATAGCCAGTTATGGTCAGGTTGGGGGCAAGAGAGTTTAATGCAGCGCGCGCGATACCGCTGGCAGCAACCCGCGCCGCAGTTTCGCGGGCCGAAGATCTTCCTCCACCACGATAATCACGGATGCCGTATTTTTGCCAATACGTAATATCAGCATGTCCCGGACGAAATGTGTCTGCGATGTCGCCATAATCCTTTGAGCGCTGATCTGTATTTCGGATCATCAGTTGGATCGGCGTTCCTGTGGTTTTTCCCTCAAAAATACCTGAAAGAATTTCTACTTCGTCTGCTTCGCGGCGCTGGGTTGTGAATTTATTTTGTCCGGGCTTTCGTTTGTCCAGCCAGTGTTGGATCATCGCTTCGTCCACACTGATCCCTGCTGGACAGCCGTCCACCGTCGCCCCAAGCGCAGGTCCATGGCTTTCGCCCCATGTGGTGACCCTAAATAAATGTCCGAAACTGTTCAGGCTCATCTCATCACTCCTTTGATCCAAGGCAATATAAGCCAGTGTTCAAAGAGACAAGATCAATCGTTTAATTGATGAATATTCAAAGCCTGAGTTTACGATATCCCTTAACAATATCTTAACGCTGCAATAGAATATGATTATGTCGCAGGCACGCCGACGCCACAACAGGAGGGCAGAGCCAATATGCTTTGCTTTGAGCGGGTGGGAAGCTTAAATATTGTCAGTAACGTAATTCAGACCTGAAACTCAAATTAACGGGATACAGAAAGGCACATTTTTGTGGTCAAAACTTCAAAAACGGAACTTCGCGATGATTTTGACCGTCACGGGTGGATGTCACCGTTGAACCATGACGCGGTCTGGGCTTTTTGGCGTGAGCTTGATCCAGACATGGAGGGCGATCTGGGCTGATTGAGTGTCGCCTTGTGACGCCAACCGATCAAAGTCCGTATGATTTGACCGCTTTGGCTTCTCACAGGCTCATTGCGCCAACACTTGCCCCGCCGCAGACATAAAGCGTTTGACCCGTCACAAAACTGTTTTTGGGATCACAGAAAAACAAAAATGCGTTTGACACATCTTCGGGAGTGCCAAGTCGGCCGATCGGGATCCGTTTGGCCAATGCCGCCTCCTCGGGGCTGTCTTTTTTGATGATCCCCCAGAAATTATCGGTTTGAATGGGGCCGGGCGCCACCACATTGACGGTAATCCCAAAGGGGGCAAGTTCAAGCGCCCAAGTCCGCGCCATCCCGATGATCCCTGCTTTGGTCGCGCTATAGGCCGTACGGGTGGGTACGCCAAGGGCTGCGCGGGATCCGTTGAACATGATGCGACCGAATTTGCGCGCCTTCATGGCGGGCAGGGCGGCTTGAGTCAGCGTCAGCGCGGATCCCAAATGCAATTGGGCAAGTCCGGCGATATCGCTTGGTTTTGCCTCTTCAATGAGATTTGGCCAGATCATGCCTGCGTTATGGATCACGTGGGAAATACTGTGGACGCCGGCAGCTTTTTTGGCTGCTTCGGCCACTTGGTCGGGCTCCAGTAAATCGACTTCGATGGAAAACAGGTTTTTATGCGTGATCTCTGGTGCGCGGCGCGCCATGGACACGACCTTATATCCCTGATCCAACAGGCGGGATGCAAGGTCAGCGCCAATGCCTTTGTTTCCTCCGGTGATGAGGGCGGTAAATTCTGTCATATGTCATTTCCCTGAACGAGAGCCATCACACGCAGAGGGCTTCCGGTGCCATCCTTAATTTTCAACGGCGCGGCGAGTAAAATGGCACCCCTTGGCGGAAGCAGGTCCAAATTGGCAAGGCACTGCAGACCAAATTTTCCCGCCCCGTGCAGGTAAAAGTGTGCGGGGTAGGGGGGGGTGTAGTGGCTTCCCTGTCCGGCGTCTGTTCCCACAGTTTCTGTCCCAAACCCCCGGATATTGCGTTCATGGATTAAAAACCGGATGGCATCGGGTGTCGGCCCGGGGGAATGGGGACCGTCATCGCGCATATTGAGGTAATCCGCACCGGTTTTTTTTGACCAATCCGTGCGCATCAGCACCCAGCTGTCTTTGGGTATTTCACCATGCTCTTCTTCCCATGCGAGGATCAGTTCCGGGGTGAGTTCAAAATCTTCATTTGTGGCGGAGCCTTCAGAACAATCGATGACCATAACAGGCCCCACGAAATTTGCGGGGTTGATCGTATCCACAGAATTATTGGGCAGGTCACGACCAGAAATCCAATGTGCGGGTGCGTCAAAATGGGTGCCCGTGTGTTCTGAGAGTGTAATGTTATGCCATTTCCATGCCGGACCGCGGTGATCATAGGCGCTGATTTCTTCCATCCGGAACCGCGCACATTGGTTGAATTCTGGTGGCAGGATGATCACTGGGAAATCAGGGTCCAAGGTGTGGGTCAGATCAATGACTTTTATGCTTTGATCGCCCAAAGCTTTGGCAAGGTCGGAAAGAATGGTTTCACTCATGCGCCGTCTCCAGCCAATGTTGTTTCGCGTTCAAGGATCAGGGGGTTGTCTCTGAAACGTTCAAAAACGTCCTTTGCAACATCCCCGCAATAGGTTTCCTCAAGCCCGTTTTGCAATCCTGTGACCAATGTGCGCGCCACGGCTTGGGGTGTGACTTTGGGAGGAGGAAGCGGTTGATACCACTCATCCTCTGTTGGGCCACAATAAAGGTTCATGACACGCAGGCCAGAGGCGCGAAATTCCGCCCGCAGCGATTGGCTGAGGGACCGAGCGGCCGCATTTGAGGCGGAAAAGCACCCGAATTCTGGCTGTGACGAAAGCGCATGCACCGAGAGAATATTCACCCAAGCAACCGAGGCATTCACCCCATCTGCCGTGCGCGAGGCCATCACGGGACCAAAGGACTGTGCAAGCCGCATGAGGCCGAAATAATTGACCTCCATTTCCTCTTTGGCAAAAGACGTGTCAGACCGCGCCAAAACCCCACCGGGGCGTAAAAAACGCGCATTGTTGATCAGGATATCGGTTTTACCGCCAATGGCGCCAGCCAGTTTCTGCACAGAGTGCGTATCCGTCACATCCAGAGGCAGCACATCAACCTTATCCATGGCAGACAAGGCGTCCAACGTAGGGGAGGGGCGCCATGTTTCGCTCAGCCCGACAAAAATCATTGAAGCCCCCGCATCACTCAAAGCTCTGGCAATTTCCGATGTATTGGGATTACGCGCATCCGTGATCAGGATGCGGCGGTGTTTTGGATCGCTCGTCATGGCTCTCAGTTGCGGGTCGTCTTCCATGTGGGGGCTCCTCTGTGAGGGAAGGGCAAGCAAAACAGCCTGCCCCGATCTGTCCAAGCGGTTGATGATGTCTACACGACCATTTCGCACACAATCCCCGTGCAAATGGCAAATAATCACCGGTCCCGCATCCAACTGCACGCTGCCTGTGCGCCAAGGCGTGCGTTCGCGAAAATAGAGCTTGGTTGAGGTGTGGATCGTGGTTTCGGCAAGAAGCGTTCCCTTTGCATCCGTATCTTTCCAACGAAGCTCTGTTGAAAGACATCCGCTGCAGGCATCGCGCGGGGGATATTGCACTTTGCCGCATTCGTCGCAGTGTTGCAGCGCAAAACGCCCCTCTGCCGCCGCAGCACTAAGGCCAAGTGCGGCGCGGCTGCGCGCCTCGGGCGGTCGTGTGGGGGAAACCGTCCTGACCTGCGGATTTTTCTTGGGAGGGGGGGACAGCGGGTCTGTCATCGGGCACCCCCAGTGATCACCGCCGCCGCGGAACAGACGCCACGATCATAATTGATCATCCCAAATCCAGAGACGAGCGCAGATGACGCACCCGCAACCTGCGTTGGGCCTGCTTGCCCTGTGACCTGACGGATGGCTTCGACCAGTCCGATAAACCCGCCCGCCGCCCCCGCTTGACCGGCAGACAGCTGCCCGCCAGAGGTGTTATGGGGAAAATCGCCCTTTATCGTCATATCTTTGTCCCGCAAAAACGAAGGGGCCTCACCTTTGGGACAAAAGCCCAGATCTTCGATCTGCATGGCAGAAATCACCGGATAATCATCATAGGTTTGCACAAGGTCCATGTCCACGGGCGCACAGCCTGCCATATCCCAAAGTTCGTCAATATCAACGCTCCATCCGCCGCGCAGCTGGATGGGATCCTCGGCATGTGCATTATGCCGTTCAATCGCGCCTGAAATACGGGCATAGGGCAGGGCGCGCTTTGCCGCCTCTTCTTCGGACATAACCAGAAACGCCTCTGATCCGGCGCAGGGCATTACACAATCAAACAAGGCGATCGGGTCTGAAATCGGCTTAGCCGCCAAATATTGCTCTAACGTGAGCGGTTTTTTCATCACAGCGCCCGGATTGGACAGAGCGTTTTGGCGTTGGGCCACGCAGATTTTCCCGAAATCTTCGCGCGTTGCGCCAAATTCCTGCATATATCGGTCAGTCAAAAGCGCAAAATTCGCGTTTGGCCCGCCATAACCATAGGGGTATGACGCATCCGAGGCAAAGCGTGAAAAACTTGACAGCATCAGGCGGAAACTGTCGATATGGTTTGTATCGCCCGCGACACAGGCCACAATATCCGCATCCCCCGACTGAACCGCACGCGTGGCACGGCGCAGCGCGACAACGCCGCTAGCGCCACCCATCGGAATATGGTCAAGCCATCTCGGAGACAGACCCAAATGCTGCGTCAACCCCACCGCCGTATCGGGAAAAAGCGTAAAGCTCGACACAGTAAACCCGTCAATTTCGCTTGGCCGCAGCCCTGCAAGATCAAGGCTGCCCTTCAGGGCGCGTGCAATCCACCAATGTGCGGTTTCAATGGAATATCGTTGATAGGCTGTGGTGAAGGGGGCGCAAAGCACAACACCGTCATATGATTGCCGCATTCCCATCAGGCCACCTGCCGTTTTTTAAGATGACCGGTGTTGATCGTCTCTGGCGTATTGAGCAAGGCGCAAGCGCGGGTTTTCAATTCCGCGCGTTGGATTTTCTGGGTCGGGGTGAGGGGAAGCGCATCGACAAAGGCGATAAACCCCGGCGCTTTGTAATAGGCCATTTCCTGAAGGCACCATGCCGTGATGGCATGGGCGGTGTCTTTGGTCGGGCTGTCTGAGACGATGCAGGCAAAGACCTCATCGCCCCGAATGGGGTCCGGAACGGCGGTAACCCCCACGGCTTTGATGTCTGGATGGCGCATCAGCACTGATTCCACTTCTACCGCGGCGATATTTTCGCCAGAGCGTCGGATGACGTTTTTCTTGCGGTCCACAAAAAATATGTCACCCTTTGGGGATTGGCGGACAAGATCGCCGGTATGAAACCATCCCCCCTCCCACGCTTCATAGGTGGCCTGCGGGTTTTTGTAATAGTGAGAGAAAAAACCATACTTCGGGTCACCTTTGGCGCGGCGTACCCAAAGTTCGCCCGGCGTGTCATGGGGCACCTCTTGCCCCGCTTCATTCACGATTTTGCAGGTGATGTCAGGCGCGGGTGTGCCAAGGCTGGATTGGCCGATCAGGCGGTCACGGGTGTTGGCGGCGATGACAGCACCTGCGCCGGTTTCGGTCATAGCCCATGCTTCGACCAAGGGAATGGCAAAGCGGGTTTCAAAGGCCTGATGCAATTTGGGATCGATCCCTGCACCAAAGCCAAACCTTACGGAATGGGTTTGGTCTTTGGGCGATGGGGGCGCGCGCATCAACATGGTGGGCATCACCCCAAGATAGTGGAGACAGGTCGCGCCGGAGTTTCTGACATCTGACCACCATGTCGCGGGATGAAAACGATCCAGTGCAATAAGGCATCCGCCCACCGCAACCATCGCCATAAAGGAATAGGCCATCGCATTCATGTGAAAGACGGGGAGCGGAGTGATCATCCGTTCCCCCGTTTCGCTCAGGTCTGCAAGACCCCCAACGTTGCGGTACCATTCCCCCGCCAAGAGGAAATAGGTGTTGGGCAGAACACAACCTTTGGGATGTCCTGTGGTGCCTGACGTGTAGAGAAGGGCGGCTTCTTGTGCTTCCCCGTCCAGAACATCCGCGACGACCCCGCCGCCTTTGGGAACGGGGATGCTGTCACCCGGGCCAATGACGTCTACAGACAGGCCGGCGGATGTTGCCGCTTTGCGCAATTCTTCCTGACGGGCTGGGATGGCAATAACCAATGCTGGTTCTGAATGGCCGATCAGGTAGGTTTGTTCGCTTTGTCGCAGGTCCGGATTGATTGGTACCACGGAGACGCCAAGCCGGTTCAGCGCCAACCAGATGAGAAAATAATCGGGCCGGTTTTCCAGCAAAACCGCGACGCGCATACCGCGTCGATAGCCTGCGGCGTCAAAGGCCTCTGCGCGTGTAAGGCTCTCTTGATACGCCGTGTGATAGCTGATGGTGCCCGCAGGGATTCCGTAAACCGCTGCCGTGTCCGGCATCACCGTCAGAAAATCCCGTTCGGACCAGCGCAGGGTGGTCTGTTCAAAGGCGGCAAATACGGTTTCAGGGGGCATCTTGGTCATGGAAGAAGCTGGATGTTTCCAAAGGCGGCGTCAGAATTCAAAAGATCGACCCGTTTGTTGGCGATCCGCAATTGCCCCTCGACATGTTTCAATTCATGCGTTGCCGTCAATGCGAGCAGAAACTGGTCATCAAGGCGCGTTTCCACGTAGTGCATGGAGGTATTGGTGACATACCGCCCGGCCTCATGGTCCATCTCATCCACAAAGGGGCGTTGGATGACGTGGTGACATCGGCTTTTGGGTTTTTGGCTGAAGGTGCGCGCGCCGTTCAGCCGCTCCACCCTCAATTTCAGCATAAACATATCTTCGTATAGGAGCGAAGTGACCAGATGCGGATCGCTTTGTTTATGGTCCAGCGGCATCCAGTAATGCCCGTCCGGAAGCCAAAGCGCGAGCCAATCGTCATAATGTCCTTCGTCCAGCAGTCGCGCCTCGGTGTAGATGAAATCAATCAGTTCTTCTTTGGTGACAGGGTTCATTCTGCGGCCTCCGGCGTACCGATGGCGCAGTGCCTCATCGTGGCGGTCATGAATTTGCGCCAGGCGTCAAACTGGTTTCGCATCTGACGCTCTGTCGTGCCGTTTTCAACGGCTTCTTCGGAAAAATCCTCACCGTCGACGGGGTAAAGCCGCTGCAGGTTCACCCATTCAAGCCCGTCCGACATCAATCCTTCTTGGGCACGTTCATACATTTCAAGATCATCATGTCCCACGATAGAGGTCGGTGCATTGATCATCCGGTTATACATTGCTGTGCGCGCCAAAAGCTGGTCAGGTGCGTCCACAAGGCGGTAGATATAACTTTCCACCAGCGTTTTATCCGGACCAAGGGGGATAAAATTGCGCAGCTGCTGTATCGGGCCTTTGACCATGATAGAGGGAAAATAAATCGTGTTATGGCGGTTTTCGTCCAGAATCGCCTTGGCGCGGTCTTCGCCATAGGCGTCACACATCGCTTCAAAATATCCCGGGATTGCAGAATAATCGGAATGGATGGAATGGTGCACACCTGTGTGACCATGTCCGTTGGGCCATGTGCGAATGCCCATGTTTTCAAAAAATTCATAAGGCGACATGAAGGGCGCGATGATTTGCATCGCAGGCGGGCGGGGTTCCGGATTTCCCAGTTCTTCCCAGATTTTCACGGCCGTTCCGGCAGAGCTTTCATGGGCGACCATCGGATGACAGGTGTCGGTCTGGTTTTCGACCAGCATTTTCCAGTTGCATTTGTGCATATAGCGAAGCGGGGGGCCCGCGACCTCCAACCGGCCTGCAGGGGAGCGATCCACCATATTGTCAATCGAGGATAGGCTGTCGAGAAAGAAATCTTCAAAGCTGATGCCGTCTTCGGTCAGACGGGCGAAAATAAAACCGCGGTAGTTTTTCACCGCGCCAACCGGTTTCATCCCTTTGGCGTTGTCTGTATTTTCAAGCCCCGTGCCCTCATACCCTTTTTTCAACGGGATTGCCAAAAGACAGCCATCGGTTTTAAACGACCACGCGTGATAGGGGCAGCGGAAAAACTTTCCGGTGTTGCCTTCGCGGTCAATCGCGATTTTGGTGCCTTTATGGGGGCACCTGTTGTGAAGAACCTTGATCTCGCCATCGCTGTGGCGCACTTGAATTACGGGCTGATTACCGATCTGTGTGGTATAATAATCGCCTTTGTTGGGCGTCTGGCTGTCATGCCCTACAAAGACCCAAGTATTCGCAAAAAGGTGGCGCATTTCGAGGTCAAAGACCCTCTGACTGGTATAGACATCCCGATGCACCTGATGGCCCTCAATCATCGCATCAATATCTTCTGCACTTAGGGGATGATGCCGTTCAGACATGATTTTCCTCCGCTACAGATCCAGCACAAGGCGCGCCGATTTGGCCCGACTTACGCAGATTTGCATGACTTTGCCCGCTTGGCGGTCTGCCTCAGACAGCACAACATCGCGGTGATCAGGGACTCCGCTGATCACATCGGTCTGACAAATACCACAGTCACCACGTTGGCAGTCATATAGAATATCTTTGCCTTCTGTGCTCAGCACGTCAATGATCGATTGGCCTATGGGGATGGTGAACACTTCTCCGGTGCTGTGGATTTCCACTTCAAAGGGGGTATCTTCTGAACTGTCTTGAGGCGTTGAAAATAGCTCTACATGAATATTTTGGCTGCTATGTCCCGCAGCTTCTGCTGCGGTGCGCGCCGCCTCAATCATGGCTTTGGGTCCACAGATATAAATCGCGCTTCCCGCTGGCTGATTTTGCATAAGGTCGGTCAAATCAAGGGGGATTTTGTCGTCAAAGTGGAAGGACATCTGTGGTGCAAAAACCGCATCAAGTCTGTCTTTGAACGCCATGCGTTTTTCAGTGCGGGCGCTGTAGTGGAAACGAAAAGCGCGTTCCTCAAAGGCAAGCTGCGTTGCCATTGAAATCAGCGGTGTGACACCGATCCCTCCGGCGAGCAACAAGACTTCTGAGCGGTCTTTGATGAGTTCAAAATCGTTTTTGGGATGGCTGGCCTGCAAAATGGACCCGATTTCAAGCCGATGCATTGCCTTTGATCCGCCCGCTCCGTCGTCTTCACGCTGCACAGCGATTTGATAGGTACGGGGATGCTTTTCTTCCAAAGCCCAATCAATGAGAGAGTAGGCACGCGCCCCAATCACATCCAGTTCAAAATCAATATGTGCTCCGGCACTATATGCTGGCAGGGCGTTGCCCGAAAAATTTTGGAATTCCAAAAGGCGCACCTGATCTGTTACGTCCTGCATTTCAATAAGCTGCAGATTAAGCATGCTAAGAAACCTCCTTGAAAAATTATATGAATTTTCATATAAAAGGGCAAGCAGTTTTTTGATCTCTGTCGTCCTTGGGAGAGTACCTTAAAAAAACCAGATGATCGGAGGCCCAATGACACAAGCAGATCAAACTTCGGAAGCGTTTGTATCTTCCTACCTTTTGTACCTGCTTGCGGCGTCAAGTGATGCGGCAAGCGCGCAGTTTCACAAGATTGTCCGAGACAAGGGTTTGCGGGTTCCTGAATGGCGGGTCATTGCCTGTCTTTACGATCAGGACGGGCTGATGACCACAAAACTGGCGGATTACGCATTGATGGAACAATCGCGGCTGACGCGAATCCTGGACCAGATGGATCAAAAGGGCTGGGTGGAACGGCGCATTGATCCAGAGGATCGCCGCCGCGTTCGAGTGCATCTGACAGATACGGGCAAAGGGCTGGCAAAGTCATTGGTTGAAGACGCAAAAATACACGAACAAAAATTGCTGAGCATTCTCAAAGACACGGATGCCGCGCGGCTCAAACCCGCGCTGCAGGCGCTCTTGGCGCATCTGTAGCGCAAGGGCATGTCGCCTTTTTTGTCAATGTGGCAAAATTAAATGCGTCCGGGCGGTTAAAGGTATCCATCCAGAGAAAACAAAACGCGCATCTTTGGCAGTGTTTGACATGTTGCAATCTGCGCTGGCAATCAACCAAGTCACATTTCTGGGCTTAAGATGATTTTTGGCGTGGCAACGACCCCTGAGCGAATGTCGGAAAAGGCTTTTTGCCCATATTTCAGGGGTCTTTGTTCCGTCCAATCCAGTTGTCCGAGCCGTCCGTCAAAAATCGCCTCTGCCGTGTCGCGAAAATCCTCAGCCGTATAGGTATAGGTTCCCATAAACGTGATTTCCTGAAGCGTCATACGCCGCACATCCAATCCCCCTGCGTTTGATCCAAGTCCGATATGGGCAATTACCCCACCGGAGCGTGCATATTCAGAAGCAAGTTTTCTGGTGGCTTCATACCCGACACCATCCACCACCAGATCGAATTCTGTCTGTGGGGGGATGGTCTGTGGTGTTGTTAAGCGTTGGGCGCAATGGGTTGAGATATACGCGCGCCGCAAATCATTCGGCTCCACGATCAGCACGTCTTTGATCCCTTGTGCGTGACAACTAAGCGCAGCGCCAAGGCCAATTGCCCCCCCTCCGATCACCAAAGCGCGAATATCGCGGTCTTTTCTGTTCAAAACGGCTTTGGCTTTGCGCACTGCGTGCCAGCCGCAGGCAATCGGTTCTGCCAGTGCCGCAACACTTAGCGCGATATCATCTGGTACGGTGACAAGATTGCGCTCCGGCATGGTGATATATTCAGCAAAGCCGCCGTCGCGGGGGGCCATGGAAATGATCTGACGCGTGGTGCAAAGGTTGTCTTGTCTGGCGATGCAAAAAGGACAGGTGCCGCAGGTCACGAGAGGATTGACTGTGACGCGTGTGCCATCGCGCGGACCGCCCGTGATGGTTCCGGCCACTTCGTGACCAAGGATCAAAGGGGCAGGGCGGCGTTCATCATGGCCAAGGAATGCGTGCATGTCAGATCCGCAAATCCCCACACTGTCCACTTTGACCAGAACCTCACCGTCTTTGGGTGTTGGGTCGGGAACCTCGCGATGGTCCAATGCCTCTGGTCCGATGTAAACAAGCGCCTTCATGTCGGAAAATCCAATATCTGACGCATGGGGACCAGCTCAAACATCGCTTGCCACCCCGACGAGGTCAAAGTTTTCATGTGGAAAATACTTGGCGAGGCGCACGTCAGCCGCACGCGCATGGCCTTCCATGCCTTCCAGTCGGGATATACGCGCGGTGGCAAGTGCCACGGGTTTTGATCCTTCACGGGTGGCGCGCTGCCATGTGACAATCTTCATATATTTATGGACAGATAATCCCCCGGTGTAGGACGCGGCGCCGGACGTGGGGAGCACGTGGTTTGTGCCGGAGGCTTTGTCTCCGTAGGATACGGTGGTTTCTTCGCCCAAGAAAAGCGATCCATAACAGCTGAGTCGGTCAAGCCACCAGTCAAGATCGTCTGCCTGAACCGTCAGGTGTTCGGGCGCGTATTCGTCTGACGTCGCTGCCATGTCTTCGCGATTTTCGCAAAGAATGACTTCTGCGTAGTCTCGCCACGCGGCAGAGGCGTTGTTGCGGTTCAACTCGGGCAGATCATCAATCAGTTTGGGCACAAGGGCGAGAACTTCTTCTGCCAAAGCCCGATTATCTGTCACCAACCAGACGGGCGAATTATATCCATGCTCTGCCTGACTGACGAGGTCGGTGGCCACAACAAAAGGATCTGCCTGTTCATCGGCAAGGATCAGACTGTCGGTTGGACCGGCAATCATATCAATCCCGACGCGACCAAAAAGCATCCGTTTGGCTTCGGCGACAAATTGATTGCCCGGACCCACAAGGATATTTGCCTTTGGTAAACCAAACAGCCCGTAGGTCATCGATGCAACCCCCTGCACCCCGCCCATGGCGAGGATTTTATCCGCGCCGCATATATGGGCGGCATAGATGATGGCTGGTGCAATCCCGACCCCTGCACGTGGCGGGGAACAGGCAATGATTTTGTTGCACCCCGCCACTTTGGCGGTGGTCACTGTCATAATTGCGCTTGCTATATGATTGTAGCGACCGCCGGGGATATAACATCCCGCCGTATCCACGGGGATGGCTTTCTGTCCGGCGATGAGACCGGGAACAACTTCGACTTCGAAATTTGCAACTGTCGCCTTTTGTGCTTCAGCAAAGCGACGCACATTTTCATGTGCAAATTGGATATCGGCCTTGAGTTTATCCGGCACCAGCGCAATTGCAGCCTCTATATCCGCTTCAGAAAGCAAAATAGGCCCGTCATACTGATCAAACTTAGCGGAATATTCCAGTGCTTTTGCGTCCCCGCCGGTCTCTATATCATCCAAAATCGCGCGCACGATGTCTTTGGTTTCGCTGGCATCAGATTTTGATTTCAAAGTCGCTTTTTTCAAATATTCACGACGCATGTTTACTCCATTTACAGTTTGATCGACTCGTCGGGTTTCAAGAGAAATCTGTTTTCTACTGGATGCTTATCATCCCGACAAAAATTTTGGCAACCACAGAACAAGTTGCGGGAAGGCAAACAACAGCGCCAACCCAACAAGTTGGATTACCATGAATTGCATCATACCAAAGTAGATATCTTTGAGGTCCCAGCTTGGCACAACACCCTTGAGGAAATACGCCGAAAGGGCAACAGGCGGGCTGAGCCAAGCCGTTTGCAGGTTAACCGCCACCAGAATACCAAACCACACGAGCATATCGTAGGTGCTGTCAAAATACGCCAAGTCCAGTGCAATCACGGTCGGAAGCAGGATGGGCACAACAATCAGCACGATGGGCACCCATTCGAGAGGCCAACCCAAAAGGAAAATGAGGGCCATAATCAGGATAAGAACCACATAAGGGGACATATCAAGCGACAATAAGGCCTCTGTCATCATTTTTGGCGTGCCAAGGCTCGAAAATTCAGCACCGAAAAAATTGGATGCGGCAACAAGGAACATGATTAGCACGGTGATTTCCAGCGCTTTGATCATGCTTTCAAAAAATCCGCCAAGCGTGAATTTGCGGTATGCCAGCGAAAGAAGGATCGCACCAAAAGCCCCCATAGCCGCAGCTTCGGCGGGGGTGGCAAAGCCTAAAAGAATTGAGCCAAGCGCAAAAGAGATCAGGATAGTAGGCGGCATAAGCCCCGCAAAAAATTCGTCCCAAACATAGGAGAAATAAAAATCTGATGCCGCCTCTTTGCGATAAATAGGGGCGCCAAGCAGCGCCAAGAGCACCACAAAGCCGCAAAAGACAAACGTCCAAAGGCTCAAGCCAGAGTTTGCCACGCTGACGCAGACATGGAAAATCACGGTGAGCGGGACAAGAAGCCGCAAAATGTTCAGATTTCGATAGGCCAGATAAGTCAGCCCAAGTGCCGCGGCGAGGACAAAAAACCCGCCAAAGGGCAGATAGGTTCCGAAAATTCCGCTCAGGCCAAGGCCAAAAATCCGACAGAGGGTTAGGATCCCCAATGACACAAGAGCAACTTCGGCACCATAGAATTTAGAGGTTTCAGGTTGATCTTCTTCGGATAGGATCGGGCCAAGCTCCGGATTGATCCAGCAGCGCACAAGTGTGTAAATCAGGTACAAACTCGCCAAAAGTGCGCCCGGAATAAATGCGCCACGAAAAAGATCCAGCGTGGATACTTCCAAAACGGGGCCCATCACGATCAACATGATGGAAGGCGGGATCAAAATACCAAGCGTTCCGCCGGCGGTAATGGTACCGGCTGCCAATTGGACATTATATTTTGCGCGGTTCATCGTGGCGCCGGCCATGATGCCCAAAAGTGTGACGGACGCACCAACGATACCTGTGGCGGCGGCAAAAATCGTCGAAACAATCAATACGGCAATATACAGAGAGCCGCGCACCCGTGCCATGATCATCTGAATGGATGCAAAGAGGCGTTCCATCAACCCCGCCGTTTCCATAACAATGCCCATTAATACGAATAAAGGAACCGCCATGAGCTGATCATTGAGCATTGTGGAATTGGTGTTGAGCGTGAAAAGCAGCGTTGTCAGCTTAAAATTCGCGCCCCAAATGCCAAAGATAAAGGCCAGAAAAATGAGCGTGAAAGAAATCGGAAAACCGATGAAAATCACGAACAACATGGCGGTCAGCATGATTAAACCGATGGTGGGTTTGGACAGGCTGGGGCGGGCCTTCATCAGATCGGTAAACCATTCTCCACCCGGAACAAGATCAGGGGTAAAAACCGCAAGTACCAGCCAAAGCAGAACGATAACATAGATTGGCAACGCTCTGACAAAAAGCCGTTCGTGGTCCTTTCCCATTTTGTGGAGGGCACGGAAAATTTCGGGTATTCCCTGAATAAGCAGTAAAAATCCTCCGACTGGCATGGCCGTGCGGGCAGGCCAGAGAAGCGGACCCCAAGCGCTGTCGATTTGCATGGTTTCCGAGGTAGAATAGGCAAGCCACCAAAATTTTGCAGAGACGATGGTGAAAAAGATCATGGAGGGGATGAAAAACAACAGATAGAGGGTGGCATCCACCGTAGCTTGGGTTTTGTCAGACCAGTTTCGATAGAGAAAATCTGCGCGAATATGCACACCGCGCATCAATCCATATCCTGCGGCCCCCATGAAAAGCACGCCGCTGATCATGCGGCTTGTGTCATAGACCCAAAGCGTCGGTCCAAGTCCAAGCGCTTTGCCGAGCCATCCCATCTCTGCATCAATGAGCATGGCGTCGATATTTCGGGACAGGACTTCGTAGACCACCACTGCAATCAGCGGCACCATGAGAAGGGCAAAAAACTGACCGGCGCGATAATTGACCACATCGATAAAGGCAGTGATCGGACGTTGCCAAGGCGTCATGTCTTCGGGTGTTTCCCCCGGTTTTTCGGCCCGACGTTCGGCGATCAGCTCATCCGCGATGTCAAGCTCTTGGGGATTTGGCGTATCGGCGGCCATCCCAGTCCTCCCATTAAATTCTGCCCTTCTAGGCGTCTTTTTGGAAAAAGGCGATCTGTTTTGAGATCATGCGCCTTTGTCGAAAAAGACGTACGGGACCAAAAAGGCCCCGTACGAGGAGTGGATTATTTTTTGAGCGTGTCGGCGTGTGCCTTACCCAATCCAGCGTTTGACGCCTGTGCACCGGCCCAGAAGGGAACAGCGACGTCTGCAAAGTCTTTTTGGGACTGCCAGACTTCTGCAAAAAACGCGTTTTCATCTGCGGCGGCCTGAAGCGCTTTCTTGGCGGCGGCCATATATTCGGTGAAATAATCTGCAGGCGTATCTTCGAGGATAACACCGTGGTTGTCTGTGAGATCTTTCAACGCTTTGCCGTTTTCAATTATCCGGTAGGACATTGATTTTGACAAAGATGCGTTGGCCGCGACTTCGAGCGCTTTCTTTTCCAGATCCGTGAGGCTGTCATAAAAATCGCCGTTTACATACATATCGGCGTTCACAACCACTTGGTGAAGACCCTGGAGGTAGTAGTGTTTCAGCACTTTCTGAAAACCAAAGACAGAGTCTGGTTTAGGGCAGCACCATTCGGCGGCGTCGATTGTGCCTTTTTCAAGCGCAGGAAGGATATCCCCGCCACCCATGGCAACGGCTGGAACACCGATGTCTGCATAGGCCGCACCGACCATACCGGGAGGTGCACGGAAGCGCATTTTACGGAAATCATCCATGGTTTTGTTAGGTTCTGGGAACCAACCCAGAGCTTCTGGACCTACAGGCTGCAGCATAAAGCCTTTGACGTTCACACCCATTTCATCCCACAGGCGGTCATAAAGCTCTTTCCCGCCGCCATATTGGAACCATGACAAGAACGCGAGCGCATCAAGACCAACACCGGCCCCAGCCACAGGCGCGCCAAAGAGGTTTGCGGCAACATGTTTACCACCCCAGTAATGGGTCCAGCCAAATCCACCCTCGACAAGACCTGCATCCACGGCATCAATGATGTCCCTTGGGCCAACGACAGCTCCGGCAGGCAGCACCTCAATGACCAAAGATCCATTTGTCAGCGCTGCAACATCCGCGCCAAAATCTTTGAGCATCACCACCTCATCAGCGGTGTTGGGCAAAACAGATTGGATGCGCAATACCTTTTCCGCAAATGCGGCCGAGGCTGTGATCTAAAGACCCGCCGCGGTGAGAGCAGCGCCTTTCAGTAGCTTATTCAGTTTCAACAAAGTTCATACTCCCTTTTATTGCCTTCTTAAGGTGTTCCACCGGCCATTCGAAGGCTTTATGGTGGTGGATTTCTGGGCTTCATGGGTTGCCCGAAACAGGTTTTCTCTTTTCCAGCGGATCGCGTCAGCCAGCGTTTTGCAAATCCTCCAGAATCATATCAGATGCTTTTTCGCCAATCATGATGGAAGGCGCATTGGTATTTCCAGAAGTGATGGTCGGCATGATTGATGCATCTGCCACACGCAATCCTTTGATACCGTGTACCCGCAGGCGGGCATCCACAACGCTCATCGGGTCGCTTCCCATTTTGCAGGTTCCCGTGGGGTGATAAATCGTCACGGATGTGTTGCGCGCCCATTCCAAGGTACCCGCCTCATCATCATGGGCAATTTCGCGTCCTGGCGCGTATTCTTCGGTTATGTGGGATTTCAACGGGTCAAGAGATGCGATTTTGCGCGCAATCTGGATGCCTTTGACAATGGTAGTTTGATCGGTCGTGGTGGAAAGATAATTCGGATGAATTGCGGGGTGAATTCGGCTGTCTGCGGATTTGAGTTTCAGGCATCCCGTGCTTTCAGGACGCAATTGCAGGACCGAGGCGGTAAACGCCGAAAATGGATGCGGGCCCTCCACTGCATTATTCGCGCTGAAGGGTTGGATATGAAATTGAATATCGGGGGTTTCAAGGTCAGGGTGGGTTTTCAAAAACCCAGTTCCCAGACTGGCAGCCATGGTCATGGGGCCGGTGCGTTTGAACGCATATTCAAGGCCCATCATGGCCCTTCTCGCCCAGCTTTTGATTTCCGTGTTGATGGTGCTGAGGTTTGTTTTGAAAATTGGGCGTGCCTGAAGATGATCCTGAAGGTTTTGTCCCACACCAGAAAGATCGCGTTCCACTGGTATTCCCCAACTTGCCAGTTCCTGCCCCGGACCGATGCCCGAAACCATCAGAATATGTGGTGAACCGATTGCCCCCGCGGAAAGCACAACTTCGCGTTCCACGTCCAATGATATTTCCTGACCTTTGGATCTGGCCAATACCTGCACAACACGGCCCTCGCGCAGGACAAGTTTTTCGACCTGTGTGTCGGTGAGGACATGCAGATTTCTGCGATCCCGCGCGGGTTTGAGATAGGCCTTGGCCGAACTGCACCGTTGCCCCTGATGCAGGGTCAATTGAAAATATCCAACGCCCTCTTGGGTCTCGCCGTTATAATCTTCGTTCTGGTGATATCCTGCAGCGACAGCTGAATTTATCCAATAATCGACAATATCGCGTTTAGCGGCTGTGGGCGACACAGACAGCGGCCCCTGCGCACCACGAAATGCATCGTTTGCGCCTTTGCCCCCATGCCAGGTTTCAAGGCGTTTAAAGACGGGCAAAACATCTTCCCATGCCCAGCCGATATTGCCAAGTTGACGCCAGTGATCGAAATCCTGCGGCTGACCGCGCACAAAAAGCAATCCGTTGATGGAACTTGACCCGCCAAGCACCCGACCACGGGGCCAGCGAATGGTGCGACCGTTCAACCCGTCATCGGGATCGGTCACATATTGCCAGTCTGATTTCGGATTCCCCATGGTTTTAAAATATCCCACCGGAATATGGATCCATGGGTTGGTGTCTTTGGGGCCTGCTTCGAGTAAGGCAACACGATATTTACCGTTCTCGCTGAGACGCGAGGCGACAGCACATCCAGCTGATCCAGCACCTATAACTACAAAATCAAACGTCATTTTGTCAAAATTTTCAATTAATGAGATTTTTAGTCTCGTTTTTGCGTAAAAAATAGCCTAAGAGCTAAAGAAGGGTAAAAGCAAGAGGAAATTGAAAATGTCTGAAAATTCTCGAATTGCCACGAATTTACGGACGCTCTTGCTTCTTGAGGTCTTTGCAAATTCTGGAAAGGCGCTTTCAGCCAAAGAGGTGCACGCGCATATTGATTTGCCTTATCAGACAATCCACCGGCTTTTGGTCGCATTGGAAGGCGAAGGGTTTCTTATGCGGGATGCAAATGAGAAAAAATTCCGTGCGACGCGGCGGCTTCGCTCTATCGCCTCCGGCCTATTGAACATGTCGCATGTTCATATGGCACGCCATCAGATTTTGACGGATGTCGCGTCCAAGACCAGAGAAACGGTCAATTATGTTGTCCCGCAGGACACTGGTATGCATTATCTTGATCGTGTTGAAACAGACTGGGCATTTCGCGTGCAATTGCCACGGGGATCAAACGTGCCGTTTCATTGTACCGCAAGCGGTAAGATTTTTATGTCCAGTCTGAAAAAATCTGTTCGCACAGGTTTTGTGGACGCATTGCGCCTGACGCGTGAAACTGGAAATACCATTACAGAAAAAGATCATCTTCTAGAAGAACTGGCTTTGACAAAAAAACGGGGCTTTGCACTGGATAACGAAGAGTTCATGGAAGGGATGGTTGCCATCGCTGTGCCGGTGCATGATCCGCAGAACCGTTTTGTTGCCGCACTGGCGACCCATGGGCCGAAAAGTAGGATACCTTTAGAACGGCTGTTGGAATACCGGGAAATACTTTCCCAGGGGGCGAGCCAAATTGCAAAAACAGTCTTCTAAACAGGCGTATCAATTCTCTTGGATTTCTATTTGGCAAAGATGACAGTGTCATGGCAGCACGCATATCAATTGGCGGTACGTTTGAGCATTCGGATTTTGATCTGTGTCTGAGACAACCGACATTGGTGCTTTGCGATATCGAAGGGGCTGAAGAGGCCTTGCTCGATCCGCTCAAATCACCCAGTTTAAAGGCGGCAGACATACTTGTTGAGGTGCATGATTGCTTTAATGACGGCCTCTCGGAAGAAATAGCCGCGCGCTTTAAAACCTCCCACAGCGTTGCCAAAATAAATCGCGATGTGGATATGTCTGCTTTACCCGACTGGATGGAGACACTGTCTGACATGGATCGATTGATGGCGCTTTGGGAGTGGCGCATCGGTCCAACACCTTGGCTGTGGATGCAGGCGCGCGACCGTATCTTGTGACACTGGTTTAAGCCGCCGGTTCAGGGGTGTTTGTAAAGGATCGGACAGTCTTTATCGCCCCATCCAGTTCTTGTCCCGCCTCATCCTTGAGCGCAGCCGCGCGAAGGCGCGATATCCAGTCCGACGCGTCTTCTCTGCCGTGCAGTATTTCCGCTGAATCGAGAACTTTGGCAAATTTGGAGTGACCGCGAGCATGGGTGTCGGAATACCCTTTAACCAACCGCTGACAGGCCAAAATTTCCACGGCCAATGCGTAATCTTCCTTCACATATCCTGCGGCAGTGCCCAAAAGTTTTGACAGGTGCGCTTGCTCCTCTTGATGGCGATACAGCGCGCGGCGGTAGGGTTTTAAAATCCCCAGGAAGCGCAACAAGAGGTATCCGCGCAGACGGTCGGTTCGAATGCGCCGCCCGCGATTGACCAGCCGGTCAAGGCGGGCAAAGGCTTTGGGTCTGGCAAAAAACCAAGCGCCCAGTCGGGCGGGCAGGGTGGCGCAGATTTCTTCCCCGCGGGGATGAAAATATTCGGTAACTTCTGCGATTTCATCTTGGGAAAGCCCCTGTTCCTTGCGCAGCCGAGTGTTTCGACTGGCGCGCGTTTTAAGGTCGGCGACGCGGATAATATCATCATAGCACATCGCATTGGCGATATATTTTGCGGCCGTCTGGGTAAGTTTGAATTCATAGTGTTCATCATCCTTGGCCTGCCAAGCAAAAAGATGATCAAGATATTCCGCCCCATAGGCGATATCCTGATAGTCCACCACTTTTCGAAGTCCGGCTCGTGCAATGTCGCGGGCAGGGGGGGCGATGGCATTCACACGTTTTGACAGATCTTCCCATGCCGCGATCAATGGGGCCGGGCCTGTGACAGAGGCTATCCCTTTCTTTGGCGATGCGGGGGGAGAGACTGTTTGGGTTTCTTCATAGTTCAGCGCCGCGCGAAAGGCTGCGAGGCTTTGATCCACCCCTCGCCCTGACGCTCGGATCACCTCTTCATAAAGGCTGGGATCAAAGGGTAAGGTTCTGCTTTTGGCTAATGCACCAAAAAGGCTTGAGGAAATGACACTTTTGGCCTGCAGGGCGATACTGTCCATATCAAAACAGACGCTGCGCAGCGCCGATTTTTGAATATCCTGTGCAAGAATATCCACATCGGATCGCCCGTCTCCGGGCACCATTTTTTCCGAAACTGCAAGAATGCGATGCGTTGAGGCAATCAGCGTGGTGCGATCAGGCGTTACAAAACCGCGCAAAACCGCGCGTCCCGCTTCGACCAGTTCGGCGGCAATCATAATATCCACATCGCCCGGTGCGGGGCTTTGGGCAAAAACGGGCCTGCGGTCGGATTTAGGGGCCATTTCGATGTAATACACAGTCGCCCCCGTACGTTGGGCAACCCCCGCAACGGAGGTGGTTTGCACATCATAGCCGCCTTTGGCCGCCAAATCCGCGGTCCAATTGGTCAAAACACCCCCCCCCTGTCCGCCCACGGCGAGGATGGCGATCTTGATCACATCTGAGAGGGTTGGATCAGGTGATGCTTGGTTTTGGTTCATGCGTCTGATCCTGAAAACACCAATCGCCGCTTGTCCTGACGATGTTGCATCCATGTGATGATGCTTTGGCGCAGCTGATGTTTTATTCGGTCCCAACGCGTAGGGTTTGAAACGACCTCTGCCTGATAAAACGATGGGCAAAGCACGGCCGCATCGGCAACTTCGCCACAATTGCCACAGCCGACACAATTTTCGTCGATATGAGCCACCGGATCATCGCGCAGCGGATCATCAAGCTGCTTGAGCGACAAAGATGGGCATCCCGACAGCCGGATACAGGCGTGATCGCCTGTACAAATATCTTCGTCCACGCCAAACCGGGTGCGCGTGATCCGACGGCCCTCTGCCACCGCTTTGGCGCGCAGAGGTTTTTCCCGCCTTTGGCGGTTTAACATACATTCAGAAGAGGCGATGATCACTTTGGGGCCGGTTTCGGGGGTGGTCAGCGCCTCTTTGAGAGTGGCCTGAACCTTGCCGACATCGTAGGTGTGGTCAATTTGGCGGACCCATTTGACCCCGATCCCCTCGATGGCCTGTTTGATCGGATGCTGGGTGGATTTTGTCGTATTCTCTGCACGAGATGACAGGATATCCTGTCCCCCTGTCGCCGCGGAATAATAATTATCCACGATCACAATCACCCCGTCATTGTCATTAAAAACGGCGTTTCCCACCGAAGAGGTCAGTCCATTGTGCCAGAACCCCCCGTCGCCGATGAATGAAATGGACCGGCGATTGGCTGTTTTGTCGTTAAAGGCCGCTGCAGAGGCGGCCCCAAGTCCATATCCCATCGTTGTTGCCCCGATATCAAAGGGAGCATTGATGGAAAAAAGGTGACATCCGATGTCCCCTGCGATGTGATGTTGGCCCAGTTCCTGTTCAACAAGCTTTGTTGCCGCAAAAATGGGCCGTTCTGGGCAGCCGACGCAGAAACTTGGGGGGCGGTTGGGAACCTGCGTTACGAGACGCGGCGGAGGTTGCTGAGCTGGCGCGTTGGGTGCCAGCGCTTGGTCCGGTAAAATTTCCGGTGCGCTGTCCTTGAGAAAGCTTCTGATGCCGTCATGCATCACCATCCCCGTCATTTCTCCAGCGGTCGGAAAAGGGTCTTTACCGCGCAATCGCGCAGGCACGCCGGCTTTGTGCAGAATTGCGCGAAGTTCTTGTTCGATGTAGTCGGGATATCCTTCTTCGATGACGAGAATATCGGTTTTGTCTTTAGCAAATTCCAGAAATTCATCATCAATGAGTGGATAGGTCACGTTCAAGACATAAAGGGGGATATCTACATCGCCATAAAGGGAGCTCAGGCCCAAACGCTGTAGCGCACGGATTACTGTGTTATAAAGCCCGCCCTGACAGACAATCCCGATCCGTGACGCTTTGGGATTTGCCGCCTGAAAGACTTCGTTCAGCTTTTGCGTTTTGATAAACTCTATGGCGGCCGGGCGCCGCTTTGTCACCTTTTCCTGTTCATGCAAAAAAGAGGCAGGCGGCAAAACGATCCGGTTGATGTCGCGTTTCGGGGCTTCCAGCGCATCCTTGACGGTCATCTCTGGGCGGCGATTGTCGCGGGCTTCAAAGGTGCCGAGCATATGACAGGATTTGATGCGCAGCTGGAGCATGACCGGCGTGTTCGACGCCTCTGATAAAGCAAAGGCATCGCCCACAGATTTTACAATCGAGGGCAGGTTTGGACGCGGATCGAGCAACCAAATCTGGCTTTTCATTGCGAATGCATGGCTGCGTTCCTGCATGATGGAAGAGCCTTCGCCATAATCCTCCCCAACAATTACGATGGCCCCTCCGGTCACGCCGCCAGAAGACAGGTTTGCCAAAGCATCAGAGGCTACATTTGTCCCGACGGTGGATTTGAAGGTCACAGCCCCGCGAATGGGATAGTGGACGGAGGCGGCCAAAGTCGCAGCGGCGGTGGCCTCGGACGCGCTGGCTTCAAAATGGACGCCAAGGTCGGAAAGAATATCCTGCGCATCGGCCAAGACATCCATCAAATGGCTGATTGGGGAACCCTGATATCCTGCAACATAGCCCACACCATTTTCCAAAAGAGCCTTTGTAATTGCCAGAATCCCTTCGCCACGAAAGGTTTCGCCTGCGCCGATTTTGAGATGTTCGACTTCTTTTACAAAGGACCTTTCCGCCATTCTTTGTCCGGCTCCCGTCTACCCGCCTTGAATAAGGCCTCGTTCGAAGATAAAATATGAAATTTCATCTTTATGCGCAGTATACCCCATCTTTTGTGTCTTGCAATGTTTGGATCGGGCTTCAGAGCGTCAGACGGAAAAGGGCGTTTCCGGCTAGAACATCACCGATACCAGCCAAAGGGAGATCGTCGGAAAACTGATCAAAAGCGCAACGCGTAGTATATCGGTGATCAAGAATGGCAATACCCCATGATAGGTGCGCTGCATTGGAATATCCTTGGCCATGGAGTTGATGATAAAAAGATTCATGCCCACCGGCGGCGTAATCAGCCCAACTTCGACAACGATAAGAGCAAGGATGCCAAACCAGATTGCCGTGGCTTCGGCTGTCATGCCAAAATCAAGGCTTTCAATGATGGGAAAAAAGATGGGGATCGTCAAAAGGATCATGCTGAGCGAATCCATGACACATCCAAAGATCAGATATGTCAGCAACATCACCAGCAAAATTGTCATGGGTGAAAATCCGGAGGTGCCGATCCACTCTGCCAATGCGAGCGGCATTTGTGTGATTGCAAGAAAAGAATTAAAGAGCTGCGCGCCAAGTAAAATAAGGAAAATCATCGCGGATGCGCTGGCAGTGGACAGGATGCATTCGACAAAGCTTTTTCGGTTCAAACCACCGGTCCAAAGCCCGTATAGTCCCGTCGCGACGACGCCCCATGCCGCCCCTTCGGTCGGGGTAAAAAGCGCTTGCACGCCATCTTTTGACCAATTCCAGTCCCCTGCAATACCGCCCATGACAAGGCCAAAAATCACTACAACCGGCCAGATCCGCAGGAGCGATGCAAACCGTTGAGAATAGGGCACCCGTGGAGAGGTGGTAGCGCTTTTGGGGTAGA
Source organism: Alphaproteobacteria bacterium casp-alpha6 (assembly GCA_001510135.1). Lineage (GTDB taxonomy): Bacteria > Pseudomonadota > Alphaproteobacteria > Rhodobacterales > Rhodobacteraceae > LFER01. The sequence continues at coordinate 59,241 of LFER01000015.1, forward strand.
GCCTGACATAAACCGAAACGGCCAGCATATATCCCAAGGCAGCCAAAATACCCGGAATGAAGGCCGCAAGAAACATTTTGACGATGTTTTGTTCCGTCAAAATCGCATAGATTACCAAAATCACAGATGGCGGAATAAGAATGCCCAATGTACCGCCCGCGGCTAAAACACCTGTGGACAGCGCATCAGAATACCCGCGTTTGCGCATTTCTGGCAGGGCCACCTGTCCCATGGTGGAGGCCGTCGCAAGAGAACTTCCGCAGACAGCTCCAAAGCCCGCGCAGGCACCCACCGCAGCCATTGCCACACCGCCTTTGCGATGACCAAGCCAGTCAGAAGCGGTTTCGAATAAGGCCTTTGACATGCCAGATTTGGTTGCAAATTGTCCCATCAGGAGAAACATCGGCACAATCGACAAGGAATAGGATGAAAACATGTCATAAGACATGCTTTTCATTTGCGACAACACAGCCGTAGGGTTACCCCGAATGATCCAGCTTCCGACAAAACCTGCAACAGCCATGGCAATGGCAATGGGCATGCGCAGGAAAATTGCGCCAAGCATGAGGAAAAATCCCAAAAGCGCCAATTCAAAGCCTGTCATTTGTCTCTTCCCAAAAGGTCATTCAGCGATCTCCACACGGTGAAGGCGCTGATCAGGGCAAAACAGAAGGCCCCTATAAAGCTGAGCAGATAGCTGTACCAAAAAGGCATGCCAAGAATGTAAGTGGTATTATTGGTAAAGGGTTTATAACCAAATCCGATCAAGTCGCGGATCGGCTGGCTGAACCATGTGACTTGTTCGCCAAATCCCATCCAAAGCCGCCATGCTATTACAAAAGCGACGATGAAAATGAGGCTATTTCCAATAAGTATCAAGAGCGCGTTGGCACGCTGCCCAAACTGATTGGTGAAAATATCAACCGTAACATGCCCTTGGTTTAACTGGCACCAAGACATAAAGCAAAACACTGACACAGCAGTTCCCGCTTCGACCAGCTCAAAATCGCCCGGTATCGGGCCCAAGCCGATTTGCAAACCGACAAAAGCCCGCCCGATCGTCGACAAAACGGTCATAAATGCAAGTGCTGTTAAGACAGCGCCCCCAAAAAAGACAAGCCCTTTGGACAGCTGGTTGGCAAAACGTTCAACCCGTTTTTCTGAGTTAACGGCGATACCCATGTTATGCGCAGTCTTTCCTCAAATCCGGCCCGCAGCATAAAATACGGCGGGCCGGGAGTTTTATCAATTATTGTATTTGGCAATCAATGCACGCGCATCGTCAAGCATGGCCTGACCCGGAAGACCCGCAGCATCCATCGCTTTCACCCATTCCTCAATTTGAGGGGCGGCAATCGCTTTTATTTCCGCGGTGGCTTCCTCAGACATCGTGATGATCGGATTATCGCCTTTAGAAATAACCGCCAATGCTTCGGAATCTCCGATATCCATAGCACGTCCGGCCCATGCAGATGTTTCAAGCCCTGAGTTTGCATCGATCACTGCCTTGAGATCGTCTGGAAGATTTGCATAACTCGTCTTGTTCATCGCCCAGATAAAGAAGGTGTTATACATCGCTGCATCGCCTGCAACTTCTGAATGGCCGTCCGTCAATTCATGGACTTTGAGCGGAAGAGTTATTTCCCAAGGGATCACGCCGCCTTCGACAACACCTTTCGAAAGGGCTTCTGGGAAGGCGGGAACAGGCATACCAACGGCGGTCGCGCCCATCGCTTCAAGCAGATTGTTGGCCGCACGCGATGGACCGCGCAGTTTTTTGCCGGCAAAATCTGCTGGTCCCGTCACTGGGCCACCTTTGGTATGGACAATCCCCGATCCGTGTACATGCACGGCGATCAGATGGACATCGGACATCCGCTCAAGCAAATATTTTTGTGCATATTCCCAAGCCGCCTGCGATGTTTTTTCCGCAGATTTTGAGGATACAAACGGTAATTCGAAGGCTTCGGATTCAGGGAACCGGCCGGGTGTATAGGCCGGCAGCGCCCAGCCTCCATCGATCACACCATCACGGATTTGATCATAAAGGGATGGGGGTGTTCCGCCCAATTGCATGGCAGGATAGAGTTCAATTTTCAGTCGCCCACCGGATTCTTCCATAACTTTGTCAGCCCATGGATACATGAAATGGGCCGGCACCGCCGACTTAGGGCCTGTAAAAAACTGAAACCTCAGCGTGACGTCTTGGGCAAAAGCTGCGGACGCCGTAAGCGCAAGAGCAGCGAAGCCACCAAAGAGTGATTTAGAAAAAGACATTTTATTCCCTCCCATGCCTTTGTCGTTATGATTACACACAACATTTTTGTTCTGCAGACATCGATACGATATACAGATCCAACCTGTCTAGCTTTGCAATAATGGGTTTTAATTTCAAGTGATGTTATTCTCTGGCGATTATTGGCGTTCGATGGGTGATTTTGGCATTAAAATCCGAGCACTTCTTGAGTTGTACACCATTCATCCAAAATCTCTTTCACATCTTCAGGCCAAGAAATGGATGTATGTTTGTCAAGGTCACTCGCGGCAAGGACCTGAGAGCTTGACCATCTGACCTCTGAGCCGCAGCTGATCCGGTGCCGCAGGGTAACAGAGGATCGACCAACCCGCACAACGCCAAGTTCAAAAGACAATGTTTCTCCGAAAAAAGAGGGTTTGGAAAAGTCGCAGGACAGATGAACAGTCGGAGTGCCCCAGCGATCGTTCCAAATAATTTTATGCCAAGGGTAGCCAAGATAGGCCCAGAATTCTTCGTTCACTCCATTCAGGATATCCAAATAGGAGGGGAAATAGGCTGTACCCGAAATATCGCAGTCCCCAAAGCGTAAGGCGCGGTCTGTTCTGAAAATTTTTGCTGACATCTATCCCCTTTCTGGCGGCACATCTCACATGGCAACTGGATGCACAGAATTTAGAACCTCGCCCATTTGGGTAGGATCGTCAATTGTTAAGCCGCATAAAAGATAACTTGTGAACGTTCATCCGAGATGCGCAGTGGCTTCGATTTCGACTTTGGCGCGGTCTTCGACAAGGCCGGCAACCACAACCAAAGACATGGCCGGAAAATGCCGGCCAAAGACATCGCGGTAGGCGGCCCCAACTTCTTTTTGGGCGGCAAGATATTCTGCCTTGCTGGTGACGAACCAAGTCAGGCGGGTGACATCCTCCACCTGACCGCCCGCGGTTTCAACAATTTGACGAATATTGCTGAGGGCTTGGCGCATCTGGTCGATGAAATCATCCGAAACGAATTCTTTGTTTCCGTCCCAACCGATCTGGCCGCCAATATGAAGAATACCGTCTTTGGTCAGGATGCCATTGGCATATCCTTTTGCAGGAAGCCAACTTTCAGGATGAATGGTTTTATGGGTCATTTCAAACCCCTTTCTTTTAAGAGTGCTGAGAGGCGTTTTGAAGAGTTCCAAGCGCTTGACGGGCAATGATGACCTTTTGCACGTCACTTGCGCCCTCATAAATACGAAGCGCACGGATATCGCGGTAAAGCTGTTCGACCGGCATTCCGCTGCGCACCCCGTCGCCGCCAAACAGCTGAACGGCGGTATCGATGACCTTCTGGGCCTGCTCTGTGGAAAACAGTTTTGCCATAGCGGCTTCTTTGGTGATCCGCGCTGCGCCGCTGTCTTTGGCCCATGCGGCGCGGTAAACCAGCAAAGCGGCCGCATCAATATCAAGTGCCATATCCGCGATATGCCCTTGGACCATCTGAAGATCAAAAAGGGGCGCTCCCTGCACATGGCGTTCGCTCACGCGGGTGAGTGCCTCGTCAAAGGCCCGCCGCGCAAAGCCCAGTGCGGCCGCGGCAACAGTGGGGCGAAAGACATCCAAGACGGACATCGCGATCTTAAATCCTTGCCCGGGGGCGCCAATCATTGCAGAGCTTGGCACGCGGCAGTCTTCAAACCGCAATGTGGCCAAAGGGTGGGGGGCGATGGTCTGAAGCCGTTCTTTGATGGTAAATCCCGAAAGATCCGGTGTGATTACAAAGGCCGAAAGACCGCGCGCGCCTGCGGCTTCGCCTGTGCGGGCAAACAGCGTGTAGATGTCGGCAATCCCGCCGTTGGAAATCCATGTTTTTTCGCCGTTCAGGATGTAGTCATCTCCATCCGGTATTGCCGTCATGGTGGAATTGGCCACATCCGACCCTGATCCAGGCTCTGTTAGGGCAAAGGCGGAAATAGCCTCACCCGAGCGAGTTTTGGGAAGCCAGCGGTTTTTCTGTGCTTGGCTGCCAAAAAGCGTCAAAGCCCCTGTTCCAAGTCCCTGCATGGCAAAGCTGAAATCGGCAAGTCCATCATGGCGGGCCAGAATATCGCGAGCAAGACATAGCTTTCGGACATCAAATTTCCCTGTGTCGCTCGAGGTTGGGCCAAGAACGCCGCTTTGCCCCAAGGTCTGCACCAGATTTTGGCAGGCTGCGTCAACGTCACTGTGATCGACCCTTAAACCTTTGGCGACTTCTTCAACCTTTTCTGACCATTCCCTGTGGTGATCATCAAAAAAGGGCCAGTTGAGATAGGTTCGATCAGACATCAGTTTCCCTCGAACACTGGTTTTTCTTTCGCGACAAAGGCGTCATAGGCACGCTGGAAATCCTTGCCCTGCATGCAGATGGCTTGCGCTTGGGCTTCTGCCTCAATGGCTTGCTCGATGCTCATCGACCATTCCTGCGCCAGCATGGTCTTGGTCATGGAATTTGCAAAAGTGGGGCCACTTGCGATCCGTTCAGCCAGAGATATGGCGTCTTGTTCCAAGTCTTCTGGTGCAACAACACGGTTGAAAAATCCCCAAGAAAGGCCTTCGTCCGCGCGCATGGCCCGTCCCGTATACAAAAGCTCTGCCGCACGGGTCTGGCCGATAATGCGGGGTAAAATCGCGCATGCTCCCATGTCACAACCGGCAAGCCCCACGCGATTGAACAAAAAGGCGGTTTTGGCTTCTGGCGTGGCAAGGCGCAGATCAGAGGCCATGGCCATAATCGCCCCCGCCCCGGCGCAGACACCGTCCACTGCAGCAATAATCGGTTTGCCACAGCCCATCATCGCTTTGACCAGATCTCCTGTCATGCGGGTAAAGTTCAAAAGTTCCTTCATCGACATCCGCGTGAGCGGGCCGATGATGTCATGCACATCCCCTCCCGAGGAAAAATTACCGCCATTGGGCAAGATGACCACGGCGTCAATGTCATCGCAATAGGCAAGGGCGCGAAACCAATCGCGAAACTCTGCGTAGCTGTCAAAGGTAAAAGGATTTTTGCGTTCCGGACGATCATGCGCGATGCGGGCAATCCCGTCTTTGATCTCTGCACGAAAGTGTTTTGGGGTAAACAGCGTCATGGTCTCTCCTGTGATGCGAGTGCTTTTTCCAAAAGCGCGCTTAACGTTTCGGCGTCTTCTGTTGAAAGTCCCTGTAAAAGATCATTGATCCAATTTTCGTGGAATGTCGCCAAACCTGTGAAAACATCCCTGCCTTTGGGCGTGAGGCGGGCAAGGTGGGCGCGCCGATCCCCGGGGATGGCCACACGAAGGGCAAGCCCTTCTTCGGTGAGGCGATCCAAAATGCCGGTGACGTTGCCGTTGGACACCTTAAGGTGGTCGGACAGGTCTGTCATCTTCAACCCGTCGGGATAGCGGTACAGCGCGGCCATCACGTCAAACCGTGGCAAAGTGGTGCCGTGCGCATCACGCAGGCGTTTTCGTAATTCGCCTTCGATGCCCGAACTGAGTTTAAGCAACCGCAACCAAAGCCGAAGGCGTGATTTTGTATTTGGCTCTGGTGAAGTTTTGGGTGCGTGAACGGGTGATGAGGTCATATTTCACCCCCAGATACCGATAAGGCATGACCGTTGATGGCGGATGCCCCTTTTGAGGCAAGGAAAAGTGCCGTTTGAGCGATCTCATCGGGGGATATTAAATTCCCCCGCGGACTGCCGGCGGCCACTTTTGCTGTTGCTTCGCTGCGGTCTATGTTGAATCGGTCCATCAAACCTGTGATGGCTGTTTCTGCCAAATCGGTTTCCGTGAAACCGGGGCAAATCGCATTGCAGGTGGTGTTGGTTTTTGCCACGTCAAGCGCAATGGAACGCACAAGCCCAAGCACCCCGTGTTTGGCAGCTGTATATGCAGGCACGGAGGCGTTTCCTTTGAGTGAGGCCGTTGAAGCGATTGCAATAAGACGCGATGGGCGCGGATCAGATCGCAGCGCTTGGCGGAACGTCAAAAAGGTTCCGGTCAGATTGACGGCCAAGGTTGCGTTCCAATCCGCAAGAGACAATTTTGCGGTTTTGCCTGATGCACCCCATCCGGCATTAGCGATCACAACATCATAGGGTGTTTGAAAAAGCGCCTCTACGTCCGCTTCGTCAGTGATATCCGCCTGCCTGCAGGCGATGTTGCGCCCCTCTGCCGCTTTCCTCAGAATCTCAAGGCGCCGCCCCGCAATTGTGACCGCATCGCCGTTCTCGGCAAAGGCCCATGCAATTGCGCGCCCTATGCCCGTCCCGCCGCCTGTGATCAAAACCTGTTTCATGCTTGGATGGCCTCTGCATCGCGATCCGCCAGTCGCCAGATTTGATCACGCCCCGCAAGATAAGGGAGCGGCCAATCAGGGGCGGCCCTATCCCCAATTTTGGTCGCCTCATGCAGGGTCCAGTAAGGATCGGACAGATGGGGGCGCCCCACCGCCACTAGGTCCGCGCGTCCTGCCATGAGAATGGAATTGGCATGATCTGCCTCGTAAATATTGCCAACAGCGATGGTTTTGATCCCCGTTTCGTTTCGGATACGATCGCTGAAAGGTGTTTGAAACATCCGCCCATAGACGGGTTTGGCGTCGATAGATGTTTGTCCGGCTGACACGTCGATCACATCGGCCCCTGCCTGAGCAAAGGCTTTTGCAATATCCACGGCATCCTCAGGGGTGATACCTTCTTCGCCAAGCCAGTCATTCGCCGATATGCGCACCGACATAGGTTTATGCGCGGGCCATTCAGCACGCATCGCGGCAAAGACTTCCAACGGCCAGCGCAGTCTGTTTTCCAAGGATCCTCCATATGCGTCTGTTCTGATGTTGGAAGACGGGGAAATGAAAGAAGATAAAAGATATCCATGCGCCGCATGCAATTCGATCATGTCAAAACCCGAACGGGCGGCCATTGCGGTGGCGGCAACAAATTGTGCTTTGATTTCGTCCATTTCAGTAAGGGTGATTTCGCGGGGACAGGCGTTTTCATCCGACCAGGGGATCGCTGAGGCGCTCACAAGGTCCCAGTTGTCCGAGGTCAGCGGTGCATCCATCCGTTCCCAGCCTAGCTGAGTTGATCCTTTGCGTCCTGAATGTCCGATCTGGCAGCAGATTTTAGCGTCCGTTTCGCTATGGATAAAATCCGTCAGACGTTTCCAAGACGTTTCATGCTCTGCCTCATAAAGCCCGGGACAGCCGGGGGTTATTCGCCCCTCTGCCGATACACAGGTCATTTCAGTGAAAATCAACCCCGCGCCGCCTTTGGCCCGTTCGCCATAATGCACCAGATGCCAGTCATTGACGCATCCATCCTTTGCTTTGTATTGCGCCATGGGCGACACGACGACGCGATTTTTAAGTGTGAGATCCCCAAGTTTCAAAGGCGTAAACATGGGCGCACGCAGGGGGGTGTTTGTTTGCACGCCGGCCTGCCTCATGAACCAACGTTCCGCACCTTCGAGCCAGTTTTTATCTCTGAGGCGCAGGTTTTCGTGACTGATCCTTTGGCTGCGCGTCAGCATCGCATAATTCAGCTGAACGGGATCAAGTCCCAAATAGAGTTCCACCCGTTCAAACCATTCCATTGAATTGCGCGCCGCGGATTGGAGTTTCAGAACCTCCAGCCGGCGTTCATCCTCGTAGCGTTGAAAGGCGATGTCGCGGTCGTCCTCTTTATGGAGATAATCGGCCAGCGCGACTGCGGATTCCAAAGCAAGCTTGGTTCCTGATCCAATTGAAAAATGCGCCGTTGCCGCCGCATCGCCCAAAAGCACAACGTTTTCATGGCTCCATCTTTCACAGAGAACCCTTGGGAAACGGATCCAGGCTGAGCCACGAATATGGCGGGCGTTGCTCATGAGGGAATGCCCTCCTAGATGGGCTTTGAAAATCTCTTCGCACAGCGCAATGCTGTCTTGCTGAGACATGTCTGCGAACCCGAAGGCATCAAAAGTATCCTGAGAACATTCCACAATAAAGGTCGCGGTTTGATCATCAAACTGATAGGCATGTGCCCAGATCCACCCTTTTTCCGTTTCCTCAAAAATAAAGGTGAACGCATCATCGAAGCGTTGATGGGTGCCAAGCCAGACAAACTGGCAATGCCGCAAATCGATATCGGGTTTAAATTGGTCCTGATAAAGCGTGCGCGTTTTGGAATTTAATCCGTCACTGGCAACGACCAGATCATAGGCGGCCTGATAATGGGTGATGCTTTCAATTTCTGTTTCAAACTTCAGTTCAACACCCAATTCGCGCGCCCGTGCCTGAAGCAGGATCAGAAGTTTTTTACGCCCGATCCCGCAAAACCCGTGTCCGGAAGACACGAGTGTTTCACCTTTGTAATGCAGTGCAATGTCATCCCAATAGGCAAAATGGGCGCGGATGGCCTCTGCGCTGACGGAATCATTGGCGGCAAGATTGTCAAGCGTTTCGTCAGAGAGCACCACGCCCCAGCCAAAGGTGTCATCGGGTTTGTTGCGCTCTATCACAACAATGTCATGGCTTGGATCGCGCAATTTCATGGAAATCGCGAAATAAAGCCCAGCCGGTCCGCCCCCCAAACATGCAATCCGCATCAAGATGCCTCATCATTTGCCTAAACGATGAAAGAAGGGTGGCATGTACCTCAATTTATTTCAAGCTTAAAGTTTTAAGGTTAAAATAAATGGCGAGATGTCAGTTGGGTGCGACTGTGACCTGAGTGTTCCATTCTGCACAGAAGGCGGCAAGTTCCGATGGGAAGGGGTGATCCCAAAATAGCGTTAGGGGGGGTGGGGTTACTTGATTGGAAGATGGGGAACATTTGGAAGTTTTTTGAGAGTGCAGAGGGTTGGTTGCATTAAGACTCCCCAAAAAGGCCCAATCTCATTATTCTGGGGCAAATTATTGGAGAACTCCATGCGCACCATACTCATAGCATTACTGATGACATTTGCGAGCAAAGTGGTTGCGTTGGCAACGGAAGCGGGCGCTCAGCCAAATCATGCAATAATAAATCCTCCAGAATGCTACAATAATTTAACCGAAAACGTGGAATTCATAAACAGTGCCTCTGACCGTCAGAAGTTTGCTGCTGGGATGGCTAGAAGAGACGGTGAAGGTACACCGACGGTTTATCGCTTCAATTATCAATTTGCGCCATCTGAGCTTCAGAGCTTTATAGACCTGCATGAATGCGCCCACCATCAGGTGGGAGATGTAGACCAGCCACATCCGCCGCGCAATAGCTCAGAGCACCTTATGAACGAGAGCATCGCGGATTGTATTGCTGGATTGAGGTTTAGAGATGAGTATCAAAAATCTGAAACTGATTTTGAAAAGCTTATAACTGCGTTACGTTCAGACATGGAACAAATTGGCTTTCCAGAAATTAGTGTTTCAAGCAGAATTTCAAACATAACGCACTGCTATACCAGTTATGGACCTGCCGACATATACATCCGAAATGTGATTAAACAACGCGCCTCGAATTAGTTAAGGACAGAAAATGGGTTAACGCCATGCTTAAAATATAAAAGTGAAGAAGGGCAATGCACATGCGTCTTATATTGATGGTGTTACTAATAGCGTTTGCTGCAGAGGTTAAAGCAGACGGAGTGAAATCTTGGAACATGGTTTCCTCTTCAGTGTTTTCAGTCCTTCCAACTTGGCCAGGTTATGCAGACCCTGGGTATGGTGCGCCTCTTGGTACAGCACCTGAAGGTACGGGCTTTGCTATTTCTGAACAGGGTCACATCATCACCGCTGCCCATGTGATATCAAAGGCGACGAAGGTATCTGTGAAAAATTCAAAAGGTGAAATTTTTGATGCGGAACCCGTATTTATATCGCATGCGACTGATTTAGCGGTATTAAAAGTTAAAGTGAAAACAGATCAGGCCTTCTTTTCGCTCAAGCCGCCTGATATTGGAAGTCAAGCTTGTTTGATCAGTAATTCATTCGGTATAGGCATTGGCATTACTTGCGGTGTTGTATCTGCCACAGGTATCAGCGGTATCGGTTTCAACAAAATTGAAGATTTTGTGCAGACGGATGCTGCGGCAAATCCAGGTTCATCGGGTGGCGCGCTCGTCAATTCAGATGGTTTGGTTATCGGTATGATGAGCGGCATTTTTACAAAAAATACTGATACAAACGTAGGGGTAAATTTTGCAGTATCTTCAGCGTTGATATTGAAAACAGTTGGCGATGTTTTGAAATAACCAAAATTATCAAAGGGGCCTTGGTCTCAGTTCTGGAGAAATGACGATGCGTAGAATTTCTTTTATTGACCGTTTCCCATATTCGTAAACCCTGCAAGACTTATTAAATTATATTCATAGCTTATTTGATCGGCGGTATTGGAAGTATGGAAACACCTTCGTAAAGAGTATAACTATGCTCAAGACTATACCAATCGCCGACATCCCCGTCTTCTGGATGTGGATCGCTGTGTAATTGTAATTTTCCGATTAAAGCATTCGTGACCCCAAATTGCACATCGCTTTCGATTAGTTCGGTTTCATCTACATACGTTTGGTTTACTAAGGTTTTATAGCCCTCCTTGTAGGCCAAAACATGTATATGTGCCGGTCTAAAAGGATGGCGATTTTGAACATTTAACAGTTCGCCAACGGTCGTATGAGTTGGGATTGGGTATCCAATTGGCTTAACTGTCCGAAATTTCACTTTACCATCCGTGCCTGTGCAAAACTTTCCCCGTAAATTATATTCAGTTTGGCTATCATCTTGATTTTCATAAAGTCCAACGGGAGAAGCGTGCCATATATCGACCATCAAGTCATTGATGGGATTGTTATTGCTGTCTATAAATTTAAGGTCCACATATAGGCAGGGACCAGGCGTTTGGGAGCGCACTAATGTGCCACCTTGCGGGGTGGTTGGTTGATTAAGTCTCCAGAATGGTCCCAACACAGATTGTGTTGTTTCAGTGGTCCCATTGTTTCCGTTATTGAGAAGGCATACGAGGCTGGAGATCCCAAGAGAACCTGCCATCAACACAAATTCATTATGTTTGTTATTACTTTGTTGACCCATTTTGTTCAGTAATTTTGTGGCGTTTTGAAATTCTTCTTCAGTGAGTTGAACATCTCTCACAAAACTATGCAGATGGTGCACAAGGCTCACCATAATTTCGCGAAGACGAGGCTCCTTGGTTTGCTCCATGACCTTTAAGACTGCTGGGGTCAGTTCAGACTCTTTTGAAATAATTGGCATTCAAGTTCTCTCCATGTCTGGCATTACACCCCCAAGCTTATGCGGGTATGTGAAAATATAGCTGATATTTTATTTGGCTACACCAGTAGCAAAGCAGCTGCGCTGCATAAATGCTTTTGTGGTGAGTGGCCGGTCATGTGAGGCGGGGTGGGGTTACTTGAGTGGAACCTGTAGAAGGTTTTTGAGAGTGGAGAGTGTTGGTTGCATTAAGGCTCCCCAAAGAGGGCCCTGTTGCAAATCATCAAGTAAACCGCAATCACCCCTCCGATAGGATCGCTGGTAAGATTGAACGCCCGTCGCTGATCTTTTCGCAGAGCGCGCATCACCTCAAACCCCTTGATGGTCGCGTAAGCCGTCTTCATCGCCTTGAAACCATCACATTGGTGTTCCATTCAACACATAAGGCGGCAAGTTCCGCTGGGAAAGGGCGATCACTAAAGACAGTGTCAATATCCCTGAGGGATGCGATGCGGACCGGTGCGCTGCGGGTGAATTTTGTATGGTCGCTGACCAGAAAGGTTTTGCGCGACTGACGCAGGATTGTTTGGCTCACGGCGACTTCTTGGATGTCGAAATCCAAAAGGTCGCCTTCGAGATCAAGAGCCGAACAACCAATAACGGCGATGTCGAATTTAAATTGCCGGATTGTGTCGGCGGCAAGGTTGCCCACCAGTCCCCCATCCGCACGGCGAAGCTGACCGCCAGTGACCAAAACCTCGCATTCAGCATTATGGGCGAGAATATTGGCCACATTCATGTTATTTGTCACCACCATCAGGTTTTTATGCTGCATCAGCTCTTCGGCGACCGCTTCGGTCGAAGTGCCGATATTAAGAAATATCGATACATTGTCTGGAACTTCGGCCGCGCAGGCTTTGGCGATGGCGCGTTTGGCCTCTGTGTTGAGGGTGCGGCGTTCGTTATATCCGATATTTACTGTGCCAGATGGTAACACAGCTCCGCCATGCACCCGTTCCAAGTGACCAGAGGCGGCAAGATCTGACAAATCCCGCCGAATTGTTTGTACGGCAACTCCGAAATGCTGGGATAATTCGTCAACGGTGACTTTTCCAGCCGTGCGCGCAATTTCAAGAATTTCTGGATGGCGGAACGTTTGCGACATCTGGGATCTTTCGTTTTTGTTCGATTATATCCCATTATACAGGATATTCCGACAAAAGAGTTGGAAAATTAGAAGTAAAAAACAAGAAAAAATTCATGATGTGTCAAAATAAGTGGATTTTTTTGATTAAATTCCCGCGAAACTTCCAAAATTACCTGTATGAAATTAGAACCAAAAAGAAAATAAAAGAACCGAAACGAAGATTTTCCTTGCGAAACCTGATTAAAAATATCATCAACAACGGGGCCATTTGGAGTCGGAGCAATCTTTGGAACATAAGGACAACCCGAAGATCAGTGATATTTTTATCATTGGGGGCGGCATCAACGGATGCGGCATTGCGCGCGATGCGGCGGGGCGCGGGTATTCTGTTGTGATGGCTGAAATGGATGATTTGGCCTCTGCGACGTCATCCGCATCGACCAAATTGTTCCACGGCGGCCTTAGGTATCTTGAATATTTCGAGATCCGCTTGGTCCGTGAGGCCCTTTTGGAACGTGAAGCTTTGCTCCGTGCTATGCCCCATATTTCTTGGCCGATGCGATTTGTTTTGCCCTATCATAAAGATATGCGTTTTGCCTCTGACACGCCGGCTTCTCGGGTTCTTGGCAGGGTGTTTCCATGGATGAAGGGGCGTCGTCCGGACTGGATAATCCGTCTGGGGCTTTGGATCTATGATCATTTGGGGGGGCGCAAAATTCTTCCTGCGACCAAAACACTTTCCTTGGCAGAGGGACCAGAGGGAGCGCCCCTTTGGGATCATTTCCAAAAGGCCTATGAATATTCTGACTGTTGGATCGAAGACTCTCGGCTTGTCATTTTAAATGCCCGCGACGCAGAGGCACGCGGTGCTGAAATTCTTACACGCACTGAGGTGATAGGTGCAACGTGCAAAGACGGTGTTTGGCGGATTGAAACGCGTTGCCGAAAAACGGGAAAGATCAACCTTCATCAGGCGCGCATGCTGGTGAATGCGGCGGGCCCCTGGGTGGGGGACATCCTTCAGAACAGGCTGCGGTTAAACACGACTGAAGGCGTGCGGCTCGTCCGTGGATCCCATATTGTGACCCCGAAGCTTTTTGACCATGACAAATGCTATTTTTTCCAAGGTGAAGATGGGCGCATCATCTTTGCCATTCCTTATGAAACAGATTTCACTTTGATCGGGACCACCGATGTGGATCATCCCGACCCATCGCAGCGACCTGAATGCAGCGATGTGGAAAAAGCGTATCTCATCGCATTTGCAAATCAGTATTTTAAAAAGGCAATCGGTCTCAAGGATATTGTTTGGACATATTCGGGTGTCAGGCCCCTTTATGATGATGGGGCGCTTACGGCCTCTGCGGCAACGCGGGATTACACGCTAAAGGTGGATCGCTCTGCCGGTGCACCGGTGCTGAATATCTTTGGCGGAAAAATAACGACCTACCGACGGCTTGCCGAAACTGCGATGGATAAAATCCAATCGCAGATTTCGGGGGATGGGATGTCTTGGACCGCAGGCGTTGCGCTCCCCGGGGGGAATTTTCCGGTTGACGGGGTTGCGGATCTGATTGACGGCTTAAAAACGCGGTATGCATTTCTTACAGATAAATGGGCGCGCCGCTTGGTGCGTGCCTATGGGACGGATGCCGCCGAAGTTCTTGGGTATGCCAAGGCAGTAGAAGATTTGGGCCAAGATTTTGGAGCGACTCTTTTCGAAGCAGAAGTGCTCTGGCTCATGCAGCATGAATTTGCACAAACTTCAGAAGATGTGCTTTGGCGGCGCAGTAAACTGGGCCTTCGGTTGAACGTACAGCAGGCCCAGAACCTTGAGACTTGGATGCAAAACGCGCAGCGCGACCATTCGGCTCTGCGCGCCTTTATCAAAGCATCTTAATATCTAGGCAGCCGTTTTATTGGAGTGCGCTTTGCCTTTGCCCCTGCGATGACGGTGGCCGTTTCCTGGGTTCTGTGCATTTTTCATCTTATCGCGAGGATGGAACCGTTTCTTTTTAGGCCCGTTGCCACGTCGCGAAGTATTTTTTGATTCCTCAGCAGACTGTGGTGGCACCTCGCCAATGGTTTCTATGGGCATTTTAATCAGTTTTTCGATATCCTTAAGGTGTTTGCGCTCATCTGCGGCGCAAAGGCTGATTGCCTTACCCGAACGACCGGCGCGCGCGGTGCGCCCAATGCGGTGCACATAACTTTCTGCAACATTGGGCAGCTCGTAGTTGATCACCAATCCGACACCCGGAATATCTATTCCCCGCGCTGCCACATCTGTGGCAACGAGAATGTCCATTTCGCCGCTGCGGAATGTTTTTATTGCCCGATCTCTTTGACCTTGGCTTTTGTTTCCATGCACAGAGGTGGCTTTGAACCCATCTACAACGAGCCCCGTTTTCAATTTTTCAGCACCATGTTTGGTTCGAGAAAATATAAGTGTGGGTATCCCTTTGTGTTGATCCAGAATTTCGCGTAACATGAACGGCTTTTTGGCTTTGTCGATAAATTGAACGCTTTGCTTGACCAGATCGGCTGTAATGCCTGGGGGGCTGACCTCAACGCGTTGCGGATCGCTAAGGTAGGTTTTGCTGAGGCCCTCCATCTGCTTTGACATCGTGGCTGAAAACAGCATCGTTTGGCGTGTTTCGCTTAGATACGGGACAATTTTGCGCAACGCATGGATAAACCCGATATCAAGCATTTGATCAGCTTCATCCAGAACAAGGTGATTTGTGGTGCTTAGATCGATGCCACCGCGCTCCAAAAGATCAATCAGACGACCGGGGGTTGCCACGAGAATATCGGTACCCTTGGAAAGAATGTTGAGCTGTTTTCCCAGTGATGCACCGCCCACAACAGTGGTTACGCGCAGCTTCATCTGTTTTGTCAGAGCCGCCAAAGCGCTTGCAATTTGGTTCACCAACTCGCGCGTTGGGGCAAGGATCAGGGCTTTGGTGGTTTTGGGCGTAGGTTTACCGGGGCGCAAAAGGGCCGCCTGAATAATCGGGACACCAAAGGCCAGCGTTTTGCCCGTTCCGGTTTGTGCGAGGCCAAGGATGTCATTTCCGTTCAATGCCAAGGGAATGGCTTGCGCTTGTATGGGGGTAAGTTTTGTAAAACCGCCTGCGCTCAGCGAAGCGGCGAGGGTTGGCTCAAGAGCCAAGTCCTGAAAAGTCTGCATTTAAAAAGTCCTATCTGGCAGCCCAACAATAGGTCCGCCTTAGTTCGGGCGCATGGTTGCGCCGGTCAGGGTGGCTTTCCCCCAAAGCGCGCACATGCGCATTCCTTGAGAAAAACAGCGTGAACCCTGCGTGAAGGGGAACCGTTGGGTTTCACTATCGTTTGGTCAGTGTGTATGACCACTCACGCGACAGTGTTGACGCGCATATGCCTGTTGACTGGATTGTTGTCAAGCCAGAGACATGCTCATTTTTAGAGTTTAAAATTGTTCCTGCATTTTGCGTTTCAAAACGGGAGTGTGCAATTACCGCAAACGGTTCTCAGTCGTGGCGTCAAAAAAAAGTGCGTCGCTGTCTGAAAAGTCAACCATCACGGTTGATCCTGATTGGATTGGGTCGTCGCCTCTGGTTTCGACGACCAAGCGTTCACCGGTGGCAGTGGTGAGATAATCATATGCGATGCCGCCAAGCCTTTCGCGAATGTCGACCTTTATCGGTGATTGCGCTCTTGTGATTTTCAGGTGGTTTGGACGGACCCCTACAATCACTTGGTCGCTGTCCCTTGGCAGGGTCACATCTGTTATGATTTTTTTGTCATTCAAAGCGGGAATGCTCACCTTGCCGTCCTGAACTGTCCCTTGAAGAAAATTCATTGAGGGAGACCCGATAAAACCCGCGACGAATTTATTGTCTGGGTCCTGATAGAGGGCCATGGGATTTCCGATCTGTTCTATCTTTCCGGCGCGCAGAACAACAATTTTGTCGGCAAGCGTCATAGCCTCCACCTGATCATGGGTGACATAGATCATTGTTGCGCCAATTTCTTTGTGAAGGCGGGCGATTTCCACGCGCATATCTACACGCAGTTCCGCATCGAGGTTTGAGAGAGGTTCGTCAAACAAGAATACTTCTGGGCCGCGTACAATCGCACGTCCGATAGCCACGCGTTGGCGCTGACCGCCAGACAACGCCTTGGGTTTGCGTTTCAGGTAGGGGCCAAGCTGCAGGATGTCAGCGGCTTTTTGGACTTTCTCGCGAATTGTCGCTTTGGCAACGCCATTCATTTTCAGACCAAAGCCCATATTTTCTTCGACGTTCATATGCGGATAAAGTGCGTAGGTTTGAAAGACCATGGCCACACTGCGATCTGCCGGGTCTGCGCGCGTCACATCACGCGTTCCTATTTTGATCTGTCCCTCGGAGGTGTCTTCCAATCCAGCGATCATCCTCAACAAAGTGGATTTGCCACATCCAGAAGGACCGACAAAGACGCAGAATTCGCCGTTTTCAATTTCAAGGTCAACACCATGAATGACTTCGACGTCACCATACCGTTTTATGGCATTTTTCAGAGTGACACCTGACATGCTTGATCCTTCTCTTTGTCATGAGGGGAATTGCCACGATGTGGCATCCTCTCCTATTTTTTTAGCAGTCTCCAAAAGAGAACCTTTAAATTGCATCAATGCCTCGCAGTCGAACCGATTTGTGGCTGTCGCAATGGAAATTGCGCCGATAAGTCGCCCGCTTGATGAAAGGATCGGCGTAGCTATGGAATTAATGCCCTGTTCGTGTTCTTCTCGGTCAAAGGCAATTCCATCTTTTCGAACACACTCCAGTTCTTGGTTCAGTGAGGCGACAGAAGTATGAGTGGCCGGCGTGAATTTGTAAAACGACTGTTGCTGCAGAACAATTTGCAGACGTTTCGGCGCAATAAAGGCCAACATTGCTTTGCCGACACCTGTACAATAGGCCGGGGCAACCTGTCCAACTTGGGCCAATGTTTGAAACCGATCTGTCGCCCGCAGTTTGTCAATAAAAAGAACCTGCCCGTTGTCTAATTGCGCCAAATGCACAGTTTCACCAACTTTTGCGACAAGTTCTTCCGTGTGGGGTCGGGCAATTGGCGCAAGTGAGGCGGTTTTCCATGCTGTATGGGCAAGCCGCATAAGGCGAATGCCCAGACTGTACGTACCGGCTGTCTGATCATATTCCAGAAACTTCTGATTAGTGAGTGTTTGAAGAAATCGATAAAGTGTCGCTTTGGGGTAGGGGCTTTGCTCAAGCAATTCTGAAAACCGGACGGGTCTTTCGTACATTGCGACGGCGTCAAGGATTTCCAATGCCTTTCCCACCGTTCCGTCATTTTTGACCGGCTTATTCATGCTTTCCTCCTATGGGTGAGCGTCTCTTGAACGCAAACAACCCCGTTGACATCTGTAACCGTTTGCCATTACGTTTTCAATACTTGAGATTGAGTTTCAATTAATGAAACCAAAATCTGCTGGAATAATAGGGAGAAAATCAATGTTCCACAAAGTAGCGAAAACAGCCGCAGCATTTATGCTGACATCGGCATTGTCACTGCCTGCGTATGCAGATTTGTCAGGCACACTCCGGATTATGTCGGATATGTCAAATCCGGCGCCCCGTGCGATTATGGAAAGCCTTGCATCAGGCTTTGACGCGATGCATCCGAATCTGAAGGTGGAACTGGAAGTGGTTGATCGCGAAGCATGGAAGAGCCAGATCCGCAATGCCCTGACTGCCAATCCCCCTGATGTGGTCAACTGGTATGCAGCCAACCGGATGGGGCCTTATGTCAATGCGGGTTTGTTCATGGATATCTCTGATATGTATGCCAACGGGGATCTTCCCGGTTTGGATGCTGTGAAGGGTGCTTTGACGCTGAATGGCAAACAATGGGGTGTGCCCTATACGTATTATCAGTGGGGTATCTATTACCGCGAGGATATCTTTAAAGAGTTGGGGCTGACTGAGCCAACAACCTTTGACCAAGAAGTTGCAAACTGTCAGGCCATCATCAATTCTGGCCGCAAATGCTATGCGATCGGATCTAAATTCCTTTGGACTGCCGGCGGATGGTTTGACTATATGAACATGCGCACCAACGGATTTGACAGCCATATGGCGCTGGCGCGTGGTGAGCTGTCTTGGACCAGTGATGAAGTCCGCGCAACATTCGCGAACTGGCGCAAGCTTATCGACATGGGGGCATTTATCGATGACCACCAATCGTATAACTGGCAGGACGCCCTTCCCTTTGTTGTTAAGGGTGAGGCGACAGCCTATCTTATGGGGAACTTCGTTGTGCCACACCTGCGTTCCGCAGGTCTGACAGACGCGCAGCTTGATTTCTATCAATTCCCGAAAATCGGGGATTACCCAATGGGTGAAGATGCCCCGACCGATACGTTCCACATTGCCAGCGGTGCAAAGAATGTCGAAGCGGCCAAAGCGTTTTTGCAGTATGTGACCTCACCTGAGGTGCAAACAAAAATCAATGGTCCGGACGGGCTTGGACAATTGCCGATCAACGCGAACGCATCTGTGTCAGATGATGAGTTTATCGTGCAAGGGTTTGACATGCTGTCAAAGAATGCTCAAGGCGGGGTCGCCCAGTTCTTTGACCGCGACTTCCCGGCAGAAATGGCATCTGCCGGAATGGAAGGTCTGCAGGAATTCATGGTCTTTCCGGACAATCTTGATGACATCTTGAACCGTCTCGAAAAAGCGCGTCAGCGCATCTATAAATAAACTCAGCGATGCGCCCCGCTCTTTTGAACGGGGCGCATGTTTCAGAAGGCATTTTATTTTCAGACAGGGCATTACGACAGGTCCCTTTAAAGGCATTCATGGAGGATGGGCATGTCACTGGCGGTTGATGAAAGATCATGGCTTCAGCGGCACAGAATGACGGTGACACCGCTTTTGTTCTTGCTGCCCGGAGTGTTGTTTTTTCTGGTTTATGTGATAAATCCGATCATCCAATCCTTTAATATATCCCTTTACGAGTGGGACGGGTTGGGGACGGCAACCTTTGTCGGTTTTGGAAATTACGAAGAGCTGATCGACGACAGGGCCTTTGAAATTTCTCTTTGGAATAACCTTAAGTGGCTTGCTCTTTATTTATTGGCCATCCCTGCAGGGTTGCTAATTGCTCTTTTTCTTAATCAGAACATTATCGGTATTCGGATTTACAAATCTCTGTTCTTTTTCCCATTTGTGATCAGTCAGGTCGTTGTGGGATTGGTATTTTCGTGGTTTTATCTGCCTCGCGAAGGATTGCTGAATGCGGCGCTTACCCTTTTTGGATTTGATACGATCAATGTTTTGGGGGATCCGAAAATGGCCACCTACGGGATTATCGCCGCGGGACTTTGGCCGCAAACCGCATATTGCATGATTCTCTATCTTACCGGGTTGAACGCGGTAAACCCTGAACAGATCGAAGCCGGACGGCTTGACGGGGCCAAGGGGGTGCGCATGCTGTGGTATGTAATCCTGCCTCAATTGCGCCCTGCAACCTTTATTGCATTTGTTGTGACCATCATCGGCGCGCTCAGGTCGTTTGATCTTATCTCGATTATGACCAATGGTGGACCTTTTGGATCCACCCGTGTTCTGAGCTTTTACATGTTTGAAAAGGCGCTTTCTGAATATGGGTTCAGGATGGGTTATGGTTCTGCGATTGCGGTCGTGTTGTTTTTGATCATGCTGGTGTTTATCATCTATTTCCTATGGTCGATGTATCGCGATGAACGCGCGGCGCGGCACTGAGAGGGTTAAGCGATGTTTCCAACGCCCATCGAAAAACGCTCCAAAGGAACGCAGATCGCCTATCAAACCATGGTTCCTGTTGCGCTCATTCTGTGGCTTTTGCCGCTGATTGCTGTGGCGTCATTTTCGGTCAGGCCTCTGGCTGATTTTACAAATGGCAATTATTGGGGGATGCCGAGCACCGTTGAATTTCTTACCAATTATGGGCGCGTATTTTACGACAGTGATATGCCGCGGTATATGTTGAATTCAGTGCTCATTACTGTGCCAACAGTCATCGGGGCGGTGGCCCTATCCTGTATGACGGGATTCGCTCTGGGCATCTATAGATTTAAAGGAAACCTGTTGATTTTTTTCATGTTTATCGCAGGCAACTTTGTACCCTTTCAGATTTTGATGGTGCCGGTGCGTGATCTTACAGTCAGTGTTGGACTTTATGATACCAAACTGGGATTGATCATGTTCCATATCGCCTTTCAGACGGGGTTTTGCACTTTGTTTATGCGCAATTTTATCCGCGCGCTACCTTTTGAACTGATCGAAGCAGCCCGTGTTGAAGGTGTCGCGGAATGGCGGATTTTCTGGTTTGTGGTGCTTCCCCTTATGCGGCCCGCCATTGCTGCGCTTTCGGTGCTGATTTTCACCTTTATCTGGAACGATTATTTCTGGGCGATTGTCTTGACCCAAGGCCCGGATGCACAACCTGTGACGGCTGGGATTACCTCATTCAATTCGCAATATGTGGCTCAGTATCATTTGATGTCGGCAGGATCGATTGTGGCGGCCGTGCCACCTGTTGTAATGTTCTTTATGATGCAGAAGCATTTTATCGCCGGACTGACCTTAGGGGCTGTTAAATGATCAAAACTTGGCGGCTGGATGATTTGCGCCAGACTTTGGTACTTGGATCGCGGGAGGAGCGGCTTGCGGAAATCCTCTATTGGGGTCCCCCTCTGCCGGCATCGGAAAATCTCCAGACATTGGTTCAGGCAGGTGCACTAGACCTGACCGGTGGGATGTTGGATGAAAACCCCACCCTGTCAATTTGCCCAGAGGTGCGCCGTGGCTTTCCGGGCCAAGCCGGTCTTGTGGCTGAGGATGCTCAGGGCAAAGCCCTCTTGCCGCAGTTTATTTTTGAGAGCGCAGAAGAAACAGTCAATGCCTTGGTTCTCACCTATCGCGATGATGCGCTGCAGCTTACCTATCAGGCGCAATTTGACCTTGATCCCGAAACGCATGTGATTTCTGTGAAAGCATCGCTAAGCTCTGTGGATCCTGTGAAGCTGACTTGGTTTGCCGCCCCCGTCTTTCCCGCACCTCAGGGAAGTCAGGAGATGACCGATTTTGCAGGGCGTTGGTGTGGTGAATTTCAAATGAACACAACAGCCTGGTCTGCCGGCATTCGGGAACGGGAAAACCACACCGGGCGCACGGGGCATGAACATTTTCCGGGGCTTTTGGTGCCAATGAAGGGCGCGCGCAATACGCAGGGCCATGTTTATGGATTTCATTATGGATGGTCCGGTGGTCATCGCATGGTGGCCGAAGAATTGCCTGACGGGCGCCGCCAGATCCAGTTTGGACATGCGCGCGGGATTGAAAGAACCCCACAGACCCGTTTTGAAACGGCAGTCCTTTATGCCGCTTTTTCGGATGGGGGGATCAACGGCTGCGCGGTGGCATTTCAGCGGCATCTGCGCGATCGGGTACTTGATCTGCCTGATCCATCCCGCCCAAGGCCCGTGCATTACAATTGCTGGGAAGCGGTTTATTTCGACCATAAACCAGAGGAGCTCAAAGACATTGCGACCTTGGCGGCAAGCCTTGGCGCAGAGCGCTTTGTTCTGGATGATGGATGGTTTGGGCAACGCGATGACGACACTCAATCACTGTCTGATTGGCAGGTGGATCTGCGCAAATATCCAGAGGGGCTGTCCCCCTTGATTGACCATGTTCACGATCAGGGCATGTCCTTTGGGATTTGGTTTGAACCGGAGATGATCAATCAAAACAGCGATACCTACCGTCTGCATCCTGAATGGGTTCTGGGGCCTAAGGATCAGATATTGGGACGGCAGCAAATGGTGTTCAACATGGCTCTGCCTGACGTGCAATCATATCTTTTTGATGCCATTGCACGGATTTTAAACACCTATGACATCGACTACATCAAATGGGATCATAACCGTGTTTTGCCTTTTGCCGATGCGCGGCAGACGCGGGGCACCTATGCGCTATTGGACCGCCTGCGTCAGGCGTTTCCGAAGGTGGAAATCGAAAGCTGCGCCTCGGGTGGCGGGAGGATTGATTTTGGCATACTTGGCCGAACCCATCGGGTATGGCTTTCTGACAGCAATGATGCGCTTGAGCGGCTGAAAATGCAACATAACGCGGCCTTGTTTTTACCCTCTGTGGTCACTGGAAGCCATGTTGGCCCCAGAAAATGCCATACGTCGGGGCGCAGCATTGATATCCGCTTTCGCGCTTGGGTCGCAGCACAGCGTCATATGGGGTTTGAAATGGACCCGCGCGAGCTGAGCGAAGAAGAGAGCGAAGTGTTGCGCACCATCACAGGGTGGTGGAAGGAAAACCGCCATTGGATGGCAAAGGCCGATATCCTGCGTCTGGACAGCGCCGATCCTGCGGTGATCGCAGAACAACAGCTGTCGGAATGCGCAACAGAATTTGTGGTCTTTGCGGGACAAGCACAAAGTTCTTCGCAGATATTGCCAAGACCACTTCCCCTGACCCGTCTTGACCCTGACGCCCGTTATCGCATTGAACTTGTCAATGCGGAGGAACTCCCCAAACTCTCACGCGGGGGTCAGGGCATTAAAACCGGACCTTTGGAGTTGAGCGGCGCCTATCTGATGGCACAGGGTCTTAATTTGCCTTGGAGGTTTCCAGAAACCATGTGGGTTGTGAAAGGAACAAAGCTATGATCCCCCCTAAAACGGCGACGTTTCATGATCTTAAGGGAAAAAGTGTTTTTATCACCGGCGGGGGATCAGGCATTGGTGCGGCGCTGAGCGAAGGGTTTCTGGCGCAAGGGGCCTCCGTGGCCTTTGTCCAAAGGTCTGATGCAACGGCCTTTTGCGAAGAGATGGCTGAAAAATATGGTCAAACACCTCTCTTTATTTCCTGTGACATCACAGATATCGGTGCTTTGGAGCGTGCGATTGATGAGGCTGCCGAGGTCCACGGCGCCATTCAGGTCTTGGTAAATAATGCCGCCAATGATGAACGCCATGTGGTAGGAGAGGTGCGCGAAGATTTTTGGGACTGGTCCCAAGCGATAAACCTCAAGGCCTATTTTTTTGCCTGCCAGGCGGTGGCCAAGGGGATGGCCGACACAGGCGGGACAATCGTCAATTTTTCCTCTATCAGCTACATGATGGGCAATGCGGGCTATGCATCCTATGCGGCGGCAAACGCGGGGATCACAGGTCTGACCTATTCGTTGGCCCGTGAACTTGGCCCGCGCAACATCCGCGTCAATGCTTTGGCGCCCGGTTGGGTTCTGACGGAAAAGCAATTGGATAAATGGGCCACACCAGAAGCTTTGGCGACGCATCTGGAGCGCCAATGCCTGAAGAAACATCTCGTGGCCCAAGATATTGTGGATGCCACGCTCTTTCTATCTTCAGAGGCGAGCCGTATGATGACGGGACAAGTGATGGCCGTCGATGGTGGCGTTGTGCATGTGGGCTAGAAGCGATGGATCAGGCTGAATGGTTTGCTGTGGATTGGGGGACGACCCATCTAAGGGTATGGGTATTCGGGCCGGACGAAAGGCTTTTGACCTGTCTCACCTCTGACAAAGGCATGAGTAAGCTAAAACCGCATGACTTTGAGCCGGTGCTGTTGGATCTGGTTGCGTCCTATTTGGGGCAGGGGGTCTGCCCTGTGATTGTCTGCGGAATGGTGGGGGCACGTCAGGGATGGGCAGAGGCACCCTATCTCAGCGTGCCATCTTTGCCGCCCACGGGGGAAACTGGGCTTCGGGTCACTCCAACGGACGCGCGCATTGATCTGCATATTTTGCCGGGACTCTCCCAAAAGAAACCGGCCGATGTAATGCGCGGCGAAGAAACCCAAATTGCGGGGTACCTGGCCAGAGACCCCAATTTTTTCGGGACGCTCTGTTTGCCGGGTACCCATACAAAATGGGTGCAGGTGAGCGCCAAGGAAATTGTCAGTTTTCGCACGTTTATGACGGGAGAGCTTTTTTCACTGATCAGTGGCCACTCTGTTTTGCGCCATGGAATCGGGGCAGGGGGCTGGTCGGAACCCGATTTTCTTGAGGCAGTGGATGATGCGATGACCTCGCCTCAACAGGTAACCTCACGCCTCTTTGGTTTGCGTGCAGAGGGGTTGATCAATAATCTTTCTGCGGAGGCGACGCGCGCGCGTCTTTCGGGATATTTGATTGGTCTGGAACTTGCAGGTGCAAAACCTTACTGGCTGGGTCAGGATCTTGTGGTGATTGGCGCGCCAGATTTGAGCGCTCTTTATGCCCGCGCGCTGGCGGTCCAAGGTTTGCCGTCTCGCGTGCAAAGTGGTGATGATATGACCCTTGACGGATTGAAGGCTGCCTATCATGCATTGAAGGAGGCGCGCGGATGACGCGGAATATTATTGCCATCCTGCGTGGTGTTCGACCAGATGAAGCGGTTGACATGGCATCCGTTCTTTTGGGCTCTGGCATCACGAAGATTGAGGTGCCGTTAAACTCACCAAACCCGTTTGAGAGCATTGAAAGGATCGTGCATGCCTTCGGGGATCAGGCCCTGATTGGGGCGGGAACCGTTTTGGAGGTGGAGGAGGTTCATCGCGTGCACGACATTGGCGGAAAACTTGTGGTCTCGCCAAACTGTGATCCTGCGGTGATCAAAGCGACCAAAATGGCGGGACTTTTGTCCTATCCGGGGGTGATGACCCCAAGCGAATGTTTTGCAGCGCTGCGTGCAGGGGCAGATGGGCTGAAGTTTTTTCCCGGAAATTTGATCGGGCCGGCGGGCATGAAAGCGATCCGCGCGGTCTTGCCGAGAGAGACAGAGGTTCTGGCCGTCGGCGGTGCGGGTCCTGAAAATTTTGCAGAATGGAAAGAGGCAGGCGCAAACGGATTTGGCATCGGCTCTGCCCTTTATAAACCGGGGTCTTCCTTGGCAGACGTCCAAAGCCGTGCAGCACATATCGTTGCGCTTTACGATCAGGTCTATGCCACATGACTGGGATACTTTTTGATCCGCGATCCTGCACTTTGGGCGAAGGGCCGCTCTGGCACCCAGAACGCAATCAGTTGTTCTGGTTTGATATCATCGGCAAAAAAATGATGAGCCGCGCGGATAACATCCCCCTTGAGTGGCAGTTTGAACATCATGTTTCTGCTGCGGGGTGGATATCACGTGATGAGCTGTTGATTGCCAGTGAGGTTGAATTGTTTCGCTTTAATGTTGACACCTTGGCCCGCTCTCACATCTGCCCGCTGGACGCGGCAAATAGCCTGACCCGTTCAAACGATGGACGCGCCGACC
The DNA here is from genome assembly GCA_001510135.1 of Alphaproteobacteria bacterium casp-alpha6. Taxonomy (GTDB): domain Bacteria; phylum Pseudomonadota; class Alphaproteobacteria; order Rhodobacterales; family Rhodobacteraceae; genus LFER01. Next base: position 85,151 of record LFER01000015.1, read on the forward strand.
CTTGGGGGGGCTTCTGGATTGGCACCATGGGCAAAAATGCTCAGCAGGGGGCAGGGGCGATTTACCGGTTTTATCGGGATGGTCTGGAACGGCTTTACTCGGGGATCAGCATTGCCAATTCGATCTGTTTTTGCCCCCGCAGAGCCTACGCCTATTACACAGACACATTGACAGGTCAGATTATGCGTCAAAACCTCGATGCCGAAGGGTGGCCTGATGGGGCGCCTGAGGTATTTTTGGACCTGAGATCAGAACGGTTAAATCCTGATGGATCCGTGGTGGATGCCGAGGGCTGTTTGTGGAACGCGCAATGGGGCGCTTCGCGAGTGGCGCGTTATTCCCCAGCAGGCGCCTTTTTATGCGCCTATGACTTTCCTGCAAAACAGACAAGCTGTCCGGCTTTCGGGGGAGAGGACCTGTCCCAGCTGTTTGTAACAAGTGCGACAATGGGCATGCGCTCTCCCGAAAAGGGGGAGGGGTGCACGTATCAGCTACGCGTTCCCTTTATGGGACAACCTGAACATCAAATTATATTGTGAGTTCTTCATGAAACGTACGCTTGGAAGCTGCTATTATCCCGAACACTGGTCCCCATCTATGTGGGAAGAGGATGCGCGCCGGATGGCAGAGACGGGGCTCACCTGGGTGCGTATCGGTGAATTTGCGTGGTCGCGCCTTGAACCAAAGCCTCGGCAATATGCGTTCGAATGGCTCGATGAGGTAATCGCAATTCTGGGTAAAGCGGGGTTGAAGGTGGTGCTTGGCACACCCACAGCGACCCCCCCAAGGTGGATGATCGACCGCCATCCCGATATGCTGGCCGTGGACAAAGAAGGCCGCACCCGCAAATTTGGATCGCGCCGTCATTACTGTTTCAGTCATGAGGGATATAAATCCGAATGCGCTATCATTGTGGAGCAACTTGCAAAACGGTATGGCACACACGCGGATGTGAGGGCATGGCAGACAGACAATGAATATGGCTGTCACGACACAACCATTTCCTATAGCCCCGCCGCACGGGTGGCTTTTCAAAAATGGCTGGCCGCGCGTTATGAGGATATAGCAGAGCTCAACAGCGCATGGGGGAACGTGTTTTGGTCAATGGAGTATTCTGCCTTCGATCAGATTGATTTGCCCAATCTGACCGTGACAGAGGCCAATCCCGCCCATCAGCTCTCCTTTCGTCGATTCAGCTCGGATCAGGTTGTGGCGTTCAACCGGCTTCAGGTGGACATTCTGCGCAAATTTACCCATGCACCAATCGCACATAATTATATGGGCCGGATCACTGATTTTGATCACTACAAGGTGGGTGATGATTTGGATATTGCCAGTTGGGACAGCTATCCTCTTGGATTTTTGGAGGATCGGGTGGGGGGAGATGTTGCGCATAAAAAACGCTATGCCCGTCAGGGAGATCCGGATTTTCAGGCTTTCCACCATGATCTTTACCGTACCGTTGGCAAAGGTCGCTGGTGGGTCATGGAACAACAACCCGGACCCGTCAATTGGGCGCCTTTTAATCCTGATCCGCTTCCGGGGATGGTGCGACTTTGGACTTGGGAAGCCTTTGCCCACGGGGCGGAGGCCGTGTGCTATTTCCGCTGGCGGCAGGCGCCGATGGCTCAGGAACAGATGCACGCAGGGCTTTTGCGCCCCGACAGCCAAGAGGCGCCCGCACTTTGTGAGGCACGCGAAACGGCCAGAGAAATCACCCAAGCCTCAGATGTCTTGCAGGGTCAATCCGATATCGGATTGTTTTTTGATTATGACTCTGATGCCATGTGGCATATCCAACCCCATGGCGCGGGCTTAAGTTATTTTGGGTTGGTGTTTGAGATATATAAAGCCCTTCGCGCCCTTGGACTGTCGGTCGATATTCTTGCGCCCAATACGCGAAATTTTGATGGCTATAAAGTTATACTGGCCCCGGGCATGATGCATATGCCCTCTGAGCTCAAAGATGCGCTGGCGCAGGCCAAGGGACAGGTTGTGATTGGCCCACGCTCTGCGGCGCGGGATATTGATATGACCATTCCCGTTCCGTTACCGCCCGATTTTCCGGGGGTTGATGTGACTGTTGCGCGTGTTGAAAGCATCCGTCCAGATACGCCCCTGCCGCTTGATCACGGAGGTGCCCTTTGCAACTATCGTGAAATTTTGGAAGGCAGTGCAGCGGTTGTACTTTGTGCAGAGGATCAAACTCCGGTTGCGATGCGTCATGAGAATATAACCTATCTTGG
>LFER01000016.1 GCA_001510135.1 Alphaproteobacteria bacterium casp-alpha6
CTTAGCGATTAAACACCGAGACCAAGATGTTTTGAGGATTGAAAATTGAGATCATCTTCTGAATTCGCCGTCTTGGATGTGTTAAAATGAAAACCTTTGTATCCGTCTTGCGCGATTTTATCACAGATATTGCGATAACTGACCAAGCCCCCCGCATAGGGCATAAATACACGCGGTTTTCCCGGAATATTCGAGCCAAGATACCAGCTGTGCTTGACTGTAGGCAGTAATGTGGCATCTGCAACCTCGCGAACATGATCTGTCCAACGTTGTGCCGCCTGCTGGTCTGCTTGGATCGTTTTACAGCCAACTTCGATGCAGTGCCTTAGACATTCTGTGATCCAATCAACATGCTGCTCAATTGAAACTGGCATATTTGATAAAACAGATGGGCTACCCGGTCCTGTGATCGTAAAAAGATTTGGAAACCCAGGTATGGCAAGGCCGAGGTAATTTGTGGGACCATTGTCCCAATATGTTTTCAATGACGTTTTGGGCGTTGTTATGTTCAAATTGAGCAGGGGTCCTGTCATTGCATCGTAGCCAGTCGCAAAAACAATAACGTCTAGCTCATGGTGTTTACCACTTTGCAGTCTGATCCCATCGCTGGTGATCTCGGCAATGGGATCTGCTTTCAAATCCACAAGCATGACATGATCTTCGTTAAAGATCTCGAAGTATTCTGTGTCGATAGGAGGTCGTTTTGCAGCATATGGATGGTCAATGTTGGTCAATATGTCAGCCGTGTCTGGATCATCCACTATTTGGAGAATTTTGGATTTGATGAAGCTGGCTGCCGCGTCATTTGCCATTTTGGAGGTCAGCAAATCATGAAATACACCTCTAAAGCGCAGCCCACCTTTTTTCCACGCGGCTTCGAACATGTCTTCGCGTTCTGTATCAGATACCTCCATCGTCAGATTGTTTGATATCCGAAATGGATGTCCGTTGGGGGTCGATTGAACCAAGCCTTTTAATTCATCGTAATGATCGCGCACCCATGTCGCATATGTTTCATCCCAAGCTGTGTTGCGCGCAGGGATCGAATAATTTGGTGTCCTTTGAAATACTGTAAGATTTTTGCAGGATTTGGCGATTTCGGGAGCAGCTTGTATTCCGGTGGACCCAGTTCCGATTTGCCCGACCTTCAAACCTGCAAAATCTACGCCTTCGTGTGGCCATTTTCCTGTGTGATACCACTGCCCTTTAAAGCTAGATAACCCCGGAATGTCTGGCACGTTTGCTGTGGAAAGGCAGCCAACTGCTGTGATAAGCCACTTTGCAAACAAACACGATCCATCGTCAATTTTAATTTCCCAAAGGTCCTTTTCAGATATAAATCGACAGCTGGATACTGTGGTGTTGAAGAGAATGTCTTTTTTAAGATCCAGCGTATCGGCGACATAATTCAAATATGCTCTGATTTCTGTATGCCCGGGATACCTTTCAGACCATTGCCAATTTTGGTGTAGATCACGCGAGAAAAAATAAGCATACCCGTGGCTTTCGCTGTCGCAGCGTGCACCCGGATAGCGGTTCCAATACCATGTCCCCCCAACACCGTCAGCTTTTTCGACGACAGCCGTTTTCAACCCGAGATCGTCGCGCAATCTGTGAAGTTGATATAGCCCAGAAAATCCGGCACCGATGACAAGGGCATCGTAATGATTATTTATTTTACCATGTTCCATCGTGATCCAACATGCAGAACAAATTTACATTTTGCACGCGTTATTTTTGTTGTTCTTTTGAGCGCATTATTTTGGGTCCCATCCACGTTGAGTTGGCGTAAAAAGGCTTACTGTATCACCAACAGCCAGTGGACCTGGTCGTTCAATCCAAGCTGTTATGCCACGACGTCCCATTGCCGCACCTTTAAATGCTCTTCCGAATCCTGGATGTTCGTTTTCAATTTCTCTGGCGGGTAAGTTGCAAGGTGCATTTTCCAAATCTACGGTCAGTGTTGTGCCAGCACTCGTTTGTAAGCGTGAACCGGGCGGGATATGCGTAAAATCGGGGAATCCTTTGACCACGATCGACGCGCCAAACCAACTTGGATCAAGATTATCTAATCCCATATGCGCTGCGATCTCTGCAATTTCTTCGGCAGAAAGCACAGAAATCTGGCGGGTGTTTTTGATGACTGTCCCTTTTGGATAAAGCATAGTGACCCTGACGCATGAGGGGCGGTTCAGACCGGAATGCGTTTCACCACAGATGCCTTCAAAGGTGGTGTCAACCTTGCCAGTCGTCTCCGATCGAATATTTTTAGATGCGTGAGGCACGCGACCAAGCCAAGCTACGCTGCCGGTGAACTCAGATTTAACAAGACAATCCATCAATTTTCCTTTGGGCCAAAAATCTATGGCGCATTTAAAAAGCATCAATTTTGATTGCAGACCTTTTTGATGCCTAAACCACAATGACGAAGCATCTAATTTCAGTCAATAATCATATTATGTATCTCAAATAGACACCCGCGTCGGGATGGAAATTTTCACTGACCATCATTTGAAATAATCCAAACATAAAGGGATGCACTCAAAAAGTTTGCAGAATTTTATCTGCATTAGGAATACTCTTTAAAACTTTTGGAGCTTAAATAAAGAATGAAATAGTTTTACTTGCTCTGTATTGGTCAGTAAGTTCAAGTTAGGCCAATATTCGACGTACAAAGAGTTGAGAACTAAGTTGAAAACAGTCCCATTGATTGGATATTCCAGTCGCCTATCTGGGCGTGCAAATGAACGTATAGATTTCATGGTTTCCAGTGAACATGAAGAAAACTATACTGCACGACTTTTTCGATCCATAAGCGCTGATCCCAATCCCCAAGGCATGGGGCTTGTTGAGTATGCCTGTGATGATTTGTTTCGGGAGCAGTCTTTCATATCGCGCAAACAAAGGTTCAGTCCGGGATCTTATGGAATAACAACTGAACAGCTTAAAATTCGAGCTGAACAAAAAATCATGTTTTCGCTCCTGCTTTATCCGACCCTTATAAGCGAAGCTGCTCAGGAAATTTTACATTTTGGCCGGTTTCGTCTGACGTTGACGGCGGGTGGTCATGTTAATTTTGGTGTCGATCAAAATACTGTCAGGAGCGAAAACAAGGTTGCTATCCGCAGATGGTATCGAATTGAGGCCTCGGTCAATAAACAGGGTGAACTCAGTGTTTCAGTGAATGGCATTGAGCAAATCCAAAGCCCCGAAGAAACTGTTCGGGATTTGGAAACACAGATTGATTTATCGGAAAACTCGATCCTCATAATTGCCGGTCAGAACGTTCAAAATGCGGTTAAAAATTGTTTCAATGGGAAAATTGAGGCCCCATCGGTATTCATGGATGGGCAGTGTGTTGCCACTTGGGATTTTGCCAAAAACATTCAAAGCATGACGGTTCCTGGCAATGGCTGCGCGGATCTGGAACTTGTCAACGCGCCGACCCGTGCTGTTACAGGCGCGGCATGGGATGGAAGCGAAATGAACTGGCAACACAAACCAGACCACTACGCTGCCATTTCCTTTCATCAGGATGATATTTATGATTTTGGCTGGGAAACGGACTTTAGCTTTGTAATCCCCGACAATATGCCATCAGGTATTTATGTTATGCGTATTTCCTGCGGGGATGACTATGATGCGATGCCTTTTTTTGTCTGTCCCCAAAGAGATCAACCAACCGCAAAACTTTGTGTTTTGGTGTCAACTTTTACCTATGTTATCTATGGAAATCATGCGCGACCGGATTATGAACCTTCATGGCTGGATCGGATTGCTGAATGGAACGCATACCCGCACAACGCGGCTGTCTTTTCAAGTTACGGGTTATCCACTTATAATAACCATGTGGACGGCAGCGGAATATGTCACGCCTCTCATAAACGTCCGCTTTTTAATCTACGTCCCGGGTACATTACATTTGGTCAAGCCACCTGCTCGGGTTTGCGTCACTTTCAGGCGGACAGTCATCTAATTTCTTGGTTACATACCAAGAACATAGCTTATGACATCGTTACTGATGAGGAGCTCCACAATGAAGGAGTGGATGCAATTAAGCGGTACGATGCGGTTGTGACTGGCAGCCATCCAGAATACCACACCACAGAAACCCTAGACGCATTGACCCATTACAGAGACGGCGGGGGCGCTTTGCATTACCTTGGCGGTAATGGGTTTTATTGGCGCATTGCGCGCCACAGTGAAGATCCAAGTTTGCTTGAAATTCGAAGAGCAGAAGATGGTTTGCGCGCATGGGCTTCCGAACCCGGAGAATATTATAACGGATTTGATGGGGCCTATGGTGGTTTGTGGCGGCGCAATGGTCGAGCTCCGCAGAAATTGGTGGGCGTCGGATTTACGGCACAAGGCACATTTAACGGGATGCCCTATCAGCGTGTGTGTTATGATCCGGAATTTGATTGGGTCTTTGAGGGTATCGATCAGGACATCATTGGTGATTTTGGGTTCAGTGGCAACGGCGCTGCAGGTTTTGAACTGGACCGCGTTGATCCAAAGCTGGGCTCAGGTGATCAGATCACCATTTTGGCGCAATCCTTTGCATCTGACGACCATTTCATTTTGGTGCCAGAGGAACAATTGACACATTTAACAAATTTGTCGGGTGGTCCTGAAAAAGAAGTGATGCGTGCGGATATGGTTTATTTTGAAACACCCGAGGGAGGGCGCGTTTTTTCAGTCGGGTCTATTACCTTTTGCGGGAGCTTGCCTTGGAACAATTTTGACAACACCGTCTCTCGGCTGCTGCTCAACGTCTTATCGCGCAGCTTGGGCAATTTGTCTTCGTAGCTATTAGTGAAACAGATGGAAGATTTCGGGGGGAATATCTTCATCAATTTGCGAGTGGCGTTGATGAGCGGGCACATTCAACGAGGCGTCAGTCACACATAAGACGCCTCTGAGCGCAGCTTTGGATGGCGTCGAGCCATTCGTCAGCTACAATTTCTAAAGGGTGACATGCCTTGCTTATGTGGCAAGTTTGCGATCCCAGTTTTGTCCTGGTACAGCCGCCAAAAGTTCCTGCGTGTAACTATGCTGAGGGTTGTTGAAAATGTCACCGGTTGCGCCTGTTTCAACGATCTCTCCATAACGCATGACTGCCAAACGATCACATACCTGCGCGGCGACCCTAAGGTCATGGGTGATGAACATCATCGACAGGTTCATCTTTTCTCTGATTTCGTCCAAAAGTTCCAAAATTTGTGCTTGGATCGAAACGTCGAGGGCGGATACCGGCTCATCGGCGACCAATATTTCCGGATCCAAAGCCAAAGCGCGCGCAATGCCTATCCTTTGGCGTTGACCACCAGAAAACTCATGCGGATAACGGTTGAAGGCCCGCTCATCCAGCCCGACAATTTCGAGCAGTTCGCGCGCGCGCGCCTCGGCACTCTCGCGTGCCTCTCCTTGGATCATAGGTCCTTGGGAAATGATCTGCCCCACTTTAATTCGGGGATTTAAAGAGGCAAACGGGTCTTGAAACACCATCTGTATTCTTTTTCGAAACGGACGCATTTCTGAACGCCCCAGCGATGTAATATCAACATCGTCCAGCAAAATACTCCCGCTGTCACTGTCCATCAGTCGAATTATGCAGCGCGCCAAGGTCGATTTTCCCGAGCCACTTTCGCCAACCACACCCAAAGTCTCGCCACGGCGCAAATCAAGTGTGACATCTTTTACGGCTCTTACATGACGATTTGGTTTTCCAAAGCCGAATAAACTTTTCCCGCCTCCAAAGGACTTCTGTACATCCTTCCCGGACAATACGATGTGTTCTGAACGCGGGCGGGGGGCGCGAGGTATCAAACTCGGCACGGAGGCAATCAATGCCTGTGTATAGCTGTGTTCAGGTGCATTTAAGACCTTATCAACAGTGCCTGTTTCCACAACTTTTCCATACTGCATAACAACAACGCGATCTGCAATATCGGCAACAACACCAAAATCATGCGTAATAAACAAAACACCCGATTTATGAACGTCTTGCATTTCATTTATTAATTTCAAGATTTGCGCTTGCGTCGTGACATCCAACGCCGTTGTCGGCTCATCGGCGATCAAAATCTTTGGTTCCAAGGCGAGGGCCATAGCAATCATTGCCCTTTGGCGCTGCCCCCCTGATAATTCATGCGGGTATGCCGCGACTATTTGCTTAGGGTCGGGTAAATGAACGTCTTCAAGCAGCTGTATCGCCCGTTTGCGACGCTCACGTGGCGGCATATCCGCGTGAAACCTGAACACCTCATCAATTTGCCCCCCGATCGTCATAACCGGGTTAAGCGCTGTCATAGGCTCTTGGAAAATCATGGATATTTCGCTGCCGCGGATCTGGCGCATTCTTGGCTCGGACGCTTGGGTAAGGTCTTCTCCACAAAACAAAACTTTTCCCTTTGTCGCCCGAACATGGGGCGCGGGCAGCAACCCCATCAAAGCGCGTGCAGTTAATGATTTTCCTGAACCACTTTCGCCGACAATACAAAGAGTTTCCCCGGGAGATAGATCAATACTTAGATTTTCTACTGCCAACCTGCGTTCGGACCCCTCAGGGAGCGCGATGTCAAGATTTGATATTGTGAGGAGTTTATCTGTCACTTTCTTTCTCTCAAACGGGGGTTCAGCGCATCGTTCAAACCTTCGCCAACCAAATTAATGGCAAGAACCGTGATTAAAATCGCAATGCCGGGAAAAGTACATATCCACCAAGCAACCCGAAGCATCGAACGCCCGTCGCTAATGATGAATCCCCAGCTCATAACATTGGGATCGCCAAGGCCCAAAAATGCCAACCCACTTTCAATTAGAATTGCTGTTGCCACCATCAGCGATCCAATAACGATGATAGGGCTCAGACAATTGGGCAATATTTCCGCCAGCATGATGCGCACATCACCCATGCCCAATGTGTGACAGGCTTGCACAAATTCACGGTTCTTGAGCGCTAAGAACTCGCCTCGAACCAGACGCGCAACCGCAGGCCAAGACACTACCGTGATCGCAATCACAACACTTTCAATGGAGGGCTTCATGATAGCCACCAGAAGGATTGCGAAAATAAAGGAGGGGATTGTTTGAAACACTTCGGTGACACGCATTAAAATGTCATCGACGATCCCACCGTAATAGCCTGCAAAAGCACCAAAAATAACGCCGATAAAAACGGCAGCAAGGGTCGCAATGAGGCCGATCAACAAAGATGTTTTCGCGCCATGGGCGATGCCCGAAGCCACATCGCGTCCGATTGAATCGCTGCCCAAAAGAAAACCGTTTTCGCCAGGGGGGGACAACGGAAATTTTGAATATAAAAACGGATCACCGGGATAAATAATATTTGCAATCGCCGCAAGGAAAATCACGCAGCACAAAATCAGTAATCCAAGCACAGCCTGATGGTTACGTGAAAACCTTTTCCAAAAATCTGCCATGTCAATTCACTTCTATTCTTGGGTCCAGAAAACAATAGATCACGTCAACGACCAAGTTAACCGCGACGACCAAGGCTGAAGAGAGCAGGAAAATGCCCAACAGCAGGTTCAGATCACGTGCAAAAAGCGATTCAAAGGCGAGCATTCCCAAACCGGGCCATGCAAATACGGATTCCACGATCACCGATCCACCAATCAACGCTCCAACTTGTACCCCCGCCATTGTGACAACAGGTAAAAGCGCATTGCGAAGAACATGAACAAAGGTAATGCGCCGTTCTGTAACACCTTTGGCTCTGGCTGTAATCACATAATCCTGTCCGTATTGTTCCAGCATAGAGGCACGCATCATCCGCGTGTAAAGAGCCAGATAAAACAAAGACAACGTGATCGTGGGCAGCACCAAGTGGTGTGCTATATCTTTTACCCGCTCAAAACCCTCGTAAAACATCGCGCTGTTTTCCATCCCGCTTGTTGGAAACCAGTCATTTTTAATTGAAAATAAAATTATCATCATCAGCCCCACCCAAAAAAGCGGCGTTGCATAGGTTATCAGCGCAAACACGCTGACCACAGAGTCTTTCCATGTATTCAAATTTATTGCGGCAAAAAGCCCGAGCAGTATTCCAAAACCGACCGCCAAAAGGATCGTGCTGACCATCAAAATCAATGTGGGCCAGAAACGGTCAATGATCAATTCTGTAACCTGCATGTCATGACGGAATGAATATCCGAGATCCAGTTGGATAACATTTTTGAGGTAAACTGCCAGTTGTACCGGTAAGGGTTTGTCCAGACCAAATTTTTTGCGCATTTCTTCCATATATTCCGGCGTTGCCGATCCGGCTTCACCTGCCAGCACGTCCACAGCGTCGCCTTCGGCCAGATTTAACAGGAAGAAGTTCAACACAACAATTGCCAGGATAATCGGAATTCCCTGTATCAGCCTACGGGAGACATAGCGGAAAATCTTGCTTGATCTGTTCATATTTGGATCATCTTTTAATGTTTAGTGCTCGATTGTTTGCATCCCAAAAGAGAAATGCAAAGCGAAAAGAAACAGAGCTGAGGCGAGCTCAGCTCTGTTTTTGAGTTATCACCTATTCAAGATAGGCGTCACCAAACGATGCATATGCACCCATCGCTGAGTCATAAGCGCCCTTGAGTTTGGTATTGTAAACTGTCAAAAACTCAAGTTCGAACAGATTTACAACAGGCATGTCATTGGCCAGAATTTTCTGGATATCAAGATAAACTGCCGCCCGCTTTTCTGCATTTGGCTCTGTCATACCCGCAGAAAGAAGCGCATCCAGTTCTGGATTGCTATAGCGAGAAGAGTTCACAAAATGCGTACCCTGACGGATCATATTGGTTCCGTAATGACGGTGGACACCCAAAACTGGATCTGACAATTGGTAGAAATAGTTGAGGTTCATCTCGAAATCATAGTTATGATAGATGCGCTTAAGCCATGTCGGCACGTCTTCGTAACGCAGTTCGACGTCTATTCCAATTTCTCCAAGCACCTGTTGAATGTACTGACCACCACGTTTCCAGTCTTCGCCGTAAGGGATCAGATCGAACATAGCCTTCATTCTGACGCCATTTGCGTCTTTCGCATATCCGGCATCATCCAGAATTTTATTGGCTGCGGCGATATCCCCGTTCGCAGGATAGTTTGGCATCGCTGCATGAAGGCCTGTCGCCCCAAAGTTACTGGACAGCGCGCTTGTCGCTGGTTTTCCGTATCCAAAGAAGATGGTGTCGATCATATACTGTCTGTCGATCGCCGTGGAAATGGCACGACGGACGGCCGCGTCTGTAAACGGACCTTCCTTTGTGTTGAACTCGATCAATGCCATAGGATTGATCATTGAATAGCCATTGGTTGTGATTGAGATGTCGTCTTTTTCTTTGTTCAATCGCACGGCTTCTACATTGGAGACCGCATTATAGGCAGCATAAAGGACTTCACCCTTTTCCATTGCGGCGGCGCGGGTTGACGCGTCAGGCACAAATCTTCCAACAATTCTGTCAAGATAGGGGCGACCGTCTTTCCAATAATTCTCATTCTTATCTAGACGGATATATTGGCCTTTTTTCCATTCAACAAACTTAAAGGGACCAGTGCCGATGGGACTATTCGCCAGTTTTGCGGCTTTGATGTCTTGGCCTTCCAAATGGTGTTTGGGAACCATCGGCGACTCATAGGAGGAAAGCGCGCGAAGCATGTATGGTGCTGGATTGTCTAGATTGAAAATAGCCGTATGGTCATCCGGTGTATCAATGCTTGACACTTCTTTGAAGGAGTTTGGCCCCCGAGGGTGAACCTTTTTGAGAACATCCATGATCGTGAATTGGACGTCTTCGGACGTAAATGCTTCACCATCGTGCCATGTGACACCTTTGCGCAGCTTGAACGTTACCGTCTTGCCATCTGCGCTGACATCAACACTTTCAGCAAGCATCGGAACCATTTTGCCATCATTATCATAGTCAAACAGTCCGTCGTAAATTTTTGGACCCAAGAGGCCTATTGGACCCGACGTTGATACATATCCCGCCATCGTTGGGGGTTCCGGTTGAACGAGAAAGACCAGCGATCCGCCCGCTTGTTGGGCGTGTCCCAAGCTTCCAACCATGGTAACAGCTGCGGCAGTTAAAGCAGCCTTAACGTACCTATTTAGCTTCATTTTTACTCTCCTGTTGGTTTGGATTATGTCTCAACAGTCAGTCTTATTAAGCTACGAGAGTCAATTAATTTTACAAAATAATAACAAAATGGGATTTTTTTAACTGGAATAATTCTTTGATACTGAAGGGAAATTGATTGATTTTACCAGTAAGCTGATATCGATTTTCCCAATTCCGATATAATGTGTTTGGATCAATATTTCAGGCATTCTGCTTTGTTGATCCGCGACCGAGGAGAGTTTATCGAAGCCCAATTTTCTCCAGTGAACCGCATTGTCTCCGGTGCGTCATTGAATTAAAGAAACTTTGTTTCTCAATTGGGTTAAGCGTCGGAAAGAGCTACTTTATGGCTGTATATCAGGTGGTTGAGGCCTTTCGAGGAGGCCCAGATTTAATTAAGATTGTCGGGCATCGGGGCGCACGTGGATATTTTCCTGAAAACTCACATGTTGGTTTTATTGAAACCATAAACATGGGCGTGACCCTTTTGGAATTTGACGTAGTTTTTACGTCAGATGGTGTACCGGTCATCACACATGATCACTACTTGCACGCCCCGACATTTCGCGGCCCTGATCGTGCTTTCGTAAATGCCCAGATCAAAGTGAGCGACCTCACATGGATGCAGCTTCAAGACTATGAAATTGGCGTCATGGATCAAGAGAGCTGCTACGCAAAAAGATTTCCCGCTCAGCGTCAGATTGCGGATGCGCGTGTGCCACGGCTTGTGGATCTTTTGGCTTTGGCGGCGGACCGGCAACATGACGATGTCTGCTTGATGCTAGAGATCAAATCTGATCCAGATTTTCGATCTGATCTTGGCTATCGAAGACAAATGGTGGCAACAATCATTGATCAGCTGCGCCGGTTTGGACTGGCTCAGCGCACGCTGTTGCACAGCTTTGACTGGGAATTATTGACAGAATGTCAACGGCAGGCTTCTGACATCGCAACCTCTTTCCTTACCGAATTGCCACAACTATCGGCGTCGTCGAACGATCCGACTGCATTAATCTCTCCTGATTTCTCCGGTCGGAAACGTCAGATACCGGATCTTGTCCATGATGCAGGCGGACAGCTTTGGTGCCCGTATTTTAGGGATGTCACGCGACGCGACCTGCAGCGGGCTAAAGATCTTGGCTTAGTCATCGCGGTATGGACCGTGAATGAATTCAAAGATATTGATAAGATGATATCATTGTCTGTGGATGCCATTGTGACGGATTTTCCTGATCGTGTTCAAAGTGTTTTAGAAGATTGGGGATACAATTGGCGTGCACAGTCATAGTTGCGTGTATTTCCACTAAAAGCCAAGATATTGGGTCACGTCAAACGTGGATTCCCCTTAGAAACAATTCATAAAAATTATCATAATGATTGAATATATTTCCGTTCGCCTGTGTAAAAATAAATTATGCTGCTATGGTTCCACCCAATGTTGCAAAGTCTTGGAGAATTGGCATGGGATTAAATCGGCTTGTCGTGAAAGTTTTTTCCGCCTTAATCGTACTGCTGCATTTCGTGGTCATATGTGCATTGGGCTTGGGCCTCTATTTTGAGTCTGACCCAGAAGCTGCCATGCAGCTGATTTTGCAATTTGACCTTACATTTCTTCTTGATCCTCCATTTGAGTTGATGATTGCGCTTGCATTTGTGGTCTATGTAATTTTTGTCGGTGCACTTTCGCTGCTCATCAACATGAGCCAGAGGCTCGATCAGTCAGTAAAGGTCCTGGAGGAAATCAGAGACGCAGTACAATATAATAATTCGGAAAATTATTGATACGATAAGAAAATACAGAATGTTCTAACTGAAAAAGGCGCTAAGCTAAGAGCCCGGGCAGAGGTGCCCGGGCTCTTTATTCTAATGCGTCGTTGCGGTACCTGCCTCATCAGCGCTTGATGATGAGGCAGCCTGTTCTGCAGCTTTCTCATAAGCCTCTTCATCCCAATCAACAGGCTCAGGCGTTTCAATCAGAGCGTGTTTCAACACTTCTGAGACGTGTTTGACCGGAATAATCTGCAAACCTTCTTTGACGTTGTCCGGGATATCAGCGAGGTCTTTTTCGTTTTCTTCTGGGATCAAAACTGTTGTGATCCCCCCGCGCAGAGCGGCAAGAAGTTTTTCCTTAAGCCCACCAATAGCCAGTGCATTGCCACGCAGGGTCACCTCGCCGGTCATTGCGATATCCTTGCGTACAGGAATACCCGTTAGAACAGACACGATTGAGGTCACCATGGCAAGTCCCGCACTTGGCCCGTCTTTGGGTGTTGCCCCTTCCGGCACGTGGACGTGGATGTCGATCTTGTCAAACTTTGGCGGTTTGACCCCTATTTCGGGACTGATGGAGCGGACATAGGAACTCGCCGCGTCAATGCTTTCTTTCATAACATCGCCAAGCTTGCCTGTTGTTTTCATCCGTCCTTTACCAGGGAGCTTTAGCGCCTCAATGTGCAAAAGATCCCCACCAACGGATGTCCAGGCCAAGCCTGTTACAACGCCGACCTGATGATCCTCCTCCGCCAAGCCGTAGCGGAATTTTTTGACACCCAGAAAATCGTCGATATTTTCAGATGTCACCTGCACATTCTCGGCCTCTTTCTTAACGATTTTGGTCACGGCTTTACGTGCAAGTTTTGCAATCTCGCGTTCCAAATTACGCACACCGGCTTCGCGCGTGTAACGGCGTATGATATCGTTCAATGCATCATCGCTGACTTCGAATTCGTTCTTTTTCAGTCCATGGTTTTTGATCTGTTTGTCGATCAAATGACGGCGGGCAATTTCACGTTTTTCGTCTTCGGTATAGCCTGCGAGCGAAATAATCTCCATCCGGTCCAAGAGGGGGCCGGGCATGTTGTAACTATTCGCTGTTGTGAGGAACATCACATTTGAGAGATCATATTCGACCTCCATGTAGTGATCCACAAAGGTGCTGTTTTGTTCGGGATCGAGCACTTCAAGCATGGCTGAGGCCGGATCTCCACGAAAATCCTGACCCATTTTGTCAATCTCATCGAGCAGGATAAGAGGATTGGTCGTTTTGGCCTTTTTCAGTCCCTGAATGATCTTTCCTGGCATGGAGCCAATGTAGGTCCGACGGTGACCGCGAATTTCGCTTTCATCGCGCACACCACCAAGCGAGATACGAATAAATTCCCGCCCTGTTGCCTTGGCCACAGATTTTCCAAGTGAGGTTTTTCCCACACCGGGAGGACCCACAAGACAAAGGATCGGTCCCTTAAGCTTTGCACTGCGCTGCTGCACGGCGAGGTACTCAATGATCCGTTCTTTTACTTTTTCAAGACTATAGTGATCATTGTCTAAAATTTCCTGCGCGCGGTGGAGGTCTTTCTTGACACGCGATTTCACGCCCCATGGGATACTCAGCATCCAGTCAAGGTAATTTCGCACAACGGTGGCTTCGGCAGACATGGGGCTCATGTTTTTGAGCTTTTTGATCTCTGCATCGGCTTTTTCGCGTGCTTCCTTGCTAAGCTTGGTTTCGCTGACCCGCGACTCCAGCTCCGCTACTTCGTTTTGTCCGTCCTCGCCATCACCAAGCTCTTTTTGGATCGCCTTCATCTGTTCGTTGAGATAATATTCGCGTTGGGTGCGTTCCATCTGGGATTTGACGCGCGTTTTGATCTTCTTCTCAACTTGAAGAACGCTCATTTCGCCCTGCATAAGCCCATAGAGTTTTTCCAAGCGCTCACTGACAGAAAGCGTTTCCAAAAGTTCCTGTTTTTGTTCAACTTCAATTCCCAGATGACCTGCCACAATATCAGCAAGTTTTGCTGGTTCGTTTGTCTCTGCAACCGCGCTTAACGCTTCCTCAGGGATGTTTTTGCGGATTTTTGCGAATTTCTCAAACTCTTCACTTACACTTCGCAGCAGTGCTTCAGTTGTTGTTTTGTCTCCGGGAATTTCTTTCAGACCTTCGATGCGGGCCTCAAAGAAATCGTCATTGTCTACATATTCGGTGATGCGTATGCGCGATTGTCCTTCCACCAGCACTTTCACAGTGCCGTCGGGCAGCTTTAACAATTGCAGCACTGAGGCCAAAACGCCCGTGTCATAGATTGTATCCACAGTCGGATTATCTTCCGATGGGTCCTTTTGGCTGGCCAATACGATCTGTTGATCTTCTTGCATCACCGCTTCGAGCGCGCTGACTGATTTTTCACGCCCAACGAAGAGGGGCATAATAATATGTGGAAACACAACAACATCCCGCAATGGCAGAACTGGATAGGTTTCGTTAATGGGCTCGCTCATATGACTTCCTTTATCTTAGCCAACGATCTGATCCCCGAACTGCGGCAGATGCGATCGTTTCCAAATGCTCAAGAGTTATGTAATGCGGGTGGCGGAGCTCTGCAAGCTGCGGTTCATAAAAAGTACGGTTATGGTAAATTTGGACTTGGGGCGCATGTCCTGTGCTTTGGGTTTTCCGTTGGCTTAATTTACGTCAGGATGTAAACTTTTGGAGCAGGGCCAAGAGGGTGAATTAAAATTTTTCGCCAAAGGTGGTATTTTGCAATTGACGCTTCTAAGCTCTTCGCGTAATTCAGCCCTCACGCGCGGTTGTAGCTCAGTTGGTTAGAGTACCGGCCTGTCACGCCGGGGGTCGCGGGTTCGAGCCCCGTCAACCGCGCCACTTTTTCCCAGCAGATACGGATTGTGTTGAGCGTTGATGGTTCTTATCAAGGCCAGCCGCTTTGGACGAGCACATGTGAAAAAACCATCATGCTTATGCGGAACCGCACATGAGCAGAAAGTTGACGGGTCCAGATTACTCTTTTTGAAACTCGACGACATATTCTTTCCCATCCAAGTTAAACGTAACGGTCGAATAGGAGTAGATCATCGCATTTCGCGGGCTTTTCTTGTATTTTGTAGTGCAGACCGTTTTGTCATCATAACCAACAATGGCGGTTTTGGTTTTTGCTTTCTGATTTTCATTCGCCAAGGCCCCCCCGATGATCGCACCAAGTGCGGCCCCACCGTCATTGTCGCTTACCACTTTTCCTATGATACCGCCCACTATTGCGCCCCCCACGACCGCACCTGGATCAGTGTCGCCCTGAACTTTTCCATAAACGGGTTCTTGTTGATTTGAACAGACTTCGTATGGAATATCTTCGAAAACGGTTTTGTCTTGATAATAATCTGTAACGCGGCCACCGCTGGTCATTCGCGTTTCGCTGGCGTATGTGTACGAGTTGCAGGTGTTGACAAGCTCTTCGTAGGCTCTGTCGCTGCGCTGTCCCCAAACTCCGTCCGCGCGAACGCCAACCATTTGCTGCAGTCGTTTTATATCTCTTAGGGATGCGGTTGACTGCATCACAGACTTATAAAGTGCATTGGTTTCGGAGATTCTGCTGCAGTCAGCGAAAAGAATATTTCCGCTCATCGCACATGCAGCCGTCAAAATTAACAAGGTTTTCATAAAGATCTCCTTTGTCGCAATAGATTCATTCTTGCATATCGGTTTGACATCTTAGCGAACTGGCTTAGGTTCGTTCCTGTGGCAGAAAATAGTATTTATTATCAAAAAGCAAAATTTTTGGATGCTATGGGCAGAGTCATGCCGATCTGTAAACCGATCTGTGAAACAGCGGATGCATCACCTGTAAACAGGCTTGTCCATCAACATTCGTGCAGGCGGTCTGCTGCAACGCAAACGAAACGTGCTTTAGCAGCCTGAACGAGTGAGTAACTGGCAACCAGTCATTTTGAGAGGAAAACATTTCTGAACCCTTAGAATGACATGCCTGCCGTTTAACTGACATCGTCACTTGACCTTTCACATTGAAAGATACTCTATCCATTGAACGATATATTTGCCAAAACTATGTGCGCAAAGGAAATCGAATGAAAATCGCAATACAGGAAAAACTGTAAAGGGGGGCTTGATATGTCAGCATCAGATTATTTTTTTAATATCAATGCGTTGGAAAGGGGTATTCATCGTAAATTGACCGATGGGATGGAGGCTCATATTTTTCCGGCAGAGCAATCCATGGCATCGGTGGTTGTGATTGCGCCAAATGCAGTGGGGACAATACACAGCCATCCGCAGGAACAATGGAGCGTTCTTATCAAAGGCGGGGGAACGCGCATCCATGATGGGGAACAGATCCCCGTCAAAGAGGGAGATTTTTGGGTTGCTCCGGGAAATTGTGAACATGGCATCATCGGTGGGCCTGAAGGGGCTGTCATCGTTGATATTTTTGCACCCGCGCGCCCGGAGTATACAAAACCCGGAGAAGGTTTCGCGGGTCAAAAGACGGACTGATTACTCTGCCGCATCAACCTGCGGTTCTATTGCCTTGAGTTCTTCCGCTTTCTTTTCGACAAGCTCAACAATGTGATCCACCATTTTGTCATTGTCGATCCGGTGGTCCTGTTTGCCGGCCCAATAGACCATTCCGTGACCCGCGCCACCGCCGGTAAAGCCCACATCGGTCATTAAGGCTTCGCCGGGTCCGTTGACCACACAGCCAATGATTGACAGGCTCATAGGTGTTTTGATGTGTTCAAGACGCCGTTCCAGTGTTTCGACCGTTTTGATCACGTCAAAACCCTGCCGTGCACAGCTTGGGCAGGAAATGATATTCACACCCCGATGTCTTAAACCGAGTGATTTCAAGATTTCATAGCCAACTTTGACTTCTTGGACAGGATCTGCGGATAGAGAAACACGAATGGTGTCTCCAATTCCCATCCACAAAAGATTGCCCAATCCAATGGCCGATTTGATCGTACCGGTTGTCAATCCACCGGCCTCTGTGATGCCGAGATGAATTGGGGCATCTGTGGCTTCCGCCAAGGCCTGATAGGCCGCCGCAGCGAGAAACACGTCAGAAGCTTTAACACTGATCTTGAATTCGTGAAAATCATTGTCCTGTAGAATTTTGATATGATCCAAGCCACTTTCCAACATGGCTTCGGGGCAGGGTTCGCCGTATTTTTCCAAAAGATGTTTTTCAAGGGATCCTGCGTTTACGCCAATGCGCATTGAGCAATTATGGTCGCGTGCGGCCTTTATGACTTCACGCACCCTTGCTTCACTGCCTATATTGCCCGGATTGATCCTGAGACACGCGGCACCGGCCTCCGCAGCTTCGATCCCGCGTTTGTAGTGAAAGTGGATGTCTGCAACAATGGGGACGGGACTTTCTTTGACAATCTCACGCAACGCCTTTGCGCTGCTTTCATCTGGAACGGATACCCTGACGATATCTGCACCGGCCTCTGCAGCCGCCAAAACTTGGGCGATGGTGGCTGCGGCATCGGTTGTAAGCGTATTTGTCATTGTTTGGACTGAAATGGGTGCGTCCCCACCCACTGGGACGTTACCCACGTATATTTGTCGAGATTTTCGACGATAAATATTACGCCAAGGGCGCACTGAATTAAGCGACATGGGTGTGTTCCTCGAATCCGGTCACTTGGTGCAGCAAGACATCCGGCTGCCTATGTGTCACTTTAATCTGACAGATCGTCGATTGTAAAGCTTGAGACGATCGCTGAAGCTGCAACGCGTAAAAGTTGAGGGTCCTGCCTGATATCTGCAACCGAATAGGCCGTCTGAAGGGCCGATTGAGATAATGCCACGTTTTTCACAACCCGAGTTCCTTCGCCTGCTGGTCCGTAAAGTTCACCATTGATGGCGAAATATATGGACCCAGACATACCCGCCCTTAAGGACAGGGGGAGGGTGCTTGAAGGAAGTATAAATTCTTCACCCGCCTTCATGGTTTGTTCAAAGAGGCGTGTACCATCGGCGGCCGTTACGCTGACCCACGCATCACGCGTCGCAAAAAGCGCAACCTGAGAAGGTGCCGGTTCGAGGACTTTTGGAACGCTTGCTAACGTGTCTTCAGAAGCGCCTGCGCTCTCTTTCGTATCGGCGAGTGCCTCTGCGAGCATGTCGTTAACTTGGAGCGTCATGCTGGGTTCAGCCGGCTTGAAATTGCCATAATTTCTGGGATCAAGCGATGCAATTGACGCTTCGCGCGGCGCCATGACGGGCACATCCAGTGGTTTTGGGCGGTAAAGGCGATCAACGGATGCCCTATTTATCGTGTCATCAGACAGTGGTCTTGTGGTTAGACTATTTAACGAAGCTGTTTCCAAATTGGGATCTACGGCAAGAGGATCAATTTCCGACATCGTAATGGGTGTGATTTCGGCGGGTACCACACGAACTTGCTGAATTTCTTTCAGGACCGACCAACCACCATAGCCCAGTCCCGAAATCAACATCACCAGAACGGCGACCGAGGCAACGGCGCGTGCTTCGATCTTATCGAGAATACTCTCCTCAGAGGGAAGGAATGCCGTCGCAGAGTTTACAAACAAATTCTTGCCGCACTCCTCATTGTGCGCGTCAACACCCTTGGCTGGTAAACTCGTTCTGCGAACAGATGCCCCTTCAGACATTCCATGCGCCAATGTGTACCCACTTTCGGAGCAAAATTTATCGTAGACTGAGTTAGGGCACATTCCGAGATATTTAGCATAAGAACGCACGTAACCGGCGATGAAACCGGGCGTTTCAAATGCCTCAGCATCGCAGTTTTCGATAGCCGATATGTAAGACGCTTTTATGCGTAGCTCGCGCTGCACGTCCAAAAGAGATTTGCCCAAGGTCGCACGTTCGCCGCGCATTATATCCCCGAGCTTCAGCTCGTAGTCGTCAAATCCCTTTAATTGCGTCTCATAATTCCGACTTTCATTCGCCAGATATGTATGATCCATACTGCTTTTTTGCCTCTTTCCCTAAACCGCTACGTCCATACCGAATCGGTATAAACAGCATACACCACAGGTACTGTAGCATACTCCGAAGAGGGGTGCACGATTGAAAGGTGTTAACCGGCCAATTCAGCACGATTCAGCGCGCAGTGCGACCAAAGCTTATCAATGGCTTTGACAAGGTGGTTTATGTTCTCTGTGCTATGCACAGGCGAGGGCGTGAAGCGCAAACGTTCAGTGCCTCTGGGCACGGTCGGGAAATTAATCGGTTGAACGTAAATGCCGAAATCTTCCAGCAGTTTGTCGGACAGTTTTTTCGTATGCACAGGATTGCCGACAATCAGTGGAACAATGTGGGTTTTGTGATCAATGACCGGAAGCCCAAGTCCACGCAGGCGCAGCTTCAATATACTGGCTTTTGCCTGATGTTCGTCCCTCAGGTGCATATCAGCTTTCAAAAATGCAACAGAGGCTCTCGCGCCAGCGGCGAGTGCAGGAGCAATTGAGGTCGTAAAGATAAATCCGGGCGCATAAGAGCGGATCGCGTCACAAATTTTCGCGCTTGCCGCAATGTAACCGCCCATCGTTCCATAGGCCTTGGCAAGTGTGCCGTTGAGAATATCGATGCGACCAATCAATCCGTCCCGTTCAGCTACGCCGCCCCCGCGGGGGCCGTACATACCAACTGCGTGCACCTCATCCAGATATGTCATAGAATTAAATTCGTCTGCCAGATCACATATTTCCTCAATTGGAGCAAAATCGCCGTCCATCGAATAAATCGATTCAAAGGCAATCAGTTTTGGTGTGGAGGGATCGTCCGCCTCGAGCAAAGCGCGCAAGTGATCAAGGTCATTATGGCGGAAAATACGTTTCGCGCCTCCGTTGCGGCGCACGCCTTCAATCATTGACGCATGGTTCAGCGCGTCGGAATAGATGATAAGGCCCGGCAAAAGTTTCGGTAAGGTGCTCAGCGTTGCATCATTGGCGATATAGGCACTCGTGAAAACAAGCGCGGCTTCCTTGCCGTGAAGATCCGCAATCTCGTCTTCCAGAGCTTTGTGATATATTGTGGTTCCCGAAATATTCCGTGTTCCGCCAGAGCCTGCACCGACCGCTTCAATTGCCTCATGCATTGCGTTTAACACAACGGGATGCTGACCCATGCCAAGGTAATCGTTGCCACACCAGACTGTGACCGGCGTTTCGCTTCCGTCTGGTTTTTTCCAGATCGCATGTGGAAAATTTCCGTTTTCGCGCGCGATGTCGATAAAAGTGCGATAGCGGCCTTCTTCGTGCAACCTGTCCAGTGCCGCCGTGAAATGGTCTTCGTACTTCATCGGATTATTCCCCAATAGTCGTTTTGCCTAACCGCTAAACTCCAACTTCGTTTCGGTTTTACAAAGGCGTCCCCATTAATAGCAAGAGCACCTAGACAAAAATTTGAAATTAGGTACGACTCGTAAAGACGTTATAGCAGGAGTTTTTGATGTCACTACCCCCCGTACTCGCGCGGATTGACGCAGATTTAAACAAATCTCTGGAAAGATTGATGGATTTACTTCGTATTCCATCTATTTCGACAGATCCTGCCTTTAGGGATGATTGTCAAAAAGCGGCGGATTGGCTGGTTGCAGATTTGATCTCTTTGGGTGCCCAAGCCTCAAAACGCCAAACCCCGGGGCATCCAATGGTGGTAGGACATATCACGCCTCCGCAGAGCGCAAACAAGCCCCATCTGCTTTTCTACGGTCACTACGATGTGCAACCTGTTGATCCTCTGGACTTGTGGGACAGGGATCCGTTTGACCCAGCCATTGAAGAGACTGAAAAAGGGAAAGTAATCCGCGCACGTGGGGCTTGCGACGATAAGGGCCAGTTGATGACATTTGTAGAAGCGTGTCGGGCCTGGATTGCGGAGCATGGCGAACTGCCTTGCAAGATCACGTTTTTCTTTGAAGGCGAAGAAGAAAGCGGGTCTCCCAGCCTCATTCCCTTCATGAAGGAAAACAAAGACGAAATTACTGCAGATATTGCGCTGATTTGCGACACAGGTCTTTTTGACAGTAGGGTCCCAGCCATCACTACGATGCTGCGCGGTCTCTTGGGCGAAGAAATCACTATAACCGGACCAAACAAAGATTTGCATTCCGGCCTTTATGGCGGTGCCTCAATCAACCCGATCCGTGTGCTCAGTCGTATTTTGGCTAGCCTCCATGATGAAAACGGGCGCATTACGGTTCCCGGATTTTATGAGGGCGTGCCTGACTTGTCCGATGATTTGAAACGTCAGTGGGAGGCGCTTGGTTTTGACCACAACGCGTTTCTTGGGGGTGTCGGGCTGAACACACTGGCAGGTGAAAAAGGGTATTCGGCGCTTGAGATGTTGTGGTCTCGACCGACCTGTGAAATCAACGGGATCAAAGGCGGATATACAGGAGATGGCTTCAAAACCGTCCTGCCAAGTCATGCCAGCGCAAAGATAAGCTTCCGCCTTGTGGGTCAACAGGATCCTGTGGAAATCCGCAAAAACCTTCGGCGCATGATCGAAGGAATGTTGCCACCAGATTGTTCGGTCTCTTACAAATCGCATGGGTCGTCAGGAGGCATTGTCATGTCAAGCGAAGCGCCAGCCTTTGAAGCGGCAAGACAGGCGCTCAGTGATGAATGGCCCGACGAAGCAGCCTTTATCGGATCAGGGGGATCTATACCGATTGCGGGGTTTTTCCAAGACATTACCGGGGTTGACCCGATCCTCATCGGATTCGGCAAGGACGATGATCAGCTTCATTCGCCAAATGAAAAATATGACGTGGAAAGTTTTCACAAAGGCATGCGAAGCTGGGCACGGGTCTTAGACGCGCTGTCGCGTTTGGAGACATGAATGTTTGATGGCTTTGAAAGTGGCGTTGTAACGCGTGGAGGATGTGATGTGTTCTACCGTCACAAAGGGCAGGGTGCGCCCGTTTTGCTCTTGCACGGTTTTCCGCAAACCCACGCCATGTGGGCTGAAATAGCCCCAAAACTCGCAGAACACTATTCTGTGGTCTGTGCGGATTTGCGCGGCTACGGGGCTTCGGGCAAACCCGTGGGGGTAAAACATTATTCCTTTCGCGAAATGGGCGCGGATCAGCTGCATCTCATGGCGGAACTGGGATTTGAAAAATTCCATCTCGTCGGGCACGACAGGGGCGCGCGCACGGCCCATCGAATGGCACTGGACGCACCGGAGCGGATTCAAAGCCTTACTCTGATGGACATCGTGCCTACGCATCTTTTGCTTGATGATCTGAGCAAAGAAGTTGCACGCGCCTATTACCATTGGTTTTTCTTGGCACAACCATCCCCCTTTCCGGAAAAGCTAATTCTATCCGATCCCGATGGATTTTTCCAAAACAGTTTGACCGGCTGGGGATCGGCTGATTTGGCGGATTACGCGCCAGAACAACTCGAGGCCTACCGCAGCTCATGGCGCAATATGGACTGCGTGCGTGCGATGTGCGACGACTACCGCGCCGCTATTGACTATGATTTTGCGATAGATGCCCAAGACCTGCATCGCTTAGTGACTGTTCCATCAATGGTTATGTGGGGGGCAGATGGTGCAATGGCCAAGGCCTATGATATGTCCACAATCTGGAATGACCGGCTTAGCCACTACACCACTGCTGCTGTTAAAGGCGGTCATTTCTTCCCTGACACCGCGCCTGATGACACCCTACAAGCTCTTTCAGCTTTTCTTCGGTCATTGTAAGCCCTGCTCACTCGGGATCTCAGGACCCTCGTTGTTCCTTTGCAACCTCGCGCATCGCATCAAGCGGAAGGTAGCCGCGCAACAAAGCCTCTCCAAAGACAAAAGTGGGTGTGCCGCTGATCTGCATTTTCTGGCCTAAGGCACGGTTTTCGTTGATTTCGTCCATCACCGTCTCGCTCATCATTTCTGTGAAGATTGGTGTTGGCTCAAACCCAAAAGTGGTTGCAATGTCTGCCAAGACCTCTGGCCTTGGTTCCCCTGTGAAGGTCATAAGCGTATCATGGATTGACTTATAAGCATCGGCACCGTGGATGTTCCTAACCGCGATGGCAAACTGAGACGCGATCATAGACGCCTCGCCGAGGATTGGGAATTCTTTGATAATAAAACGAATATTGCCGTCATCCTCTAACAGCATTTCCACTTCCTCAAAGGCTTTGCGGCAATATCCGCAGCGATAATCCAGAAATTCGACTAAGGTGATATCGCCCTCTGGGTTGCCACCCACATAGGAGCGACCGTCATTTTGGAGCTCATCCCAATACTCTTTGACCAAATCTACGTCGCGTTTGCTTTCTTCTTCTGCTTCGCGCTGACGAACAATTGCGGCGGCTTCGAAGATGATATCTGGATTTTCTAGGATATAGGCGCGAATTTCTGCGTGTAACATTGCCTTGTCAAATGTCTCTTCTGCTTTGGGCACAGGGCCATTTGTACGCGAGGTGAAAACAGCAAGAAGCGCAACACATAGAACCGTCAAAAAGATGCCAGCAAGAGTACGCGAGGTTTTGTTATAATCCATCGGGAAAGCCTCAAGGTAAAGAAATGTGGATGGGTTTATTTGATATCTAATATATCTTCTGCACTTTGCCACCCGGGTGAGCCACGTGGCAAATTGTCAAGCGCGCGGCGGGCATGGATTTTAGCGTCTTTCGTCTTTCCCTGAAGCGCAAAACGTTCCGCGGTGATCAGCGAGGCCATGCCGTTTTGACCGGTCTTTGAATAGGCTACCGCAAGATCACGGAGCATGCGGATATTTCGAAAATCTTTTTGGCGAGAGGTTTTCAATACCGAAAGCGCCTTGTTCGTTTGATTTGAAGCCAAAAGCGCCCGACCGTAACCCGCCAGAATTAATGCGTTGCTTCCATCCAAATCACTGGCCTTTTGATATTCTTTCGCGGCCCGATCAAATTTTTTGTGCCGCATGTAAAGCTCTGCTTTCAAATCCTGAAGATAAGCGTCTTTCGGCCGCACGCTTTGCGCCTTTGAAATTTCGTTGATTGCCTCCTCCAATTTTCCTTGCCGGGAAAAGGCGACTGCGCGGCGCAGATGTTTGACGTCCTCATGTGACGAGCTATCCGTATTTTTCAGTGTCCAATCAGGAGCGCGCACAAAGGCCGACAGTTTTCCAATGGCGCGGTCGTGCCAGTAAAGAGCGTTTTTATCTTGCGCGGGTTTAGGTTGTGCCGTCACACGCCCTTCCACGACACGGCGTCTGTCGCGGCTCAAGGGGTGCGTGCGGGCATAAGGATCCTGCCGGTTGGCCGAAAGATTTTCCTGACCGATAAAGATATCTAGTACGTCTGCCATCCCTGCAGCATCGATGCGCGATTGCGCCATGTAGGACATGGCCGCCTGATCCGCAGCGCTTTCTTCGGCGCGCGTATGGGCCAAAAGCGCACGTGTGGCGCTACTGGAGGTGCCCAAAGCCAGAGAGGTGCCAAGCTCCGCGTTGCCGCTCAAAGCGCCTGTCATAATGCCCAAAGCCAAACCAAATGCAGCAACAGATCGGGCGTTTTCGATATTTTGCGTCCGTCTTGCTACATGTCCGTAAGCGATATGTGCTGCCTCATGCGCGATGATGGATTGAAACATTTCAGGTGTTCGGGTTTTCAGTGCGAGACCTGTGGTAATGAAAATATGTTTGTTATCGATGACAAAGGCATTAGGGCGTGTATCATCAATGAGCATGATTTTAATCCCGCTTGGGGAAAGACCTGCCGCCTGCAGGACCGGTTTTGAAAGCTCAGAAAAGGCATTTTCGATGTCTGCATCCCGCAACAAAGACACAGCAAAAGCTTGAAATGCGTAAAGAGCAAAGATCAGCCCGATTATAATTGTTTTAAGGATCGACATTGACGCTGATAAGGAAACCTTGAAATAAGATGACGGGTAACCCCAGTCTGGAAGGTCCGAATGAAAAACTCAACCCGTGGAAGTGTTGATCCCTTTATTGTGATGGATGTCATGGAGTCGGCGCGCCAGTTAGAGGCCTCTGGTCGCCGCGTTATCCATATGGAAGTCGGACAGCCCTCCACCTCAGCGCCAAAGGCTGCTTTGGAAACTTTGGGTCGCACAATGTCGATTGATCCTATGGGATATACCGTTGCGCTGGGCTTGCCGTCGCTTCGGCGCAAAATCGCCGAGCTCTATGATCAGTGGTATGGGATATCGCTAAATCCGGACCGTGTTGTGATCACTTCCGGTTCGTCGGCGGCATTTTTACTAAGCTTCACGTCGCTGTTTGATTCGGGAGACAAAGTGGGTATTGGCGCTCCGGGTTATCCCAGTTATCGCCAGATATTAAAATCCCTTGGTCTTTGTCCCGTCGACATCCAGACCGCGCCAGAAAACCGTTATCAGCCAGTAAGTTCTGATCTCAATGGACGGGATCTCGCAGGGCTTCTGGTTGCCTCACCGGCAAACCCGACGGGGACGATGCTCTCTAAAGAGGCGCTGTCTGACTTGATGACCACGTGCCAGAGCATGAATGCAGCCTTTATCAGCGATGAAATTTACCACGGTATCGAATATGAAAAGAAAGCCGTCACAGCGCTGGAAATTTCTGATATGTGTTATGTGATCAATTCATTTTCGAAATTCTTTTCGATGACGGGCTGGCGTATTGGATGGATGGTGGTGCCTGAGGACCACGTGCGCCGCATTGAACGTTTGGCCCAAAATATGTTCATTTGTGCGCCCCACGTGAGTCAGATTGCAGCACTCGCCGCTTTGGATTGTCCGCAAGAACTGGATGCCAATCTAGAGGTATACCGTGAAAACAGAGACCTTATGCTTTCAGGCTTGCCTGCAGCCGGATTTGATACGATCGCGCCGCCTGATGGCGCCTTTTACATTTATGCAGATGTCAGCAAAATGACGGACGACAGCTTGCAATTTGCGCGCGATATTTTGAACGAAGCAGGGGTCGCGGTGACGCCAGGTCTTGATTTTGACCCGTCTCGGGGGGCAAAAACATTGCGGTTTTCTTATGCAAGAAGCACAGAGGATATCAAAGAGGGGCTAGAGCGATTAAAGAACTTCATGCAGGCAAGAGGGTATCTTTTTTGACCCGTGCGCGAAGCACAGTCGTGACGTTGCTGATTGTGGTGTTTCAGCTGGTTTGCACATCTTCTTTGCTGGCCCAGTCAAATTCCGCTTTGGCTGAATTCATAGAAGAAGGGTCTGTGATCAAAGATCGTCTTTGGCGCCAGGTGGAAATCAAACTTAACCTATCGCAACAGGTACCCTATCGGGTGTATGTCCAGTCCTCTCCAAACCGCGTACTCCTTGAATTTGGCAGCGTGAATTTTCAAGGTTTTTCCGATACCAAGCTCTTGAGCAGCAAAAGGGTGAGAAATGCCGAAACGAGCGTTTTGCCAAACGGATGGAGCAGGCTTTCGCTTGAGCTTACGAAACCTTTTGCTGTGACATCTGCAGAAATGAAGCGCGATGCGAACACCGAAAAAGCCACTTTATCGGTCTGGTTGGGGCCGGTAACAGAAGAAGAGTTTAAAGACTTGGTCAGCCCCTATAATGAGGAAGAAAATTATACCGTCACGGCTGAAGCCGAAACGAAGAATGGGCTTAGTCATACCAAAAGGGTTCGTGTTGTTCTGGACCCTGGTCATGGTGGCGAAGATCCAGGTGCATTGGCCGGAAACCTCAAAGAATCTG
This sequence comes from Alphaproteobacteria bacterium casp-alpha6, assembly GCA_001510135.1. GTDB lineage: Bacteria > Pseudomonadota > Alphaproteobacteria > Rhodobacterales > Rhodobacteraceae > LFER01. The sequence goes on from LFER01000016.1 coordinate 26,617, forward strand.
ACCTTATGTTGCGCCTCGCACTGGAAATCAAAGAAGCTTTGCTCAGGGCAGAGATTTTCGACGTGTTTTTGACGCGCACAGACGACCGTTTTGTGTCCTTAAGGGACCGCGTTGAATTCGCCACGGAACATCAAGCGGATCTGTTCATTTCGCTTCACGCCGATGCCATCGACAAAGGTGTTGCTTACGGTACCACTGTTTACACGCTGTCTGAAAAGGCAAGTGATGAGTTGAGCGAAACTTTGGCACATGAACATGACCGTGCCTCGCTTCTTGTGGGGGCGGATTTGACTGGAGCAGAGGATACGATCGCAGATATTCTGATTGAAATGGCCTCTACAGAAACGTTGCCACGTTCAGAGGCGCTTGCCGAAGGAATGATTGAAGAACTGTTATTCGAACTCGGTTCCGTCAATGCAAAACCCTTGAGAAAGGCGGGATTTTCTGTTCTCAAATCCCCTGATATCCCGTCAATTCTTGTGGAGGTCGGCTTTTTGTCAACTCAAAGTGACTTGGATAATCTGATTGATCCAATTTGGCGAAATAAATTTGTGAACGGTTTTAGAAACGCGCTTGTTAAGTGGGTGGACAAAGATACCGCTGACGCTATCAGGCGCAGACAATAATCCAAAGATATGCAGGATACTGCCGTTTGGCTTTTGACGCGGTTCCAATCCCTGCCTATATAAAGGTCAGAGCGAAAGGACACGGTGTGATCAGGGCCATCTTATCCATTCTGGGCGGAATATTCACCTTTGTGACTTTGGGGATCATTGGTGTTGTGATTGGCATTGGGGGTGTGTTCTGGATTTATGGACGCGATTTGCCATCCTATGCCTCGCTGGCGCAATATCAGCCTCCAATTATCAGCCGGATCTATTCGTCTGAAGGACAGTTGATAGATGAATTTGCCCGCGAGCGGCGCTTGTTCACAGCTGCAGAAGATATACCCGATTTGATCAAGCAGGCGTTCATTTCAGCTGAGGACAAAAATTTCTATACCCATCCTGGATATGATTTGCGCGGGATTATATCGAGCATTGTGGATGCCGTGCGCAGCGGGGGAAAACGGGTGCGCGGGGCGTCAACCATCCCGCAGCAGGTGATCAAGAACTTTTTGCTGGATGGATCGCGCCAAGCCGAACGTAAAGTGAAAGAAATCATTCTTGCGACCCGCATAGAAGGAGCCCTGAGCAAAGAGAAGATTTTGGAGCTTTATCTCAACGAAATATTCTTGGGGCAAAATTCTTATGGTGTGACGGCTGCGGCGCAGACCTATTTCAACAAAACGCTCGACGAACTCGCCCCTAATGAGGCAGCGTTTCTGGCGTCTTTGCCCAAAGCGCCCTCCGATTTCCACCCTGTGCGACGCAAAGACCGGCTCCTGTCGCGCCGCAATTACGTTTTGCAAGAGATGTTGCAAAACGGCTATCTCGATCAGGATACATATGAGCAGGAAAAAAATATGCCGTTGCTATCGGTGCAAAACGGCGATTTTGAAAGTTTCCGCTCGGCCATTCCTGACAGAGATTATTTCACCGATGAGATCCGCCGCCAATTGAGTAAGGATTTCGGAGAAGAGACTTTTTTCACCGGTGGAATGACCATTCGAGCCACCGTTGAACCTGAGCTGCAGGAGCGCGCCCGTCTTGCCTTGCAGCGGGCATTGGAATCCTATGATCGCAATCAAGGAGTTTGGCGGGGAACTGGCGTCGCGCTGCCTCTGGATGTTTTGTCAGAGGAGGCAAGCTGGCGAGATGCGCTGAAAGACACTGAGGTGCCAAGAGATATTCAGCTTGACGGGCAATGGTACCCTGCGGTGGTCCTTAGTTTGGGCAAAACCTCCGCGCGCATCGGAATTGAGGGTGTGGAGGAGGATGACGACGGACATTGGATATCAGGTGAAGACGTTAAATGGGCCGGGAAGGCTAACTCTGGTGGGTCGGTTAGCCCAAAAGCAACGGCGGCGAAAGATCTTTTATCCCCTGGCGAAATCGTCTTGGTGCGCCGTCTTTTAAAAGAGGACGGGAGTTTTGATCGCTGGTCGCTTCGCCAAACCTCTGACGTGCAGGGCGCATTTATGGCGATGGATGTTAACAGCGGTCGCATTCTGGCAATGCAGGGAGGGTTTTCCTACAGTGCCTCTGTGTTTAACAGGGCAACTCAGGCGGATCGACAGCCGGGCTCTTCGTTTAAGCCCTTTGTCTATGCCGCAGCTCTGGACAGCGGGTATTCACCCGCCACAATCATTGTGGATGCGCCTATTGAAATCAATACGCCTGAAGGCCTTTGGACTCCTAAAAATTCCTCTCGAAAATTTTACGGCCCAACCCCGTTGCGTACCGGCATTGAACAGTCACGGAACTTGATGACCATTCGTCTCGCTCAAGAAGTCGGCATGGATATCATCGGGGGTTATGCAGAACGCTTTGGCGTATATAACAATATGGGTAAATTCCTTGCCAACTCCTTGGGATCAGAAGAAACCACATTGTTCAAAATCGTGGCTGCGTATGCTATGTTCGCCAATGGCGGCGAACGTGTCGTGCCCACACTCGTGGATCGCGTGCAGGACCGGTATGGAAAAACCGTCTATCAGCATGATCCGCGGAGCTGCGTGGATTGTGACAATGCCTATCTGCCCAGCGGAATGGCGCCGACAATTCTTTCTGACCGCGAAAGGGTGATGGACGCGATCACAGCCTATCAGTTGACCTCCATGTTGCAGGGGGTTGTGGAGCGGGGAACGGCAAAAAACTACATAAAGCTTCCTGTGCCCGTCGCGGGTAAGACAGGAACTACAAATGATGCCAAAGATGTCTGGTTTGTGGGTTTCACAAGCAATATCGTTGCAGGATGCTACATTGGTTATGACATCCCCAAAGCGCTGGGGGCCGGGTACTTCGGCGGGTCTGCCTGTGGACCTGTTTTCAATGAATTCATGACTGCTGCCGTTCAAAAATATGGCGGCGGAGATTTCGTTGTTCCGGAGGGGGGCCAATTTATCAATATTGATCGTCTCAGCGGGTCTAGGCTTGCTGATGATGCAGAGGGGGTAAATGTTGTAGCGGAATATTTCCGGGACGGCAGTGAACCGGTTTTTGGCGTCGCATATGACGGTGGCTTTGCGATGGGAAGCAATTTTGAACTGATCAACCCCGACGAAGCCTATGGGCGCACGGTTATAACATCGACCGGTGAAACAGGTGTGGTTGGCGGCAACGCCAGCATCGGATCAATCTCATCAGGCGGTCTTTATTAAGTCATTTATGTCCATGTGACTTGCGAGCCTTCGTTGCCTGCGATAGATCATTCGCAGCAGGATCAAACAGGAAATGGTATGCGCGCTGAAATTCAAAATATTGCGGCAGAAATTGAAAAATCTCTGGAACTTTTGCGCCAGCGAATGGATTGGGAAACAGTCCCCCATCGTTTGGAAGAATTCAACGCGCGGGTTGAGGCACCCGATCTTTGGGATGATCCGCAAAAAGCACAAAAGCTGATGCAGGACCGTCAGGCTCTGGTTGACGCGGTCGGAGTGCATGACGGCATCGAGCAGGATTTGAAAGATACCATTGACCTTATCGAGCTGGGCGAATTGGAGGACGACGAAGAAGTCGTGAAAGATGCAGAGCAATCCTTGCAGATGCTTGCAAAGAAAGCCGCTGAAAAAGAACTTGAAGCCCTATTAAACGGCGAAGCAGATTCCAACGATACATTTCTAGAGGTGCATTCCGGGGCAGGCGGCACCGAAAGCTGTGACTGGGCATCGATGCTGGCGCGCATGTATGTGCGCTGGGCGGAAAAGCGTGGCTACAGAGTTGAAATGCAATCAGAGACCCCCGGGGAAGAGGCCGGGATTAAATCAGTAACCTATAAAGTCAGCGGGCATAATGCCTATGGATGGCTGAAGTCTGAAAGTGGTGTGCATCGTCTTGTGCGAATATCTCCGTTTGATTCGGCAGCAAAGCGGCATACGTCCTTTTCTTCTGTCTGGGTCTATCCTGTTGTGGACGATAACATCGAAGTCGAAGTGAACCCTGCTGATATTCGTATTGATACATACAGGTCGTCCGGTGCCGGAGGACAACACGTCAATACGACAGACTCAGCCGTGCGCATCACGCACCATCCCACAGGGATTGTGGTCACAAGTTCGGAAAAATCCCAACACCAAAACCGCGATATTGCGATGAAAGCTCTGAAATCGCGCCTCTATCAAATGGAGCTGGATCGGCGCAATGCTGCAATCACGGATGCGCATGAAAATAAAGGGGATGCGGGTTGGGGGAATCAGATACGTTCTTACGTCTTACAGCCCTATCAGATGGTCAAAGATCTGCGCACCAACCATGAGACATCCGACACCAAAGGTGTTTTGGATGGGGACCTTGACGCCTTTATGGCGGCGACCCTTGCCATGGATGTATCCGGCAAGTCACGCGCCGCTGCCACGGCAGGTGATTAAAGATCACATGCATGTATATATGTTTCTTCGCTTGATTTTCTTTTCGCTCAGGTAAATTGTGATGAAAAATCACGAGGATTGCATGGCGTTTCATTTTACCCCTGCCTACGAATTAATCGACGATCTTTCGAACCAGAGGCTCAGCGCAACAGATCTGATGAAATCCACGATCGGTCGGATCTGGGATGTCAATGAGGACGTAAATGCGATTGTGTCGCTGCGCGAGGAGCAAGATCTTTTGGAGGACGCCGCCTCGGCTGATCAAGTGTCTTTGGAACAACGTGGTGCGCTCCACGGGATCCCTATCGCGATTAAGGACCTTGCCAATGCCAAAGGGCTTTTGACCACCGAAGGCTCCCCGATCTTTGCCAACCGTATCGCAGAGAAAGATGACCTTATGGTGGCGCGCATTCGCAAAGCGGGTGCAATCATTATCGGGAAAACAAACACACCCGAATTCGGTCTGGGAAGTCACACCTACAATCCGGTTTTTGGAACCACGTTCAATCCCTATGATCTGAAACGCTCTGCGGGCGGATCTTCTGGCGGGGCTGCGGTGGCGCTGGCAACTGGTATGCTCTCTATTGCGGATGGATCGGATATGATGGGCAGCCTGCGCAATCCTGCCGCATGGAACAACGTCTATGGCATGCGTCCGAGCTGGGGTTTGGTGCCTTCTGATCCTGAGGGGGATTTGTTTTTACACTCGCTTGCCACCAGCGGACCGATGGCACGAAATCCCAAAGATATCGCACTATTGCTCTCTGTGATCAGCGGAGAACATCCCAAAGTGCCAAACAGCTTTTCTAACCCTGACCTTCTTCCGGTTAGAGCTGCGGATATGAAAGGACTGCGCGTCGGCTGGCTTGGAGATTGGGGCGGGAACTTGAAATTTGAAAGCGGATTGTTTGAGGCTGCTGAAAAGGCCGTCCGCCAATTTGAAGCAATGGGGGCGAGTGTTGATTTGGTCATCCCCGAATTCACAGGAGAGTTGCTATGGGAAAGCTGGACAAAGCTGCGTTCATGGAAATTGGCGTCTTCCCATCAACATTTTCTGGACGATCCGGTGTTTTCCAACCAATTGAAACCCGCTGTTATTTGGGAAATTGAAAACGGAAAATCATTAAGTGCACAGGATGTGAATACGGCCAGTAAGCTTAGATCAGATTGGTTTCTCTATGCAGCAGAGCTTTTTGAAACTTATGACGTTTTGGTTCTGCCCTCCACCCAAACCTGGCCCTTTGAGGCAGAAAAACCTCATCCGACAGAAATCGATGGAATTGAAATGGATACCTATCACAGATGGATGGAGGTTGTGATACCGGCGGGGCTTCTTGGGCTTCCTGTGTTGAATGTGCCCGCTGGCTTTGGTGAGAACGGCTTGCCCTTCGGTCTGCAACTCATAGGCCCCAAAAAAAGTGATGACCGGCTGATTGCCATTGGTCAATCTTGGCACGAGATGACAAACTGGCCGGATAGCCGTCCCCCAAGTCTTTGAGGGCGAGGCGACCCTCAAAGTTGCAGTCTTGTCAACGATGCGCAAAAACATTGCGTCTCAGGGTGAGCTTGGGTATCTGAAGCAAAACACCAAAGCAGGAGTGATCAGTGGCACGAGCATTTGTTTGTCCCGGGCAGGGCGCACAGAGTATTGGCATGGGCAAAGCGCTTGCAGAAGCATATGTCGAATCAAAGCAGGTTTTTGAAGAAGTGGATGATGCACTCGGCGAATCCTTGAGCAAACTGATCTGGGAAGGTGACATAGATGTTTTGACCCTGACCGAAAACGCCCAGCCAGCTTTGATGGCAACTTCCCTTGCCGCAGCGCGCGCACTGACGCGCGAAGGTATGGGAGTTGAAACTGGCAATTATGTTGCCGGACATTCTCTGGGCGAATATTCTGCTCTTGCCATAGCGGGTGCTCTGAGCATCGCGGATGCGGCGCGGCTTCTTCGTACGCGCGGTAAAGCGATGCAGGCTGCGGTTCCAGTTGGGGTCGGCGCGATGGCTGCCCTTCTTGGGCTTGATTTTGAAACAGCGAGCCAAGTCGCAAAGCAGGCCGCTGGTGACGAGGTCTGCGAAGCCGCAAATGATAATGACCCGGCCCAAGTCGTCGTATCCGGCCATAAGGCGGCGGTTGAACGCGCCGTAGAGCTTGCCAAGGAACATGGCGCAAAACGGGCCGTGCTGCTGCCGGTGAGCGCACCGTTTCATTGTTCTCTCATGTCACCCGCTGCAGCCGTTATGAAAGAAGCGCTTTCAGAGGCGACGATTATCTCCCCCTCCGTACCTGTCGTGTCCAATGTAAAGGCGCAGGCGGTAAGTGATCCGGACGAAATAAGAGAGTTGCTAATCCAACAAATCACGGGCTCTGTGCGCTGGCGTGAATCGGTTATGTGGATGGCGCAAAATGATGTATCGGAAATATGGGAAATAGGCGCAGGCAAAGCGCTCAGTGGCATGGTTCGTCGCATTGATCGTGACGTGGAATGTAAGAATATCGCCACACCCGAAGATATTCGAGCACTATCCGGTAAAAATTAAAAGGGGCAAATAAATGTTTGATTTAACAGGAAGAAACGCTTTGATTACGGGTGCGTCAGGTGGCATCGGTGGAGCAATTGCCAAAGCACTGCACGCTGCTGGGGCGCAGGTTACTCTAAGCGGAACACGCAGCGCGCCTTTAGAAGAATTGGCTCGGGAGCTGGGCGGAAACACACATGTTCTTCTCTGTAATCTCTCCGATATGGAAGCGGTAGAAAATTTGCCTAAACAGGCGACAGAGGCCATGGGGAGCGTCGACATTCTGGTCAATAACGCGGGCGTTACCCGCGATAATTTGTTCATGCGCATGTCGGATGAGGAATGGCAATCGGTCTTGGATGTGAACCTCACTGCAACGATGAAGCTTTGCAAAGGTGTTTTGCGTGGAATGATGAAGGCACGCTGGGGACGGATGATCAACATCAGTTCTGTTGTGGGCGCCACAGGCAATCCCGGTCAGGCCAATTATGCCGCCTCAAAAGCTGGGATGGTCGGGATGTCAAAATCGCTTGCCTATGAAGTGGCGAGCCGCGGGATTACTGTGAATGCGATTGCCCCGGGATTTATCACGACTGCGATGACTGACAAACTTAATGATGATCAGAAATCAAAAATTATGGAACAAATTCCGGCAGGTCGCATGGGGCAGGCAGAGGAGATCGCAGCCGCTGCACTTTATCTGGCAAGTGAGGAAGCCGGCTATGTCACCGGAACAACGCTTCATGTAAACGGTGGAATGGCGATGCTTTGAAGGTGAAGGCTAGTTGGAAAATCGGGTCAGGTCGATTTCTTCTTGTCAAACCATTTGCCAAAACTCAAACCTGTGATATAGGCGGCGAGGAGATCGTTTGCATCGGCTGTTGCGGACGATTTAACACGTTTGTAACGTGGTTTTGAAGAGCCCTTTGGAGACGACACCTTCTCCGTGGGAAGGGAAACAGGGCGGGCATCCGTCGAATATGAGGAAATAGAAATGAGCGATACCGCAGAACGCGTAAAGAAAATTGTTGTTGAACACTTGGGCGTAGATGAAGACAAAGTTGTCGAAAACGCGTCTTTCATTGATGATCTTGGCGCAGACAGCCTTGACACAGTCGAATTGGTCATGGCCTTTGAAGAAGAGTTCGGTATCGAAATTCCCGATGATGCCGCGGAAAACATTCAGACATTTGGCGATGCGGTCAAATTTATCGACAACGCAGGTTAAGTTTTTTAACTTTGAAATCTAACATGAACCCTTGTCATTTGGCGGGGGTTTTTGTTTTGAATGAGATGCTCTTTGAGGGCAATTGTTAATAAGGGCGTTCTGGGTCTTGCCCTTTAGGGGGCGGTCGCGATAGGAGTGTTCAGGTAAACTCATTAAAGACAGAGGGGCAGTCATATGCGTCGTGTGGTCGTAACAGGACTTGGGTTGGTCACGCCTTTGGCGAGTGGAGTAGAGGAAAGCTGGTCGCGTATCTTGAGCGGAGAATCAGGCGCATCAGAGATTACCAGATTTGACAATTCCCGCGTCACAACCAAATACGCGTGCGAAGTTCCCATTGGGGATGGATCAAACGGAACCTTCTGTGCAGATGACTGGATGGAAGCCAAAGAACGGCGCAAGGTTGATGATTTTATTCTTTACGGCATTGCAGCAGCAGACCAGGCGGTAAAGGATGCTGACTGGACACCGCAGGATGATGAAAGCCGTTTGCGCACCGGCGTCATGATCGGTTCAGGAATTGGAGGTCTGAATTCAATTGCTGAGACTGCACTTCTTATTCATGAAAAAGGTCCGCGCCGTGTATCACCTTTCTTTATTCCCGGCGCCTTGATAAACCTGATTTCAGGTCAGGTCAGTATTCGTTACGGATTTAAGGGCCCGAACCATGCGGTCGTTACGGCCTGTTCTACCGGTGCACATGCTATAGGAGATGCCGCACGCCTGATCATGACGGATGATGCAGATGTTATGGTCGCCGGCGGCGCAGAGGCCGCAATTTCAGAAATCGGCATCGCTGGATTCAACGCTTGTAAAGCGCTCTCAACCAAATGGATCGATAACCCCAAAGCGGCCTCGCGCCCTTATGACATAGACCGCGATGGATTTGTCATGGGTGAAGGCGCAGGGGTGGTCGTTTTGGAAGAATATGAACATGCCAAAGCGAGGGGCGCAAAAATCTATTCCGAGGTGATCGGATACGGTCTTTCGGGGGATGCACATCATATCACGGCACCCTCAGAAGATGGTGAAGGTGGCGAACGGGCGATGCGGGCAGCTTTGAAAAAGGCAGGGCTTGAGGCTTCTGCAGTTGATTATATCAACGCCCATGGCACATCGACGATGGCGGATGTGATTGAATTGGCCGCGGTGGAACGGCTGATGGGGGATGCGGCAGGTAAAGTCACCATGTCTTCGACCAAATCTGCGACAGGGCATTTGTTGGGGGCCGCTGGCGCCATCGAAGCTATCTTTTCCATTCTTGCAATTCGTGATCAAGTGGCGCCCCCCACAATCAACCTCGATAACCCAGCCGTTGAAACCCCCGTCGATTTGGCACCCAATAAAAAACGGGAAAGAGAAATCAAAGTTGCCTTGTCGAATTCCTTCGGGTTTGGGGGCACAAATGCCTGCGTTGCCTTTGGAAAAGTTGACTAATGTGGCGAAGCATTGCGTCCAACGGGTTTAACCTACTGATCCTTCTGGCGTTATTGATCGGGGCTTTGGCGGTTTGGGGCAAAGCGCAGTATTACAACGCAGGTCCATTAGGCAATGCAATATGTCTTCAGGTGGATCGTGGCACCACAATGCGCAGCCTGTCGCAAACTCTTTATGAGAAAAATGCCATCTCAAGCGCTCCGATTTTTCGTATGGGGGCAGAGTACACAGGAAAAGCCGGAGATCTGAAGGCTGGCAATTTTCTTTTGGACACAGCCATATCTATGGCGGACATTACGGAAATTGTCACCAAAGGTGGCGCGAACAGCTGTGGTGCGGAAGTGGTCTATCGGATCGGCATAACCGCGACACAGGTTCAGGTGCGGGAGATGGATCCCAGCACGTCCCAATTTGAGGAAAAAGTTTCCTTTACCCTTGGTCAGGACGCGCCCGAAGCCTTTAAGGAGCTTAGCCAAGAGTTGGGAATTCGTCACCGCCTCGCCATTGCCGAAGGGGTGACCTCCTTTAAGATTGTGGAAGCGTTAAATGAAATTGATGTGCTAAGCGGTGAAGTGCTTAACATTCCCCCAGAAGGAACGCTTGCGCCAGACAGTTTTGAGCTGCGCCAAGGAGATGACCGTCAGGCGCTTTTGCTGAAAATGCAAGCGGCTCAGGAGGCAATCTTGAACGAAGCATGGGACCAGCGAGAGGAAGGCTTACCCATTACCTCAAAAGAGGACGCCTTAATTCTTGCGTCAATCATTGAAAAAGAAACCGGTCAGACTGATGAGCGGGCTTTGGTGGCAAGCGTCTTTGTCAATCGGCTCAATAAGGGCATGCCTTTGCAGACAGACCCCTCTGTCATTTATGGAATTACACTTGGCAAAGACATCTTAGGACGGGGGCTGCGCCAAAGTGAATTGCGCAAAGATACCCCTTGGAACACCTATGTGAACAAAGGCCTTCCCAAAACTCCTATAGCCAATCCTGGGCGCAAAAGTATTCTGGCCGCAGTTTCCCCAGCCCAAAGCGATTACCTGTTTTTTGTCGCTGATGGCAGTGGGGGGCATGCTTTTGCGGTAACGCTTGCAGAACACAACAAAAATGTTGCCAAATGGCGCGCGATAGAGGCAGAGCGTCGAAACAGTCAGGGCGATTAGCCTTTAACGATGGTCTCTTTATACTTTGTGGGGCCCTGCATTTTACCAAAGCTCAAATTGATCCGCACATTTGCGTCTGAATTTTTTTTCAGTTTCCGGTGAAATCTGTACACGTATTTTGGGTGATACATTGGTCACCGGCAACTCAAATTCCTTTTCAAGCCGGTTCTTTAAAAACTCAACCAATGAAATTTGATCTTCATATTGGAACAGGTGGGTGATTTTAGGGCCGTCTCCGGCAGGTTTCAGAAAACTTGACTGATTGCCAATGCGGGCAAAGCGCGGAGGATCATTGCGCATGTAATGTTCGACAAATTCGTCAAATGTAATGCCGGCAGTGGAATTTTCAGAGCAATCCAGACTATCCCGAAGCCGATATCTGTACCAGCTGCTCATCCAATCGAGGGGATGGCGAATAACGGCCAGAGTTTCTATCGTTTTTTGACTGTTGTGTCCTAGAACAGGTCTAAGAACTTTGTCAAATTTCTGAAGACTCATATGTTTGAAATTCGGCGGGCCTTTGACAGTAATGGTCGCATAAGGGGACAAAGCATGAATATAAGACGTAGATGCAGTCTTCGGCATCGACAAAAAGGCAAGATTTTTTTGCGAAAATACAAGCACTTATTGTGCCTCCCGTACAATACAGAAATTACAGCAACCGTCGTATACTACTAATTAACACTTAGCTATAAAACTAACTTTATTAAAATATTCTTGAAATGTTCTCATTTTTTTTCCATAAGGAGAACAAGAGTAGAACAAAGCAGTCATTGCCGAACGTGTGCGGCTATGAAATAAGAAAGGCAAAACAGAAAATGGCAGACCTTCTCACAATGGATACAAAACGTAATAGCGATAAGCAAAAAGCGCTCGACAGTGCTCTGGCACAAATTGAACGCCAATTCGGTAAAGGTTCGATTATGAAGCTGGGTGGGGAAAATGCCATTCAGGAAATCGAAGCCACCTCGACCGGTTCCCTTGGGCTTGATATTGCTCTTGGCATTGGGGGATTGCCCAAGGGTCGGATTATTGAAATCTTTGGCCCTGAAAGTTCCGGTAAAACGACTCTCACGCTGCATTGCGTGGCTGAGGAACAGAAAAAAGGGGGGGTTTGTGCATTTGTGGATGCGGAACATGCGCTTGATCCTCAATATGCAAAAAAATTGGGTATTGATTTGGATGAGTTGTTGATCAGTCAGCCTGATACCGGAGAACAAGCGCTCGAAATAACAGACACGCTTGTGCGCTCGGGCGCAGTGAATTTGATCGTCGTTGATTCCGTTGCGGCGCTTACGCCCAAGTCTGAATTAGAGGGTGATATGGGCGATAGCAGTGTTGGTGTTCAGGCGCGTTTGATGAGCCAAGCCATGCGCAAGCTGACAGGATCTATCAGCCGAAGCAAGTGCATGGTCATTTTTATCAATCAAATTCGGATGAAAATAGGCGTCATGTTTGGTAGCCCTGAAACCACAACAGGAGGCAATGCGCTTAAGTTTTATTCCTCTGTGCGCTTGGATATTCGCCGGATAGGAGCGATTAAGGATCGTGAGGAAGTGATCGGGAATGCCACGCGGGTGAAGGTTGTCAAAAACAAAGTCGCACCACCCTTTAAACAGGTTGAATTTGACATCATCTACGGAGAGGGCATTTCCAAAACGGGCGAATTGTTAGATCTGGGTGTTAAGGTTGGCGTCGTGGATAAATCGGGTGCTTGGTACAGTTATGGAGATGAACGGATCGGGCAGGGGCGAGAAAACGCAAAGACCTTTTTGAAGGAAAACGAAGCGATGGCTCTGGACATAGAGGACAAGATCCGTGCCGCACATGGGTTGGATTTTGATATTAGTTTTTCGGAAGGACAGGAAAATGATGACGTCCTTGAGGCGTGATTGCTCTTCTTGGTATTGAAGCTACGGGCCGCCTGATTTGGCGGCCCTTTGTTTTTTGCATTGGGTGCGCGCTTTGCGTTGCGAAGCAGTGGACATAGGCGCGAGGGAAGGCTACACGTCACTCTGTTTACACCTATGATATGAGAAGACACTGCCATGCCATCGCTAAACGACATCCGATCCACCTTTCTGAATTACTTTGGCAAGAATGATCATGAGATCGTCGCGGCAAGCCCCTTGGTCCCGCGCAATGATCCGACCTTGATGTTTGTCAACTCGGGTATGGTGCAATTCAAAAACCTGTTCACAGGGGTGGAAACCCGCGATTATCAGCGCGCGACGACCTCTCAAAAATGTGTGCGTGCCGGCGGAAAGCACAATGACCTCGACAATGTGGGCTACACAGCGCGCCATCATACATTTTTCGAAATGCTCGGCAATTTCAGCTTTGGTGATTATTTCAAATCGGACGCAATTCCCTTTGCTTGGGAATTGTTGACCAAAGAATTTGGCCTGAACAAAGACCGCCTTCTTGTCACTGTGTATCATACCGATGATGAGGCCGCAGAGATTTGGAAAAAAGTGGCCGGTTTCAGTGATGATAAAATCATCCGGATCGCCACAAGTGATAATTTCTGGATGATGGGCCCGACGGGACCTTGTGGGCCTTGTACGGAAATTTTTTATGATCATGGCGATCATATCTGGGGGGGGCCTCCGGGCAGTGCGGAAGAAGATGGGGACAGATTCATTGAAATCTGGAACCTCGTTTTCATGCAGAACGAAAAATTCGAAGACGGCAGTATGATCGATCTGGAAAAGCAATCCATTGACACAGGGATGGGGCTTGAACGCATTGGTGCACTATTGCAGGGCAAACACGACAATTATGACACTGATTTGATGCGCGCCTTGATTGAGGCGAGCGCCGATCTCTCCGATGGTGCGCCCGATGGTCCGGGAAAAATGCATCACCGTGTCATTGCGGACCATTTGCGGTCTACCTCTTTTTTGATTGCCGATGGGGTAATGCCGTCCAATGATGGGCGTGGTTATGTTTTGCGCCGCATCATGCGCCGTGCGATGCGCCATGCGCATCTCTTGGGTGTGAAAGACCCTTTGATGCATCGCCTTGTTCCGGCATTGGTAAGTAAAATGGGCGCGGCCTATCCCGAATTGCCCCGTGCACAGTCATTGATTGAAGAAACCCTGCGCCTTGAGGAAACCCGCTTTAAGCAAACGCTTGATCGTGGTCTCAAATTGCTGGACGAGGAATTGGTTCATGTCGCCGACGGGGGCGAATTGGACGGGGAAACCGCCTTTAAACTCTACGATACCTATGGGTTCCCTCTTGATCTGACCCAAGACGCTTTGCGGGAAAAGGGTCGCACCGTTGATGTGGCAGGATTTGATGCTGCGATGGCAGAGCAAAAAGCCAAAGCGCGTGCCGCGTGGAGTGGTACGGGCGAAGCAGCAGATGCAGCGATTTGGTTTGATGTTGCTGACAAACATGGCGCGACTGAGTTTTTGGGATATGAAACAGAGCAGGCGGAGGCACAATGCCTGTCGATAATAAAGGATGGTGTAGAAATTTCCTCTGCCTCAAAAGGGGACAGCGTGCAAATTGTGGTCAACCAGACACCCTTTTATGCAGAAAGCGGCGGGCAGGTTGGCGATAGCGGTCTTGTTCGTGGAGATGGCTTTGCCGCGAGGGTAAAAGACACGAAAAAAGTGTCGGGGGTTTTTGTGCATTTTGCAGACATTGACGAGGGTAAAGTCAATGCCGGTGATAGTCTTGTTTTGACTGTGGATCGCGCACGCCGTCAAAATATCCGTGCAAACCATTCTGCCACACATCTTTTACATGAGGCTCTGCGCCGTGCGTTGGGCGATCATGTGGCACAGAAAGGGTCGATGAATGCAGAGGATCGGCTACGTTTTGACTTTAGCCATTCCAAACCACTTAGCGCAGAGGAGCTCAAAACCGTCGAAGCCGAAGTAAATGCATTCATCCGTCAAAATACTCCGGTTGAGACCCGAATCATGACGCCCGACGATGCGCGTGAGATCGGCGCACAGGCCCTTTTTGGTGAAAAATACGGGGATGAAGTGCGCGTCGTTTCCATGGGTCGTCTTGAGGAATCAGGCAAAGGCGGAAACGGAGATGTTTATTCATTGGAACTTTGTGGGGGCACGCATGTGCGCCAGACGGGTGACATTGGCATGTTTATAACGATGGGCGACAGCGCAAGCAGTGCCGGTGTGCGCCGGATCGAAGCTCTGACGGGTGATGCGGCCTATACCCATCTTTATGCGCAGTCCTCTGCCTTGGCTGCTGTGGCAGCGGAACTGAAAAGCCAGCCGGCCGATGTTCCTGACCGCGTGAAATTGCTCCTTGAGGAGCGTAAGTCGCTTAGCAATGAAGTGGCTCAATTGCGCCGGCAATTGGCCATGGCAGGCGATTCTGGGGGGACTGGCGGATCAAACGCACGCAAAATAGGGCAGATCTCTTTTGTCGCACAGGTCTTGAGTGGCGTTTCAGGAAAAGATCTTCCATCCTTGATCGACGAACATAAATCCCAACTGGGAAGCGGGGCGGTGCTGCTTTTGGCCGAAGGGGATGGAAAAGTTGCTGTTTGCGCGGGCGTCACAGAGGATCTGACCGCCAGCCTCTCTGCTGTGGATCTGGTTCAAGCTGCAGTTCCTCTTTTGGGTGGCAAAGGCGGCGGTGGCCGTCCTGATATGGCGCGTGGCGGAGGCAGTGATTTGTCTGGAGCTGATGAGGCCATCAAGGCCGCCGAAGCGATAATAGAAGGAGCACAATAATGTCAGCACTTTGGATTGCGCATGTGAGCGTGAATGACGCAGAATCTTACGCCAAATACGCGGAACTTGCGGGACCGGCGATTGCCAAACATGGCGGTCACTTCATTGCCCGTGCGGGGCGCTATGTTCAGCTGGAGGGCAAAGATCGCCCACGCAACGTGGTGGCGAAATTTCCAAGTCTTGAGGCCGCAGAGGCCTGCTATCATTCACCTGAATATCAGGCTGCCCTTGATCACGCCCGCGGTGCGGCAGAGCGTGAACTGGTGGTCGTTGAAATTACAGAATAACGATATAAAACAAAGCCTTAGCCGGCTTTGCTCATGCGCTTTCTTTCATGTGTATCAAGGTAGCGTTTGCGCAGGCGAATAGATTGTGGCGTGACTTCTACCAATTCGTCATCGTTGATATATGCAATCGCTTCTTCGAGTGAAAACTGTGTATGTGGTGTCAAACGTACAGCTTCGTCCGTACCAGAGGCGCGCACATTGGTGAGCTTTTTGCCCTTCAGGGGGTTCACTTCAAGGTCATTGTCGCGGCTGTGCTCTCCGATAATCATACCTTGATAGACCTGCACCTGCGAGCCGATAAACATGCGTCCGCGGTCCTCTAGATTCCAAAGCGCATATGCGACAGAGACGCCGTCTTCCATTGAAATGAGCACTCCGGCGCGTCGTCCCGCAATAGGGCCTTTGAATGGTTCCCAAGAATGGAACACACGGTTTAGCACGCCAGTCCCGCGTGTGTCTGTCAAGAACTCTCCGTGGTATCCGATCAACCCGCGGGAGGGTACATGGGCGACAATGCGTGTCTTTCCCGCACCTGCAGGGCGCATATCGACCATTTCGCCTTTGCGCGGGCCGGTGACTTTTTCAATAACTGCCCCCGTATAATCATCGTCCACGTCAATTGTGACCTCTTCGATGGGTTCAAGGCGCACGCCATTATCATCTTCGCGGAATAATACCTGCGGTCGTGAAATGGACAGTTCAAATCCTTCGCGACGCATATTTTCAATCAAAACACCCATTTGCAATTCGCCGCGCCCTGCGACTTCGAAAGCCTCACCGCCCGGAGTATCGCTCACGCGGATGGCGACATTGCTTTCGGCTTCTTTCATCAACCGGTCGCGGATCACACGGCTCTGGACCTTTTTGCCCTCCCGCCCTGCGAGAGGACTGTCGTTGATCCCGAATGTAACGGTGATCGTGGGGGGGTCAATCGGTTGCGCCTCAATCGGGGTGTCAACAGCCAAAGCACAAAGCGTATCAGACACCGTTGCTTTGCTCATCCCTGCTAATGACACGATATCGCCTGCAACTGCTTCGTCGATATCGGCCTGACCCAGACCGCGGAATGCTTGAATACGGGTCACACGGAATTGTTCGAACTTTTGTCCTGTGCGCGAGAGTGCCTGAAGGGTCGCACCGACTTTCAACCGGCCGTTCTCGACCCGACCTGTGAGGATACGACCCACAAAGGGATCTGTGCCAAGCGTTGTTGCAAGCATCCGAAAATCTTCGTTTTGATGGGCGATCTGTCTTGGTGCAGGTACATGATTGACAATCAGATCGAAGAGCGCCGCGAGATCTTTGCGGGGGCCATGTAGCTCCGTGTCCGCCCAACCAGAGCGACCAGAGGCGTAAAGATGGGGAAAATCGAGCTGATCTTCGTTTGCGTCAAGCGCTGCGAAGAGATCAAAACATTCATCCAAGGCGCGGTCGGGTTCGGCGTCTGGTTTATCCACTTTGTTTAAGACAACGATCGGGCGCAGTCCAAGTGCCAGCGCTTTGGAGGTCACAAATTTAGTCTGTGGCATTGGCCCTTCTGCGGCGTCAACGAGAAGCACCACTCCGTCCACCATGCTCAGGATCCGCTCGACCTCTCCACCGAAATCAGCGTGTCCCGGGGTGTCCACAATGTTGATGCGGGTATCTTTCCAAACGACGGACGTCGCTTTGGCAAGTATCGTAATACCGCGTTCGCGCTCTAGATCATTGCTGTCCATCGCACGTTCGACCACTGCCTGATTTGCGCGAAACGCCCCAGATTGCTTAAGCAGCTCATCGACGAGCGTTGTTTTCCCATGATCAACATGAGCGATGATTGCGATGTTGCGCAAATCCATTGAAATCGTCCTATTTCAGAGAAGTTGGCGATGCCCTACATCCTCTGAACGGAAATGACCAGAGAACTTCGGGCTTTTTTCAAACTTCTCTCGCTCCTGTGTCAATAAACACTATACAGGAAGGTGAATTTTGAACGCTTCGCGGATAGCACGATCAACGTCTGGGGCAAAACGGGCCGAAGAGGGTTCAGATAAGATGGCTTCTTTTCGTGCAATCGCTTTTTGGATCAGGTCGGGTTTTCCGAGTTCATCCCATTCCTTTGGTGAGGTTCTGTCGCCAAGTTCGGGATAGATATATTCCGTCTGCATGACCGAGAGCGTTTGATCCGATCCAAGGTAATGACCGGGTCCCCCCATACAGGTCTGGCGGATGACATCCACGCTGACCGTGTCCTCGGTCACTTCGATGCCACGCACGCAGCGCATAGCTTGCCCCAAGAGATCATCACCAAGCACAAGAGATTCGAGGCAAAACCCGAGAAGTGAGGCATGCATGCCCGCCGCCTCGTAGACCATATTCAATCCCGAAAGCCCTGCCATGACATTCGACGTGGCCTGTTCCCAGCCTGCCTGCATATCAGGCAGCTTGGCATCTGCAATCCCCGCCGCTGCACCACCAGGAAGGTTGTAGAACCGGTGCATCTGTGCACAGCCTGCTGTCAAAAGCGCCTGTTCGCCACTGCCTCCTGACATCGCTCCCGTGCGCAGATCCGATACAAACGGCCAAGTTCCAAAAATCGCAGTATGGCCCGGTTTGATGGACTGAACGTAGAAAAGCCCTGCAAGGCATTCTGCAACCGCCTGAACAATTGCACCGGCAATTGGGGCAGGGGCTGTGGCTCCGGCTTGTCCCGCGCTGAGAAGCAGGATTGGCATGCCTTGGTGGATGCATTCTTCCATCACCAGACAGCTTTCCGTGGCGAATTTCATGGGCGGTACGACAAAGCAGTTCGAATTTGACACGAACGGACGCGCGCGCCATGCGTCTTCTCCTCCCGCGATCATGTGCAGCATTTTAAATGCATCACGCGCAAACCCCACTTCGGTAAAGGAAGTGCCCACATGTTTCGTTGTTCCCGAACAGCAGGCATAAATCGTGTTGAGGTCCATCTCACGATTGTCAACAATATCGCGACAGACCATTGGTCTTTGCAGAAAATGGATATTGTCAAGTTTGTCGGTCAGCCGTGCTGCGTCAAAGAGATCTTTGACCGTACTGTCACGATAATTCCGCCCCTCGACATCCACGACATGAACAGCGGCACCGGCAGTGCCAAAGTGGACATTGCTTCCGCTGAGGTCGAGATCGTTTTTGCCGTCCCGACTATAAAGCGTGATTGACCGATTGGCTGAGGCAATCGTGTCTTCAATCAAAGCGCGAGGAAAACGAAGTCGTCCATCGTCGCCAAGAATGGCACCCGCTGCGGTCATGTAGTCAATCCCGCTCTGTGGGGCATCTGCAAGGCCTATGGTTTCAAGGGCATCAAGGACGGCTTGGTGTATGCGTTCAATGCCCTCTTGGCTAAGTGGCTGATATCGCCCGCCGGGAAGGCCGGCGCGCACAGGGCGAAGGTGTTCAGCTAGAGGTGCCGCGCGTGCAGATCTGCGTGCTAAACGGCCACCGGCGCGGCGAGAAGGTTGTGCTGTCATGGGAAACTCCGAAAAAAGGTTAAGTGAAAAGGCGTCTTATGCTCAAATTTCACTCAACGGCGCGCCGCGTGCAGCGCGACCGCGCTCCGCGCCGATCGTCAGGACTACGATTTGTATAATCGAAGCTTCTCGCTGCATTAATGAACCCTTCAAATTTGGAAATCTGGTATGATTTTATGAGAATCGAGTCTGGTCAAATTGCGACCTCAGGTCGCTAATCGACTAAGCTATCTGAACAAATAAAAAACGCCGCCCAAAATGGACGGCGTCTATCGGCGCTTAGACTTTTCTTCAATTAGTCCATAGGTTTGAAATTGAACTCTCCGCCCTCTTTGATGCCTGACGGCCAGCGGGAAGTGATCGTTTTTGTGCGCGTATAAAATTTAA
This sequence comes from Alphaproteobacteria bacterium casp-alpha6, assembly GCA_001510135.1. GTDB lineage: Bacteria > Pseudomonadota > Alphaproteobacteria > Rhodobacterales > Rhodobacteraceae > LFER01. The sequence continues at coordinate 46,307 of LFER01000016.1, forward strand.
ACGCATCGGGCCCATGTTGGTTCAAATCGCCAAAGACCGACTTTTTCCATCCACCAAAGGTGTGATAGGCAAGTGGCACCGGAATAGGGACATTGATCCCGACCATGCCAATATTGATACGGTTGGCAAAGTCGCGCGCTGTATCCCCGTCGCGTGTAAATATCGCGGTTCCATTGCCATATTCATGGTCAATTGCCAGATTGATTGCTTCTTCATAGCTCCCGGCACGTACTGTGCTCAGAACTGGTCCGAAGATTTCCTTTTTATAGATGTCCATATCTGGTGTAACACGGTCAAAAAGATGCGGGCCAACAAAAAACCCGTTTTCATAACCCTGCAAAGTGAAATCCCGGCCATCAACGACCAACTCTGCGCCCTGATCTACACCACTTTGAACAAGGCCAAGGATATTGCGTTTGGCCGCTTCAGTGACAACTGGACCGTAATCTATGTCATCGCCCGCAGTATAGGGTCCGACTTTCAACTTTTCGATGCGTGGAACAAGTTTTTCAATCAAACGGTCCGCAGTTTCCTCGCCTACGGGCAAGGCTACGGATATCGCCATGCAACGTTCCCCCGCCGCACCATAGCCGGCACCAACCAATGCATCCGCAGCTTGATCCATATCAGCATCTGGCATGATGATCATGTGGTTTTTGGCACCGCCAAAACACTGCACCCGCTTCCCATGGCTGCATCCGCGACCATAGATATATTCCGCAATCGGAGTTGATCCCACAAAACCGATAGATTGAATGACAGGATGCTCGATAATAGCATCCACTGCCTCTTTATCGCCATTTACCACTTGCAAGACGCCTTTTGGAAGGCCTGCTTCTTCCATCAGCTCTGCCAACATCAGCGGAACAGATGGATCACGTTCAGATGGTTTGAGAATAAAGGCGTTCCCGCAAACAATTGCAGGGGCAAACATCCACATGGGGATCATTGCAGGGAAATTGAACGGTGTAATGCCTGCCGTCACGCCGAGGGCCTGACGCATGGAATACATGTCAATGCCCGGACCTGCGCTATCTGTAAATTCCCCTTTCAGCATTTGGGGTGCCCCAATGCAGTATTCTACAACTTCTAATCCGCGTTGCACGTCGCCTTTAGCATCTGGGATGGTTTTACCATGCTCGCGGCTCAATGCTTCGGCCAGCTTGTCCATATCTCGATTCAAAAGATCGACGAATTTCATCATGACACGTGCACGGCGTTGCGGGTTTACAGCGGCCCATTGAGGTTGAACTCTTGCGGCAACATCCACTGCTATAGCCAATTCTGCTGCAGAGGCGAGCGGTACTTTGTACTGGACTTCGCCAGTCGCAGGGTTAAACACATCGGCGAAACGCCCAGATGTCCCTTTAACGTGTTTCCCGTCAATGTAATGCGTTAACTCAGTCATATTTGAGTCTCCTTTGGTTTTGCCGCACCATACTCATATGGTTTCCAAACGGAAAGGGTGAAAACCAGTATTTAACATAACTGTTTTGAAAACCATGGAAAGTGACTGTCATCCTCTGATCAGCCTTGGAAATTTTTTGAAAAACACATCTGAAAGTCATGTGCCATTCTCAATAACTCATAACGCCTTCTTTGCTGCATTTCCCGTTTGAGACTTGCATTTTGGGCTTGTATGATGTTGCTTGCGTTCAAGTTTCGTGCGGAGGGAGCAACCAATTATGCGAATAGGACTTTATCCGGGAACGTTTGATCCCATCACTTTAGGTCATGTTGATATCATCAGACGCGCAGCGATGTTGGTAGATCGGCTGGTCATTGGAGTTGCCATTAACCGTGACAAAGGACCTTTGTTCAGCCTCGAAGAACGTGTTGAAATGATCGAACAAGAATGTGCACAATTGTCCAAAGACACCGCAACAGAAATTGTTGCCCATCCTTTTGAAAACCTCTTGATCAATTGTGCGCATGACGTGGGCGCTCAAGTTATTGTTCGCGGCCTGCGGGCGGTTGCAGATTTTGAATACGAATTTCAGATGGTTGGCATGAATAGGGCGTTGGATTCTTCCATTGAAACAGTCTTTCTTATGGCCGAAGCCCGTCATCAGGCAATCGCATCAAAACTGGTGAAAGAAATCGCGCGTATGGATGGAGACGTGTCAAAATTTGTCACGCCCCGTGTGAAGGATCAATTGATGCTTAAGCTGGGGAAGGTCTAAGCCTAAAGGTGTTTCGCCATTGCAACCGCAGTGTCGAGCATGCGGTTTGAAAATCCCCACTCATTATCATACCAAGCAAGAACGCGGCAGAATGTACCGGACAGAACCTTAGTCTGATCCGTTGCGAAAATGCTCGAATGGCTGTCATGGTTGAAATCCATTGAGACGAGTTTTTCGTCGGTGACACCCAAAATGCCGCGTAAACGCCCGTCGCTGGCTTCGTGCATGGCGGCGTTGATTTCTTCGGTGCTGGTGGAGCGAGAGGCTTCAAAGGTGAAATCAACGCAAGACACATTGGGTGTGGGTACGCGGATCGCTACCCCGTCGAGCTTTCCATCCAATTCAGGCAATACCAGCCCGACGGCACGAGCGGCACCCGTAGACGTGGGGATCATATTAAGTGCTGCAGCGCGGGCGCGATACAAATCGCTATGGCCGCGATCCAATGTGGGCTGATCACCTGTGTAACTGTGGATTGTCGTCATAAAGCCTTTTTCAATTCCGACAGTGGCATTCAAAACGCTTGCAACAGGGGCCAGACAATTGGTGGTACAGGAGGCATTGGAGACAATCGTATCGCGGCCTGTCAGAACAGAGTGATTGACACCATAAACAATAGTCTTGTCAGCACCGCTTGCAGGCGCGGATACCAAGACGCGTTTCGATCCATTCTTGAGGTGAACAGAGGCTGTCTCTTTCGAAGTGAATATACCCGTACATTCCAAGACGATATCGACATCATCCCAAGGAAGTTCGTCCGGATTTCGCAGGGCGGAGACCTGCATCCGGCCCCGTCCCATATCTATGGTGTTCCCATTGACGGTGACCTCACCCGGAAATTTGCCGTGTACACTGTCAAATCGTAAAAGATGCGCGTTTGTTTCTACAGGGGCCAGATCATTAATTGCAATAATTTCGACATCTGTGCGCCCATTTTCCAATACACTGCGCAAAATATTGCGTCCAATACGACCAAATCCATTTATGGCAAGTTTTACAGGCATGCGCAGATCACCCTAATATTTTGTTAGCGCTAACAACATGATCGCAAACCATTTGTCAACCCAATATGTGGCCAAAATATCAGGGTGTTATCGCCAGAAAGCGAGCCATTCAACAAGATCGTTCATTTTTCGAAGTACGAAAACGATGTCTTTTCCCTCAAAAACAACGAAGTCCAAAATCACAACAGCAATGATCAAAGCAAATAAAATTGCCCAAAATCTATGTGGCATAAAGAACTTTCCTGTTGTGGCATGCTCGCTTTGACGTAGCTATCGCAGGTCAGGACTTACGAAAAGACTAATTTAAACGTTTTACGCCTGAATACAGGTACGCTGGTTCCCTCAAAGCAAACGGCCTATGGAAGAGGCAACATCTGCCATCCGGCATGAAAATCCCCATTCATTGTCATACCATGCCAAGACACGCACCATTCTTTTGCCGACAACTTTGGTTTGATCTGGCGCGAAAATAGACGAATGTGTTGTGTGGTTGAAATCGATGGACACTTTGGGTTCTGGATCATAGGCCAGAACTTGACCAAGCCGTCCTTCGGAGGCCTCTCTCACAACTTCATTTACATCGTCTACGGTCACATCTTTGCCGGCCTCGAAGGTCAAATCCACTGCAGAAACATTTGGTGTTGGTACCCGCATGGCCGTCCCGTCAAGTTTACCACTTAATTCAGGAAGAACTTCGCCAAGCGCTTTTGCGGCCCCCGTCGAGGTCGGGATCATGGCCATCGCTGCTGCGCGGGCGCGGTAAAGGTCATTGTGGCGACGATCTAGTGTTGGCTGATCGCCAGTGTAGGAGTGGATCGTCGTCATAATCCCGCGTTCAATGCCGATGGCATCATTCAAAACTTTGGCAAGAGGGGCCAGACAATTCGTCGTGCAAGACCCATTCGAGATCATTGTGTCCCCGGGAATAAGGTCTCTGTGGTTGACGCCATATACAATTGTCTTGTCGACGTTTTTGGCCGGGGCAGAGATCAGCACCGATTTGGCCCCCTGTTGAATGTGCACTGCCGAGGTTTTTCCGTCGTTGAATTTTCCGGTACATTCCAGAACTACGTCACAACCGCTCCAGTCGAGTTCAGTGGGATCATAGGTTGACATCACCTCGATCGGGCCACGTCCAAGATCAATAGAGTTTCCATTCACGGCCACATTGCCCCCAAAGCGACCGTGAACACTGTCATAGCGTAAAAGATGGGCATTTGTTTCAATTGGGCCCGTCGCATTCAATTTTACGACATGTACATCATTGCGACCGCTTTCTGCGATATGCGCCAGCGTACAGCGACCAATTCTTCCAAATCCGTTAATGCCCACCGTGACAGTCATTTGCTCTTTCCTTGCCTAACTTCCATCCTCTCTATACGTCAAAAAGAGTGGCCCTAATATGGCAAAAACCGAGTTTTTATATGATGTTAGCGATAAAATTCCACAATGTCAGAATGATACCGCTAACAAGTTGCCCATTGTTGTCGCCACAATCTAAGGCGCGGGCATTTTGAAGTGCTGACAGAGCCTCAAAAACGACTCACTGCTCTGGCAGCCATCACAAAAGAGCTTCGGCCCGTGCAACAATCTGATCGACTGTAATCCCGAAATGTTCAAAAAGCGTTTCGGCCGGAGCGGAGGCCCCAAAGCGATCCATTCCGATAAAATCAGTTTTTGCCTCTCGGCCCTTTTCGCCCAGAAGCCAGCGATTCCAACCTTGACGCACGCCAGCTTCAACCGCGATCCGCACAGTATTGCCCCCAAGAAGCACGCGTTGGCGGTACTTCGCATCCTGCTTTGCAAAAAGCTCCATACAGGGCATGGACACGACACGTGTTCCTATCCCTTTATCCTGCAACTGTTTTCGCGCCTCAAGAGCGAGGTGCACTTCTGATCCTGTGGCGATCAAGACCACCTGTCTTTTACCTTCCGCTTCCGCAAGCACATAGGCGCCTTTTTCGCTGAGGTTGGCTGATCTGTGATCAGTCCGGACCGTCGGTAAATTTTGTCGTGACAATGCCAATACAGAGGGCGTTTCTTTTGTGCTGAGCGCGATTTCCCACGCTTCTGCTGTTTCAACGGTATCTGCCGGGCGGAAGACATAAGTATTGGGGGTCGCACGACTTATGGCAAGGTGTTCAACCGGTTGATGGGTTGGGCCATCCTCTCCAAGGCCAATGCTGTCATGGGTCATCACAAATACTGTTGGAATTTTCATCAGAGCCGCCAGACGCATGGCAGGGCGGGCATAATCGGTAAAACACATAAATGTTCCACCATATGGACGTATCCCGCCATGAAGCGCCATACCATTCAACGCAGCAGCCATCCCATGTTCGCGAATACCCCAATGCATGTAGCGCCCAGAGCGGTTATCGGTATCGAAAACATTCATGTCGGATGACTTTGTGTTATTGGAGCCGGACAAATCCGCTGATCCACCAAAGGTCTCTGGCATCACTGGGTTGATCACATTCAGCGCCATTTCAGAAGATTTTCGTGTAGCAACCTTTGGAGCGTCTTGAGATGTTTTTTGTTTGAAGGCGCGGATTACCGATTTCAGCTTTCGTGCAGGTTCCAAGGAATACACCCGCTCAAATTCTTTCTGCCGATTTTCCGAAATTCCCGATAACCGCTCTTCCCAAGCGTCGCGTTCTGCGACACAGCGTTTGCCCATCTCTTCCCATGCCGTTTTAATATGTGCTGGAATTTCAAATGGACCGGACAGCCAACCATAGGTTTTGCGGGCATCAGCGATAAGCGTCGCATCGGTCAAGGCCCCATGACCTTTTGAGGTATCCTGCGCCGATGAACCCAGTGCAATATGCGTTTTACAGGCAATCATAGTGGGTTTTTTGCTTTTCTTCGCGGTTTCGATCGCTTCGTCGATTTCGATCGGATTGTGACCATCAATTTCTAAAACCTGCCAGCCAGAGGCCTTAAACCGCATCACCTGATCAGTCCGGTCCGCCAAGTCCACGGTTCCGTCAATGGTGATGTTGTTGTTGTCCCAAAACACGATCAGTTTGCTAAGTGCATGACGACCCGCAAGGCTGATCGCTTCTTGGCTCACGCCTTCCATTAAACAGCCGTCTCCCGCGATGACATAGGTATAATGATCCACGAGTTTCTTGCCAAACCGGGCGCGAAGCACTTCTTCTGCCATAGCAAAACCGACCGCATTGGAAATGCCCTGACCAAGTGGACCTGTGGTTGTCTCAATCGCCGGAGAAAGAAAATTCTCTGGATGTCCTGCAGTTTTGGCACCCAATTGGCGGAAATTTTTGATTTCATCCATTGGAAAGTCTTTGTACCCTGTGAGGTGCAGGAGACTGTAGAGCAACATTGAACCATGTCCGGCAGAGAGAATGAACCGATCTCGATCGTGCCATTTTGGATCATCCGCAACGAATTTGAGATGTTTTTCAAACAGAACGGTGGCCACATCTGCCATGCCCATAGGCATGCCGGAATGTCCTGAGTTTGCAGCCGCCACGGCATCTAACGTTAAAACGCGAATTGCAGTAGATTTTTCCCAATGTTCAGGATGGGCTGCACGTAATGTTTGGATATCCATATTTTACGGTGTCCTTTATTGAATTTTTTCTGTTGTTCCATACCAGCCTAATAGCGAAGTGCAAGCAGAAGACGATGATTCTTCTCAAAGGGGGCGCAATTTTGAACTGTGTCGGATAAACTCTTACAATATTGCAAAGACTTGATTCGCTTTTTGGAGGTTTGGTGCAAGGGTCATGCTTCCAATATGGCAGGGGCAGTAAAGGCAAAAAATGGAAAACTTAAAAGAACTTGAACGACGCATCAAGGTTGCTCTGGACCGTGTTTCTGAGGGTTTGGAGCATGGAAATAATTCTCATGATGCCAGCGAAAGAGAAGCGGTTTTGCAGGCGGAAGTCGATGCTCTGAGCGAGCAGAATGCAAAACTGTCTGCTCTTTTGGCAGAACTCGAGCAGGATCGCCAAGCTGAGGCTGACGAACTCCAGAGCCTTTATGGGAAATTGGCAGAGGTGTTAAATTCCTCTGATGCGGAACTTGAGGAGGGCGCCTGATGCCAGAAGTCGAAATCGAGATTGGTGGCCGGCGTTTCGAAGTAGCCTGTCAACCGGGTGAAGAAGATTATCTTATCTCTGCGGCAACTGCACTTGATAAGGAAGCATCCTCCATTGGTGACCAGTTAGGGCGACTTTCAGAAGCAAGGATGCTGCTAATGGCAGGATTGATGCTGGCTGATCAGGCGGGGAATTTAAAAGAGAAACTAGCCAAATCTGACGCGGACCTGTCGGCCGCCATTTCTGAAGTATCCCGCCTGAATGCAGAGCTGTCTTCCAGTTCTATACCAGGCAATGAAAACGCCGCGCTTTCTGCAGAGTTTGAAAAAACCCTTACCGACATTGCCGAAAAGGCAGAAAGACTTGCGGACAAAATTGACTCACAACAGAGCTGATGTGAGTCTGAACAAGAGCGCCATTGGCGCTCTGTTCGTTCTCTGAAATATACTCAGCTATTTGTTTGCTTCGCGTATTTTTTCAGCGGCTTCTTCGCTAAAGTTTACGCCATTATCTCTGAACAATGTATCAAGTTCACCGGAAAGTGCCATTTCCGTCACGATGTCACATCCCCCAACAAATTCGCCTTTGACATAGAGCTGCGGCACGGTCGGCCAATCAGAATAATCCTTTATACCTTGTCGAACGTTTTCATCTGCAAGCACGTTGACGTCCTGGTATTCAACCCCGATGTAATTCAAGACGCCCGCAACCCGGCTGGAAAATCCGCATTGGGGCATTTCTTTGGTTCCTTTCATGTAAAGAACGACATCATTTGATGTCACCATTTCACGAATTTGATCGTTAACTTCACTCATTTCTGTGATCCTTATGTTCGAAAGCTCCTGCTATTTATAGGTTAACAAGACGCTTTGTACTAATCTTACACTTTTGCTTTAACGCCAGTTTTGAAGCCTGCGCATTTAGTCAGGGATTTTGGTTGTCAGGGCAAGCGCGTGCAATTCTCCATGTGATCCATCCATTTTTCCTTTCAGGGCAGCATAGACCGCCCGTTGTTGTTGGACCCGGTTTTTTCCACGAAAACTTTCGTCGGTAACCTCAGCGGCATAATGGTTTCCATCACCGGCTAAATCAGTGATGGTGATTTTCGCTGCGGGAAAGCTTTCGCGAATAAGGTCTTCAATTTCCTGCGCTTGCATTGGCATATGTCATAATCCTTTTTTTAGAATTTATGCATTCTTGCACATCAGGACAAGACCTGATTAACGCTCTTCGAAGGCGCCATATCGGCGGTTTAATTTGCGCATTCCAGCGATCCAGCGATCATAATTATCGGTTTTATTTCGCATGTACTCTTTCACCTGTGGGTGGGGGAGGATGAGAAAACTCTCTTCGCGCAAGCCTTGGACACAGAATTCGGCGACATCTAGGGGCTCCAACATGCCATCGGTGCTGGCCACGTGATCTTCGAGTCCACGGGTCATTTCGGTGCGCACTGCCTGTGGACAAAGAACAGAGACCTTTATTCCCTGATCTGCATAAGTCATGGCAAGCCATTCGCCAAGCCCGATAGCGGCGTGTTTTGTGACTCCATAGGGGGCTGATCCCACCTGATTAAGCAAACCGGCGGCAGAGGCCGTATTTAACAGATATCCGCCGCCGCGTTTGGACATACGGGGAACAAGATGACGTGCAGCCCAGACATGGGACATCAGGTTTACGTCCCATATTTTTTGCCACCCTTCATTGGGCACCTCAACGCCACCACCGATCGAAATCCCTGCGTTGGAACAGAAAAGATCAATGGGTCCGGTCTTTTCTTCGGTGCTCTCAATCACATTAGCGATGTCGACTTCTTTGGCTGCGTCCATCGCAAAAGATATACCGTTCACTTCAGAGGCCGTTTTTGCCGCGCCCTCTGCATCAATATCTGCACAAATTATGCTTTTTGCCCCTTCTTTGGCAAAGCGCAATGCCATGGCTTTTCCAATACCCCCAGCAGCGCCGGTAACGACAATAATTTTATCCTTGAGCTCCATCCGCTAATCCTTCATGCCCACATGTTTGATCCGCCGCATACCGTTAGCGCCTGTCCAGTCATATATCTGCTGGCATCAGAGGCAAGAAAGACAGCCAATCCCTTAAGATCGTCGGCCTCTCCGAGACGTCGCAGCGGGATTTGTTGTTGAATACGATCTTCTACTTTGGGATTTTCCCAAAGTTCACGCGCGAAATCGGTTCTTATCAGTCCGGGGCAGATTGCGTTAAATCGCACGCCATGTGGTCCAAATTCCTGCGCGAGATTGCGCGTGAGTCCGATCAAGGCGAGCTTTGACATTCCATAAGTTCCGAGCTGCTCTGAGGGTTTTAAGGCGGCTACGGAGGCTGTGAAAATCACGGATCCTGCGCCTTTTTTAACCATATCGGGAACAGTTAATTGTGCCAACCAGAGGTTTGATTGCACATTGGTTGTCATGGTTTTTTTGTATGCGGCATCAGAAATTTCCGAGGTTGGGCCAAAATACGGGTTAACTCCGGCATTTCCGATCACGATATCGATTGAACCGGCACGCGAGCGGGCTGTTTCAACCAGATTTTCAAGAGCCTCGCGCTGTCCTGCATTTGCTACGACAGGTATCGCCATATCTTTCCCGCAGAGGCTATTTATTGTCTGCGCTGCGGTTTCCAGTTGGTCTTGGTTTCGTGCTGAAATAACCACTCTGGCTCCGTGTTCTGCAAGAGCTGTCGCCATGGCGAGCCCCATTCCTTTAGAAGCCCCTGTCAGGACAGCAGTCTTTCCGCTTAGATCGAATAATGGGAACATGGAGTTTTCCTATCGGTTTACCCAATTTGGTTTTCGTTTTTCGACAAAGGCCTGAACACCTTCTTTGAAATCATCTGTCTTGGACAGGTCACTCATGACCTCGCGGCTGAACGCGAGGCTTTCAGGAAGCTGTTCGCGCCTTGCCATATCGTTTAACACGCGTTTGGTCGCCTTGACGGAGGAAGGGGAGACTTGGGTAATCTCTTCGGCTTTTGCCATAGCGATTTCCATCAATTTGTCGTGGGGAACAACGGCGTTCACGAAACCGAGCTGTAAGGCTTCTTCTGCACCAACTTGCCGTCCTGTGATCATCATTTCCTGCGCTGCCAGACGTCCGATATATCGGCTGAGCCTCTGAACCCCGCTTGCCGCGGCAAAAAAACCAACTTTGACTTCGGGAAGAGCAAAAGTTGCCTGTTCGCTCGCAATGATGATGTCGCAAGAGAGCGCTGTTTCAAATCCGCCTCCCATGGCAAACCCGTTCACTGCGGCAATGATAGGTTTTTCGAGATCATACCGTTGGCTCAACCCAGAAAACCCGGACGCCGGCAGGGTGGCGCGCCCGCCTTTGGCCGTAAATTTCAGGTCATTCCCTGCACAAAACGCCTTATCTCCCGCGCCGGTGAGAACGGCGACCCAGAGGTCAGGATCAGCAGCAAATGCGTCCCAAAGGTCCGAAAGCTCGTGATGCATCGGCCCATGTACAGCGTTATAGACCTCTGGTCGGTTGAGCGTGACGCATAAAACATGTCCGCGGCGTTCGGTTGTGATGAATTCGTAGCTCATGTGTTGTCCCTAGATTTTTGCAGTTTTCAGGCCACCTGTGTCAATGGCGCTAAATCTTCCGCCGGTCGCGGCCAGTTCTCTTAACATTTCCGCAGGGGCATAGGCAGGATCTTCTTGGCCAAGCTCCTCCATTTTGGCAAGGATCGCTTCAGCTCCAATTGTATCTGCGTAGTATATGGGGCCTCCCTTATCCGCGGGCCAGCCGTAACCATTAAGCCAAACAATATCGATATCTGAGGGGCGCTGGGCCTTGTTTTCTTCGAGGATTTTCACAGCCTCGTTGATCATTGGATAAATGCAGGTTTCAATGATGCTTTCTGCTGCCATGGTGACGGGCTCTACGCCAGTGATGTCACGGATGATTTTCGCAGTAATATCAGAGGGCACCGGTGTGCGGTTTTCATCGTAATCGTAAAACCCCGCTTTTGTTTTTTGACCACGCCGATCCATTTCACAAAGTGCGTCACGGATTGGATTGTCAGTTTTCGCACCTTTTGACCAGCCGATATCAAGCCCCGCAAGATCGGACATTTGAAAATTTCCCATCTTAAATCCAAACGTATTCATCGCCGCATCAATTTCCCATGGCATGACGCCCTTATACATCAGTTTTTGCCCCTGTCCTTGACGCGCAAAGAGCATTCGGTTGCCCACAAACCCGGGACACACCCCGACAAGAACTGCGATTTTATTTATCGTCTTGGCAAGCTGCATCGCCGTTGCGACGACATCATCGGCAGTTTTTTCAGCACGCACAATTTCAAGCAGTTTCATCACATTGGCTGGAGAAAAGAAATGTAAACCTATCACGTCTTCTGGGCGTTTGGTTGTTGATGCGATCTCATCAATGTCCAGAGCCGAGGTGTTGCTTGCCAAAATTGCACCGCCTTTTGCAACAAGGTCCAGTTCAGAAAATATCTGCTTTTTAAGATCCATATTTTCAAAAACGGCTTCGATGATCAAATCGCAATCGCTTAACGCGTTAAGGGACAGCTCCCCAGTGATGCGTGCCATACGCAACTCTACCTCTTCTTGGCTAAAACGCCCCCGAGCAGCGCTGCGCTGATAATTTTTCCGAATAACCGAAAGACCGCGATCCAGCGCCTCTTGTTTTTGTTCGACGATGGTCACCGGAATGCCAGCAGTGGCAAAATTCATCGATATGCCGCCCCCCATGGTGCCGGCACCGATAATCCCGACTTTTTCTATGGCGCGTAAGGGCGTTTGAGGAGAAAGGTTAGGAACGTTCCAAGCAGCTTGGCCAGAGGCAGCTATATATTTTGCAACGGAATCATTTGAAGAAAGTGTCATTTATACTCCTCAGGATTTGGTCTTTTGGGGTGGTAAAGAAAGACAGATATCGCGCAGTTCGCGCCGATCCAATTTATCTGTGGCGCCGCGGGGAAGGGGGGCACCATAAATCCATATATGTTCCGGGATCTTGAAATGCGCGATATGATCTTTGAGAAAGGTTTGAAGTTCGTTTGGTGTTGCTCTCATTCCACTTCGGAGGTGAACCGCCGCCCCTACGACTTCTCCAAGACGGCTGTGTGGGACTGAAAAAGCACAGGACTCTGCCACAGCCGGATGACAGTGGAGGGCGGCCTCAACCTCCATACAGGCGATATTTTCGCCGCCACGAATAACGATATTTTTCTTTCTATCTATTATGGTTATGACGCCGTCTTCATCCACTTTTCCAAGATCACCAGTTTTCAGCCAACCATTTTGAAATACCTCTGCGGTTGCCTGTGGTTTGTTAAGATATCCGCGCATGTTGCACGCGCTTTTGACTGTAATTTCGCCGACCTGACCGGCGGGTACTTGATGCCCCTTGTCGTCTAAAATCATTAACTCCTGCAAAGGTGGATAGAGGCGCCCAGCGGCATTTGGGTTGTTTAAATAATCATCCCCAAAATAACCAATACCGCAGGCATTGGTTTCTGTCATTCCCCATCCCGTAGCAATTTGGGTGTGAGGAAAGGCATTTTTCAATTCGTTTACCTGAGCAGGGGGCCGTTTAGCACCGCCAGACGTGAGAAATTCGAGCGTCTTGAGAGATGCGTTCATTCGTCTTGCGGCCACCATCAAGTCCGCAGATTGCGTGGGTACCCCCAAGAAACGCGTCACACGCTCCTTTTCGATAATTCTTACGGCGTCTTCCGCATCCCATTTGTCCATCAGACAAATCTTTGCTCCGGCTGGTAGGCTGAAGAGAAAATTAGGATGCGTTGCCGTGACATGGAAAAGCGGAGTTGCAATCAGGATCACATGGCGAGGACGGGTTTCGGGAATTGTCTGGGGGGGCATCAGTATTTCGGCGAGGGGCCCTTGCATTAACCAGCTGAAGACCGCATTGATTGCCCCGCGATGGGTTTGGATCACCCCTTTGGGATACCCTGTCGTTCCGGAGGAATACATCACTGCAAAATCGTCATCTGTGTGGATTTCTACGACCGGCCAATCAGAATTTGTGTCCTGCGCGCGCAGCCTCGAATAGCTATGTTCAAGAATGTGGTCTGCATCCCGCACCCCGACAAGCGTCAATCCTTGCGCCTCCTTTAATGGCAGAAGTTTTTCCGCTCTCGGGCTGTCGGTAAACACCAGTTTCGCGCGGCTGTCCTCTAGCGCATAAGCCAATTCCGGACTTGTCCACCATGCGTTCAGAAACACGACAACACCCCCAGCTGCAGCTATTCCCATGATAAGTATCAGCATTTCAGGATAATTCTTCATGGCCAGTGCAACGGGTGTGCCTTTTCCCACTCCAAAATTCTGCTGTAATGTCCAAGCCGTGGATTTTATTTCGCTGCAAAAGTCTTCGTAGGACCATCTTTCATTCCGAAAAACGAGATAATCGTCGGAGTGCACATTTTGTGCGTCTCGACATACATCAAGCAGGTCGCGCAGCGTATCTGGGACATTTTTAAATACGCGATAGTCCACGCCCCTGATTGTTTCTTTCTTAATTTCAAATGTAGGATTTGTGGAAATAAGCGTTTCGACCGCCCCTCGAATTCTATCCCCTGTTTTCAATCTTTGTTCCTTTCACCGACCCATTTTTGAAGAAGTATCACCTGCATGATATAGCATCCGCAAGTATTACTTGGGGTCGCTTTGGAGCAGCTATATTACCATTAACCGATTTTCGAAGGCGGCCTGGGCAGGTCGTATCACTTTGAAATGAGCGTGCAGACTTAATTCTGCCGGCCGGACGGGCGCGCTTGAATGCTGAATTGGCTAAACAATCAAAAAATATGTCGTTTCATAAAGTGACTAGGAGAAGATAATGGGCACGCATTTTCAAACGCATACGTCTGACATGTCAGCATCGCTTTCTTGTTCTTCGGTGGCTCAAAGCGTCGCTTTGAGTGAATCGATGTGGCAAAAAACATCGGTCGATGGTTTGTCCGGAAAGTTGGACGCATCAAATACGGAAATTGGAACTGAGATAGTTTCCCTTATCACTCAATTATTTGCCAAGGGTAAATATGAGCTGGTCGTTGAAATCGCGGATGAACTGGTAACCGTCCATCCGCAATCGTTCTTTTTGCATAATGTTTTGGGCGAATCCTTTGCGTTCTTGGGTGAAAACTTGAAAGCCGTGGCGCATTTTAAGAAAATTTTGCAGCTTGAACCTTCGGAAAACGAAGACCGTCTGCGCGAGGCATGCTTGCCCAATGTCCATAATAATATTGGCATCGCGTTAAAGTCGATCGGCTTCTTGGAAGAATCTGAGAAACATTTAATCAAAGCCATAGAGCTCGATCCGAAACTGGCTTCGGCATATAATAATTACGGCAACCTGCTGAATGAAAAGGCCGACCTTTCTGGTGCTCAGGAGAAATTTCTGAAAGCAATTGATCTTGAACCGAGCAGCTATGCTGCGTATTGGAACCTTCATTCTACAGTGAATGAAGAACAAACGGCGAAAGCGATTATTGAACAATGTCTCTTACAATCGCCAACGTTCAAAGACGCCGTCTTTACCTTAGCCGGAATGCTAGCTTTTGGAGGAAATGATACTCATTTCAAAGAATTGCTGTCATCGGGTTTTGTTGATGAACCAATTATTCGATCAATTAACTGGGTCTTATCACTTCCAAAGCTACCTGAGATCCATTTTAACAGATGGTCGATGTTTGATCGCGCGATAGAACTTAGTGATACATCGCGTCCATTTTACGAATATGGTGTTTGGATGGGGGATAGCTTTCGGTACCTCATGAAGCATTTTGAAAAGGGATATGGTTTTGATACCTTTGAAGGGCTTCCAGAAGACTGGGGACCTTTACCAAAAGGCACGTATTCAAGCTTTGGCAAAGTCCCATGTATAAAGGGCGCAGAATTTATCGTGGGTGAGTTTGAGCACTCTTTGCCCAAGTTTTTTTCAACCCCGCGTCCATTGGCATCGCTGATCAATTTTGATGCAGACCTTTATGCATCCACATTATGCGCGCTGGTCAATTCAAAGGCCGTGATTGATGAAAAAACCATCTTAATTTTTGACGAGTTTATCATTAACAGCGATTGGGAAAATGACGAGTTCCGCGCACTTGAAGAATTCTGTAAGGCAAATGGTCTAGATTATGAAGTAATCGCCGTTTCCCTTTACACAAAACAGGTTGTGTTGCGTCTTGTGGGGCGGTGATCGCGAAAATCCTTTAAAATGCGGGCTAGAAATATTCTCTACACACCATGTAAACTGGTAAAAACACGGCCCAATCGTCATCGGATTTCGGTAACACAGGCCCTTCATCCAATATCGTATACATGAGTGTCATGTCATTCATGTTCAACTGAAGCGAAAGGTTTTTTTCAGGCAAACGGGTGTCGTCCGTTTGCATGGGATGGGTCCACTGTATAATCATTGATGACCAATAGCTTGCCTCAACGCTGTCATAGGATTTGTAACTTGCACTTTGGCGCGCCCAGTCAATGCTCAGATTTTCGGTTTTCGGCTTTCCCGGTTCACCACATGCAAAAAGGCTCGTGTCGGCAAGACCAAAAACTGGCGTTAAAAAGACAAAAATTACCACAAAAAACCGCAAATTGGTTCCTTCCGACATCATATATCCAACGTATTTGACGTGAACTTTTCGCATTGAAGACAGGTAAAGACCCGACTTTGCACCAATATAGCTCAGCTCTGTATAAAACGGTCATCCTGAAATTGAACCTAAGTCGATAAATGCTCTTGTCCATGAATTTGCTTTTCTGGCGGGTTAAAAATGGAAGGAGGCTTGTTTTTGATGCGATTTCTTGGCAAATCCCAGAGGAAAGGTGTCTGCCTGATGATGCGCCGTTGAGGGCTCAAAATGGCAAAAAAAGGGGTTAAGATGACCAAACGGGTCCATTCAAAAAAATTAAACAAACAGCTAAACGAGGCGCTGCAATCCGAAGGTATTCCAGGAGCCGTGGCGCTTGTTACCACAAAGGAACAGGTCATTTATGATGCGGCCTTTGGATGGTCTAATGTGGGAAAATCTGAGAAAATGCGCAGTGGCTGTCTTTTCCGCATTGCATCGATGACAAAAGCGATAACATCCCTTTGCGTGATGCAGCTGGTAGAGAAATCCCTTATCGAAATTGACGATCCGATTCGAAACCACATGCCTGACTTGCCCGCTTTTCAGGTATTTACATCTTTCGACGAGAATACGGGGCAATTTAAAACACGTCCGGCCGCGCGTGATATGACGATAAAGCATCTTCTGACGCATACAGCGGGGCTTGCTCTTTGGTTCAATAGTCCAACACTCTTTAATCTTGGGGAAGGCAAAAAGATGCGTCAATCTTGGCGTTATCCCCTTCACCATGATCCTGGAGAGCGTTGGACCTACGGAGATGCGACAGCCCTTTTGGGGGAGCTGATCGCCTATAAAACCGGCCAGAGTATTGAGGTCTATATGCGCCAAAATATTTTTGATCCGCTACAAATGTCCGATACAGGCTTTTCCTTGAACAAGGCTCAGACCTGCAACTTGGTGACCCTTCATCATCGTGATGAACAGCGATTTAAGGAAAAACTCAATCCCGATGAGATCGTAGAAAAAGGGTTTGGCGACGGGGGGCTTATCAGTACGGCGTCGGATTACGCAAAATTCATGCGCGTGTTCCTGAACAAAGGACGTAGTGACCTCGGAAAACCTATTTTACGTCCAGATTTAATCTTGGAGATGGGTAAAAATCACATAGGGGACGTTGAACTTAGACGCCAAATATCTGCAGACCCTGTGTCAGCAAAGGACTTTCCTCAGGGGGCAGGTGTGGATCGTTGGGGGCTTGGCTTCCAAATTACCGCGCAAAAAAGACCCCACATGCGGCCAGTGGGTTCTTTGTCTTGGGGAGGGCTTTTCAATACGAAATTCTGGATTGATCCACAAAATGAAATCGCAGCCGTTCTTTTGATGCAATATTTACCGTTTGATGATGAGGCCCATATTCGCGTGCTGAACGCATTTGAGACAGGGATTTATCAATCGCTGGTCTGCTAAGGGTTGCAAGGTCTCTCGCAGGGTAGCAATCTATGTCCGTGCCGCGTCATTTACTGGCGCCAAGAAATTGAAGCCGCGCCTGAAAAGAGAGGGAAAAGGAATGTCTTGGATCGACACAATCTCCTATGAAGAGTCATCTGGAAAACTGCGTAAACTTTATGACCGGATTAAAGGGCCAGAGAACAACGTTGATAATATCATGATGCTGCATTCATTGCGGCCTCATTCAATGGAAGGTCACATGGCGATCTATAAATACGTGCTGCATCATTCCTCAAACACATTGCCTAAGTGGTTTCTTGAAACCCTCGGGGTGCTGGTGAGTGCTATAAATGAGTGTCATTACTGTGTAGATCATCACTTTGCCGGTTTGAAACGGCTTCTTGGGGATGATGCCAGAGCGGACGCCCTTAAGGACGCTATTCTTTCGAACCGTTTTGAAAATGCCCCGTTAGACGACGCACAGAAGGTGGCGATGAATTACGCCCGCAAACTGACTTTGGCACCGGCGTCATTGACAAAGTTGGACGTGATCGAACTTCGACAGAGCGGCTTTGTGGATGGCGAGATATTAGAGATTAACCAAGTCTGTTCCTATTTCAGCTACGCAAACCGTACGGTTCTGGGTCTTGGATGTTCAACTGAGGGCGATATCATTGGACTTTCTCCTAACAATTCCGATGATCCAGATGATTGGTCTCATACCTGATCTTTGAAGAGAGAAAGACAGACATCTGCTGCCGGCACATTCCCAAAGATCGAAAAAAGAATGAAGTGCAGATTTTTTCTGTTACATTTAAACATGTTATTCGTCGATGTCTGTATGATAAACTCCGCGTGTTGATCCGCCGAGCGAGACGTAAAACAATTTTGGACTAAACTTTCCAATTTTAGCCCGTAATTAGAATTGAGGTAGTCGCTTCTTCTTGTGGTATCTCTGGTTAAGTGGAATTCGAACGTGGCAGACGTAGTTGGAAAATCTATAAATTCCCATGGGTATCAGGCTCTGAGCAAGGGGTATGATAACGCGCGCAAATTTATTCACGCGAGCGAGGCAAAGGCGCGCGTGATGAGCGCTATGCGGGACCAAAATACTGAGTTTCAACAGGTCGGTATGCTCAACAGTCAGGCACGCCAATTCAGCTCTGCGCATTCTGTTTCGGTGGAGCTTAACAGCGTTAGCAAGAAAGTTATTACAGAAATGGCCAAGCTTCCGGCGCAGGTCAATATTGAGATTGCCGACGAAATCAGGGCAAGCATTAAAGCAGGCGACTGGCCTAAAAATAAGGCCGAATCTAGCCGCGCTGTGCTTACGTTCATCAACGACTATATCAACTTCGTAAAACGCTGAAATCACTCTTTTAACTAAGAACAAAGGTGAGTTACGATTTGCGTTGCTTCCGGCGATGTAATTTTTTAGCCAAATTCACTCCAACTCCCGGTCTGCTCCAAGGGCATTGGGCGATGCATATTGCGCAGCCCTGATGTTCATTAAAAAACGGTAGACATTTGTCAAAATCCACATACCACTTGGTCGTCCCACGCACCATTTTTTTCTCCGAAAATAGGGCGTCGGGTGGACATGCTACCTCGCAAATTCGGCAGTTTTGGCAAAAATCATCGATGCCGTGATCCGCCGGTTCGTCCAAGGGCAGCGGACAATCGGTTAGAACACCTGACAGTCGGAAGCTTGCCCCAAATTCTGGATTGATGATGGAACCGTGCTTGCCCAATTCGCCAAACCCTGATGCAAGGGCAGGAGGGATCAGTGTGACTTTTCCAGACATTGGTCCTGTCAAAGGCTCGGCATCCCACCCAAGGCCGCGCAGCCAATTTGCCACCGATTTTGCGCCAAAGGCGGCCCGGCTGTATTGGCGCATGACCTCAAGCCCCGCTTCAGGCTTGGGAGCCTCGCTGATCGCATCATAATCGTGTTGCACGCCAAGAACGATAATATATCGAAATTTGATCTCAACACCTTCAAATGCCCATAAGGGGTCAAAACGTGCTACACCTGCTTTATCAAAAATTTTGTTCTTAATCGCCGCCTCAAAAAAAATGCGCGCCATTGGGTCTGTCATCTCTGCTTTTTGCGCAGCGACATCTTTTAAAGGCGCTGCAAGGATTTTGGCACGATTTTCTCGTTCGGTTGCATATTCAGGCAGGCCAGGATCCACAGAATAAAACCACCTTTGCAATGCGCCAAAGGCGACATCCTCAGGGCTATTGCCCCAATAGACATATTTGGGGTTGCTCGGGTTGGGGTTGTTCAAACCGTTAATGTCATTGCCCGACACATCAGGCCAAAGCATCATTTGTTCGGGATCAGGGACGAATGCATTTTGGGACATGGTATTTGCCTCGTGTCGTGGAAGACCCTTTTCAAACGAAACCGTCTGATTCTCTGCATCCTACCACATCAAAACGGGTTGCAGTGCGCAGTGCTGCCGGAGGGTTCACTTTACCTGCGAAGTAAAAGCGGCATGGCCACCGATAAAAGGGCCAACCGCGTCACGTGATGTGCCGCGATGAGGACAGGTTCAAATCCCAGAGAAATTGTAATGGCAGCCATAGCCTCAATAGCACCCGGAGAGTACGCGATAACCAGAATGGCAAAAGGCAGACCCGCTGCCCACATGGCAAATAAAACGCCAATCAAAGCCACACTAACCGTAACAAGTGTCACAGTTAAACCTGGCAGAACATATGTGAGCAACTTGCGGGGAGGCGTGTTGGAAAATCGACTTCCGATTAAGGCGCCCATGAGCAAAAAGGCTGTGATGCTCAGAAAGTCCGGAAGTCGCCCCGGAGAGATCCCACTTCCATGACCAAGGGCGCTTACCGTCATACCTGCCAGAAGCCAATGTGCTGGGAATTTTAATCGACCGTAAAATAACGCGACCGGAACTGCTGCGATCAAAGTCAAAATAATGCTGGGCAGAGTAAGAATATCCTCTGGTAACACTGTGCCCTTGCTCGCCCCAAAGAGATAGGTCAATACGGGCGGAACGCAGAGAGTCAAAAACAAAACACGAATGGATTGGATGATCGCAATCGCGGACACATCGCGATTGTTTTCCTGCGCGATCCCTAAAACAAATGTCAGATGACCCGGGGCTGAAGCCAAAATTGCAGTTTCCCTGTCATAACCAAAGGTGTATTTTAAAACGCGTACGTTCAGAGCGATACCAAGCAAAACACAGAGCGACATGATGGACAGGCTGATGGGCCATTTCAATATGGCCTGAAGCGCCTCGGGCGATACGGCCGTTCCGATATTAATGCCCAAAAGCAAAATCGTTGCATTGCGCAATTTTGCCGGAAAGCGCACATCAAAGCCCAAAAGCGCCACGACCGTTACCGCGCTTGTTGCACCTGTTAAGGCCGCTGCCGGAATGCCAAGAAAATCAAAAATGGCGTAACCAAACCAAGCTGCGCTTATGACGAGCATAAATTGGAAAAGGGTCTGACGCATTAGAAAGCCGCGTTTTATATGTTAAGTGCTGTCAGTGAGAGGCAGCGCGCCCAGAAGATGCGCAAATTGTGCGCCATGCTGATCCCGGTCAAGCGTGTGTCCCTGAACGATGGGCCTAGGAAAAGAAATTTTCACCACCTTCAAATCATCAAGATCAAAACGCTTGATGCTGACAGGTGAAATTTGAACAAGATGAGCAACAGCTTTGATATCAAGTTGGTCTTTGAGGGCTTCATATTGGGCCGTTGACTCACAAAAAAGATCTACCGTCACCCAAAAAGGTCCGGCATTTTTCGATCTGATTTTATCCACAATATCGCGCAGTTTCATCATTTAAATCTCATTAACTGTGATTTGAAATGCATCCATTGGATGATCAAGATCAAGCACATGGTTTAGTGCAAATTCGAAAATCGCGCCGCGTTCGGAATGCGCTGGGGAATAGGGGAATGCGAAGGTTGGCAACTCTTCTTCCTCAGTCAGTGGGTAGTGCAACAAAAACGGATTGATGAGCTTTGCAATTTCGCTGGCCTCTTCTTGGCTTTGAGCCGTGACTATGCAAAGCACACCGACTTCGTTGGGCGTGCCTTGCTGCACTTCTCTCGCACCAAGGACGGAATTCACGCCCATAAGGCGTAAATCTAAAACATAATCCGTCCTTGCTATCTGCAATCGGTGGGTAATTTCATTGTTCAAAAAATCAGTGAGTTTTCCTGCCCAAATTTCGGCGTTTTTAACATAATGTGGATCGCGCACAACTGCCAAAAGCGTCGTTTGAAATCCTGCCGGTTTTGCACCTTCCAGTTTTACACAATAGGCTGGGTTGGGGGTCCATTCCGCGCCCTCAACGCGCACAGAGCGTTCATCGATTTGCCTATAGCGCGCCGCGGATACATCCAAATATCCCCCCGGCTCATAAAGGCGCATTGGATCCGCATTTTCATAAAGCATATGGGCAGACACAGAATAGGGTGTGCATCTGGCTTTGTCTGCCAACGGAGTCACGCGAAAGCCCGTGTCATCAAATTCGATAAAAATAACACCGCTCGTCGGATGGGTGCTGCAAAGTGCGCCGCATTCCCCGATTTTGGCCCCGTGCCACGCGCCCCCTGGGTGATCACCGTTGAAAAGCGCACGGGCCGCTATAATTGCGGTATCCGTGGTTCGACCCGCCAGAATGATATCGGCCCCTGTCGCGAGGGCTTCGTTGATCTGCTCAGCGCCTGCAAGGGCCACGATATGTGTCATTTTTTCAATTGTGCCGGGATCAACTTCGGGCGCGGGATCAAGAGGTTTTAGACGTCCGTCGTGCAAAGCTTGGACGATCCGCCCTTGAGGCTGCTCGCTGTAAAGGCGGGCGACTTTAAGCTGCTGCCCGAGCTCCGATGCCAATTCGCGTGTAATCTCAAACATCCAGTCGACGTTGGAATTGGTGCCTGCGGTACCACATGTTCCGATCACAAGAGGGACATTGGCCTTTGCGCGTGCTTTCATGAGGCTACGCCATTCAGATTTCGTTGAGGCCCGCGAATATTTAGACGTGCCAGTGCCAAGCGATGCGGGGCCACTATCCGTCGACCCCCCATCAATTGCTATGATATCAGGGCAAAGGGCCACGCCCCTCCAGAGCGCATCTTCGTCAAAACCAAGGCCCAAAACCCCCGAAGGCACCAGCACCCGTGTTGTCATTTAATCGCTCACGGCTTGAGGCTTTTTAAGGAATTTGCGCAAAAACAATGGAGCGACAAAACCCGCAATCGCGACTGCCCAAAGCCCTATGGCTATTTTTGAACTGAACAGATAGGTCCAATCTCCATCGGAGAGAACCATGGCACGGCGCAGGCTGTCCTCCATATGACCACCAAGAAGAATACCCAAAATAATGGGGACCGTTGGAACATCAAGCTTGCGTAAAACCCATCCCAAAACTCCAAAGGCAACCATCAACAAAAGGTCAAAGTAGCTTCCTGACAAAGAATAAATACCCACAAAGCTGATCATCGTTACACCAGGTAAGAGAACCCATGCCGGTACAGACAGGACACGCACGAAAACTTTGACCATGGGGACATTCATCGCCAAAAGCACAAAGTTTGCGATCAGAAGGGAGGCAATTAATCCCCAAACCACTTCTGGCCGATCTGTGAATAATGTGGGGCCAGGAGTGATATTTAGCGTCATCAGAAGCGCCAATAAAACGGCTGTGGTTCCCGATCCCGGAACACCAAGTGTCAGCATGGGAACCAAGGCGCCGCCAGCAGCGGCATTATTGCCTGCCTCAGGCGCTGCAACGCCTTTGGCCACGCCAGTGCCAAATCCACCTTTTTCGCCGGCAATCGATTTTTCTGACATATAGGCCAAAAACGAACCCAAAGAGGCACCGGCCCCGGGCAAAATACCAGCGATGAAGCCAACCAAAGAACCACGTAGCTGAACCCAGCGCGTGTTCCAAATATCGCGCCAGGGAACTTTCAATTTGTCCAGCGTTATGCCGATGGATGTATTTTTTCCATGGCTTTCTATAAATGAAAACACTTCGGTAATGGCAAAGAGACCAACGATGGCCACAAGAAAATCGATCCCGTCAAAAAGATGCATATTTCCAAAGGTCAGACGTGGCATCCCTGAATTGTTATCTACACCGATCATGGCAATGCCAAGTCCGATGCAAGATGCAATTGCGGCCTTTGCCTGATTGTTTGACGCGATGCCCCCGAGTGTGGCAAAGGCCAAAATATAAAGGGCGAAATATTCAGCCGGTCCGAATTGAAAGGCGATGCGGGCCAAAAGTGGCGCCAAAAGCATCAGGCCCACAGTCGATAGAAATGCGCCGGTGAAAGAGGCAAATCCCGATATGATCAATGCATCACCCGCACGACCTGCTTTGGCCATCGGGTAACCATCAAGCGTTGTCATCAAGGCAGGTTCATCACCGGGTATGTTTAAAAGGATCGAACTGATGCGCCCCCCGTACATCGCCCCATAATAAACCGCTGTCATTAAAACCAATGCAGATGTTGCATCCAGCCCTAAAGAAAAGGTCAACGGGATAAGGATCGCTACTCCATTCGATGGGCCTAGCCCGGGCAGGGCACCGATAATTGTTCCTATAAAACACCCAAACACCGCGAGCATCAGCGTATATGGGCTTAGTGCAATCCCAAATCCGGTGGCGAGATTTGAAAGTAAATCCATGGTTTTGCTCCCTAACCGAAAAGAGCGCTTGGAAAGGCCACCAGCCCAAGACCCAAAGCAAATTTGAAAAGCATGAACAATCCAATAGAAAGCCCCGCCCCAACCAGAACTGCTTGGCCTATTTTGGGAAAGATCTGGTAGCTCAGAATGGCCGAAGCCACGGCGGTTGGCAATATGAAGCCAAACGGCTTTAACGCATAGGCATATGCCACCAGAACAACCACTGCGATCAGCAGGGCTCCAATAGTTGAGAGCACGGGCCAGTCTGGGTCCCCATCAGGACGCAGTATCACGAAAATTCCTGCGATAAATGCCCCTGCACCGATCATCATCGGAAACATCTTCGGGCCAACGGGATCTGCAAGAAAACTGGTCTGAATCTGATTGGCGCTGGCGATATACGCCAGCGCCACCACAGCAACGACCGCTCCAAAGATGCGGTCAGATACCATTATTGGATCACTCCAATTTCTTTGGACAGTTTGCGAATGTCGCTCACCACACCATCAATGTAGTTTTGGAAGTTTGAACCCACTTTTGTGAATGGAGCAAGTCCATTGGCCGCCATGGCTTCTTTCCATTCCGCGCTATCCGCAACCGCCTGCAGACGCTCTGCCCACTGATTGAAGACATCATCGCTCACGCCCTTTGGAACATAAAGTCCGCGCCAGTTCACCGCGACAACGTCAACGCCCTGTTCAACGGCTGTGGGAATGCTTTCAAACCCAGGAACCCGCTCATCGGTCAATACTGCAAGTGCGCGCACATCGCCTGATTTGAGGAAACCAACGATTTCCGACATATCCCCTGTCATCGCTTGGGTGAAGCCGCCAACTGTTTGGGTGATAGCGTCAGCACCGCCATCGACGCCGATGTATTTGATCGCCCGTACATCGCTGATGCCAGAGCGCTGCAAGATCATCAAAGGTTTGATGTGGTCAAACCCGCCAACGGCAGAGCCGCCGGCAAAGGCCACTTGACCCGGATTGGCGCGCACGTCTTCGATGAGATCGTTCAACGATTGATATTTGCTGTTTGCTGCAACAACGATCACCCCGGGATCAGCACCAATTGCACCGACAAAGCGCACTTGGTCCGCTGTCATGCCCGCGTAGGCATTCTGAGCAAGCCGCGTTGTGGTTGCAGAGGACGCAGCCACGATCAGATCAGCGTCCGTGTTGCGCTCTGTTACGACATGCGTAAAGGCAAGACCACCACCGGCGCCAGCCATATTCGTCACTTGGATTGGGGAATCCACCGCGCCGATATCATGCATAATTTTACCGATTTGGCGACATGTGAAGTCCCAACCGCCGCCTGGATTTGCAGGGGCAATACATTCCGCTGACATTGCTGCAGAAGAGCTAAGCCCAATAATCGCGCCCGCAATAAGCGCCTTAAGTCTGAATTCAGTCATTTATTCCTCCCATTTGACATTTGCAGAATATTCCGCACATGGTTGTGGAGTATGGGTGATCAAACTGACACAAACCTGACAAGTTGACAAAGGGTCAAATTCGTAGATGCGATTTCTCCTTATAGAAGACAATCAGGCTTTAGCGAATGCGGTCATTGATCGCCTTTGTCTTGACGGTCATATCGTTGATCATTCTTCTGATTTGGAAACTGCTTGGGATTTCACTTCAACAGCTGAGTATGATCTTATTTTATTGGATATCATGCTTCCTGATGGTGATGGCCGGACCTTTCTGAAAAAGCATAGAAATGCAAAATCCCGTACCCCAGTCATTGTTTTGACGGCCCGCTCTGAGGTCTCTGATCGTGTAGGCATTCTTGATCTTGGTGCGGACGATTATATGATCAAGCCTATCGATTATTCTGAACTTGAAGCCCGCTGCCGCGCCGTTTTAAGGCGTCAAACTGGTCAGGCGAGAAACGCCATAAATTTTGGAGAAGTTGAATTTGACTCATTGGCAGGGTCACTGAAAATAAAAGACAAAAGAGTAAAATTGCGGACCAAAGAACTTCGCTTATTTGAAGTTTTTATAAATTCTCCTGATCAAATTTTTCCAAAATCTCAGCTTTTAGACCGATTGTTTCCATATGAAGTTGAGGCCTCCGAAAATGCGATTGAGGTTTATGTGGGAAGATTAAGAAAACATTTGAGCGGATCCAATGTGTCCATCACGACAGTGCGCGGACTAGGTTACAAGTTGGAAATCCTATGACGCATCCAAACGTCAGGGGGTCCATACGCCAGAGACTGTTGGTGATGTTACTGTTGAGTGCGGCAGGGATCGCTATTCTGTTATATGCGGTTGTTCAATCTGTCGCAAAACAAGTCGTTCAGGAAAGCCAAGATAACATCTTGGCCGCTTCAGCTCTTTCAATTTTAGATAGTGCCCGGGTCATTCAGGGTGAAATTTCAATTGATCTGCCATATTCCTCGTTGTCCATGCTGGACAGTGTGATCGATGAACGGGCTTTTTATTCGGTACGTTTGAACGATGAATTTCTTTCAGGTTATGAAGACCTTCCACGCATTGCCAATTTATCTGATGTAACGGAGTTTCAATCTGCATCCTATCTGGGTGAGGGAATTCGGGTTGCATCGACGCGGCGCAGTTTTACGACGGTCGACGGACAGGTCTATCTTGAAATTTCGGTTGCACAAACATTGACAGGACTGAACAAGTCCATCACGAGAATATCCCAGATTTCCTTGGCAATCGGTTTCGGTTTTTTTGTATTGTCCGTCTTGGCAGCAGTTGTCATTGCGCGCAGTACAACCAAACCGTTGCACCTTTTGACGCGATCTGTGTCGCGGCGTGGTCCAAGTGACCTTCGACCGGTCGCCGCACCCGTTCCAACAGAAATGGCACCCTTGGTTGTTTCCTTGAATAATCTTATGAAGCGGCTGCAAAATTCCCTGTCCAGATCCGAGGACTTTATCGCCGAAGCTGCGCATCGATTGCGCACACCTATGGCTATCGTGCGCACCCAAGCCGAAGTCACATTGATGCGCATTGAAAAGGAAGAAAATCGTCAGGCTATCCGGGAGATGATCCGGGCAATTGATGAAACATCAAGGACTGCAGGTCAGCTTTTGGATCATGCAATGGTGTCATTTCGAACAGATAGCCTCATGAAAGAAACGATCAAACTGGATGAGTTAATTGTTGATGCGGTTCATCGAGTGAGCCCAATTTCTGAGCTGCGAGATGTTGAGATTGAACTGCAAACTCTGGACAAAGTCGTGCTGGCAGGGGATCCGATCCTTATACAAAATGCGGTGCAAAACGTTCTGGATAATGCCATCAAATATACTGATGCAGATACTACGATAACTGTGTCTCTGGTTCGGGGCACAGAGTTTGCCGAAATTTCAATTTGTGATCGCGGAAGCGGGTTTGAGAAAAATGAAATTATCCACCTCCTGAAGCGTTTTGAACGGGGTAAAAACGCCTCTGGCGTAGTTGGATCTGGTTTGGGGTTGACGATTGTTGACGAGATCATGCGTGCACATGACGGCACGGTTTCGCTGCAGAACAATAAAGGACATGGCGCATGCGTTATCTTATCCTTTCCATTGTAATCTTTGCCTTTGCCACCTCTGCAAAGGCCTTTGAAATCGAAGATCGCGCCGTATTTGGTGAGATGAAAGATGGCCCTGTTCTCCGCATCATTTCAACGGCGGATATCAATTATTTTACGCCCATGATTGACGCCTTTCGCAGGTTTCGCTCTGATGTGGTAATTGAATATACCGTGGCCAGCTCAACCGAAATTATGCGAGCGGTTTATGATGAAAAACAGCCGTTTGATATCGCAATCTCAAGCGCAATGGATTTGCAGACAAAATTGGCTAATGACGGATTGGCACGCAAGCATTCATCTTCGCTGACCCAAAATTTGCCTGACTGGGCTGTTTGGAATGACATGGTTTATGCCTTTACCCAGGAACCTGCCGGTTTTGTGATTTCAAATAAGATCCTTGAAGGGCTTCAAACTCCGCAAAATCGCCAACAGCTTATTAATACATTGCGGCAAAATCCGGAAATTTTCAGGGACCGTGTGGGAACATATGATATTCGTAAATCAGGGGCAGGGTATCTCTTTGCAACGCAGGACGCCCGTGTGTCAGACACCTATTGGCGCTTGACCGAAGTCATGGGAACGCTTCGACCAAAGCTATATTGCTGCGCGTCCGAAATGATACAGGACGTAATCGATGGAAATTTGGCGATCGCATATAACGTCTTGGCAAGCTATGCTGAGAAAAGCCCGCATTCTGACAAATTCACCATTATTCTTCCTTCTGATTTTTCGATTGTGATGCTGCGTACTTTGCTCATCCCTGTGTCTTCTGAAAACCCCCAATTGGCCGCCGAATTTTTGGATTTTGTACTTTCTGAAACATATCCGTCTGGGGTTTCACCGCTCTTGAAGACGCGCTCTCTTGAAGACGCAACGGAAAATACGCTCTATCGTATTGCACTGGGCCCGGGTCTGTTGGTTTATCTGGATAATTTCAAAAAGAAAAATTTCATATCGGAGTGGGAAAGTGCGATCTTGCAGGACTAGAGCCGTCAGCTTTGCCGCGCTCCGGACGGGGGTGCATCCTTATAATCTCTTATTTCAATGCCAGTTTGCAATACCATCATCCGTCAGGCTGCTTGAAATCAGTTGACGGAAAATTACGGGAAGAGTATTCAGCCCTTAGGGAAGTGCGATGGCGTCGCAAATTCTGATATAGAATTAATCTTCCTCTTCAAACATCCTGTACGCCGGGATCTTGCTTTGCCGTTTGATGCGGTGAGGGAGGTTCGGCCTTCTTTCCATCGTGACAACGGGCACTAAAAAGGAAAGAACGATGGAACGCCCACAGAATTATCGTTTCCAGCAAGGTGAAAAAATCTTGCCATTCGCCGAAACAGAATACGAAGCCCGCCTCGCAGGGTTGCGTGCAATCATGGCCGACAAAAATATTGATGCCTGTATTCTGACCTCAATGCATAATGTCGCCTATTACTCTGGTTTTCTTTACTGTTCATTTGGTC
This sequence comes from Alphaproteobacteria bacterium casp-alpha6, assembly GCA_001510135.1. Taxonomy (GTDB): domain Bacteria; phylum Pseudomonadota; class Alphaproteobacteria; order Rhodobacterales; family Rhodobacteraceae; genus LFER01. Next base: position 75,320 of record LFER01000016.1, read on the forward strand.
GTCCCTATGCACTGATTGTTACCCAATCTGAAAACATCACGCTTAGCGCAGGCATTGATGCTGCTCAGCCATGGCGACGGTGTTATGGGGACAATATTGTGTACACCGATTGGCAGCGCAACAATTATTGGGCAGTTTTGAAATCCGTGATCGGCACGGGCAAGAACGTTGGATTTGAAGGAGATCATTTAAGCATTTCGCAAATGTCGCTTTTAAATGCATATTTGATGCCTCGGGATACTTTGGATGTTGCGCCTCAGGCAATGACGCAACGGTTGAAAAAATCGCCAGCAGAGATCGATTTGATCCGTGCGGGTGCTGCAACAGCAGATATCGGCGGATACGCCATTCGCGATGCCATTCGTATCGGAGCGCGCGAAATAGATGTGGCCATGGCAGGTCGGGATGCGATGGAGCTTGAAATTGCAAGACGCTATCCTGATGCCGAATATCGTGACACCTGGGTCTGGTTTCAGTCTGGCATCAATACGGATGGCGCGCATAATCCTGTAACCTCAAGATGTCTGGAGGGCGGAGACATTCTGTCCCTTAATACCTTCCCCATGATCTCAGGATATTACACCGCGCTTGAGCGGACGTTGTTCGTGGGGTCGGTGGATGTTGCCTCTATGGCGATTTGGGAAGCCAATGTGGCCGCCCATGAATATGGGATGGGCCTCCTCAAACCAGGAGTTTCTTGTGCAGAGGTGACCCATAAGATCAACGCGTTTTTCCAAGAGCGAGATCTGTTGAAATACCGCACCTTCGGGTATGGTCACAGCTTTGGTGTATTAAGCCATTATTATGGGCGTGAAGCAGGGCTTGAGTTGAGAGAAGACGTTGATACCGTATTGGAACCGGGAATGGTTATTTCAATGGAACCCATGTTGACCATTCCAGAAGGTCAAGCTGGTGCCGGGGGATACCGTGAACACGATATTTTGGTCATCACCGAAGAGGGGAACGACAATATCACGGGCTTTCCCTATGGGCCGGATCACAACGTTGTCGGCTGACGATGATTTGGACTTTGGCGCAAAAATCCTGCGCCAAAACCACAACAAATTGAAGGATTTGTAGGCCTACCCATAAATTCCTTAACATTTCGTTAAAAATGCGCAAATTTTACATGCTGGGTAAAATTAACATCATTTATCACAATTTTTCATAAATCGGATTAAAGTACCTGTGTAACTATATGAAATAAAGCGGGCTTTGCGGGGTCGCAATATTTCAGAACCTTTGCGTCTTTGGGGTCATCTGCGCCCCAGAAATTTGGTCTGGAAAAACGCCGACACAGCACGATTTCGGCCTCTGGCTATTGCATCCGTGATACCCTAAAATCGAGCCAAAGGCCACTGAGTCATAGGTCGTAAAAGGATATGAGTTATGGACAAATTTGTTCGGCTGCGTGCAGAGGATAATGTTGTTATTGCCAGCATGGCGCTTGGGCGTGGCGATGAGGTAGAAGGCTTGACCTTGTACGACCCCATTCCTGTTGGACATAAAATAGCGACCCGGGCGCTTGCCAAAGGGTCAGCGGTGCGTAAATTCGGTCAAATCATTGGTTATGCCGCAGAAGATATTCTTGCAGGCGCCCATCTTCACACACATAACATTGAGTTTCGCCCCACGGAGGGGGTTTATGAATTTGGTACAGACCTGTCTCCTGTCTTGCAAGTTTCCGAGGCGGAGCAGGACCATTTTATGGGATATAAACGCGCCAATGGGACAGTCGGAACGCGCAATTACATTGCAATTGTTACCTCTGTGAATTGTTCAGCCACTGCGGCGCGGCGCATAGCAGATGCCTTTGGTCCTGCAGAGCTTGCCGCTTATCCCAATGTGGATGGGGTTGTGGCATTTGTGCATGGCACGGGTTGTGGAATGGCGGGCAACGGAGAAGGTTTTGAAGCGCTCCAGCGGGTGATGTGGGGGTATGCGCGTCACCCCAATCATGGCGGTGTTCTGATGGTGGGACTTGGATGCGAGATGAACCAGATCGACTGGTTGCTTGAGGCCTATGGCATAGAGCAGGGCCCTTTGTTTCAAACGATGAATATTCAGAATGTGGCGGGATTACAAAAGACCATCGATACGGGTATCGAGAAAGTAAAAGCGATGTTGCCGCTTGTGAATGACATCTCTCGGACAAAGTGTCCCGCGTCTGAATTGAAGGTTGCGCTGCAATGTGGGGGATCAGATGCTTGGTCCGGAGTAACGGCCAATCCTGCCTTGGGGGAGGCCTGTGATCTTTTGGCTGCGCAAGGGGGCACGGGCGTGCTTGCCGAAACACCCGAGATTTACGGGGCGGAGCATCTTTTGACGCGACGCGCGGTTGATCAAGCGACGGGTGAACGCCTTGTTGGGATGATCAAATGGTGGGAAAATTATACCGCCCGCAATCACGGATCAATGGACAACAACCCAAGCCCCGGAAACAAACAGGGTGGGTTGAGCACTATTCTGGAAAAATCACTGGGCGCAGCGGCAAAAGGTGGAACCAGTCCGCTTATGGGTGTTTATAAATACGCGGAACCTGTGCGCGCCAAAGGTTTTACCTTTATGGATAGCCCCGGTTACGATCCGGCCTCAGTGACCGGCCAAATTGCTGGGGGCTGCAACATTGTTTGCTTTACCACTGGACGGGGATCGGCCTTTGGATCAAAGCCGGCACCGACCATCAAACTTGCCACAAACACGACCATGTACCAGCGTATGACAGACGATATGGACATAAATTGCGGGGATATTCTAAGTGATCAGATTTCAGTGCAAGAGAAGGGGCGGCAAATCTATGAAATGATCTTACGCGTTGCTTCGGGCGAACAAACCAAATCCGAAGTGCAAGGGCTTGGGGACTATGAATTTGTGCCGTGGCAAATCGGTGCCGTAATGTGATCTGAAAAGGCTTTCGTTCTGTGTCAGTCAAATCCTTTTCGGCTTGATACGATCAGAAAATATTGCAAACATTTTGGCCAAAGCTTGGCAGTGACCACAATAAACAGGTGATATGATGCAGAATGATAAATGGGACAACAACGCGTCTTTGGACAAATTGGCAGAGCTGTCGATCAAAACCGGTGTCGCCTTGGCTGCGGGGCAGGACCTTTTGATTACGGCCCCCTATGAGGCTGCGCCTTTGGTGCGCCGTTTGGCCTATCACGCCTACAAAGCAGGCGCAGGCGTTGTGACCCCGCTGTTTTCTGATCCGGCAGTGACATTGATGCGCTATCAGAACGCGCGACCTGTGTCGTTTGATCACGCGACGCAATGGTTGTTCGACGGTATGGCAGCGGCCTTTGATGCAAACACGGCACGTTTGGCCGTTGTTGGCGAAGACCCGATGCTTCTTTCTGAACAAAATCCAGACAGCGTTGGAAGAGCCAATCAGGCATTGTCCAGAGCCTCCTCTGCAGTGCGCGAGCGCATCACACGTTTTGATGTCAATTGGAATATTATTGCTTGGCCCGGTACGGAATGGGCCAAACAGGTCTTTCCTGCACTTTCGGATCAGGATGCGCAAATAGCATTGGCAGATGCGATTTTCAAAGCATCTCGGGCCGATCAGGAAGACCCGATCGGCGCTTGGGCTGCACATAACAAAAATCTCCGGATGCGCACAGATTGGCTAAATGAAAGAAATTTTGCTGCCCTTCGGTTTTACGGGGGGGGCACCGATCTAACGGTCGGGCTGGCAAAAGATCATGAATGGATGGGGGGGGCATCTGTGGCGCGAAACGGGATTACCTGCAATCCGAACATCCCCTCAGAAGAGGTTTTCACCACACCACACGCCCGGAAAGTAGAGGGGACTGTGCGCTCTACCAAACCGCTTTCGCATCAAGGCACGTTGATCGAAGACATCTCTGTCACATTCAAAGAAGGTCGAATAATCGAAGCGAGCGCATCACGTGGGCAAGACGTCTTTTTGAAACTCTTGGACACCGATGACGGGGCACGACGGCTCGGCGAAGTCGCGCTGGTCCCCCATAGCTCTCCGATCTCTCAAAGCGGATTGCTCTTCTATAACACCCTCTTTGACGAAAATGCGGCCTGTCACATAGCTTTGGGGCAGTGCTATTCCAAATGTTTCAGAAACGGTGCAACTTTATCTGCAGAGGATGTTACAGAGCGCGGCGGCAACAGCAGCATGATCCATGTGGATTGGATGATCGGTTCAGATGAGATTGATATTGACGGGATTGCACAGGACGGCACAGTAACGGCAGTTTTTCGCAACGGAGAATGGGCCTAAGGAGGCGGGCTTAAACGCGGCTCATAGCTGACTTCAACACACCCTTTAAGCAAGAACTTTATACCCAGTCACAACAAGGGCACCCTATGTCGTTTCTTTATCACACGAAGGTCAAAGCAGACTGGATTGATTACAACGGTCATATGCAGGACGCCTACTATGGGTTGTTGTTCAGCTATGCTGTCGATGCTTTTCAGGATGTGGTCGGGTTTGACGCCGCCTATCGTCAACGAACTGGGTGTACAATTTATCTCGTCGAAGAGCACAAATACTTTTTAAAGGAGGTCAAAGAAGGCGATCTTCTTGAAATCCGGATTGGACTCTTGGCTGTCACAGAAAAGTTATTTCATCTTCATTGCCAGATGCTCTCAGGTGGGCAGGAAGTGGCCATCAGTGAATTGATCGAAATGCATGTTCAGCAAAAGCCGCGCCCCAAAGGGGTTGCGATTCCAGAGGCTATTATGGAACAGATGACGGCCTATAAACTTGATGAGACGGCGCAGGCCAACATCGTGCGCCGCGCGCGTGCCATGTCGATCAAGGTTGGGGGGAAGTAAAGCGGATGCTTGCAGGCCCGACAATTACAGATCATCAGATTGACGCAAACGGCGCTCGCGTGCGTAATCAAACATGACGCTCAATCGTGGAATTCTAATCGCTTTTGCCGGCGCGCTCTTATTGACGCCTGACAGCCTTTTTATGCGCTGGTCAGAACTTGACGGGGGCGCGATGCTGGCATGGCGTGCCAGCCTATCAGGGATCATCTATATAGTTATAGGGTATATGTTTGGGGGCAGTGCAAATGCGATCAGGGAGGGGGGGCTCAGACAGTTTAGCTTTTGGATTTTGGTTCTTTGTCAGATCTCAAATGCGACGTTTTTTGCCTTTGGAATTGCCATTGCACCCGTTGCAATCGTGCTTGTCGCCGTCGCAACTGTCCCGATTTTTTCTGTAATCCTTGGATTTTTCTTTTTGGGGGAACGTCCAGATTTTGGAACCTGGATCATTATCGGAGTTGTCTTTTTGGGGATCGCTTTGTCAGTCCTTGGGGATATCGATCCAACCCAACTTTTCAATCCGTACACGGTATTGGGCGCCGTGTTCGGGCTTCTTGTTGCCATAAGTCTGGCAATGAATTTTGTGATTATACGTAAGAACGAAACTCTTCCTTTCGAACTTGCTTTGGGTTTTGGAGGCCTAATTGCTGGCCTTAGCGCATTTGTGCTGTTTCCCGCAGCGTTTTCTCTTAGCTTTGAAAGCGCATTTTATATTTCGCTGACCGGCCTAATTATCTTGCCAATCTCTTTCTATTTGCTGTCTTACGCATCTCGATTTACGAGCGCCGCCAATGTTAGCATGTTAATGCTTTTGGAAACCGTCTTGGGGCCATTTTGGGTCTGGCTTGGGGTTGGCGAAGCGCCGGGGATATTTGGACTGATTGGAGGGGGAATTGTCATCGCGGCGTTGTTCTATTTTCTGTTGGGGCAAAAAAATGTATCAGGGTCACGCGCGGAGCCTGTAAATTAGTCGTCATGATCTTGGAATAATTCAGTTTTTCAAATACATAAATCGTCCGGTGATGAGATAACCAAGCCCAAGACGCGCGCCCAAAAAGATAGACAGCAAAGCAATCGGGGCATTTAAGGACAGGACAGCCATGGCGGAAAGACCTTGTCCGATCGAACATCCAAAGGCAAATGTTGCCCCCACTCCCATAAGGATTGCCCCGAGAATTTGCCTTTGAAGCTCTTTTGGATCTTCGCAGGCCTCAAGACGGAAGTGTCCCTTGAATAGACTTCCAATGAGCGCACCGGTCCAGACGCCAACGACCGAGCCTATCGCAAAATTCAATCCCCCCCCAAGCGATGTCATGGCATAAAGAATTGTTGCCCCAATTGGCGCTGTGAAACTATGCGAAATCACGGGCATATCTTCAAACCCATGCAGGGAAAGATAATGCATTCCGATCCAACCGCTTGCGATCGCAAGCCCCACCATTATTCCCCAGAAAACATGTTTCGCACTCTGGCGAAAAATGCGATCTTGAAGCGCTATGGCTAGGAAAATAAAGCCAACCATTAAGCCTATGGTTTCCGAGGGCGCACCTGAGTACGACACGATCGGATCAACGAAGCCCGGGGTCTTTTGGGAAATGGTGAAGATGTCTCTGAGCCAAGCATTTATTGAAGAAAATACACCAGATGAGACGGTATAGGTCGTTATACCCATCACTAAAACAATTACAAAAGACCGTAAATCACCACCGCCCAAACGCGATAGAGCGCCAAAGCCGCAATTGCCGGAAAACGCCATGCCTGCTCCAAAGATTATACCCCCTAGAATAGTGAGCATAGGGGTAAAAGGAACCGCCCTGATCGCGCTGGTTTCCAAAACTATCCATCCATTGAACATGCCCAGTGAGACAAAGATGATTGCGGAACCGATGGCAACGCCCCACATCCGCACCAGCGTGTAGTTTTGAGCGTATAGTGCATCTTCAATGGCCCCTAATGTACAGAACCGGGCCAAGCGCGACGCCAGACCAAGAACAATTCCGCCGATTAAACCAAGCCCTGCCGCAAGGAGATTTTCTGGTATCAGTTCAAACAAAGCCCGCCTCCACGCTTTTGTATTCAGTGATGCTGATTATTTTCCTTTGTTGCAAAATATGTCATAGACAACGTCCAGAATACGTGTGGCGCGCTTGTCGGCAAGACGGTAATAGATCGTCTTTCCATCCCGGCGCGCAAAGACCAATCCTTCAGAGCGCAACCGTGCCAGCTGCTGAGACACTGCCGCCTGTCGCGACGACAGCAAGGTTTCCAAGTCCGTCACCGACTTTTCCCCTGAAGCCAGATAGCACAGGATCATCAAGCGCCCTTCGTGGCTTATAGCTTTTAGGAAACGCGATGCCGTCATCGCGCTATCCATCATGTCATCAAGCTCGTTTTGAGTGATGTCTTCAGAAATTACCGGTACTACCAAACTTACCCCTTCAAAACGCTATGTCATCTTCAATTGCGGCAATACCTGCTGCCGCACAGTTTTCGTCCTGATCACCACCAGGTGCCCCAGAAACACCGATTCCTGCCACCAAACTACCCTGTCCGTCAAGAACCGGAAGCCCGCCGCCAACCATCATGGCATTAGATAGGTTGCGCAGGCCTGCCAAATCAGTGCCTGATGCTGTCAATTGGGACAGTTCTCCGGTTGGCGTGCGAAATGTGACGGCTGTCCAGGCTTTACGATGTGCAGTTTCAAAAACATGAACGCCCGCGTATTGATCCCTCAGAAAGACCTGAGGGATACCAAAACGGTCTGTCACCATCACACCGATTTGAAATCCTGCCGCGTTGCAAAAATCCAAGGCGCCCTGTGCCATGGCGAGGTTTACGCTGGGCTTCAGGGCCCGGAAATCAACAAAAGGGTTTTCTTCTGCCATGACAGGAGAGGCGCACAACAAAGCAGTTGCTAAGATTTTGTTCATTCGTTGATATCCTTGTACTCTGTGTGTTTTGACAATATTTCTTCGAGAAGGGTCCAGAAAAAATCTTCGCCTGGGTAGCCCTCAATCCGGGCAATTTCCAACCCATTTTCGACCAACACGAAGGTCGGTGTATAAACGACCGGATTTTCAATGCGAGAATCATCAATGCTTTGAGCCAGATCAACATGTATAAGCGGAGCAAATTGTCCTTCTTTGGTTTTTGGATAAATCGGTCCAATTTCTCTGTCCCACACCTCGCACCACATGCAGTTGTCTTCCCGTACCATCAACAGGCTTGCCCCGTTCGCAATCATCGGAAAGATGGCGAACAAAAAAATGAGTAAAGCTTTCAACACATCTTTTATCCGTTGACGGTGACCATACATATTACATAAAGTGAATATATCTTTTAGGCAAGGTTTTCGAAATGTTTGACGTTAGTTTGTTTGGGGCTGTTTTGGCCGGACTGCTTTCCTTTGCCTCACCTTGCGTTTTACCGATCGTACCGTTTTATCTAAGCTATTTGGCTGGAACAGGATTGTCCGACCTGCAGTCAGGCGCGGCGATCACGTCCGCGGTCCGCAGAAAGGCTTTTATCAGCGCAATATGTTTTTCACTTGGAATAATTATCATTTTTGTTGGAATGGGGGCGACCGCGACAGTATTTGGTGCCGCTCTGCGGGACTGGTTCGGTGTGTTAAGATGGGCAGCTGCCGCGACTATATTTTTGATGGGTTTACATTTTGTCGGTCTCTTCAAAATAGGCGCTCTTAACCACCAGTTCACATTAAATATCGGAAATACAGATAATGTTTCATTTGGCATGGCGTTTTTGCTTGGACTTGCTTTTGCTTTTGGGTGGACTCCCTGTGTGGGTCCTATTCTGGCCGCGATCTTGTTCACTGCTGCCGCGAGTGAGAACGTTTGGCAGGGGATTTATCTTCTGATCGCATACGGGATAGGTATGACCGCGCCTTTTGTTTTTGCGAGTATTTTTATTGGTCCGTTTTTGAGGTGGGCGGCCGGATTTCGCAAACATCTTGGACGGGTTGAAAAGGCGATGGGCGGGCTTCTTATTTTTTTTGCGGTGTTGATAGCGACGAACTCAGTGGGTGAAATTGCAGGTTGGATGCTGCGTATTGCACCTGATTTTTGGACTTTTGGCTAGGAGCTGGATATGAAACGGATTCTTTTTTCGTGCTTAATGCTGATCATCTCTCACCCGTTGATCGGGGCTGAAATGGGAGATGATGGGCTGCACAAAGCGGCATGGATGCGCGACACTTTCAAAGATCTTTCAGAAGATTTGGAGGAAGCAAATTCGGAAGGAAAACGTCTGGCGGTGATCATTGAACAGAGAAACTGCATATATTGTAAAAAAATGCATGAAACCGTTTTTTCCGATCCAGCCGTATTTTCGTATTTGATGGACAATTTCTTTGTTGTGCAGATCAATATGTTCGGCAACGTAGAAGTCACAGATTTTGACGGCGAAACCCTCGAGGAACGCGATATGGTGTCTAAATGGGGTATGCTGTTCACGCCAACAATGATGTTTTTTCCCGAAGATGTCAGTGACGCTCAATCCGCCAACCGTGTGATGGTCGCCTCGATGCCGGGGGCCTTTGGCAAGGAAACTACCAAAAATCTGCTGAGCTGGGTAATCGACAAGGAGTATGAAACCCCTGGCGCCAGTTTCCAAAAGTATCATGCAGACAAATTTAATGCGCGACAATCTTCGCAATCAGATTGATAAATTCATTTTTTTGAATTTGTTCTTGCCAAATCGTGATTAGCTGATAGGGTGGCAAAAAAACATCAGAACCAAGGGGAAGTTATGAGAATATTAAGAAGGGCATGCTTTGGCGCACTTACACTCATTCTGGGCGCCTCCACCACACTGGCTGCAGATATCGCTCCTGGGGATGTGGTGTTTACCGATGGTGCTGTTACGGCAAGCTTGACCGGCGTGCAGGGTGATGCCGCAAATGGGCGTAAGGTTTTCATGAACCGCAAGCTTGGCAACTGTCTTGCGTGCCACGCCAATTCGGACATGAATGATCAATCCTTTCACGGGGAAGTCGGACCGGTTCTCGATGGTGTGGCCTCGCGCTGGAGCGAAGTGGAATTGCGCGGCATTCTCGTTAACTCAAAAATGATGTTTGAGGGAACGATCATGCCAGCCTTCTACCGAGATGCGGGTTTTACAAGGAACCTTAAGTCGTTTGAGGGAAAAACCATAATGAGCGCGCAGCAAATTGAAGACGTGCTCGCATATCTTTTAACGCTGAACGAAGAATAAAGGGAATATTCGCATGACTTTGTCGAGACGAGATTTTGTAATTGGTGCTGGCTGCGGGGTTGCATTTGCAAGCATGTCTTCACTTCCTGCGTATGCGTCGCTTGTCGAGGACAGCATCGCAGCATTTACAGGAGGTGCGGATGTGGTGTCCGGTGATATCGTTCTGGATGCGCCGGAGATAGCAGAGAACGGAAACACGGTTCCGATAGAAGTCTCAGCACCAGGAGCTGCAAGCATCATGTTACTGGCAACAGGCAATCCTGTACCGGCCGTTGCCACATTCAATTTTGGTCCGCTTAGCGGCTCGCGCTCAGGAAATACCCGTATCCGCCTGATCAAAACCCAAGAGGTTATGGCGATCGCTAAAATGGAAGATGGTTCTTTTAGATCGGCACAGGCGACTGTCAAAGTGACAATCGGTGGATGTGGCGGATAAGTAAGGAAATTTAAAATGGCAAAAGATGCAAAACCCCGTGTAAAAGTCCCTAAATTGGCGGCTGCCGGTGAAACGATCACTTTAAAAACTATGATCAGTCACAAGATGGAATCTGGTCAACGCAAAGACAGTGACGGCAACAAAATCCCGCGCTCAATCATCAATCGGTTTACCTGCGATTTTAATGGTCAGAACGTGATTAATGTGACCCTTGAACCTGCGATTTCAACCAATCCTTATCTGCAGTTTGATGCCGTGGTGCCTGAGGCGGGCGAATTCAAGTTCACTTGGTATGATGATGATGGATCTGTTTACGAGACGTCGAAAAAAATCGCGATAGGCTAAGCGATACTCACCGGGGAGGGTGGTAAGACAATGAGAACACTTCTGGCAATATCTCTTTCGGCTTTGGTTGGCTCACTTGCTTGGGCTGGAGAGGATTCATCGTTGGTCATTGACGGCGAAGAAATCAAAATACGCGCTACCGCGCCGGCTCATGCTGATGCACTTGACGAGGTTTATTCAGGTTGGGTGTTCAGGACGGATGAAACGCAAGCATTGCAGATGGATGACTTTGAAAACCCAGCCTTTGTCTTTGTCGATCAAGCGATTGACATGTTCAGTAAAGTCGACGGCACCGAAGGTAAATCTTGCGCCAGTTGTCATGACGACGTTGCTGAATTTGCAGGTCTTCGACCCACGATGCCCCGGGTTGTTGATGGCGAAGTTGTCACAATGGAAGATATGGTGAATGGATGCCGGACAAAACGGATGGGTGCCGAACCTTGGAAGTGGTCTTCCGCATCGATGACAGCCATGACGGCATTAATCGGGCTCCAGTCACGTGGCACGGAAATTAATGTCAAGATTGACGGGGACGCCGCAGCGCAATGGGAAGCGGGCAAAGAGCTGTACTACACGCGCGTTGGTCAGCTCGATATGTCATGCGCCAATTGCCATGAAGATAATTACGGCAACATGATCCGTGCTGATCATCTGTCTCAGGGGCAAATCAACGGATTTCCGACCTACCGGTTAAAAAATACAAAGTTGAATTCTGTTCATGGACGGTTCAAGGGCTGCATGGAAAATATTCGTGCCACTCCTTTTAAAGAGGGTGGGGAAGAATTTAAGGCGCTAGAGCTTTATCTTGCGTCTCGCGGAAATGGCCTGTCGGTGGAAACACCTTCTGTACGCAACTAATTAACTACTGCGAGCCGGCTTATGCCGGCTCTCTTTCGACCTTAAACATTCAATAATTTGCATGTGAGTTAAAAATGGTATCGCGCCGCGACTTTCTACAGATGGCAATGGCCACAACTGCGCTTTATGGCGCCTCTGGTTTTGGAAAATGGGGCAAGCTTTCTGCCCAACAGGCCATGAGCCAAGAAAAGCTCCTTGAATTTGATACTTTTGGAAATGTGTCCTTGATCCA
>LFER01000017.1 GCA_001510135.1 Alphaproteobacteria bacterium casp-alpha6
TGGACCACATCACTCAAACCTGAAAGGCAATGAATGTTCTCTATACATTTTCTTTCGCCAATATTTCTGAACAAAACAAAGCCTGTCTAAGTTAATGTGGTCATCTCCAAAAAGCGGAGATGCTTTCCAAACCGAATTTACACTCAACAACGTTATTCAGAAAATGAAACAAGGTTTTCTTTTGTAACTTCCGAAATATTTGTAACGCCAATCTGCGCCATGGCGGCTGAAAGATCAAAGGTCAGCGCTTCGCGCAGACTTTCCAAACCGCTTTCCCCCTCTGCACCGATCGCGTAGAGCCACGGCCGACCAAGCATTACAAAATTCGCGCCACAAACCAGCGCTTTTAAAATGTCTTCTCCCCCCCGGACGCCGCTGTCTAAAATCAGAGGATATTCCGGACCAAGGGCGTGGCGCATATCGGGCAAAATATCGATCGATGCGGGCGCACTATCCAACTGCCGCCCTCCGTGATTTGACACCCAAATCGCATCGACCCCTATATCCTTTATGCGAAGAGCATCTGGAATTGACGTCACCCCTTTAAGTATCAGGTGCCCTTTCCAGCGGTCCCGCAAATTTTGCAAAAACTCCCAGTCTGCCAGAGCACGACTTGCAGAACGATCAAATTTTGAACCTGTCTTTGGAAAATGCGCAGGCTCAGGGCGCCCCGCCCAAAGCATACGAAGACTGTAAACAGGATGCGTTGCCAGATCAAAAAACTGACGCGGCCCCATTTTGAAATCCACTTCAAACCCGTTTCTAAGGTCTCTGATACGACGGCTGATTTGGGGGACATCCACAGTCAGAACAAGCGTTTTGCACCCCGCCGCCTCAGCGCGGTCCACCAATGACATTGCGTGATCTATTGGAGGCACAAGATAGAGTTGAAACCACACCCGATCCGGAGCAATCGCTTGCATTTTCTCTACAGCGGTAGAGGCAGCAGTGGACAAACCAAGAGGAATGTTATGATTTTTAGCCATCCCTGCAAGGAATTGATCTGCACGCGGGTGGACAACATTACACATACCCATTGGGGCCACTCCAAAGGGAACAGAATATTCCTGCCCCAGAAATCGCTGTACCGTGCTGCGCGGATCCACTTTTCGCAAAACGCGCGCTTGTAATTTTATACGATCAAATGCTGCTGTATTGTTTAAAACACCCACCTCTCGGCCGGTTCCGCCTTCGACAAATCCAGAAATGAGCTTGGGTAGTCGCCGAAGTGCTATTTGCTGCGCGTCTTCGCTACAATGTATTCTTGATGTCACTGCTAAGCCTCTTGAAACGCAGATAATATTGTCCGCTTTGTCCTTAACATAACTGTGGGCGCAATGACCAACCCCATATTTTCAAAAACACAGCAGATGGATCATCAAAATAGTCGCATCGTGTCTTTGTGCGCGCCTTAATCTGTTCTCTTCCGGCTTTATCTGCGATCCTGCGCCGCTGTTTGTTCTTTGATGATAACTTGAGCCAAATGAGACTCAGACAGGTCAATGGATTTCAAACATCCATCAAACACCGCGTAGTTTTTTTTGCCGCGCCACAATCTCATCGACATCCTGCACAGTTAGATTTGGATATTGCAGGGATATTTCATAGATCTTTTCAGCATGTGCCTTTTGCGCCCATGGTCCCTTGGGCCCACCGGTTAAAAGATCGGTCATCACATCCAGAGGATTTAACCAATCAAAGGGTCCGTTGAGATACATGTCATAAATATCTTTTTCCATTCCGTGCCCTTTTTAAGAACCCTGTAAAGTGAAATTAGAACAATGAGCGCCTCGCGGCAACATGCTGCCATTATCTCCAAGCCAAAGTTCACACATTTCGGCAAGCAGATAAAAAAGTGGTTCGTGACCAAGAATTCAAGTACAGAAAGGCAACTAACTTAAAGGTACATCGGCTCATGTCTGACTATCAAAAGGGGCTATTGATCACTGTCTGTGGCGTGTTCTTGGTTACGCCAGACTCTCTCTTCGTGCGGCTCATAGAAGCGCCTCCCATGGCAATTGCATTCTGGCGCAGCGCAGTGTCGGGAATATTGATTGTCTGTTTCTTGTTGCTCTTTGAGGGACGTTCGAGTTTTCGGGTTCTCTTTCAGATGGGAATAATGGGGTGGGTTTATTGTTTTCTGATTGGCTCCACCTCACCTGCCTTTGTGCTTGCGGTCGAAAACACAAGTGTTGCAAACGTTGTCTTCATATTTGCAGCCATCCCTGTATTTGCCGCAATTTACAGTCATTTGTTCCTTGGGGAGCATTTGTCAACGCAGCTGGCCATCACGATGATTGCGGTTGCGTTTGGACTTTCCGTGATCGCCTATGGATCAAGTGAAAATGAAATCGCACATTGGAGCGGAGATCTTTTTGCGCTTTATATTGCCTTGGCCTATGCTGGAGCGCTTACAATATTACGCGGACTTAAAGATATTTCCATGGTGCCAGCCATTCCGATTGGATATCTGGGTTCTGCTGTGCTTCTTGGGATGACCGTTGATCCCATGAAAGGGTTTGCGGAAAATTTTGGTCTTTATCTTGCCCATGGTGCCTGCATCGCTGCTGCTACAGCGTGCCTCACAATTGGTCCCCGCTATATCAGTTCTCCGGAAGTATCGCTTTTGATCTTGCTTGAATCCGTTCTCGCCCCCATCCTCGTTTGGGCCGTGCTCTCAGAACACCCGGGACAATGGGCTATTCTAGGCGGTATAATTGTTATAGGGGCCCTTCTTGTGTCGAATGTTTACGTCTATCTTAAATCGGCGAGGCTCAAACGGTAATTGATCTTCGGTGCGAAATCATTGCTTTCGATTAAGGCCCCATAAACCAACAGCTTTGAAATCAATCTTTAATCGGAATGCATTAAGACTAAAGTCTTGAATAAGAGGCCTACCCAGAAAACAAAACTATACCTGCCTATTTTCGTTTTGACAGGCTTGGGGTTGAAAACGACTCCATCGCGGATTTCTACATCACACAGCTTTTGGGGAGTCAAGCCGCGGGAAATATCGTACGATATCGCACAACACAGGAGGCAATGGCGGGTTTGGCGGTTGGACAAGTACTGGCCGTCATGGGGCCCAAAGCTCAGCTCGAATATGGTCTAACAGAGGCATTGGATATCCACAGCCCGCCGCTTCCCGCATTTTCTGTTGGCACATGGACAATCGGTGCTGCCATCCATTTCAGCCATAAACCTCTTTCTTATACAGTCGATGATATCATTTATGGCGTACTTAACGACGCGCGGATAAATGATATCTTTAAACGCTATAACGTGACCCTATCGCCTCCTGAATTGCGCTAGGATCTATGCGGTCAAAGAACGGGCGGCTTTAACGCACCATTCATGTTCAACAACTCCACAAACTTGCGCAGCTTTTCACGTTTAAAAGCCTCTTGATCGCGCGTCCTCCAATCATACATTCCCACGCCTGCGCCCATACCAAGCGCCCCCTTGCCCATCTTATCCACGATAATATCCGGCGTGGCAAAGCGGGCATTTTGCATTTCTTTTTCCAGATAGCCGCTGGCATAGTAAAGAATATCCAGCCCGCCCCAATCGATAAACTCCAACAGCCCAAGCGCAGCGAACCGCAACCCGAACCCATAGCGCACAGCCTTATCCACATCTTCTGCGCTCGCGACCCCTTCTTCCACCAAACGCGCCGCTTCGTTCATTGCAAGCGCCTGAATGCGCGGAACGATATAGCCCGGACTCGCCTTGCACAGGACAGGCACTTTCCCGATGTCTTCAAGCGCCTGCTTTACAGTCTCAATCACCTCTGGTCGCGTCCCCTGATGGGGAGAAACCTCAATCAAGGGCACAAGAAAGGCAGGGTTTAGAAAGTGGGCGTTGAGAATGTATTCCGGACGGGTGCTCCAGCTTGCTACAAGATCCGCAAGAAATGTGGAGGTGGTAGACGCGACGATTGCGGCCTCAGAAAGAACGTGATCGAGCTTTCGCAATGCCTCTTTTTTTGAAGCTTCGGTTTCCGGCACGGCCTCAAAAATAAGTTCACACTTGGAAAGTGAGGCCAAACCATCATTATGGGGCAGCAATGATATGCGGTCTTTTATTACTGCTTCGCTTCCGGCTGGCAAAAGATCAAGATCAACAAGAAGCGCCAAAGTTTGCGCAATTTCTTTCTCAACTCCAACTTTATAGGTGGCCCAGTCTTCGCGCAATCGAGAGTCAATTAAGCTGATCTGCCATCCGGCGAGAGCAAAACAAATCCCAATCCCGCGTCCCATGCGCCCTGCACCAAAAGCGGCAATGTGTAACTCTTGCTTTCGCACCTTTATGCCCTTTCTCCTTCTTTCAAAAACGCCCGCAACGCGCCTTGATCAAGCGCCGCCAGCCCACAGCTTTTCCACGTCCTTCCAGAGCTGCGAAAATCATTACCCGCTGCGACAGATCCCAATGCCAAAAGACCTGCAGCCACGGGCATATCAATCCCCATCGCTTCACCAAGTGTCGTCAAAAAACACAAACCCATGCCGATATCCTCGGACATGTAGCGATGCGTATTGAGGTTCAGTTTCTCATGCCAGTCGCCGGAGTCGATAAGCTTATCATGTGCCAAATTTCCGTACATCCAATTGGAAGTTTGATAATGGTCACACAATGGGAAATGCGGAGCCTTATATCCCAGTGTTTCGCGCAGCTTAATGCGTTCCGCATCCAAAGCATCATGGACCGCGCGGATTTCAGGCTGTGTGCCCTCATTGTGGATGTCCCATTTGTCAAAATGACCAATCGGTCCTGCGTTCATAATTATGAGAGGAGAATGGATAATCGGACCCGCGTTCATCAACGCCGCCGAAAGCGCGTCTTCGACGGGTTCAATGGCCTTTGGAAAGGCTGCGCTTATCACCTTGAGCGCCCAATCGCTATGGCGTGCCGGATAAACGCCGGTCGGCAGGCGTGAGGCGCGGGTTGTAATGGCTATGGTTTCTTTTCCCTCTTCTATGGGCCGCTTGCGTGTCAACCACGGCAGAGTTCCGGTTTCAGCAAATGCGACATCGGTCGCGCCCCCTGCCGCGTAAGAGGCGCGCGCCATCAACACACTGCCAAAGGTGCCTGGTGGAAGAAACACAACCTGCCCATCTTGCAAATGCGGCGCCAAAAGGGTGGCAATATCCATTTGCGCGAAAGCCGGTGTTGGACAAACAATCAACTCTGCGCCGTTTACGGCATCACCGATTTGCGCACAAACGTGAGCAATGCGCAAATCGTGTCGCCCTCTATGATCGAGAAGCCGTAAGCTCGCATCCTGTGCAATAGAACCAAAGTCTGCATAACTGCGCCGCCACCAGCGGACCTCATGGCCCGCTTTGGTGAAATCTGCCGCCGCCGCATAGGATCCGTTTCCGCCACCTAAAACTGCAATCTTCATCCTATTCTCCCGCTTCAAGCATTCGTCCCGCCTGCCGCCCCGCGATCCGGCCCAAGGCCACTGCAGTCAGAAGTCCGTTTCCTGAAAGATAGCCTGAGACATCAGGACCCGACACACCCCGTGCGGCCCCCCCCGCAGCAAGCAAATTTGGCAAAGGAATACCATTTTGATCAAGCACGCGCGCCCTTTCATCCACATCGAGCCCGCCTTGGGTATGAAACAAAGCCCCTGTGACGCGGATGGCCTTGTAGGGCGCGTTGAGCACCGGGTGGGTGGTGAAATCGCGTCCAAAAGGATCGACACTGCTGGCTGTGTGGCAGTCTTGGATGTGGTGCAAGGTGTCTTCCAGTCCGCTCAGCGGAATTTTAAGCTTTTGTGCCAACTCTTCCGGCGTCTCTGCCGAAATCACGGCCCCCGCCTCTTCTGCATCGACAAAATCTGGAAAACCCCTCCCCAGACCCAGCAATCGTTCATCAAAAAGGACGTAGCCAATGCCCCCTCTTTGGGCGATGACGCGTGCGGCCTGTTCTGAATAACCCTCGTGTTCATTGGAAAAGCGCTCTGCGTCTTTGTTAATCAATACGGCACCTTCCATCATCAAGGCCCATGAAATGAGCGCACCATGGGGCCATGCCACAGACCCGTGTCCCTGATATCCGCTCATATCCGCGAGGCGCGCGCCTATCTTTTGCCCCCAAATAACCGCTTCGCCTTGGTTGCTGCGGTGACCGAAATAATGCGCTTCCGCCATTTCCGGAATATGCTCTCTCACCAGATCGGGATTGCCACCATACCCGTTGCAGGCAAGGATAAGCACGTCACATCCGATCATTTGCAATTCGTCCGTGTCAGTGCGCACCCCGACGCCCGTGATGCGTCCTTGTCCATCGCGGTAAAGAATCTCTGCCCGATGCCCCCCTGCAATGGGAAAATCACACTGCTCAGCCGCATCCAGCAACGCAGCCTGCAATGCAGCACCGGTTTTCTGCGGCATCGCGTGCATGCGGTAGGTTGCATGCCCCGGATAAAGAAAGCCGTCGATCAGAATAAACGGCAATCCATGGACAGAGGACAGCCAGTCAATAGCTTCCCTTATTTCTGCCGTCACTGCGCGCACCAACGGAAAATGTGCAGAGCCCTTCGCCTTGGCCATAATATCGGCTTCTAGTCGTTCAGGACTGTCTTCTATGCCCTTTTCGTTTTGCAACTTTGTGCCGGCCGCAGGGATAAATCCTGAAGATAGGGCTGTGGATCCGGACGGGCTCTTGTCGCGCTCCAAAAGTAGGATTGTCGCCCCATCAAAGGCCGCTTCCCGTGCAGCCATACCGGCCACCAGTCCACAGGCCCCTGCGCCAATGATCACAATATTTGATGTGATCTCAAAACCACCCGGATCTGGCAGTACGGCGACCATGCCTTTCTATTTCACCAGACTGGGCAGATAAAGCGCCACCTGAGGGAAGACTATCATAAGCGCAACGACGCCCAGCGCGCAGAGAATGAACGGCATGGCGGCCCAGTATATGTCAGTCATTTTTGTGTCTGGCGGCGCAACCCCTTTCATCACAAACAACAAAAGTCCGAAAGGGGGTGTTGTAAAGCTGATTTCAAGCGCCAAAAGAATGATGACCGCAAACCAAATAGGATCAAATCCAAGCTGAGACGCCAAGGGAAAATAGATTGGCACAGTCAAAAGCATCATAGAGAGCTGATCCATAAACATGCCCAAAATCAGCAAAATACCAAACATGATTAAAAGCATCGTCAGCGGCGTAAAATCGAAAGATGTCGCCCATGACAAAAGCCCCGAGCTTGCCCCCGAAAATGCCAAAAGCGCGCTAAATGTGGCTGATCCAAAAATGATAAGAAATGCCATGACGGTCACGCGCAAAGCACCTGCCGTGGCCTTTACGATCGCGGTCCAGTTCAAGGTGCCATAAATCACGCAGAGCAAAAGTATACCAAGACAGCCAAAGGCGGCTGACTCAGAAGGTGTCGCAATCCCATACATAATAAGTAAGATCACGCCGACAATAACTGATAACATGGGCAATACATCCCGCGCAAAAAGCATTAGTCTTTGGGACAAGGGTGGCAAATCCACATCATAGGCCGGAGCCGCATCTGGATCTAGGCGGCATTGAAACCAGATCAACACCACATACATCACTGCCAGAATAACCCCCGGCATAATGCCTCCCATCAAAAGCTTCCCGATATCGAGCTGCGCCAAAGTACCAAGTAGCACGGCAAGAGCAGAGGGCGGAATGAGCATCGCCAATCCCCCTGTCCCCAAAATGGGTCCGATCGACATATGTTTTTTATATCCCCGATTTGTCATTTCCGGTACCATCAGGGATCCAAGCAAAGCGGTTGAACCCATTGAGGATCCCGAAAGCGTCGCAAAAGCAGTTCCACCTGCCACCGTCACGTAGGAAAGCCTGCCCGGAAGCCGCCCCATCAACACCTCGACCGCGCTGAACATCCGGTTTGCGAGACCGCCAAAGAAAAACAATTCCCCCATCAAAAGAAACATGGGCACTGGGATCAAATTGAACGTGGTCAGCGATGGAAAGGCATTATTTAAAAGCTGACCGATCCCGCGGGACGCTTGGGACATGAAGTCCCCATATCCCCCCATGAAATATATCGCACCTGCGATGTTAGCCCCTATAAAAGCTATCGCGACAGGCATTCCCAGCAACATCAGTCCTAGCACGGAACCAAGAAGAAAAAGGGTCGCGTAGTACCATTCCATCATGAGACATATGTCCTGTTGATCATTCGTGCATGCCCGCTTCGCCGCTGTGAAGTGTTTCTGGCCCAATCACAAAGCGCAAAAATTGAAGGGACATGAGCCCAAAGCAAATCGGCATTGAGATCATCAGCATCCATCTGGGCATATCAAGCGAACGCATATCCATTTCATCACGCACAAACGCCCGTATTGTCACCTCAATCCCGTAATAGGTGATAATAACGCAAATCAAGATGACCAAACCGACGACCGCACGTGACAGGATCAGACGGACTTGCTCTGAAACCGCGGCGGTCAAAATTTCGATGTAAACATGGCCTTTTTCGCGCACAAGCCAAGGAGCACCCGCCATGGTGATATATAGCAACCCATATTCAATGAAGGTAAAAATATGGGAAGAGCCATAAAGGAAAACCGAGCGGGCAACGACTTGAAATACAATCGCCAGAAAAATCCAGACAAGATAAACTCCAGCCAATATGGCCAAAATATTTGTCAGACGGTCCAGCCATGCAAAAAACAGTTTCATTGCCCGCTCCTGATTAATGATCTCTTTCGAGATTATTCAGGCGCATAAAGAGAGCGCAGTTTCGCGACATCACCGCCAGAGCCTTTTTCGGTCATACGCTCTGTGGCGCGCGCCCAAACAGAATCATACGCCAATTTCAGGTAATTCGCTCCCCCGGCATCCGAATGGCTGACAAAGCTCATTCCGCCCCCTTTATAGGCGGCTTTGTACTGCTCCACTTCAGCCTGACGTTCGTCGTAGGATTTTTGCTCCCATTCGACTGCGACCTCTTCAAGCACGGCTTTGGCCTCAGCGCTGAGACTGTTCCAGCGATCAAGGTTCACGATAATGCCAAGGTCTGTTGAATAGAACGCCGGTTCGACCATATATTTGACGAATTTATCCCACTTCAGGTCTGTAATCCCGATGGTCGTCCAAGGGGCCGCGTCAATCACCCCTTTCTCAAGCGCGCCATAGGCCTCGGTTGAGGGCATTGGAGAGGTGGTCGCATCAAGCGATTTCAAGAACGCGGTGTAAATCGGGTTGTCGCGAATCTTTACGCCGCCAAGATCCAGAACCCCGTCAGAAGAGCGGAACTTTGGTTCATTGACGGTGAAAATGTTAAACCCGATGCCGGAATCAATCCATGCTAGGTATTTCACGTTAAAGCGCATCTGATGCGCGGCATCCATCATCGCTGTCCCACCGTTTGCGCGGGTTTCTACCGCAGTCTTGGTAGAGGCGACCATGGCGTCAATTTCAGGCACGGCGGCACCGTAAAACGAGCCGGGTGTATGCACCATATCGACAACCCCGTCGCGAACAGCGTTTGGCTGTTCAAACATTTTGATCGCTTCAGGGCCACCCATGACCTGAATACGCACAACGCCCTTACCACGGGCATTTACTTCGTCCACAAAAGACAAAAATGTTTTTGTGTACACTAGAAAACTTGGAAACGCATGCACAGCACGCAGAACTTCCTCGGCGAGGACAGCTTTAACACTCACAGTCGCGCCAAGAGCGGCGACGGTCAGCAAACTGAGGAATTTTTTCATTTTTCTCTCCCGTATCTTTTTATTTTTAACAAAGACGACCAATGCCTTGGCCACTCTTACATTCCCTTAACTAATTCACACATAGATGCGGAACAGGGTCAACGGCTAATTTTGTTCGTATCCCTCTCTATTCGGGGCATAAGTATGTCTTTCGAGCGCAGGAAGGGAAATCGGATCAGCCAAAAGAATGGGTGGATGATATGTTCACGCAATTAAGCGTTCACACGAAACTGACATTTGTGTTTTTTGCTCTGACCTTGGACGGCTTGGGAGGCGCATGCCGTTTCAACCGCAGAGCCCGATTTTCCAAAAATCTGTGTACAAATCGCCTCTAACATACCGCAAACCGGCGCGCATACAGGATGCTCAGAAGGTCCAAATCCAGCTACAAAAGGGGAATTATGAAGGCTTAGGTCAAGCCCGTTCTCATCATAGGTCAGGCTCCATTTTCCCCAGCCCAATTGTGGTGCAGTGTCCATGATAGTGCGAATTAATCTTTCCGCCTCGGCCAAACCCATCCCTGCATAAGAGGCTGCTGATTTCGCGCCATTTTCGCGCACAGAAGCAGCAATGGCATCAAATGCAGCGCCCCGTTCAGCCAATGGAAGGCGTGCAAAGAGCCCCATTAATGCATCTGGCCGGATCAGCATATATCTGTGAGGCCCGAGCAAAAGCCCCCCTTGCCCATCCATCATGTCTCGGGTTTGGCTGGTCGGCGCGCTCATGCATCATATCCAGGATTCACGCGCTCCAGAAGCTGCAAGAGCCCCGGCCATTCCCGTTCCCGCGGCGGCACCGGAAATCCATTCAACTGACGGGCTGTCTGCTCTAGAACTTCCTCGTCAGGGATCATGTAGGGCTGAGCAGAGGCCAGAATTTTCATCTGAACACGGCAGGAGATTTCAAGTGCATAGGCAAGGCTAAATGCTTCTGAAACATCTTCGCCCACGCATAAAACCCCATGATGGCGCAGGATCATTGCCTTATGTGGTCCCAAATCTTGAAAAAGGCTTTCCCGTTCCTCTTCTGCCAAGGCCATACCTTCAAATGCGTGATAACCAATCCGGTTGTGAAATTGCATCGCCTTTTGATTGAGCATGAGCAATCCGCAATCGAGCGCCGAAACTGCCATTCCTGCCTCTGTATGGGTATGCAAAACACAGTGGGCATCCGTCGATTTAAGGTGGATGGCGCTATGAACAATAAATCCCGCAGGGTTCACACGTGCCCCAGCCGGATGCATCACCTCGCCGCTCAGGTTCACACAAACCAAATTGCTGGCTGTGATATCGCCGAACATCACACCAAAAGGATTGATCAGGAAACGATCGGGCGCATCAGGCACGCGCAGCGTGATATGGGTATAGACAAGGTCGTCCATTCCAAAATGCTCCACAAGCCGATAACAGGCGGCAAGATCAACACGGGCCTGCCATTCTGCAGCGCTGACTTCGCGTTTGGAAATTCTCGGTACGCTCATGACACGCAGGTTAACTCGTTCTTTTCCATTCTGACAAGTATAATGCGCGTTGCACAAAGCGCCATTATGACACCGCCAAACGCGCCAAGGCTTCATTCACGCTCAGCACCTGTGCGATGGATCCCATATCAGCAATCGCCGCAGTGTGGCGGGCGTCAGAAAAAGTTGCGCAGCCGTCTTCCAAGACGGCACAATCAAACCCGCGCACATGCGCATCCCGCAGCGTCGAAGCAACGCCCCCATTCGTAACAATCCCAGCAAAGAGCAAATGCGCGATCCCCGCCTTGGAAAGAACAAATTCAAGACGGCTCATGTAAAAGGCAGAATATGCCACCTTTTCAACAGTTATATCAGCAGGTGCCAGTTCATCCACCAGCGCCTGACCCCATCCCCCCGGTAGAAAATCCCCTTTCTTCAGGAAGGGGCGCAGATGTTTGAGATGATCGGCAATATAAGGTTCACCTGTCCGCATCGGAACAAGGGTAAAATGGGTGGAAACAATCCATCCCCCCGCAGCGCGAAAGGCCTTGGCAAGGGGGGCAAGTCGCGCTGGCAATGCAGCAATTGCATCCGCTTTTTGTCCCGCTCGCCCGTATGCTCCGTCAGGATGGAGAAAATCATTTTGCAGATCGACTAACATCAGTGCTGTCTTCTGGATATCAAAATCTTTGAAATCCGTCATTGTGCTTTCCTCTTAAAGTTACGCCCTAAGCTTCTGGTAAGATGATTAAATTCCCAAATTCGTCCACTTCACCAATAAGGCCAGGATCAACAAAGATCGTGGTATCAGCCTGTTCCAGAAGCGCGGGTCCCATGCATTTTTGCCCTACCCCAAGCGCGAGGCGATCATAAACAGGCGCCTCTTGCCAAATGCCATCGGCCCAGATGCTTCGCATCTCTAAAAACGCGTCCTGAAGCATTACGCCATCTTTGGGTGCCATGGCCCTCAAGTCCAGGTTAGGTCGTTTTGCCACCGCCGCAACGCGTAGGTTGATCAGACGGATCGGAATATTATCCAGCGGCTGACCGATCTGGGCACGGTAAGCCTCTTCAAAAGCCGCCTTCAAATCGTTGGAATTCAACGCGTGCCTCCCTGCTAATTTCACCTGAACGCTATGGGTTTGACCGGCATAGAGCATATCAGCTTCAATATCCTCTTCGATCGCATCAAAAACAGCAGTTTCTGAAGCGGTAATCCGCGCATGACAGGTTTGCCATAAAGTTTCTGCAGCATTCAAAAGCTCTGCATCATTTAAATCGCTTATCGTCCGGTTGATGGTTTTGACAGCATCGTGACGCATATCGGCGATGACACAACCTAGCGCACTTGTCACACCGGGGTAACGGGGGACCAGCCCAGATTTCAGACCCACTTCGCGGATCAAGGCACCAATGTGCAGCGCGCCCCCCCCGCCAAATGGCATTGCGGTAAATTTTGCAGGATCATGTCCCCGTTCGATAGACACAATGCGAATAGCGCCAGCCATACGGGCATTTGCCACCTGAATAATGGCCTCCGCAGCTTCCATGTCACTGATACCGAGGGGGAGAGCAATTTTATCTTTGATTGCTCGGCGCGCCTTGTCAACGTCAAGACGGTCAAGTTTTCCGCCGATCGGTCGATCTGCATTGATACGCCCGAGAACAAGGTTGGCATCCGTCACAGTCGGGTCTTCGTTTCCAAGACCGTAGCACACAGGCCCCGGATTAGATCCGGCTGATTGGGGGCCGATTTGCAATAATCCTGCCCCATCAATCCAAGCAATCGATCCCCCCCCAGCGCCAATTGTGTTGATCTCAATCATGGGCGTGCGCACGACCATGCCGAAATCGATGGAGCTTTGCGCTGCCAGAGCAGAGCGTCCTTCGGCAACGACAGAGACATCAAAGCTTGTGCCCCCCATGTCACAGGTAATCAGATTGTCAAAGCCTGCGGATTGCCCTATGAAGCGCGCCGCAATCACGCCCGCTGCAGGGCCCGAGAGCGCCGTACGAACGGGCTGATCTGCTGCCGACCCAAGCGTCATCACTCCCCCGTTAGACTGCACAATCAAAATATCACCCTCAAAGGCATTCTGACGCATCTGGCTTCCAAGCTGATTGAGGTAACGGGCCATTTTGGGCTGCAGATAGGCGTTCAGAACAGCGGTTGACACCCGCTCAAATTCACGAATTTCCGGAAGGATGTCTGATGATACCGTTACATGATCATTAGGCCAAACAGACCGCGCGATCTCGCCCGCCCTTTGTTCATTCTCACTATTGGCATAAGAGTTTATAAAGGCAATGCAAAGCGCTTCGCAGCCCGCCTCTAGAAGTGCCTTGGCACGATCTAAAACTGCCTGTTCGTCAAGAGGTCGCTCGATCTGCCCTGACGCTAACGTCCGTTCGGCCACTCCAAGCCTCAAATTCCTTTGGATTACCGGACGATAGTCACCACGAAGCCCCCAAGTTTCTGGGCGGTCGCGCCGGCGCATTTCCAAAACATCTTCGAACCCCTCTGTGGTTATCAATCCCGTTTGACTGCCTTTTCTTTCAAGAAGGGCGTTCGTTCCAACGGTCGTCCCATGCACAATGGTGTCGATCCCTGAAAAATCCGGAAGCGCGCGCAAAATTCCCTCGATCAGACCGATCGATTGGTTTTCCAAAGTACTTGGCAATTTACCGGTAAAGGCCTCCCCAGTTTGTTGATCCACAAAAAAGAGATCGGTAAATGTACCCCCGACATCCACCCCGATAATATAACGCGATTGGGACGCCTTTGTTGTTTGCTCCGTCATACCGCGTCTCCTTCGGCCCTAGACTGACGCAGAGCCGCACGACGTACGTCAGTTGCTTCCCCATCCAAGGCACCCTGTTCATTCAGCACAACACCATAGGCTTCTTGCATCTGCGGAACTGAGATATAGCCCATGTGAAAATCCTCAATCACTTTTTCAACGGGGCGCTCCAGAGGATCGCCAAACCCGCCGCCACCCGGTGTTTGCAACAGCACCGAACCGCCTTTTTGCAGGTGTATTCCTACCTTTTTAGAGGTCATCTCAGGGCTCTGCGCCTCTGAGCTCTTTGCCGTTTGCCACGAAAACCTATTCAGCGCACCGGAGGCACCGGCGCCCACGCCACAAGGGGCGTGCCGTCCGCGTTCACCAAAAAAGAAACCCATCGCCTGTTCGTTCAAAATTTCGATCTGATAGGTCGCACCAAGGCCTCCGCGAAATCTACCCGCTCCCCCTGAATCTTGCCTCATCGCCCATTGTCGAAAAGCGATCGGATAGGCTGCCTCAAAAATTTCAAGGGGTGGTATCGTGGCCATTGAAATAGGTGCATTGCCATGGCTCAGCCCATCTCCACTCCCATGGCCCCCATGCCCACCGCCAAAAAAGGAAAACATGACCCAGCGGCTGCCATCCTCTCTGTGTCCCGCCAAAGAGAGGGCGTTGATCGTACCATAGGCATTCCCCAACGCACGCTTAGGGGCAATTTTTCCAATCGCTGAAAAGATCACATCAATAATGCGCAAGATCGTTTCCGTATACCCGCCAACAGGCCGTGGGGCTGTGGCAGATAAAAGCGATCCTTCGGGGATCACAATATCGATGGGATCAAGCACGCCCGCATTTGCCGGCACATCGGGAAAAAGATGTTTCAACGCCACATAACAGGCTGCAATCGCCGTAGATCGGGAAATATTGACCGGACCCGCGACGGCCTCAGCGGAACGCGAAAAATCGAGCACCATCTTTTTACCCCTGACGTGGATGTCCACTGCCACGACCAAGGGCTGATCGACGATTCCGTCATTGTCCAACCAATCCGATGCGCTTACGGTCCCATCCGTCAGTTGACCAATATGGGCTTCCATTTGAAGATGTGCCCGCGCGCGCAATTCGGCAAACACTGATTTGACCGTGTCATCACCACATTCATCCAGAAGGTCAAAGAGACGTTTTTCCCCAAGTTCTAGCGCACTGATCTGGGCGTTTAAGTCACCATAAACCGACAACGGAAGGCGGGAATTGGTTTTAAGAATATCTACAATATCGTTTTGCAGAACGCCTTTGCGAAACAGTTTCACAGGGGGAATATGCACCCCTTCGGCAAAGCTTTCGGTGGCGACCGGATTATAATTCCCCGGAACATTGCCCCCCACATCATGCCAATGCCCGACCGAAGCCAACCAGCAAAAAATCTTGCCCTCGCGAAACACCGGTCTCACGAGTTTAAAGTCAGATAAATGTGTTCCCCCTTCGTAGGGGTCATTGAAGATATAAACATCGCCCTCATCCGGCGGCATGGTCGCAGTTTTTTCGATCACATATTTGACGGCAAAGGCCATAACCCCGACAAAGACCGGCAGGCCTTCTTTGCCTTGAACCAATGTGTCGCCGGTTTGCGCATCGTATAATCCATGTGACGCGTCATGTGCTTCGGCAATAATCGGGTTAAAAGCGCTGCGAAATAGCGTGGCATCCATTTCATCAGCAATTTGTTCCAACCGTCCGCGAAGGACAGCAAGCACCACGGGGTTTATCTTCTGAGACGCTTTTGCCTCTGTCATGATTGGGCCTCCGCATCATAGGATTTGCCTTTTTCAAGCAGGTCGTTGGTTCCAAGTAAGGTGTTCAACCCCTGCAGATCCAACATCCGGTCTTGCCATATTTCCGTACTGCCATTGTTGAGCAAATCGGCGTAAAATTGGTTTCCCATGAACGTCAAAGCACGCACAAAAGCGCCGGGATAAATCACAAGTCGAAACCCCAAATCGCCAAGAGTGCTGAGCGGCAATAAAGGTGTTTTACCCCCTTCGATCATATTCACCAGCAAGGGAATGCGATCAGCAAAGCGCCGTGCAATTTCGCGCATCGTTTCGGTGTCTTGCGGGGCCTCAATGAAAAGGATATCGGCCCCCGCCTCTGAATAGTGTTCGGCACGATCAAGGGCCGCGCTCACGCCTTCCAAGGCAATGGCGTCAGTACGCGCGATTACCAATGTGTTCCAAGGGGCGAGCGCGTCTTTGGCAGCCTTGATCTTTCCCACCATTTCCAAGGCACTGACCAAAGACTTGCCCGCCAAATGTCCGCAGCGTTTGGGCAATGTTTGATCTTCGAGCTGGATGGCACTCGCCCCAGATCTTGCAAAAACACGCGCGGTGCGCTGCACATTCAGCGCATTACCAAATCCAGTGTCTGCATCCACAATCAAAGGCACGTCCACCCGATCCGCAATCGCCGCAACATTTTCCGCCATTTCTGACATTGAAACCAACCCTATGTCAGGATGTCCAAAGCGTGTGTAGGCAAAGGAGGCTCCAGATAAATAAAGCGCCTCTGCCCCTGCCTTTTCCGCCATCATCGAAGACAGGCCGTCAAAAACACCAGGCGCCAAAAGCGGAGCTTTTGCCTTGTCTTGGAGCCGCGATATCAAAACACGCGATTGTGTCATTATTTATCCTCTTTTGCATTGGATTGTTTGTTCAAATGCGCGATCAGACCACCATCGTTAATCATATTACGCAAAAACTCGGGAAGCTTTTCACAATCCCATGAATGCTTCCCCGCATGAAGAACACCTGCTTTCATGTGCAACTCCACAAGATCAAATTCGCGCAGATTGGAAAGATCAAGCGTGGGACATGATAGGCACATCAGCCCCAGATTAAAGGCATTGCGTTGGAAAATACCTCCAAAGGATTTTGCGACGACCGCGGATATCCCGAGAATCTTGAGGGATTCTACCGCCTGTTCCCGAGACGATCCTATCCCGAAGTTCTCCCCTGCAAGAATTACATCCCCAGTCTCGACATTTGAAGCAAAGTCAGCCCGCACAGCTTCGAGACAATGATCGGCCAGCTCCCTTGGTGAAAGGCTCATGTAGCGTCCAGGTGCCAAGACATCGGTATCGATACCATCACCAAACACCCATGCCCGCCCTACAAGTTTCATCGTTGATCATTCTCCTGTTTACGACGTCCATCGAACTAACGTAGAAACGCCAATCATTTTATTCGCACCATGTGTTGCGCGCTCTGTCCACGTCAATATTGCAAGCAAATTATTAAATGGACCATCCGATTTTATCTCTGCAGCGGACCACACGCGAAGGAGTGACGGCGCAAACATTGCAGACATATCTTTGTTTTTTTTCGCGTACTTCAAATGTCAGAAACCAGATGACGCGGATCTGTCAGCTTTCCGGTGAGCGCAGCCGCTGCGACACTGGCGGGGGACGCAAGCCATACCTGAGACCCAGCATCCCCCATCCGCCCTTTAAAATTACGCGCGGTGGAAGAAATACAGATGTCCTCAGCCCCAAGCCTGTCCACCCCATATCCTGCGCACATGCCACAGGTCGTGGGTAAAAACCGCGCACCAGCCTCTTCAAAGATCTGCATAAGCCCTTCGTCTCTTGCTGCCTGCTGGTCTGCGAGCGAAGCCGGCGCAATCAATAATCGTATGGATGAGGCTATTTGTTTTCCCTTCAGAATTTTCGCCGCTGCGCGCAAATCAACCAATTTGGCCCCGGTACAGGCTCCGATGTAAGCAATGGTAAATTCTGGACTGTCATGATCGGTTAAGGGTGCTGCATTGGCTGGACTATGGGGCGCTGCCGCATATGGGGAAAGCGTATCAAGATCAACATTATAGGATGGGCCACAATGGCTTCCCATATCACTTTGCCAGTAAGTATCAGGCATACCATCTACCAAAGTCCGCTCAGGCGCATGTGCATCAAGCCATTCTGACGTTATCGCATCCGGGGCGATGATCCCCGCCTGAGCCCCGAGTTCCGCTGACATATTGGAAAGCGTCATGCGCTCTTGCATGGACAGGGTTGCAATACCCTCTCCTGCGAATTCAAGTGCCTGATATTCAGCCATATTCATGCCAAAACGCCCACAAAGATTGAGGATGATGTCTTTGGCAAAAACCTGATACCCCAACGCCCCTGTAAGAGTGACCAGACGGGTTTGCGGCACTTTGATCCAAATCTCACCTGTGGCAGCCACACCCGCCATATCAGTCGCCCCAATTCCGAATGCGTAACATCCAAAGGCTCCGGCGGTGGTAGAATGACTGTCGCCCCCTACAAAAAACATCCCCGGACTCAATAGGCCCTTTTGGGGCAGCACAACATGACAAATTCCCTCTTCGGGGTAAAAATGACGGATATTTTCGCGATGAACAAACTCTTCTGTCACGCGTTTGATCTTTTGGCTCGCTTCATCATGTGCCGGCACGAAATGGTCGGTGATAATCGCCAAACGGTCCTTGTCAAAAAGTTTGCGCTTCATCTCAGCGAGTTTGGGGGCAAGCCGTCGCGGACCGGAGCTGTCGTGCACCATGGCTAAGTCCACTTTGCAGGACAGATACTCATCCACGGCAAAATTGGTCTGACCAGAGGCGCGGCTTAAGATCTTTTCGACGATGCTAAACATATCGCTTGCCTTGATTGCTCACCCCACTCATAAATTGTCTTCAAATCCGTCAAAGTCAAACGCAAAGCCAGAACTTCGCAAGGAAATTTAGACATGCCTGTTGTCAAAATGACACTTATCAAAGGATACTCTGCTGACGTTCGACGCAGAATGTCGCAAAATATTACCGATTTGATCGTTCAAATGATTGGCGCCGTTCCAGAGGGTACAACGGTAATGATCGACGAAGTTGATCAGGCAAGTTACATGCGCGGGCGCGAAAACAAAAATCCTATTCCCACTGCACCGGCAGCCAGCGAGATTGTAAAGAGTTACCTCGACGCCATGGAGGCCCGCGACCTTACCAAAGCCGCTTCTTTTCTATCGGACGGTTTCTGGATGGAATTTCCGGGACCCGTACGCATGCGGACACTCCAAGAGCTTATTGATTGGTCCAAACCCCGCTATCAGAAAATCGCCAAAACCTATTTCGACTTTTCTGAAGCTTACCGAGAACAAGATACTTTGGTCACCTGCCATGGAGTGCTGCATGGCATCTGGCCAGACGGAGCGCCCTTCCAAGACATCCGGTTCATCGACCAATTCACCGTTGCGGCAGGAAAAATCACTAGCCAGATGGTGTGGAATGACCTTGCCGAAACCAAAAACCGCTAAACTCTCGCAAAGCCGACTGTCAGAAAACGTTCTCGGACAAGACGCTCCGGACGGATCGGTCCATTAATAACAAAGACGGATTTTCGGTTATGGCATGAAATCTTCAAAGTTTCGGATGAAGGAGAAATTCATCCAGCACATCATCTGGAGGACGGATAAAATCACGCGTCCGGCTCACCTCAAGTCCAAAGTCGCGCCTGAAGTCTATGGCCATTTCCGTCATGCGCAGCGCAACGGGCAGCCCATTAAGAACGGGCGCACCTTTGACGCGAAATCCGTCGATTTGCGAGAACAAAAGCATTGGAATGCCACCGGCAGGGATCAGAACATCAACCCCATCCTGAACTAAGGGGGCCGCTTGTTCTTCGAATTGTTTTGCAACCTCTTTCAGGCGATCGCCATCTTCGAAAGCCGCGAGAATTTCACCGGGTTCAAAGCTGAGCGCATGGATTCCGGAAACCCGGTGTTCCAGACCGTATTTGCGAATTTGATGGGCATGTCCCGGAATAAAGCGCGGATTAATGGTAATTATCCCAATCTTTTGCCCATATTGGCAGGCATAAAGCATTGAGGCCTCTCCCAAACCAATCACGGGGATGGACGCAGCTGCCCTCGCCTCATAAAGGCCGGAGTCTTGAAAATGCCCCATCAGATATCCGTCATATTCTTCCCGTCCCGCTTCTATGGCGGCAGCTATCGCTTCGCGACCACAACGATATTCGACCAGAGCATGGGCATAGGAATCATGGGGGCTCATCCCGTGAAAGTGAAGTTCAGTGTCAGGGCGCGCATATTCCCTTAAAAACGATGCAAGCCTTTGCCAATATCCACCTGCAGCGGGTTCGTTCAAAAAGGATTGATACCAGATTTTCATTGACTGCCGCTCCGTTGATGCCGACGTTTCACATTCACCGCATTTGGCCATTTGCCGATAATATGCATCAAACATCAGAAATTTGTGAAATACCAGTGACCTGAATGAAGAACGGGGAACTGTGCAGCGACTGAAAGATGTCTTATCTTTTGTTGCTTATGCGTTGTGCTGTTCCAATTTGGCCTTTGCTGAACGTCAACTTTGTGACAGTCTGACTTTTGTGCTCTCTTTTAATATTTTTGAAATAGACCCAAGTGTGGCATTCCAATGAGGTTTACATGTCAAAAAGTATCGAACGCGTGGAAGCAGTTATTCGGTCTTTTGATCTTGAAGTGAATGTAGAGCACATGCCAGCAAACACACGAACCGCTTTAGAGGCAGCACAAGCCGTAGGGTGTGAGATTGGGCAGATTGTAAAATCGTTGATTTTTGAAACCAAAACAGGGGACCTATTATTGTTGCTCGTCAGTGGAAAACACACAGTTAACGTGAAAAAGTTCAAATTGGATTGGGGTATCGCATTAAATCGTGCAGACCCTCAGAAAGTACGCAGCAGGACAGGCTTCGCGATCGGTGGCGTCGCCCCGATCGGCCATGTCACAGCAATCGACACTTGGATGGATGTTGCTCTTTTTTCATACAGCAAAGTCTGGGCTGCCGCCGGCGCGCCAAACGCAGTCTTTGCCGTGACGCCAGACGTACTCATGGAAATAACCCGCGCAAAAAAATTCCAGCCTTTATAGAAACCAAAAAAAGGCGACCACAGCCTCGGCAGTGGAACAGGAAGACATTTGATTATTTTATGCTATATCATTTTTAACGACATCTTCCGCTTCTGCAGCCTTGAAAATGAGAGAATCCAGAAATGAAACAGATCGGCTTTGTTCTACTGACATTCCTTTTGTCGACGACTTCGTTAACCGCCGAGGGGACACAACCCTCCTGCCCCAACAACGGTGCCGATCCTTCGACCTTTTGCCCATATGGAACTGTGTGGAGCGAAAAAGACAAAAAATGTGTCGGCATGGTTTGATACATTTTCATTATAATACTTTTAGGTCCCGAGACGCTTATCCAAAAAAGGACGCGAAATCATGTTTCCTCGTCAAATTAAACCAAAGTTGGCACTTGGAGGACTGATATTGGCGGACTGTCTTCTTTAGTACAAAAATATTGCAGCGGTCAATCCGTTATTTTAGATTGGATTTGGCTCAAATTTGTATAAATTTTGAGGTATGATATTCATATTATTTGTATTTTTCTCTATAAAACTCTGTTTTTGTCGGTGTTTTCTCAACACTTTTTAAAAACTCAATCCGGATCACGCCAAGCTAACAAAAATAAATGGTTATCAGCTAGATTTATTGGGTCCACAAAAAGAAAATTTTAATTAATTTAGTTCACTCATAGGTTGACGGAAAGGTCATTCGAAGGCAATATTTTTATAAATATTAGTATAAAAACGAGATCACTTTGGATTTATTTAGGGAACGGCTCGCCTGTGCGATAAAACAATCAGGCCTGTCACAACGCAAAATATCAGCGAGTATCGGAAAGTCGTCAGGCTATTTGACGAACGTGCTTAACGGTAACTCAACGCCATCAATCGAAGTAATCTCTACTTTATGTCATTTACTAAAAGTGTCCCCAAATTACCTTTGCGGATATGATCACGGACTTTTTTCAAAGAACTCAGAAAAAGCCTTCGAGGAACCAGCAGAACGTATTATTGGCGAATTGATGCAAGTCGTTGCAGCGCGCCTTGAGAGCAATGAACCCACCTTTGAAGATATTTTGTTTTGGCTTGAATCAAAGCAGGGGGTCATCGGGAATATGCCAAGTTTTGACAAATACATTGTGCTGCACGATATCCCCAAGTCACGGGATCAAACAATTAACGCGGTTAAAATCGGCGAAAACAGCCTGACCGCAAAAATGCTTCAAACCACTTCACCAGACAACTTTTACAAATGGATGAAGTCTCTACCAGAAAAGGTGAACCAACAACTCAAAATATCTTATAAAAATGTCGCAGAAACCGATCCAAAACTCTCGTTGGAGAAACTAACATTTAGAGCAGAGCAGAATGCTGAGCTTGTGACGGTGAAATACATTCGCCTTTTGTATCCGGTCACCGATGGTGTCGGAAACAAATACATCTTAAACTTCAGTAAGGCTCTTCCGTAATGTACACAAATCAGATCCTTTCGCGTGATAAGTCGGCACCGTTACCGACCCGTCTGCCACTCTCACCAATTAAAAAATCCGCCAAAACAGCATTAGAGCGGTATTGCAGGGACCACTTAATGCGGCAAAACATCTATCTCGACGAAGTCTGGTCACATGCCGAAGCCAAACGGCGTGTCGCAAAAATGAAAAAATCCAAGGTGTCGCCGCTGATTAGCAACGAACGCCAACTCATTAACGCCAAAAGCTTTTGGCTCTTTATGAAAACCGACACGCAGGACGTTGGGTGCGCCTCGGTTCAACTGCACAATATGTCCGGACGTGATCCGATCCATTATTGGACAGATCTCTATTCGGACTGCTATGATGCGCATGTGCAAACTTTTCAAAATTTCAAAAACAACCACGCTAAATTTCCCAAAGATTTAAGAGGTATGATCGCGTATTTGGGAGATTTTTTTATCGAGAAAGAATTCAGGGGAAACAAAGAGCGCGTCATATTGTTTACACATCTGTTATTTTGCAGAGCGTTTTCCAGCTGGCCGAACGCGAATTTGCTCTATGCCTTTATCCGGAACCCAGATGTCCTGAGAGGCCGCGTGAGCCTCTATGGATTTACAGAGGCTATTCCCTCCCCTTTGCGTTTCAAAAATGTTGAAGGGCGCTCAGAAATTGAACATTTTGTTTCAATAACTGCGCGGGATTTCAACTATTTGCGTGACCTATATCGAACCAACCCGCATAAACTTCTCGAACAAATGGCCTAAGCATCGGTAAGATCCTGTACATCCTATAGTTCTCGGTTCTACAATGCTCTAATGATGTGATGAAATCGCGATCAGGACGCTTTGTGCATGCAGAATGCAAGTGATCGGGATGATTGCAAAACCGGAGTTTTATGCATGAAATTAGGGTTCGTATCTGACAGCCTTGGGGCGATGTCCTTTAAAGACATGATGGATCATGCTGCGCGGATGGGCGTGCAAGGGATTGAGGTAAATACCTGTGGCTGGTCCACAGCCCCCCATTGCAAGATGGATGATCTTTTGGGGAATCCTGCAGCGCAAAAGGCGTTTCAACGCGAATTTGACGCCCGCGACCTTGAGATCATTTCCCTGAACGCAAACGGCAATCCGCTCCACCCCACTGATCCCAAACAGGCTGAAGATCTGAAGAAAACCATTCAACTGGCAGGAGAGATGGAGATAAAAACTGTTTGTACCATGTCCGGACTACCGGCAGGCGCTGCGGGCGATGTGATGCCAAATTGGGTCGTGTCTTCTTGGCCACCGGAAACCCAAGAAATTTTGCGCTATCAGTGGGAAGAAAAACTGATCCCCTTCTGGCAGGAGATCAAATCATTGGCAAAGGCTGCAGGCGTTGAACGCATCGCGCTGGAACTTCATGGCAACCAATGCGTTTACAATGTGCCCTCCCTTTTCAAATTGCGGCAGGCGATTGGGCCGCTGATCGGAGCAAACCTTGATCCCTCCCATCTGTTCTGGATGGGGGCAGATCCGCTGGTTGCCGCTGAAAGGCTTGGCGACGCGGTCTATCATGTGCACGCAAAAGACACGTTTTTGAACGCCCCGGTACAAGCCACGACATCACTTCTGGAAAACGGGTCTTTGATGGACATCCCAGCGCGCAGTTGGTCCTATATCACGCTTGGCTTTGGACATGGCGAAGAATGGTGGCGGCAATTCTGTTACCGGCTGAAAATGGGCGGCTATGATGGGTGGCTGGCAATTGAACACGAAGACGTCCTGCTCAATTCGCTCGAAGGGCTGGAAAAGTCCGTGGCCCTCTTGCAAGGCGTTATACCCCAAGCCCCCGCTGATTTTAAACCACAGGAAATATGAGGCCTAGACTGGAACGGCTGAAGCCCATTCAGTGCTTAAAAGCGACCAAGAAACTGTATTTATAATAATCATGGCTCGCCGGTCCATATCCCTTTAAGATAAACAGGAAAGGGATTATGGAACTGGGAAACTGCACCACAGCCTCCAGAATATTCGCATTCGGATCGGGCAAAATGCCAAATCGGGCAGGTTGTAACAAAGGGGACCGAGTCCCCGGACAGAAAGGAACATAAAATGATAAAGGTTGGATTGCTTGGTGCAGGGCGTATCGCGGGTGTACATGCCACTGCAATTACACGCCATCCAGATAGCACATTAGTCGCTGTATCAGATTTTATCCCTCAAAATGCTGAAAAGCTTTCAATCGATTACGGATGTGCGGCGCTGTCAACCGAAGCGATTATTGCAGATCCTAACATCGACGTGGTCCTGATCGCAACGCCAACGGATACTCATTCCGATCTTATCGAACAATCCGTTGCCGCGGGAAAGGCTGTTTTTTGTGAAAAACCCGTTGACCTGTCTTTGGAGCGCGCACGATTGTGTCAATCCAACACTGCCGCCGCAGGGCTTCCAATCATGATTGGATTTAACCGTCGCTTTGATCCGAATTTCAAAGCTTTGAAAGCTTCTCTGGCTGGTGGAGAGATCGGAAAGGCAGAACTCTTATCTATAATCTCTTTCGATCCCGCACCGCCCCCTGTGGCCTATATCAAAACATCCGGTGGATTATTCCGCGACATGATGATCCACGATTTTGATATGGCCAATTTCATCATGGGCGAAGCGCCAGTTACTATTTCCGCCCATGGCAGCTGCATAGTGGATGACAACATCGGAGCTGCGGGTGATGTGGACACGGCGGTTGTTACGCTCACCTATGCCGATGGGCGTCTTGCCGTGATCAAGAACTCCCGCCGCGCTGTTTACGGCTATGATCAACGGGTTGAGCTGTTGGGTTCAGAGGGGTTGTTACAAGCCCAGAACATGCTGGAAAACACTGTCGTGAAATCAACCGCCTCTGGGGTTACAGGCGCAAAACCCACCTATTTCTTTCTTGAACGCTACATGCCCGCCTATGCCGCGGAATGGGACGCCTTTGTCACCGCGCTTAATGAGGGAAAAAACGTGCCCGTATCCCTTGCGGATGGCGTCACCGCCCTCGCAATGGCAGAGGCGGCAACGCAGTCAGTTCAATCGAAATCTCCGGTGGCACTAAAAGATGTATAAGGGCTATGTTACCCACATCAGTGGCCACACCCCCGCTGAGCCTTCCTGTATCAGTCATGAAACAGGCCAAATCCAATGGACCCGGGCGGGATATTCAATAAAGACATAAGGACACCGAGAATGCCCAAGCTTTTGTGCAAACCTTTTGGTACCCGTGGTAAAGTGCATCAGATCACGCCAGAAAGTGCTGGCTGGCGCTATGTCGGGTTTTCTCTCTACCATCTCAAAGCAGGCGATCATCTAAACGAAGAGACGGGGGATCGCGAAGTCATCCTCGTCATGGTCGAAGGCAAAGCAAAGATCACAGGTGGCGGACAGGATTGGGGCATTCTTGGCGATCGGATGTCAGTCTTTGAAAAATCGCCCCCCCATTGCCTTTACCTGCCCAATGGAACGGATTGGTCGGCAAAGGCAGAAACGGATTGCATTGTTGCTCTCTGTTCGGCGCCTGGAAAAAACGGACATGCCGCGCGCCGGATTGGACCGGAGGGCATCACGCTCACTGAACGGGGCAAAGGGACGAACACGCGCTACATCAACAACATTGCCATGGAAAACGAAGATTACGCCGATCATCTTTTGGTCACAGAAGTCTTTACGCCCGCTGGACACTGGTCTTCTTATCCAAGTCACCGCCATGACGAAGATGACTTTCCACGCATCACCTATCTAGAGGAAACCTATTACCATCGCCTCAACCCTGAGAATGGGTTTGGAGTGCAACGGGTCTATACCGATGATCACTTGCTTGATGAAACGATGTCTGTCTCAAATGGCGATGTGGTTCTTGTTCCTCGTGGGCATCATCCATGTGCAGCGCCTTATGGAGTTGAAATGTATTACTTGAACGTCATGGCAGGCCCCTTGCGGAAATGGCGCTTTCTGCCAGATCCCAATACCGCCTGGATCCTTGAACGCGACGGATGACAAAGCGCAAACGCCGGAGGCAAGTATGAAGATTGATCAATTTATTCTCACAGTCTTGATCATAACACCGCTTGTCGCATCGTTGACTTATTTTAACCACGATAAGATAAAAGCCGTTTTAGACCCGCCTAAGGCGGATATATTATCCTTAATTGAAATTGGGGATACCTGCGGGGTTGGACATGATTTTTTTGAGGTTGTTGATCTGGAAACGGGACTTCGGGTGCCCGTGAGAAACAAAAAGGCGCGTATCAAAACGAGGGAAGGTAATAGATTGCAACTGCAGGTCTCTGAAAAATTTGAGGCCGTCAAGATTGATATTCCTCCTGTCGATGCCGAAGCAAATTTGGCGCTCAGTCTAGACTGTCAGTCAGATGAACGCCTCAAGAAGATGCTGGGATCTTTTAAAGAAAACTTCTAAAGCCGTGGTATTTTTGAAAATTTAGGTGAAGAAATTTCTTTTTCTTTTAGATGATATTTGGTGATTTTTAACAGCGGCTTTGTTGAAAAAATGGGTTCAGTTCAGGTGCGCTTTCGCCAGACAGCCTCATTTCCTGCGCTAAACAAAAGATCGCTCAAGAAAGGTATAAATGTTTACCAGCGCAAAGCTGATAAAGATCGTCTTTCAAAGCATGCTACGCCTCGGCGCGAAACAACCTGAAATTAAACGGAACTTTAGTGGAATAGCTCTAAACTTTGGCTTTTCTGGTCTGAACTGAAAGCGGTTCCCATGTAAATCCCTAAACCGCTCTGGGAGGACGTCGTAAAAGCACAAGTATCCGATATCTGTGACATCCTCAAAAGCCATCATAATGTTCTTGGATCGCGTCCCAAAGTTCGTTTGACCGCCAAATGATGAACATCGCAACAGCGCCGTCATCGAAGTATTCATTACATCTCACGTCCAATCCATATTCATCAAAATTCTTGTAATATGTTTTGGTCGAAATCCCTCCAGAACTAAAGTTATCGAAATCAAGTCTGGTTTTAAATCTGCGTTCCAGCCTACCCTTCCAAGTCTCCATTTCAATTTCACAAAACTCCATACTCGACATATTAGCGGAAGCCACGACTTCTTGGATGGAGTAATCGTTTGTATCGTAAGCAAGATTATAGTACTGAAACGAA
>LFER01000018.1 GCA_001510135.1 Alphaproteobacteria bacterium casp-alpha6
CTCATCTGTTAATCCGCAGGTCGCAGGTTCGAGCCCTGCTCGGGGAGCCAAAAAATTCTCCAAAAAGCAAGCACTTAGCCCAAGCTTACGCTGGATGGAAAAATTCGTACTGAACGTATACGCTTTTGCGTTTTCCCGACCCTTCATGCCAGTTTTACTTCATGACTGTATGATCGGATGGTATGGAAAAAAACAGAGTTGCGTTGGTTACAGGAGCCCAGCAGGGGATAGGTGCATCGATCGCAGAGGCGTTAATCGAAGACCGAGTGCCTGTGGTCATGAACTACCTAACGGACGACAGTGTTGTGCGGAGGTTGGTAGACAAGGCGCAACGTATCGGTGTGGGTGCCAAGGCAGTCAAGGCAGATATTTCCGACGTAAAGCAGGTCGAGGCCCTGTGTGATGCTGCAGAGGCGTTCGGG
Organism: Alphaproteobacteria bacterium casp-alpha6; assembly: GCA_001510135.1. Classification (GTDB taxonomy): domain Bacteria; phylum Pseudomonadota; class Alphaproteobacteria; order Rhodobacterales; family Rhodobacteraceae; genus LFER01. The sequence goes on from LFER01000018.1 coordinate 423, forward strand.
GGCTTGGGCTATTTGGTAAGTAACGCTGCGGTTTACCCTAGAACAAGCCTGATAGAGATGTCTCTTGCTGAATGGAGTCAGGTTTTGTCAGTGAATCTCACGGGCAGCTTTTTGGTCATACAGGCTGCAGCGAAGCGGATGATAAAAGAGGAGGTCGGCGGGTCCATTTTGGCAATTTCATCAGGTGCCGCCATAAAAGGCGCTAAAAACGGCGCCCATTACAGTGCCACAAAAAGTGGGCTTTTGGGATTGGCGAAATCAGCTGCCCTTGAGTTTGCTCAGCACAATATCCGGGTTAATGTCATCGCACCAGGTCTGGTTGACACCAGTCAGCCTCGGATTGAATTTTCAGAGGACGCGATGGAAGATCTATGGCAATCTTTGCCGTTAAAAGGCAGAACAAATCCATCCGACGTTGCCGATTTGGCCGTTTTCCTCCTTTCAGACCGAGCAAAACGGCTGACTGGCCAAGTGATTCACATCAATGGTGGCGGATTGATGCCCTAGTGGGTGCACAAGCTTTCGTTGGTGGTGCCTCCTGAAGCCCTGATTTGTCGCCAGTCTTCAAATGTTGTCGGTGAATTCGGCACTTCGCTAGTGAGGGCATATGTCATTGATGGCCTAGGAACCGGCTGACGGATGACTCATGGCGGCAAAAACGCGCCCCACAAATGCGTCTCTCTCGTTCAGGCGTTCGGAATCATACGTCGCGGATTCAACAGGCTCATCAAGAGCGCCCAAATCTGTGCCACTGGCCTTAATGATGGACTCGAGCGCGCGCTGTCGATCGCGCAAGGCGTACACCTCGGTTGCGAGAGCAAAAAGCACACGCATCATGTCAGTTTTTGCCACCGAGGCAAAATAGTCACCGGCGTTTCGGGCTGAAGTGGTTGCCATGGTCAAGCTCCTATTTTTTCGCCCATCGTAACGTGATACTTAAATTTCCCCATGTAATTTCCCTTGGCTCCCCCCCATTCCGAGTGAGCCTCGATCAGTTGAGACTTTAAGCCCGCTTGGCGATACGTGGCCAGCAGATCCATTTCGTGGTACGAGCGCCAATATGGCTCGCCATTGTTTTCGGTATCCCAGTCCATCAGAAAAGCACTTAGCGGATCAAGGCTCGAATAGCTGGGAAGCTCCAGATTGGCCAGGACGCCACCTGGTGCGAGCAAACGCGCCGCTTCGTTCACAATATTGACGACTGCTTTTTTGGGAACCTCGTGCAATAAAAGCATGCAATAAATTAAGTCAAAATGTCCAGGCGGGAATCCCATGTTCTCGGCATTCATTTGGCTAAAGTTTATTGGGTGTCCATGTTCAATGGCACGATGGCGAGCGTACTTAAGCATCGGCGCAGACAAATCGATTCCCCAATGCTCAGCCTCAGGCAGGGCGTTTACAACGGGGTATCCCTTGTAGCTCGGACCACAGCCCATGTAGAGCACTCTTTGGTATTTCTTGGGCGGCATGACGCTTACCAGGGCCCGGCCCATTTCATCGCCGGCCTTCCCGTAACGGTGCATGGTGTAGGTGGCCACGCCGACTTCGTAGATTGGACCAGCGATCGTATTTCGATGGTAGTTGCCAGGTTGCAAATGAAATTCATTTTTTTCGTAATAAACGGGCATTTGCAGCGCGGGATCCAAAGTAAGTGAACCTGGGGCATCCGATGGTGTATCCAGTTCCTTTTCTATCGCCTCTTTACGCCGGTCTAATCCATAAATTACCTCTCGCCACATCGATTCCTGACTTATGCGCTGCAGGCCCCGAGATGCTTGATATAGGGGGTCGTCGTCAAACTTGGCGTGCATATACGTTGCATCACGGAGCTGCGAATCTGTCGGCTTTTCTTCGTCGCACCATTTTTCGAAATCTTGCCTTAAAGCTGGCATCACATTTCCTGCCACGTAGACCTTTAACCCTTCAACCAGGTCAAGGCGTGCTTGGTGCTCTCGATTGATGCGCAAGTCCATGGTTTTTCTCCTAAATCAACGTTTACGTGCCAAGCAAAGTTTGCCCTGCTCAGGCGACTTTGTCTACTCGTTGTTTTGCCCCGCCCGCTACTGCATCGACCGCCGTATTGAGAGTGAGCAGACTAGTTGATTTGCAGTCAGAATATTGGCTTGCGACGCTAAGAAGTTTGATGGTTGGTTCGACAACTCAATGCACTAAGGAGCGTTTTCTATGTCTGAGCTTTCGACGGTAACAAATGGATATTTTGGCTGCGATTGGGGACAAATTCATTACCGATCGGTCAATTTGAACTCGGACCGCCCCTTGTTGGTGATGCTACATCAATCCCCACTTTCATCGCGTAACTATCAGGCCGTCTTGCCATATCTTGGGCAAAGATTTCGAGTCATGGCGCTGGACACGCCTGGATTTGGGCAGTCGACACCGCCCGACCGCGTTTTGTCCGCCAGTGACTACGCCCGCATCGCCTTAAGAGGCGCAGATTTTGTTGGAGCGGAACGTTTTCACTTGTTTGGGCGAGCCACCGGCGGCGTTTTTGCCTTCATTGCATGTCAATTGGCTCCTTTGCGAGTTAGTAAATTGGTATTACATGGAATGCCGGTCTACACAGCAGAGGAGAGGGCCGATCGGCTCGCCAATTTTGCTCCCCCGTATGAAATTGACGACCAAGGTGGCCACTTGTCATGGATTTGGGACCGAATTCACTCGGAGTATCCTTGGATTGATGGCAGGTTAGCTACCCAATTCCTTCGTGATTTTTTAAATGCTGGGACAGACTTTGCGGGTTCATATCGAGCCATTTGGCACTATGACCTCCCCGGTGAATTGGCTGCTGCGGGGGGGCGCCTGCCTTGCCCGGCGTTGTTGATCGGTGGCGGGCGCGACCGGATTGCGTTCATGCATGACCGAGTTAAAAGGCTGTTACCAGATGCCCAGGAAGTATTGATTGAGGAAGCGACGGATTTCGTGGCGGAGCAGGATCCTCGACTTTTCTCAGAGACCTTGCTCACATTTCTCGATGGCTAGTGCCGTGAGAGGACGGTAATTGTGGTTTGCCCTTATTTCTGCTAGTGTCGGCGCATGCAATTGGGTGCCCCGGCCGACAAAATGAAGATTCCGCCGACTTTGATGGAGGACATGGTGACCGGCTTTGCGATTTTGGCGGCGGATGGACAGGATAGCGGGATTGCTGGTCATTTGACCGCTCGGGTCGAAGAATCCGAATATTTGCTTGGCCACCGATACGGCCTAGCTTTTGGCGAGGTTGGTGAAGATGCGGTTTGCCTGACAGATTTTTCACTGGCAGAAGCTAAGACTGGAATAGTAAGCCCGTCACTGGCGTTCCATGTTGCCATGTATAAGGCCAGGCCTGATATCGGAGCCATTGTTCATAGCCATCCGGAGAAAGTAATCGCATTGGGCGCTACCGGGGCAAAATTTGAACCTGTGTTTCAAAGTGCATTGATGTTATGGAATGATGTGCACCATTACGATGGCTACGATGGGATAGTCGAGGGCGAAAAAGAGGGCGCAAAATTTGCCCAAAAACTGGGCAATGCAAAAATTTTGTTACTAAAAAATCACGGCCTGATTGCGGTTGGCAAGTCAGTTCAACATGCGGTCTGTGCCTCTGTGATTTTTCATCAAAATTGTCGAATTCAATTGGATTCGATGAAAGCTGGAAAAGTTTCAGGATTTGATAATAAAAAGATAAAAGCCGATGCGCTTCAGAGTGCCTATGAGTTTTTGAATCGAGAAAGCGTTATTCAAATGCGGTGGCGGCAGTTGGCGCGCGGCGCCAGGCATTGACGCAATGTTGAACACCCATAAGTCGATGATGCAAGTCAAATTTTCAAAAGAAACGTATCAAACGTTAGCCAGTCAAAGTGGTTTGAAGCTTGACTTGCTTGACGCGGTAGAAATGTACCAAGCTTGTTGCCGCATTCGGTACTTGATTGCGCAATTAACAAGGAACACACCAGAAGATATCGATGGCGCGTCGGTTTTTACATTTGAAAGCCTGACAAATGACTAACTTTTCTGATGATTCAATACATCGGTTGTCAATTCATGAACTTTCACAGCTTCTTCAAAACAAAACAGTAAGCGCTAGCGAGCTTGTTCAGTCTCTGATTGAGCGGATCGAAAAATACAACCCGGTATTCCACCCCTTTATCACGACGACATTCGAACTGGCTTTGAGTCAGGCAAAAGACTCGGATGCGAGACGATTCAAGGCAAGATCGTTAGGACCGCTTGATGGAATTCCAGTTGCACTCAAAGACGCGTACGACACCAAAGGGGTCAAAACAACCGTAGGCTCGTGGCTGTTTCGAGACCGGGTACCCGTCGAAGACTGCGCGGTCTGGGAACGGCTAGCCAAGGCCGGGGCAATACTGATGGGTAAGTTAGAGTGCACAGAATTTTGCTTGGGCGGTCCGTCAAAGGATGCCTACTTCCCGATGTCACTCAATCCCCACGACAAAAGCCGGTACACCGGTGGGTCTTCGAGCGGCGCAGGGGTCGCCCTTGCGACCGGGATGATACCCGCGGCTATTGGTTCAGATACGGGAGGCTCAATACGGATACCTGCGTCGTTCTGCGGGGTGGCCGGAATCAAGCCAACCTATGGGTTGGTGAGCTTGCGGGGGTTGTTTCCCCTGTCTGGCTCGCTGGATCATGCGGGACCAATGGCACGTACCAGTCGCGACTGTGCGATTTTGCTGGATGAAATCAGCGGGCACGACGGGCGTCACCCAACAAGTGTTAACCGCTCGATCGCTCCAACCAGCCCCGCATTGTCTGAGCACTGTGAGGGGCTTGTAATTGGCTTGGTCACCAATTTCACCGATATTGACGCGGTGACGGATGCAAGCCGTAACGCGTGCCTTCGAGCTATGGAGGTAATGACTGGCTTAGGAGCCAAAATCAAGCGTGTCGAACTGCCTGATCTATGGGACTACACCATAGCCAACACAACAATCATGAGCGCTGAAGCCTATGCGGTCCATCAGGAGCGATTTGCGTCAAGCTTGGAAAAAATCAGTGACCTTACTCGCCATCGTATCGCTCTCGGGGCGTTTCTCTCGGCGACGGACTACATCACAGCACAGAAAGCGCGGAGATTACTTGCCCGGAAAACCTTTGAAATTATGAATGAACAACAGGTTGATGTGCTCTGCTATCCCGGTATGCTGAGTGATCCACCAGAAATCGATCATGTAACGCGTTACTATTATTTGAACAGTCCGCTAATTACTGCTCCGGCCAACCTAACGGGAGCGCCTTGTGCCTCGCTTCGTGTAGGGTACTCAGATACAAATATGCCAATGTCGATTCAAATCATGGGGCGACCATTTGATGACGGTACGGTCTTATCAGTTGCACACGCATATGAAACGGTCACCCCTGAATTTTCAAAAATTGTGGAGATTTGAGATGAACGTTAAACGCCGGTTTATTGATATGCCTTTTGGCCAAATTCATTACCGACAGTCGGGGGCGGCGGATGCGCCTAAGCTTATGTTGCTTCATGCATCGCCAGGCTCATCCAAGCAATTAGAGCTTTTGATTGAAAAAATGAGTCAGCGTTTTTTAGTTGTTGCGCCGGATACCTTAGGCAACGGTGATTCTACGCCGCCGATTCAGGAACAGCCTGAGATTGCAGATTATGGGGCGGCGATGTTCGCGTTTGCCAAAGCGCTGGGTTGGTCGAGGATGCACCTTTACGGGACACACACTGGTGCCCGCATAGCAACTTGGATGGCATTGAGTGATGCGACGCAAGTTGACCGACTCATCCTAGATGGTTTTGGCCTTTACACGCCCGAGTCGATCGATGAAATACTAAAGGTTTACGCGCCATCGATTGAACCCGACCAGCAAGGCATATACGCTCTTCAGGCATGGCAGCTTTGCCGCGACCAGTACATTTGGTTTCCATGGTTCAGTAGGAAAGCCACCGATCGGGTGCCTCATGATTTGCCGGATGCTGAATTCTTGCACAGCAAATTCGTTGAGGTATTAAAGGGAATAAAAAGTTACCACAAGTCCTATAAAGCAGCGTTCCGTTATTCCATGCGAGAACATGTTCCCAACCTAAAAAATCAGACATTGATTACATGCGCCGAAAATGACTTAGTTCGTAAAGATTACGATGAAGGAAAGTCGTTACTCGCGTCCGCAGAGCACTTCACAACTCCCGGGGTTCGAACGCCCGAAACGGCCAGTGTCACGGCTGAACGTTTTACTCAATTTCTTTTGAGCTAAAAATAATTGGGGGCCGATTAACGTTTCTTTTTTATACTGGTCTTTAAACTCAAAAAGCCACTAATGCATATCAGCGCGATGCCTAGCATTTCCGAGAAATCTAACGTCTCGTTAAAAATGAAATAACCAAAACCCAGTGCCCAAACAATCCGTAAGTAATCAAGCGCGCCTATTAACATAGACGACGCCAGCCGGTACGCCAAGATTAATAGTGAGTGGACCCCGAGGGCGGTGATGGCAAGCGCCAGGATCCAGCTCCATTGGGCTTCCGTAGGAAGTCGGAATGCGGCGACCCCAGGCACGCTAAATATGATGAGTCCGATGAGGGTCAAATAGAAAATCACTGCGAAATTTGAGCTTCGAGCAGGCATGCGGCGTATAGTTAGATTGGTACATGCTGCTAAGAATGAACCAACCAAAACCACGCCCATATCCAAGCTGATACCCTCGATATCGGGCTTAAGAACAGTGATCGCGCCTGCAAATCCCAGGATGAGTGCAAGCCAGCCAGATAGGCTGATGCGTTCTCGAAAAATGAGACTCGCAAGCCCCATTGCAATGGTCGGCGTGATGAAGTTAATCGACGTTACGGTAACAATTGGAAGCGACCGCAAGGCGTAATAGAAACAGCTCATGCTAGTAACCGAGAGTACGCCGTGTATCAAGTGAGCTTTAATGTCGGCGGCGGCTAGTTCATTTCGATATTTCTGAAAAACTAGAAAAGGCAGTAAAACCAACAAAACCAACCAAGACCGCCACGCCAGCATCTGAATGGTTGTGAACCCGTACTGAGTCAAAAACTTGATTGCTACTCCCATGATGGGAATCAACATCGTTGTGCCCATCATGGCGAGGTAACCCAAAATAGGTTTTGGCTCCAGTACGCCAGAGCTTTTTTCAGGTGGAATCAGGGAACCGGTCGCCATATAGGGCCTCGAGTACGGACCGGATCCAATAGCGATTCATCGAAAGGCTCAAGAGGATAACCTTGGGGTTGCGGCGGCCTAGCTTCGTAACCAGTTTTTGCTTCGATTATTTCTCTCACCTTCGGGTTAGTGTAATAAGCTGAGTAGCACGCTTTCAACGTAGCGTCGAATATTGTTGGACATGTTTTCTCAATAGCAACAAGGCATGCTACTTGAGTTTCAGCGGTAGCATCTGCGAAGTCATCTGGTAAGGCGTTGAATAGGGATTGGAGCAATTGGTCCCCGTCGCGGTGGAGCAGCCTCATAAGTTCTATAAAACGGTTGCCAAGCCCCATTTGACCGGCGGCAGGCCACCCCGACGATGCTTCTCCCGGAATCAGGCAGTCCAGCAAAGCACATACGGTTTCATCAGAGTAGTTCAATGGTGTCATTAGGGGCTTAGCCTTCTGGCCATTAAGTCTGCCGCTCTTAAGGCTATGGCTTGTAGTGTCGAGGTGGGGTTGACAGGGCTCGAACTGGGAAATACTGACGCATCTATGATTGTGATGTTCGCAACTCCGTGCAGACGTCCATCCGGGGCCGTGACGCTGTCTCTCTCGCTCACTCCCATGGGGGCTGTTCCCATAAGATGAAACCCAGCCTGTTTCGATAGGGGGTTAACAGATATCTTTTCAGCACCGGCTGCGCGCAACCATTGCCGCGCACGCTCGATGCCATATGTTTTCATTTTCTCTGTGTTGGAACCCAAACGGTAATGCATCTTTGCGGTAGGCATACCAAAGTGATCGAGTTTTTCCTTACTCACTTCAATTCGATTGACCGGCTCTGGCAGATCTTCACAAGTGACCGTTAGGCTCATGCCGTGGCCAAACGCCTGAGAAAAACCTTTTGCATGTGACCGGCCCCACGCAACAGGGTTTCCGTAGCCACCCAGTGCGGTGGTGAGTGGCCCTTGACCACGCAGCGCTTGAAGTTGAAAGCCTCGTACAAACCCTCTTTTTTTTTCTGTTTCGCAAAATTGTTGACTTACTATTGAAGTTGCAAAGGGGCCTGTGTAACTGTTTAAATTATCCCGAAAAAAGCCAGTCACGATGGCTGTTGGGTGCAGCATTAAGCCTTTTCCAAGTAGTGGGTTATTCCAGTCGTTCATTGAACTCAACAACACATTTGTGGATATGGCATTGCCCGCGAGAACCAAGTGCTCCAAGTCAATCACAAACTTCTCGTTGTTTTGAGTTCTAATTTCAATAGCTTTGGCCTGTCCAGTTGAGGTCAAAATTCGGGTTACCACGGTATGTTGAATTAATTCAACGCCTGCATGTTGCGCCGCTGCAAGGTACGCGGTGTCGGCGCTTGCACGGGCGTGTCGTGGGCATCCAATACCGCAAGGGCCACAGTTGTTGCAGGCACGTCGGGTAGTAGAATCTGCTGTTGCGATTGCGGCATCTGCGGGCCACCAATGCCAACCCAGCTGGTTCGCACCGTGTATCAGGCGTTTGGATCCCTCGCAAGACGCTAAAGGGGGGTACTGGCGAGGTGATCGAGGCGGATTGGCGGTATCGCCAGCTAAACCCGATACGCCCATCATCTGATCGTTAATGTCCATATAGGGTACCAAATCGTCGTATCCCATTGGCCAGTCTGTGGCAACCCCATCAAGTGTGTGAGGGTAAAAGTCTGAGGGTCGAAAGCGAGGAAAGTGAGCGCCCCAGCGAATCGTGCTTCCGCCGATTGCATTGAAAAATGCTGGCTTAATGACACTTTGTGTATCGTCAACCGGATAGTCGGCATCATTGCAACGAATGTTTGGATTAGCGTGGAACGATTTCTGCAATGCCAATTCCCATTCTGGGGTCAGGCTCGGCGCGGCACGTTGGTTTACGCATCCGCCTCGCTCCACAATCAAGATCCTGCAGTTCTTCAGGCTCGTCGCAAGCCGCCATGCAAATGCCAGGCCCGACGCCCCTGCGCCAACGATGACAATGTCAGCTGCCTTGGGCACAGGGGTGTTCAATTTTTCCAATGCAGAACGTTATATTTTTCGGGCGATCAACTCGCCCTCGTTGATCGCATCATTGACACGTCGCTGTGCCATGGCGTCACCAATCAAGTGACAGGGCTGATGCGCTACTAATTCGTGGAAGAGTTGATCGTTTGCCGAACCGCCTTGCACCATGATTGTGGCGGAAATGTCTTCAAATTTAATTTGCTCGTCGGTATATAGGTCCCGTGCGATTACCATATTTTTTTGAATTTTTATCAGTTCACAATCGACGTGAAATGTAACGCCGAGCCGCTTTAGCAATCCATGGACCTTTCCCCAATCGCGACTTGACGACAGGTCTGGTGAGGGTTGACTTAATTGAGTGACAAAGATGACCTGCTTGCCCTGCTGCGCCAGAATTTCTGCAACAACAGCACCTTGGCGACCACCCATGATGTCGAATACCAGCACCTTAGAACCCAGCTCGGGTTTGTGCTCAAGCAGTTCGGTGTAGCTGTAGACGTTGGCGTTATCCGCACCGGGAAGGCATGGACCACTCCAACGTTCAGGTCTTAGCATAGTCCATCCGTGCTTGAGCCCTGTAGCACCCGTTGCAACCACTACCTCGTCAAAGGTCTCTAAGTCCTTAGACGTAACGGAGTGATTAAGTATGACTTCCACGTCTTCCTCTTTAATTCGGTCGTTAAGCCAGTCGACTATCCCTAAGAGTTCTTTGCGTGAATCAGCCTGTGTCCACCATCGAACTTGTCCACCCAGTTGGTGCCGTGCTTCAAATAATGTGACTTGATGGCCTCGCCTTGCCAGTGTCCAGCTGGCTCGCATACCGGCAGGTCCGCCACCGACCACTGCAATTTTTTTCCTCTTCGATATGGGGGGGAGGTGATTTTCATCGAGCTCTTGCTCCTGGCCCGCCGATGGATTGTGTATACATCCCAAGGGTGCTTGCGCAAAGATGCGCGACATGCACCAATTGGCACCTACACATGGACGGATTTTCTTGTCATCGCCCGAAAAGGCTTTTTTGCCCCAATTGGAATCAGCCACCAGGGCCCTCGCCATTCCTACAAAGTCACACTTTTTTTCAGCCAGCCATTTTTCCGCCTCGTTGGGGCTAGTAATGCGTCCTACACCAACCACTGGCACCGTGAGTTTAGATCGAATGAGCGCCGTGGCATTCAATTGGTATCCGTGTTCCTCAGGGGAAGTCGGATAAATGAGCATTCGATTGATATACGTTCCATGACTGAAGGAAATGTAGTCAATCAGGCCAGTCGATTCAAATTCCTTTGCAATATCCGCCCATTCGTCGGGTTTGAGTCCAGCCTCGTGCCCATCATCGGAATTGAGCCGCATTCCCATGATCATTTCAGTACCAATTTCCGACCGGGTGGCATCAAGTATTTCTTGAACGATGCGCATACGATTGACTAAGCTGCCCCCATAGTGATCGCCTCTGAAGTTTGTGGCTGGCGATAAAAATTGGTTCAACAAATAGCCATGAGACATGCCATGTACCTCCACGCCATCCAGGCCACCTTGCCTTGAGTATCGCGCGGAGAGGCGGTAGCCTTCGATGATCTCATTGATGTCAGCTGAAGTCATCACATGTGGCATCTCCCGGTACACCCCGCAGGGTATAGCGGAGGGAGCCCAGACTGGGAGTCCATTGGTAATTCCATTGGTTTGCCGTCCGCGGTGCCACGGTTGCGAGAGCAGAAGTGTTCCGTATGGGTGAACCGCATCGGCGAGTTTTTTGTACTCTGGAACCATTCGGGGGTCAAAGGCAAAGGCTTTGCCTTTGTAGGGTTGAGTGGTTGGGTGGGTAGCCATCGCCTCCATGGTGATAACGGCGGCACCACCCTCGGCTCTGGCTTTGTAATACGCAATATGGGCATCGCTGAAGAGGTGATCTTTCACCAGTAGGGTGGCGTGTGCCGTCATCCAAATGCGATTGCGAGCAAGTTTGTTCCCAATTTTTAACGGGCTGCTTAGGATGGGAAAGGGGTCGGTGCTCATGCTTGTTGTCGAGACAGGATATTTCCACCATCCTTCAGGCGTAGGCATGAGACATGGTGATTTTGAGCGATAAGCTCTGGTTGGGGAGTTGCAGTCTTGCATACATCTACCGCCGCTGGGCAACGCGTGTGAAAACTGCAGCCACTGGGGAGATCGATGGGAGATGGGATTTCACCTTCAAGAATCAGTCGTTGGATTGGTGCGTCAAGGTCCGCAGGCAAGTGAGCCGATAGCAGTGACTGAGAGTAAGGGTGAGCGGGTTCATTAAAAAGCGCTTCTTTGGGAACCAGCTCCACAATCCGCCCCAAATAAAGAACGGCAATGGTGTCGCTGATCAGCTTGATTGTTCCCAGATCGTGACTAATGAACAAAAATCCGGCTTGGGTCTCTTCTCGTAGCTCCATTAACAGCTCAAGAATGCCGGCTCGCACGGAAAGGTCTAGTGAACTGGTTGGTTCGTCAAGAATAATGAGTTTTGGGTTTGTTGCGATTGCCCGGGCGATACACACGCGTTGCAGTTGGCCTCCAGAGAGCGCGCTGGGGGTTCGATTGAGAAACTCGGTGCTTAGTCTGACTTTTTTCGCTAGCAGCTCGGTCCTATCCCGAAGATCCGGCTCAGACAACTTGAGGTGAATGCGAAGTGGTTCAGCAATTAAATCGCCAATCTTCATCCTTGGGTTAAGTGCGCTCCACGGGTCCTGAAACACCATTTGCATGTCTTTTCGAAGTGGTCGAAGTTCTTTGGCTGATAGCGACGTGATATCTCTGCCATCAAACTCGATCAAGCCCTCGGTGGGATCAGTCAGGCGCAGTAGCGTGCGACCTATGGTGGATTTTCCTGATCCACTTTCTCCAACCATTCCAAGGATTTCTCCCCGGTGTATTGTTAGGTCTACGCCGTTTACTGCGTTGACGTAACTTGACGAGCGTCCGACCGAGAAGCGCTTGACCAAATTCTTGGCTCGTAAGATTGGTTGTCTCATTGGAGGGCGAAGTGACAGCGGACGGTTTGACCAGTCTCAAGGGTAATGACCGGGGGAGGAGTTCTGCATTGATCACTTGCAAGGGAGCAACGGTCTTGGCTTAAACAGCCTTCAGGTAGGTTGAACAGATCAGGTGGCTGACCTCCGAGACTGCCGGCTTCATTTAGTTTGAGTTTCTCTGGGGTGGACGCAAGAAGCTGCTTTGTGTACGGGTGTCCTGGTCGCCGAAAAATATCTGTCACTGTGCCGTATTCAACGATTTCACCGGCAAACATCACGGCGACTTTGTCGCAGTAGTGCGCGACGATGCCTAGGTCATGGGTGATGATGATGGTGCCCATTTCAAAGCGGCGCACCAGATCTTTCAATAATTCCAGGATTTGCGCTTGGACTGTGACATCTAGCCCTGTTGTTGGCTCATCTGCAATCAGCAGCTTTGGCTCGTTCATTAAAGCCATTGCAATCAAAACACGCTGAGCCATACCGCCTGACAGCTCGTGGGGCCACGCTGAGAAGCGTTTCTCAGGGTCTGGAATACCGACAGCATGCATCATCGCGATGGCTTTGGATCTTGCCACTGAGATAGCACTTGCGGTGTGGGTTTGATGAATCCGGACCAATTGGTCGCCGATTCGGGTCAGGGGGTCAAGGGAGCTCTTGGGGTTTTGAACAACCATTCCGATCTCTGCGCCCCGAATATCGTTGAGATCCTCCTCTGCGAGCGAGAGAAGTTCTTTTCCAAGGAATAAGACTGAGCCGCCAACCACTTTCGCTGGGGGGCGAAGTAGGCCACAAATTGATTGAGCGGTGAGCGATTTTCCAGCCCCTGTCTCACCCACAATACCCACAATTTCACCTCTATTTAGATTCAGGTTTACTTTGTTCAGAGCCCGTGCCTCACGGCGGTAGTTGTCAATATCGTGAAACACAAAGTGAGTCTGTAGGTCCGTGATCTTGAGGAGATTCATTTTGATGCTCTGCGGCGTGGGTCTAGGATATCTTGAATGCCGTCACCCAGCAGATTGAGGCCAAAGACGAGAAAAATGAGCGCGATACCGGGAAAGATTGCGACCCACCATTGACCGGTCACCATGAATTCGGCGCCCTGGCGAATCATTGCGCCCCACTCGGGCGTTGGGGCTTGGATACCAATTCCTAAAAACGCCAGTGTGGCGCTAATTCGAACGGCCCATGCGGCGCGTACGGCGGTCTGTGCCATCGCACCCTGAATGGTGTTCGGTAGCAGATGAAAGAACAAAATTCGCCAGGTAGGATTACCTGCGGCAATTGCACTTTCGACAAAATTTGACGAGCGCAGGGCCAATACCTCGGCTCGCACAAGCCGGGCGAATACTGGACTATCCAAAAATCCGAGGACCAGAACAACATTGAGCAAAGATTGGCCGGTCGCGGCGACAACTGCTAGCGCAAGAATAATTGATGGGAAGACCCTTAATCCATCAAAAATTCTCATTAATATTTCATCCAATGCGCCTCCACGGTATCCTGCAATTAAACCTACCGGGATACCAATTAGCACCGCAATGATTACCGCCGGAATGGCAATGCCAAAACCAAATTTTGCGCCGTAAATAACACGCGAAAAGATATCCATCCCATTACCATCGGTGCCAAACCAGTGCTCATAGGAGGGCCCTTGAAGAATCCGATCGGGATATGAGGATACAGGATCGTGCGTCATAAACCATTCGGAAAATAGCGCTAAGACGCCGAAGCACACGATGATGACAACCCCTGCGGCCGCTGTCGGGCTAAGGCGACTCAGCCCCCTGACTCGATTCGCTGTTCGTCTGGGCCAAGTGAGCTGATGTGTGACAGAAGGTGGCATGTCAGTTTAGCTGTGAGCGGGGTTCAATAATCGCAACAACGATGTCGACGATTAGAAATATCAGCACAGAAAATAACGCTAGGGTCAAAACGTAACCCTGAACTGCAGTGAAGTCGCCTCGAACGATCGCATTCAGTCCATATTGGCCGAGTCCACCCCACGCAAATACATACTCGATGAGTGACATGGTACCGACTAATCCAGTAATTTCAGTGCCTACAAACGTGATAATCGGTGTTGCGCTATTGCGGAAAACAATCGCACGTAGTGTCTTAATCTTTAGGCCACAAGCACGAGCGTACCGAACTGTGTCGGATGCAATGACCTCAAGTGCGATCGCGCGGGTCTGCTTGATAATTGGTGCGGCGGATACGATAGCCAGACACAGAACCGGCAAAATGAGGTGAGTCAGCGCGGAGTTGGCTGCCTCCCAGTTCGCTTCAATGAGTCCGTCAATCAGGTAGCTGCCTGTCACAAATTGAGGTGGGCTGACCATTAGTGATATTCGCCCCATTCCCGGTGGTGCCCATCCGAGTAGGTAGAAAAATACAAATAACATTACCAACCCGAGCCAATATGTCGGAATGGAAAATCCGAGCAGTGAAATAATTCGCGTAACCTGATCAAAGCGCCCATTCGGTTTAAACGCGGCTCGCAGCCCAACAGGAATTCCGATGGCTGCGCCAAGACCAATTCCCCAAAAAAGCAATTCAAGAGAAATGAATGATCGTGTGGTGATGTCTTCTAAAACCGGACGATTAGAGAGCCAGCTCTCACCTAAATCTCCCTGGATAACTTGGCCGCCATAAATGAGAAATTGTTTCCACAGGGGTTGATCTAACCCCAAGTCCTTCCGGATCATCGTGAACTCTTCAGCGGTGGCAGTTGGGCCGGCAAGCAATCCAACTGGGTCTAGGCCGCCAACCCTCACCAACATGAATGTTACAAATACAACCCCTATCAATAGGGGCAGAACCATTAAGGTTCGGCGGAAAATAAATACTGAAAAGTTCACTGTTCTTGCGATCGAGCAGGTGATTTTTAGGACAAACGCAACGTGACGCAGCCGGTGTACGCCGACAGCGCCACGTGCTTGCCTTACTTCATGGTCAATTCACGCCACCGCTCATGCTCGTCGGGGTAGTGGACCCATCCCTGCAATTTGGGGTTCATTGCCTCAAATGTTGCTGGATAAGTGGTCAAGATCCACGGCGCATCAGTGACCCATAATTTTTGGGCTTCGTCCATCATGGCGAGTCTTTTGCCTGCGTCCAGCTCCTCGCGAGACTTGTCAATTAACTCGTCAACTCGGGGATTCGAGTATGCCGACCTATTGGATACGCCTTTTGAGTGCGATATGAGGTACATCGTGTAAACCGGATCAAGAACAATCGGCCCATCCTCCCATGTGAAGAAACACATGCTCATTTCTTTTGGCGAGCCCTTGGCGCGCATTTCTGAGGTGGTTACACGAGTGGGCTGGACTGTTACCCCAATCTTCTTCAGCATATCTGCCACTTGAATTGCAATCGGCTCTTGGTGCCAGAACGCGTCAGCATACAAAAGTTGGATAGGTTCTTTAATGCCATTCGGAAAACCAGCCTCAGCCAGCAGAGCCTTTGCTTTTCCAGGGTTGTAGTCGTACGAATAGTGGTTCGGGTTGTAACCATCGACGATAGGAGGGACCACCGATTTTGCGATGTCGGCCTGGCCAGCAAAGATCGCTTTGTTGAGGGCGTCTTTATCGACAGCATAGTTAAAAGCCTGTCTTACTCTGACATCGTCAAATGGCTTGCACTTTGGATTCATGCGAGCTGACGCGATAGACCGACCCGATGCACGATCAACCTTCACTTTAGGGTCATTCTGGAGATCAATGACTTTTTGAATTGAAGGCCGATCAATCAGATGGACTTGCCCAGTCTTGAGTAGCGTCACTCGGCTAGCCTCTGAAGGAACCTCTTTATAAATTACTCGGTCAAAATGCAATTTGCCACCAAAGTAATTCTTGTTCGCAACAAAAATTGCCTGATCATCCGGTCGCAGGGTTTGTAGGTGATACGCCCCAAAGCCGGCGGTGTTTGACTGCATCCACTTTAGACCCCATGGATCGTCAGCGGTTGTGTGTTTTTTTACCTCTGTGGAGTCATAAATTCCCGGAACATAAAGCGTCAACGCCTTCAAAAATATTGAGCTCGGCGCCGATAAAGTGAACTCGACTTCGTATTTTGACAATGCTTTCACGCCGGTGACGTTAGACACACGTGCAATAAAATTACCCGTGCGCTTTTGGGCAAATGACTTCGCCCAACTCCACTCGACGTCTGCCGCGGTGAGCTCGTTGCCGTAGGGGCTCTTAATGCCTTGGCGAAGTTTAAACACCCAGGTCTTTCCGTCGGGTGATATCTTCCAGCTTTCTGCTAGGTGAGGCTCAACAGTTGATGGGTCATTGACCATTCGCCCATCGACCATCTTCTTGCCGTAGACTACCAAATTCTCGTAGGTTTGGACCACGACATTTTGCGTGTGCGCTTTGAGGGCGTCGCCATCAAATCCCTCAGGGACTTGTGGTGAGGCGACGATTAGTGTCTCGGCAGCGGCGATGCTTGTTGCCGCAGCTATTGCGACGGATGCCGCAGCTACCTTCAGTAGCTTCATGCGTGGATTCAACATATTTCTCCTACCTTTCTTTGCGTTATTAACGGAAAACGATTCATCCCTTTTGTGGATTGAAGAACGGGACTCGAAATCCAGCCTTGACCTCGTTCAGGATGTCAATGACGTGATATTCCGCATCAATTTGACGACTGTTCTGCGGTGCCGCCAGTTGGTATCGCCATTTATCGCCAAACCCAAGCGCTTTGTCAACACTGACGTAGGTTCCGCAATACACCAAGAAGTCTCGCTCGGGCACCTTATCAACTCGCTCCCTTAGGACCGTGAGGATATCAGGTGGCGATAAAAATTTATTCACCCCCACATCTTGATAAAGCTTATCGTTCACCCAGCTTCGCAGGACGCAGTCATCCCACGTTTCGGCCACTTCCTCCCAAGGCCAAAAAACAGTCGCTAGGTGATTCACGCAGGCTTGTTTCGATCCAGGAATTGAGACTGTTTCAAGTGATCGATCAGTGTGGTCGCTGCCCACACCCACGCGTATTTCATCACCAACATGAATCACAATCTCGACTTCGCCCGATGTCCTCTCGGATTGAACGAATACCGAGTCACTGGTATCTAGGGCATGCAGCCCGATTGGATAAATACGAGGCGCTGGTACGTCAAATGCGATGTGAATGCCTGATTTGGCCACTTCCTGTTGATGAGCAATCGCAGTTGCCGGATCCCTGGTTGCGGATCCGAAGTTATACATGCGCGAGACCTTTAATGACTCGGGCTTTGATGTGCCGTCTATGTGTTCAATAGTGACTGGAATTTCTCGCATGCTTATTCCTTAGTATCCGAATTCGGCTAAATCCAACAACACCGGGTCGGTTCCGGGTCCAATATGCCGCCGCCACATCCAGTACCTTTTGAGTGTTCTGCCTGATACCTGCCCTGGATCAAAAGCTTCTCGGCCGTGCAAAAATGCCAGGTTGTTCATGACCAAAAGGTCTCCGGGTTTCAAAAGTGTCTGGAAATTTAGGTTGGGACGCTCAATCACTTCGTCCAGCAAAGTCAGAGCGTCTACCTGAGAGGGGCTTAGCGCATGTCCCGCCAGGGACATGCCCGGGAAAATCATAACGTTTGCATAGTGAACGTGCAATTCGTTATCTATAAATTCAAAAATTGGTTTTTGTATAGTCGGCGCATTTGTTGGCCACACATGGGCTTGTGGTGCCTGAAAGTGATATGGCTGAAAGTACTGGGGTAAAAGTTCAGGTCGTTGCCTGCTAATCTCACGTAAAACGGACAAGGCGGAGACGATAGTTGTTTCGCCGCCATGTGGTGATGAGCGGTAGCAGTACAGGCCGATGTATGCAGGCGGTCTAGGTTCAAGGCAGCCATTGTCGGTGTGTTTTGCTGAACGGTTAGCGCTGGCGCCTATTCTGGTTGGGTCGATATTTTCGCTGCCTTTATCCGCTACAGTAAATAAACGCAGGTCGCTGTTGATTCCTTGGCGCATGATTTGGCCGAAGTAATTGCATACCGCCCATCCGACCAGTTCAAAATCCGACTCATTCAGTTGCGCCGAGAGATTGGTCTCCAAAATAAGGAAGCCGGCCCCTTGGTCCAGTTGTTCCCGCATTTTCGTCATGCACCGCGCCAGCGACGGTATGCGGAAATCTTCCTGGGTTAGATGATTTAGGGTGAGGTTGTTTTGGTGTATGAAAGTCAGCGCGTCAGTTATCTCATCACACATCTCTGGTGTCAGAGAAAAGCGAATATTCTCTTCAGCAATCGCGGAATGGTTCGCATGCCAGCATCGACCCGACCAGTCATCCTCACTGGCATCTAAGAGGGCTAAGATACTGTCGACAGTGAGTTGGCGAGCCTCTTCAGGAACGCTTGAGTTAACTTTTATCGGTTGGAGTGGCGTTTGTTCCACGGTAGGGGCTGAGGTGGCAATCGATCTGGGGGTTTAACTTGTGGAGCATCATGCACTTGGTTTCAGTGCTGTGTCAATTAGTTAATTTGGCAAAGCAATACCGTCTTTCTGTTCAAAATCTATACATGGGGCAGCGCGCGCCTTGAGGTCGAGAGAATGTGGTCTGCCGCGCGCAGGGCGATCGCTTGTATGGTGTTGGTCGGGTTGACAGCCGCCGCCGTGACAAATACCGAGCCATCAATTACAAATAGTCCCCGCACATCATGGCTTTCGCCCCACTCGTTGACCACTGAATTTTCACGATCATTGCCCATCCGGGTGGTGCCCATTAGATGGAATCCAGCTTCAGGTAGAGAGTGATTTTCAATTGTCTCGTAGCAACCAGCCTGTGCCAGTGCCTGTTTTGCCTTATCCACGCCCATTGCCAACGCCTTCTTAGCTTCTGGTGGTGTGCGATAAGTCATGGCCGCCGCTGGCAGACCATCATCCGCTTTCAGTTTACCGCTGAGCGTGACTTGGTTCGATTCTTGAGGCATGTCGTCCGAGCATACTGAGATGCTGTAGCCTCGGTCGAAGTGGCGTAAAAATTCTGAGTGATGGTTGACGCCCCACGTGATTGCTTTTCCCATTGAGCCACTCGCGACCATGGCTGGTCCCTGGGTTCCGATAGCCTGAAGCTTAAAGCCACGCCTAAAGCCCCGTTTGGGGTCGGTCTCATAGAAATGGTGGCTAACAAAGCTGCCT
Source organism: Alphaproteobacteria bacterium casp-alpha6 (assembly GCA_001510135.1). Classification (GTDB taxonomy): domain Bacteria; phylum Pseudomonadota; class Alphaproteobacteria; order Rhodobacterales; family Rhodobacteraceae; genus LFER01. Next base: position 19,738 of record LFER01000018.1, read on the forward strand.
GCTGTAATCCCTTTATGACCTGATATTGCCTCATGAAAAAGCCCTGTCACTCGGGCCAGCGGGTGAAGCATGAGTCGTTTCCCGACCAGTCCAGAGCTGTTTGCAAGCCCATTTTGATGGGATTTCTGGTACGACAGATGCAGCAGCCGGGCTGTTCCAATTCCATTCCCCGCTAACATTACCCGTTTGGCTCTTATGCGATGAGAGCGGCCCGCCTCGTCCAAATAGACAACGCCAGAAGCAGCACCCGATGAATCAGTTTCAACGCGGATAACCCGAGCGCCCGTGAGCAGTTTTGCGCCTGCGGTGATTGCTAGAGGCCAATAAACAACGTCCGTTGTGGCTTTGGCCTTTTGCGGGCAATTTAGCTCGCAGGGGCCGCAGTTTGTGCATGCGCCTCGTTTATTTCCGTAGGGCTCAGAATTGATTGCTAAATCCGCTGGCCACCACGACCAACCCAGCGCATTGAATGCGACAGCAATTCGTCTCCCTCCTTCTGAGAGTGGAATTGGCCTGAGGCGAAGGGGTGAGTCATCGGGGTAGGCTGGATTCCCTGTCAAGCCGCTGACGCCCATCATCCGCTCATTCAAACGGTAGTACGGTAGGAGCTGCTCGTATCGAATAGGCCAGTCATCACCCACTTGGTCGAGGGTTTGCGTACAAAAATCCGAAGGGTGAAACCTAGGAAAATGACACGACCACATAATTGTGCTGCCCCCCACTGCGGCACACGCAAGTGGTTTGATGTCACTGTTTTCGGAGTCAATTACTAAATCAAATAATCGGCGACGTTGGTTTGGATTTGGGCTCCACTCGGTCTGACGAAGAATTTCCCAGTCATCTTTCGTACCTGGAAAGCTATTTTCTTCCTGCCAATTTCCACGCTCCAAGCACAGGACTCTCATCCCGCCAACCGATAGGCGCCACGCAGCAGCCGATCCCGCCGCACCAGCACCCACAATAATTACATCGAACTGTTCCAATTGACTTGAAGATTGGTTTTCCTGACGATTGACGTTACCATTAATTGGCTTAGTTTTCTAGGGTCCAAGCATGTCGTTTGAAGTTGAGACGTTGTGTGACGCTATCGACAAAATGATGCGCAAGCATCTTCCGCCGCAAGAGGTACGGCGCCGAGATGCGACGGCCGACCCGCCCGACTATCTTTTAAAGATCTTCGCTGATATGGGCTTGTTTCACCTGGCTCTGCCCAAGTCAGAGGGTGGATTGGGTGTCGGATGGCAAGCGATGTCGGTGATACAGGAACGCCTGGGCTACCACGCCACCATGGCCGCCTTGTTGTATAACCGGGTAACGTGCTTTGGTGTAATGACCCTTCTGACGTCCGCCAGTCAAGCGTTAAAAGAATATTGGTTACCAAAATTGCTCGCCGGAGAGGGCGCCTTCGCCTTAGCGCTGAGCGAATCTGCGGCGGGGAGTGATGCGGGTGCCCTCCAAACCCGGGCAGAACCATTGGGAAGCAATTGGAAACTGAATGGCAGAAAAATCTGGATTAGTGGCGCATCCTCGGCGTTGAGAATGGTTGTTGCCGCGCGGACCACGGCGCAAAGTCGTGGTGGCGAAGGTGTGACGCTTTTTATGGTTGCACCCGACGCGCTTGGTGTAGAAATGACACAATTAAAAAAAGTCGGAAATCATTGCTCGCTCTCGTATGACATCGGATTTCATGATGTCGTTATTCCCGATACGGAGCGAATCGGCCCCATTGGAGCTGGCTTTGACTGTCTAAAGAAAACCCTTTTTTATGCACGCTCGGGGCTTGCATCTGCCGTCGTCGGTACGGGGCAGGCAGCTGTTGACGAGGCGCTGGTCCATGCCAAAGCGCGTCAGCAGTTCGGCAGACCAATTGGCGCTTTTCAGGCACTTTCGCATCGTTTAGCTCAAATGCAAACCGACGTAGATTTGGCGCGGTTGATCACGCGTGAGTTAGCCAGGCATATCGACGAGGGGATTGGTGCCGATCGATTGGCAGCTCAGGCAAAATTAGTTGCCACGGAGACTTTGAAACGCGTGACGGAGCACGGTATGCAAATCATGGCGAGCGCGGGCTATGCAGCGGAGAGTGACATGCAGCGCTTTTGGCGTGACGCGCGGCTTTACAGTTTTGGTGAGGGTTCGAGCGAAATTTTGTTGGATCTTATCGCTGCTGATTTGGGGGTAGGGCGGAGGTTGGCGAAATGACGACAAGCAACTTGTGGGCCATTGACACTGTGGTGAATCCTCACACTCCTGAAATTGTCAAAATGCGCCCAGATTGGTCGGGCCGCTTTCACCAGAGCAAGTTTGGGCGTGATTCATCGGTGATGGCTGGGTATACATATGAGGAAATGCTTCGCCAGATGGACGCTGCACGAATAGAGAAAGCGTTTCTGGTTGCAAACAAAACTGGGCAACTTGGTCTTGTTGGTAGTTGGCATCTGCCATACGAGATGGTGGCGGAGGCTGTTAGGCGATTTCCCGATCGTTTTTATGGGCTGGCAGGAATCGACCCAACGGAGGGCATGGCTGGGGTGAAAGCGCTGCAGCAGGGGGTTCTAGAGCATGGGTTTATTGGCGCGCATGGCTACCCGCATTGGTTTGAACTGCCCCCTGATCATGCGCGGTGGTACCCGTTTTACAGCAAATGCGTCGAGTTAAACATACCCATTCTTCTTCAGGTCGGACAGTCGTTGGTCTACGAACCTCGAAGGCCACTGCAGTCTGTGGGTCGCCCAATCACGCTGGACCCGGTAGCTTGTCATTTTCCAGAACTCAAGTTGGTGGGAATCCATGTTGGGATACCCTGGTCGGACGAAATGATTGCCATGGCGTGGAAACACCCTAACGTGTTCATCATCGCAGATGCTCATGCGCCCAAATACTGGCCGCAGAGCTTCGTCCAGTACATCGATACTTTTGGACGCCACAAAGTGATGTTTGGCACTGACTTTCCAGTTCTAACTTTTGAGCGTTATCGCGCAGAGGTAGACAATCTCGGGTTACGAGAGGAGAGTTACGAAGCCTTTGTCCGCGGCAACGCTATTAGGGTTTTCGGGTTAGGCCTATGATCCCCGACCTTCCCCATCAGACACGCTCGGTTATTACCGCCGTTCAGGAGCAAAACTTTCAGCGCATGCTCGACCTCTGTTTCACTCGGCATCCATTTTATCGCCGGCGATTTCAAGAGATTGGGCTATTGAGGAAACACATCAAGTCTTTGAGCGACATTTCATTAATCCCGATCATTTCAAAGAAAGATTATGCAGCTGCACCCGAAGATTTTCGACTAGAGAACGATGGATTAGAGGAAGAAGCGTCAATTCAATGGGACGTGATGCACACGACCGGCACGAGTGGCGGGAAACCAACTCCCTTTTATTCAACTGCGTACGATTTCTACAACACACTTACTGCCAATCGCCGCGCCTTAGAAATCCGTCGCGTTCGAGATACCGATTTGGTGGCAAATTTGTGTCCCATGACACTTTATCCGTACGGTGCTTATCATCGAACCATTGCGGCAGCGAATGTGATGAAAATTCCGGTCATCAGCCCTTTACCCGGAAAGCCATCGGCGCACTTTCATTGGTCATCCTCATTAGATGAGGTGGTTACAGCGGTTGCGAAAAGTCAAGCGACCATTCTTTGGGGCGTGACTAGTTACGTTCGACGCATCTTAATCAGAGCGGAGGAAATGGAAGCTGATTTTTCAGCTGTTCGAATGGCATTTGTAACCGGCGAAGCAGTTAGTGAGGAGATGCGGCGGGACATGACTGACCGAATGGCACGCATCGGGCAACCGAATAGTGTTGTCAACATTTCTTACGCCGCGACAGAAATGCAAGTCGGTTCTGTTGAATGTTGTCCAGGCTCCGGATTTCACAACCCGGCGCCTGATCATTTTTACTTTGAAATTGTCGATTCCCAGACACATAAAAGCCGGCCACTGGGCGAGCGTGGTCTGTCCGTCTTAACGCATTTGGACCGGCGTGGTACCGTTTTGCTCAGATACGCGATGGGTGACTATGCGGCCCTCACACAAGACCAATGTCCGCACTGTGGCAGTTGGACCGACCGATTCATTGGAATGCCTTCTCGCGCCGACGAATTGGTCAAGGTTAAGGGGATGCTCATTAATCCCGAGGTAATTACCGATTTGCTGTTGGCTGACGGTCAGATCAATGAATTTCAAGTTGTTATTGATCGCCACGATCCATCGGACTCTCTTTCGGAGGATTGTCTTTACCTCCGGTTGGACGCTCATCCAGACGCTGACCTTGAACGGGTTGCCGAGGGGGTTAGGTTAGCGGCTGGTGTTCGGCCCGTCATTCAACGGGTTGGTCGTGCTGAGATATTTGATACAGAGAAAACGCTAAAAGCCAAGCGTTTTATTGATATGAGAAAAAATTCATAGGGCACCAATCATGGATCTGCATTCCACGTTTCCGAATGTATTTCGACCTCTAACCATCGGCCATACACAAGTACGCAACCGAATCTTTGTGCCCGCCCATACGACAAACTTTGGCGAAAATAATTTACCTTCCGTCCGTCATTTGGCTTATCACCAAGCTCGAGCGGCTGGCGGTGCGGGTTTGATTATTTTCGAAGGCATTCGGGTTCACAAATCGTCGCTGGGCCGACAACAAGGCGTGAATGGTTATGAGCGAGAGGCGATTCCAAAGTTTCGGGAAATCGCAAAAGCGGTACAAGGGGAGGGGGCGAAGCTATTTGGTCAGGTATTGCATTTGGGGCGTCATATTGACGGAAATTTTGCAAGGATGGCAGCGTGGTCGGCTTCATCTATTCCGTGGACGGCGACGGCCCCAGCACCGCATCCAATGACCAAAGACGAAATCAAAGTAGTCGTGAAGGCGCATGCCGATGTTGCGATGAATCTTTTGGAGGCGGGGCTTGACGGTATTGAGTTGCAATTGGCACATGGTCATTTGCTACAGCAATTTCTTTCCCCAATCGCGAATCGTCGCGAGGATGACTATGGCGGTTCGCTCGAGAATCGGCTTCGCATTGTGCTGGAAACGGCAGAGGCGGTGCGCCATGCCGTGGGCGCAACTCAAACGTTGGGTATCAGGGTAAGCGCGGACGAATTTCTCGCCGGAGGGTTGACACTCGATGATATGTGCAAGATTGTTCCGATGATTGCAAATGCGGTCCCACTAGACTTTGTGAATGTCAGTCATTCCGCGTACCACGGAAGCTACACAATATCGACCCAAATGGCTGATATGGCTTTCTCGAGTGCACAGTTTCGTTATTTGACCGACGCCATGAGTTCTGCTCTGGATGGATTACCGAAAAAACCAATTGTGATGAGTGTTTGCCGATACAACCGCATTGAGTTGGCTGAGGAGATGCTTGCTTCTGGTAAGGCGGACATGATTGGAATGGCACGCGCACATATTGCTGACCCGGAGATTGTAAATAAGGCTTTTGACGGGCGAGTGGATCAAACCATTCCTTGTATCGGGTGCAATCAGGGGTGCGCCGACATGCTGGCCCAGTCGCTTGCAATTACCTGTCTTGCCAACCCAAGGACTGGAAGAGAGCGTGAGTGGCCGAGTCCACTGGGTGTGATGACTAAAGTAAAAAAACCTCTGCTTGTAATCGGTGGGGGGCCAGGCGGCATGCAGGCTGCCTGGATGGCTGCTCAAAGAGGATACGCTGTCACTCTTGTGGATTTGAAGGACGAGCTCGGGGGGGCGCTGAATTACTTGAAGAAAATGCCGCTCCGTAAGGAATTTCTCAATTTTGTCGAGTGGCAAAAACGGCGAGTTAACGAGACCGGAGTTCGATTGGAGTTGAATCGAATTGCGGATGCAACGCTTCTTGCGGCATATGCCGATCACGAGATTATTTGGGCTGCTGGCGCCAAGCCTGAGGCACAGGATATGCTGGGTAATGCCCAGGCATTGACGTTAGAAGCAGCGCTGACCCAACCGAACACGCTGGGAAATCGCGTTGTGATGGTGGATCACTTAGGGACCTGGGCTGTTGTTTCAGTTGCAGAGTATCTTGCTGATTCGGGTTTAGAGGTAACGCTTGTGGTGCCTACCGGGGTTCCTGCATGGAAGGTTAGTGTTTACAGCTCTTTTGCGCTTCGTGATCGTTTAAAAAAGAAAAAGATTCGGATAGTAGGTGGGTATCGATTAAGACATTTTGAAGCTGGTGTGGCGGAACTGGAGGATTTGTCTCTGTCGGAATCGGCCCAGAGCGTAAAAGCCGACAGTGTGATTGCCCCCATCGCCAGTACCCCAAACATAGCTCCGGATATTGGGCGTCTAATTGTTAGCGTGGGGGACAGCGTATCGGCCCGCACAGCACTGGAGGCCGTATATGAGGGGCATGAGGCGGCACTTTCACTCGGTCTTCAAGTCGCGTTACCGGGCAATGTAGCCACCATCGGCAACTAGGTCTGTTCCTGTGATGAACGATGCGGAATCAGAAACCAAGAAAAGTGCAGCTTGGGCTATTTCATCAACCTGCGCGAGTCGGTCCATTGGGTGTCCAGCACGTAAAGCCCGCTCGGCTCCTTCATCAGACCCGAAAATGGTCTGAAGGCGAGGCGTCAGCACCGCACCTGGAGAGAGCGCCACAACGCGGATGTTATCTTTTGCATGATCTAGGGCCATAGCGCGTGTCAGTTGCAGTAAGCCCCCTTTTGTTGTGCAGTAGGCTGCGGCCCCCTCAACGGCCACATGACCAAGTTGCGAAGCGATGTTGAGTATCACTCCTCCACCAGCTGCTTTCATTTGCCTGATGGAAACCCTTGCCAGAAGGAATGCGCCCGTAAGGTTAACTGCCAGAGCACGGTTCCACTCTTCAATAGGCAGCTCAGTAATTGGCGCTCTTTGTGTCACCGACGCAGCGTTGTTGATCAATATTTTGATTGGCCCATGGAGATCAATGATGGGCTGTAGCGTTTGCTCAATTTGACTTGGATCTGAGATATCCAAAGTTGCTGTTACTGACCCACTTAATTCTTTTTGAAGAGTCATGATTCCAGATGGATCTTTGTCCACCAGAATTAACTTGGCGCCTGAGTTGAAAAATAATTTTGCGATTTCTCGCCCGATTCCTTGCCCGGCACCGCTGATAAGCGCAGTCTTTCCCGCTAAAGTTTGATGCATGTAATCTCAGTCGTCTCGAATTGGGTAAATGAGGTGTCTTGCCTGGCGAGACAAATCTCGTGTGCTGTATTTTCCTCATAATTTGAGGCCCAAGCCAAACTGAGGTCGTTATAGCCTGCTTCGCTTCCCAACCGGTGGCTTTAAAAGTGCGTGAGTCGGGGCCCGTGTGTTGCACGTCAAACATTGACTCGTTTAGCTAAAAACTCACACCCTTACTGTTTAAGGTTGGGGATTGCCAGAGTGCCAGAACAATTACACAGTTTATTACACAGAGCCTGTTTATGAGGCTAACCCATTGAAATAGCTCAACAAATCGACGGGCGGCTCATCTGTTAATCCGCAGGTCGCAGGTTCGAGCCCTGCTCGGGGAGCCAATATTTATAAGGGTTTGGGGCTGATTGGCCCC
>LFER01000019.1 GCA_001510135.1 Alphaproteobacteria bacterium casp-alpha6
AGACACAATATTCTCAGAGGCAATCAATTCAATCTCATCACGCTGACGGCCCAATTCAGAACGAATTGCCCCAAATATCGCCGCATCGCGGCTCTCAAGGTCGCCTGAAAAGAATGTGCTTACTTTGTGGGGGGCATTCATTTTAAATCTCTCCTTATTTGCAGTAAAAGTAGCGGCGCTTTGTGAAATTCAAGCCGCCTGTGCGGTGTTCTCTTAAATTCTGCCGTCTTCTTTTCGATGTTGTATCTCTCATCTCATAGATCGCTGATATATTCGCCTATAAAATCAGGCGACGCGATCGCGCGGTCTGCGGCCCTCAAAAAAATCAGTGAGGTTGTCAATCACCCGATACCCCATTGCTTCACGCGCTTCACGCGTGGCGCTTCCTAGATGGGGCATCATAACCAGATTACCGCAATCCAACAAATCCTGACTGATATGTGGTTCCCCGTCAAAGACATCCAGAGCCGCCCCGCCAATGGTTTCAAACCAGAGCGCACGGGCCAGATCATGTTCATTGATGATCTCCCCGCGGGCGGTATTGATCAAAAAGGCATTTGGCTTCATCAAGTTCAACATCCTCGCGTTGATCAGATGGCGATTCTCAGCGCCTCCAGGACAATGCAAAGAGACAAAGTCACATAAAGGCATAAGGTCTTCGAGTGTCTCCACCTGTATCGCCCCATAGCGCGCCAAGACATCAGAAGAGATCTTTGAGCGGCTATGCACAACAATGTCCATGCCAAAACCATGGTGTGCTCGACGCGCCATTTCCTGACCGATGCGACCAAACCCTACGATCCCGAGCGTTTTGCCAGAGACCTTTGTGCCGACCAGATGGGTTGGCCGCCAACCGGACCAGTCGCCACGGCGCAGTTCGCCTTCGCCCTCAACCGTACGTCTTGCAGCCATCAGCATAAGGGTCATGGCAAGATCCGCCGTGCATTCGGAAAGAACATCGGGGGTATTGGTGACCATAATGTTATGAGCGCGCGCTGCATCCATATCAATATGGCTGTAGCCAGCCCCATAATTAGCAATGATCTTTGCCTGTGCTTTGGGAACATCCAGTTCAGATGATCCTATACGATCAGTGACCGTTGGAAGGACAGCGTCATAAGATTTCACCGCCTCTTTCAGATCAGATTGCGTTAACGGCCGATCACCTTTGTTGAGCAAAACGTCAAATCTGTTTTGAAGTTGCGCCTCAACAGAAGCAGGCCATCTGCGCGTCACTAAAACGCTTGGTTTCACCATTGGCTTGTCCCCTAGCGCATCACACTGGCAATTGTGCTGCCGATAACGGCGGGGTTTTCCGCAACGGTCACGCCAACTGCGCTGAGGATTTCCACCTTTTCAGAAGCGCTTTCGCCAAATGCTGAAATGATCGCGCCGGCATGTCCCATCGTACGCCCTTTGGGCGCGGTAAGACCCGCGACATAGGCAACCACCGGTTTCGTGACATGATCCCGAATATATTCCGCGGCTTCCGCTTCCTGCGGTCCGCCGATTTCGCCAATCATCGCTATGACCTCGGTTTGATCATCTTTTTCAAAACGTTCCAGAATATCTTTGAACGAAGATCCATTGATCGGATCGCCGCCGATACCGACAGAAGTTGACACCCCCAACCCCAGCTCTTTGAGCTGTGCTGCAGCCTCATAGCCCAAAGTACCTGAACGCCCCACAATCCCCACATTGCCTTCAAGGTAAATATGACCTGGCATAATGCCAAGTAGCGCCTTGCCTGGGCTGATCGTTCCGGCGCAATTTGGACCAGTGAGAACCATGCGTTTGTCTTTCGGGTAGCGGCGCATATACCGTTTCACCCGGATCATATCTTGGGCCGGAATTCCATCTGTGATGCACACGCAGTATTTGATACCGGCATCTGCAGCTTCCATAATGCTGTCAGCAGCAAAGGGGGGCGGCACAAAGACCAGACTGGCCTCCGCTCCGGTTTCTTTGACGGCATCTTTCACTGTGTTGAATACAGGCACGCCCTCCACTGTCTCACCACTCTTGCCGGGCACTACACCACCAACAACATTTGTCCCGTATTCAATCATGTCTTTGGTGTGAAAGCGCGCCATTTTGCCTGTAATGCCCTGAACAATCACCGGCGTGTCACTATCAATAAAAATACTCATCAGACGGCCCTCACATTGACGCCAAGTTTAAGATCATTTTTCCACGCTCCAACGGCGCGTTCCGCTGCCTCCATCAAGGTATTTGCACGAATGATGGGAAGCCCAGATTGCGCCAGAATACGCTGTCCTGCCTCTACGTTTGTCCCCGCAAGGCGCACAATAACTGGCACATCAACCTGAACCTCTTTCAAAGCGGCCACAACCCCCTCAGCAACCCAGTCGCACCGGTTTATGCCTGCAAATATATTCACCAGAATAGCCTGAACATTGTCATCCGAAAGAACGAGGCGGAAAGCTTTTGCAACCCTTTCGGGGGTCGCACCACCGCCAATATCAAGGAAATTGGCAGGTTCCCCACCAGCCAGTTTGATGGTGTCCATCGTTGCCATGGCGAGGCCCGCCCCGTTCACGATGCAGCCGATGTTGCCTTCGAGACCAACATAGGACAACCCCCGATCTGCCGCACGGCTTTCCCGCGGATCTTCCTGACTTTTGTCGCGAAGTTCAGAAATTTGGGGATGACGGAACAGCGCATTGTCATCGAAGGTCATTTTCGCATCTAATGCGATAATACGATTGTCATGCGTGATCACCAGTGGGTTGACCTCAACCATCGTGGCGTCAAGATCACGAAACGCGCGATAACATCCTTTGAGCGTACGCACCATTTGCGGCACCATGCTGTCATCAATCCCAAGAGCAAACGCAATTTCGCGGGCTTGGAAATCCTGCAATCCGACCGCCGGTTCGACTGTGGAACGTACAATCGATTCAGGCTTTTCCATGGAAATATCTTCGATTTCCATGCCACCTTCCCCACTGGCTACGATCATCACCCGCTGTGTAGAGCGATCCAGAACAAGCCCGAAGTAAATTTCGCGCGCGATCGGCACAGCGGCCTCAACGTAAACACGATAAATTCCTTTTCCTTGCGGTCCGGTCTGATGGGTGACAAGTGTCCGTCCAAACATGTTTTCACAAGCTTCTTGGATTTCGCGCTCGTTGCTGCAAAGTTTCACCCCGCCCGCCTTGCCGCGTCCCCCCGCATGTACCTGTGCTTTTACAACCCATTTCTCTCCGCCAAGCTCTCTGGCACGGTAGGTCGCCTGTTCTGGACTGTATGCCAAGGCGCCGGGTGCAATATCCACCCCGAACTTCGAAAGGATGTCTTTGGCCTGATATTCATGAATATCCATGGTAATTCTCCTTACCTATGCTGCATCTTTACCGGTTATTCCGCTGCCATCGCCATTTTGGGTGCATTTTGGCGATAGAACTCCTGTGCTGCGGCGACACCGGAACCCGGAACAACATCTATTCCGACATCGCGCATTGCCATTTCCGCACCGGCAAGTGCCGTCATAACCATCAGCTCGTTCAGATCCCCTAAATGACCGATGCGAAACACTTTACCCGCCACGACAGACAGACCGGCCCCAAGGCTCAGTCCGTATCTATGATAGGCATGTTTGATCACCGCATTTGCATCTTTTCCTTCAGGAACCATGATGGCGGTGACCGTGTCAGAATACCACTCCGGCCCCTTTGCACAAAGCTCAAGCCCCCAAGCGGCAACGGCCCGCCTGACACCTTCTGCCAAAAAGTTGTGACGGGCAAAAACATTGTCCAAACCTTCATCCAACAGACGATCCACCGCCACACGCAATCCACGCAAAAGCGTCATAGGCGGCGTGTAAGGAAAATACCCTGTGGCGTTGGTTGCGATCATATCTTTGAAATCAAAATAGCAGCGATGCATGGTTTGGCCTTCGGATGCTTTCATCGCACGCGCGCTGGCTGCCATGATGCAAAGACCTGCGGGCAGCATGAACCCTTTTTGGGATCCCGAAACTGCAATATCAACGCCCCATTCATCCATGCGAAAGTCCACAGATCCGATAGAGCTCACCCCATCGACATAGAGCATCGCGGGATGATTTGCAGCATCCATCGCACGACGCGTCGCAGCAATATCCGATTGCACCCCTGTTGCCGTTTCATTTTGGGTCGCCAAAACAGCCTTGATTTCATGATTTACATCAGCTGTCAGAATTTCTTTGAATTTTTCGACAGGCACGCCCGTACCCCATTCGCAGTCGATCACCTGCACGTCCAGACCAAATCGGGTGCACATGTCAATCCAAAGATGAGAGAACTGGCCAAAACGCGATGCCAGAACCTTATCACCGGTTTTCAAAGTATTTGTCAGCGCAGCTTCCCAACCGCCCGTTCCAGAGGCCGGAAACAAGAAGACTTTGCCCGTTTCTGTTTTGAAAACTTTTTTCAGGTCGGCAAAAAGCGGCAGAGTGAAGTCAGGCAGGTCAGGTGCGCGGTGATCTTCCATTGGCACATCCATCGCGCGCCGTACGCTTTCTGGGACGTTGGTTGGACCTGGGACGAAAAGACTTTTAACTCCGGGCATGGTAAATTCCTCCTGTATTCCATGCAGAACTATGCGTTAGTTCAAAATGTGACGCCGTTAAAATATGTTTCGACTTTTCTCACAACATCAGTTACTACAGTTTTAGACAACTAAAAGGGTGGTTTTATTACTACCCTTATGAATGAATAACAATGTTAGCGCGATCAAAACCACCTAAATGGGTAGTAAATGAGAAAACCAATTAATATTGTACTTGCAGATGCGAATCCTTTGGTGCTGAGCGCCATGTCAGAAATAATCGACCGCGACCCTAGATTTTCGCTCGTTGCGACAAGTTCAACCGCTGAGGGATTTCTTGGCATGGTGATGCGCGTACCGGTTGACGTCGGTATCGTAGATTGGACCATTCCCGCCCTCGGAGCAGCAAAATTGATCGAAGTACTGCGTGATCAGGAAACTGCCCCGCGGATTATTGTTTATGGCGATGCGAACAAAGACCTTCCTCGCCAAGCGATGTCTGCAGGCGCTGCTGCCTTTGCGTCACGATCGGATGAAGTGGACAGCCTTCTTGAGGCATGTATTGACGTCTTTGAAGGTAAAATGGTGTTTCCGTTCCTTGATATCCGTGAATTGCAAAGGGACCCAATCCAACAGCTGTCCCGCAAAGAACGCGCCATTTTGGAAGCTTTGTCCAAAGGACTGACAAACCGTGAACTTTCCGCCGAACTGGATGTTTCAATCAACACAGTTAAGTTCCACCTATCAAATTTATTCGACAAGCTTTCTGTTCGAAACCGCGCACAGGCAATCGCATATTACTATTCAAACCGACATCCAAATGACGATTTGTGACGATGGTAGGGCAAATGATTTTACTGAAATCGGGATTAAAATTTAATTTCTTGACTTCGCACTAAAACGCACATTTGTTGCGCCACATTATTCTTCGACGACAAGTAAAGGAAAGTTGATATGAGTTTTCACACGGTAGAACAGGCCCCCGCGCGGTTGAACAGAAGCGAACTTGCAATACCTGGCAGCCAGCCCAATATGTTTGAAAAAGCAGCAAAATTAGACGTCGATGTGATTTTTCTTGACCTCGAAGACGCCGTGGCCCCAGACGAAAAAGAACAGGCCAGAAAGAACGTTATAGAAGCCCTGAATGACATTGATTGGGGCAAGAAATCTATGTCCGTTCGAATCAACGGTTTGGACACACATTATATGTATCGCGACGTCGTAGACGTGGTTGAGCAAGCCGGTGAGCGGCTCGACATGATTATGATGCCCAAAGTTGGGACAGCCGCAGATGTCTATGCGGTCGACATGATGCTCACCCAAATCGAGGATGCAAAAGGATACAAAAAACGTATTGGACTGGAGCACATTATTGAAACAGCTCTGGGCATGCAAAACGTTCATGAAATCGCAGCCGCTTCAAAACGCAATGAAAGTCTGCATTTCGGGGTCGCAGACTATGCCGCTTCGACGCGTGCGCGCACGACTTCAATTGGCGGGGCGAATGCAGATTACGCGGTTTTGACGGGATCAGGTGAAGACGACAACAGAGACGTGCATTGGGGCGACATGTGGCATTACGCGATCTCGCGTATGGTAGTTGCCGCACGGGCGAACGGATTGCGCCCCGTTGATGGCCCGTTTGGCGATTTTTCAGACCCGGAAGGTTATCGGGCAGCCGCACGCCGAGCAGCCGTTTTAGGCTGTGAAGGCAAATGGGCAATTCATCCAAGCCAAGTTGCACTCGCCAACGAAGTGATGAGCCCCTCTGCAGCCGATATCGACCGCGCTGAGCGAATTCTCAAAGCAATGGCAGAGGCGGAAGCGGCAGGCAAAGGTGCGGTATCTCTGGATGGTCGTTTGATCGATTACGCCTCGATTCGTCAGGCCGAAGTTATGGTTAACAAAGTCCGTCAAATCGCCGAAAGATGAATGTATCTGACCTGCGCACCGCGGCCACTTTGATATTCAGAGAGGCTGTGGCTGCCGCTGACCCAAAGCGCTCACTGCGCACTGCACTACAGAAACATCAACTGCCCAGTCTGTGTGATGGAAGGATCATTTTGATTGCGTTTGGCAAGGCGTCTATCGCCCTTATGGAAGAGGCGCTGGACCATATTCCTGCAGGCACCCAATATCAGGCCATCGCTGTTACAAATTACGAAAACTTTCAGACCATTGAGGGCTGTGAAGTGCACGCATCGGGTCATCCCGTTCCCGATGAAAACGGCGCAAAGGCAGCAGCACGGGTGATAGACATTCTAAAAAACGCCAGCGGCAATGATTTTATTTTGACCCTTATTTCTGGTGGTGGATCGGCGCTTCTGCCAGCGCCCCGTAAAGGTTTGACGCTTCAAGATAAAATAGACACCAACCAAGTGCTTTTGCAAAACGGTTACGATATCACTGAGATCAATATGATCCGTCAGCATCTTTCTGAGTTAAAGGGCGGTGGCCTGGCGCAGATGGCGCCAAAAAGCACGATCAAAAGCTTTATTATTTCCGATGTGATCGGCGATGACCTAAGGGTGATTGCGAGCGGACCAACAGTCTCCCCTATCGCGTCCAAAGAAATGGCAGCGGACCTTATCAAATCTCGAGGTCATTGGTTGATGTTGCCAAAGGCTGTGCAGACTGTTCTCTCAAACCCAGATGACGGTCCACCACATAGATCTAGAGCAGAGGTGACGAACACCCTGATATGCTCCAACCGGCAAAGCCTTCTGGCGATGCAGGATGCATCATCTTCCTTTGACGTACAAATCCTGAATTTTGCTTTGGATGGGGACGTTGCAAAGGCTGCAGATGTGATCGCAGGAGATATCCAAAGAAACCTTAAAAACGGCGCGCAGGCCTTTATTTGGGGTGGCGAAACGACAGTCACTCCACGCGGCAAGGGCAAAGGAGGGCGCAATCAAGAACTGGCGCTCCGCGTTTCAGAAAAGCTTTCCAATTTGAGCGGCGACTGGGTGTTCATGAGCGCGGGCACGGATGGACGCGACGGACCAACAGATGCTGCCGGAGGCATCGTCGATGCCGGTACCATCGCGCGCCTGTCACAGAATGGGCAAAGTCTTGCGGATTTCCTGAACCAAAGCGACAGTTACACGGCTCTGTCCCAAAGCGGTGATCTGTTGATCACAGGGGGAACAGGAACAAATGTCGCAGATGTGCAATTGTTTTTGCGTATTCCTACTCCAGCCACTTGAAATTTGAAGTTCGCGACTACTTTTTCTCCCAAAAGGAACTTCGATGCGCCTCCTAACTTGGGTTTTCATTATGCTTACAACACTACCTGCTTTGGCAGCTGATTTCGTATTTGAAGATATTGACGGGGGTCAGATTTCTCTGGGGGATCTTCGCGGCAAGGCTGTCTTAGTTGTGAATACCGCAAGCCGCTGCGGGTTTACATCTCAATACGCGGGTCTTCAGAAACTTTACGACACCTACAAAGACGAGGGCTTGGAAATTCTGGCTGTCCCCTCAGGTGATTTCCGTCAGGAACTGAAAAGTGAGGACATGGTGAAGCAATTCTGCGAAATCAACTATGGCCTGACCATTCCGATGACCACAATCACTCATGTTAAAGGTCCAGAGGCACATCCATTTTATAAATGGATCCAAGAAGAGTACGATTTCGTACCCTCCTGGAATTTCAACAAAATACTATTGGACCAAGAGGGTAAAATGGTGGCGAGTTTTGGATCGACAGCACGCCCGTCGGGTTGGAGGATCACGCGCAAAATTAACGCGTTGCTTCGGTAAGCGGCATTTTGTTTCGCTAAGCTATAAAAGCGGAGGCAGATCTTCGCGGGATTTTTTTCCCGAAGTCAAAAAATACCATAGCTTTCTTTTTATCCTCAGGCGATTTGCGTTTCAAAAAGATGCCCACCATCAATCGAAAGATCATCATAGGATGTAAGCCACTTTTTCAGGGCATTGCTGGTTGCAAGTTGTTCCAGTGTCGGAAAATCCCCTGCTCCTTTGATCACTCGCAAACTTGCATCCGGGATCAGTTGAGACATCATTTGATGGTGACGCCGCGGTGTGGCATTGTCATATTCTCCACATAAAATCAAGGTTCTAACCCGTATCCGCCTTAAGGTGGCTTGCTGATCAGGGCGCACCTGAAGCGCATGGGACGGACGGGCAAAAACCTCCGGTCCCAAGCCATGTGCCATATCGGTTAACAAATTCCGCACACTTTCCTTATTTGGTCCAGGAGCAAGACAGTTTTCATTGACCTGCTCGGAAATGACGTCCTCAAAAAGCCCGGTTTTTGCCCGTATGATTTGAGAGTCCCGTTCAAGCGACATTTGGGAGGTTTCAGCCAATGGATCAGTGTTCAAAAGCGCCAGTCTGACGACACGTTCAGGTGCAATCCGGATAATTTCCAGCGCGACCATCCCCCCCATGGCTAGCCCTATCAAAGCAAATCTACTTGGTGCTTCGTCCAAAACAGATTTTGCAATTTCTGAAATTGTATTTGCCTTAGCAACATTTCCAGCCATCACCGACCGGTCATTTGCGATATCCATCATTTGAAACCCAAAATGACGCATATCACACATCATACCGGGCAGAAAAACCACCGGTTCTCTTTGCATGTCAACCCTTACCTTTTTTCGACACCTAAATTCTTTTTGACGCGCGCGCGGCTCCTTCGCAGAGGGTCTGCAACTTCGCATAGGCAATATCAGGATCCACCGCTCCAAACCCTGCAAATGTGCCAAACCCACAGTCTGACCCTGCAACCACACGCTCTTTTCCCACGATACGCGCGAATTTTTCAATCCGCTCCGCGACCAATTCAGGGTGCTCCACAAAATTGGTTGTGCTATCAATTACCCCGGGTACAAGGATTTTTCTTTCTGGAATTTCATCCACCCGATCTCTGAAAACGGTCCATTCATGGGCGTGCCTAGGGTTGGATGTTTCAAATAGAATGTAATCCGCATTGACCGACATCAATGTTGAGAACACTTTGGACATATCAATATCGCAGATATGTGGGCCTTCGTAATTCCCCCAACAAATATGCACCCGCACCCGCGACGGATCAATCTCTGAAAGTGCATTGTTTAAAGCCTCAACATGCAGGCCCGCGATTTTCAGGAACTCATCATCGCTCAAGTCTGTGAAAAGCATATGGCGCGACAGGGCAAGGTCCGGGCAGTCCAACTGCAGGAAAAGACCGCTGTCCACAATCGTCTTATATTCGTCGCGCATCGCGTCAGAAAGTGCCGCTAAATAAGCGGTACGATCTGGATAAAAGTCGTTCTGCAAAAACAGCGAAATAACCCCCGGAGAGGCTGCATTCATAAACCCCTCATCAACATCACAGGCGTTCATACCCGCTTTTAAATTTGCGATATCCTTTAAAAGCTCATCCTGACCTTTGCTTTTGACCTCACCCACGCACATTGGCCGCGCGTAAGTCGGGGTGCCTCCATCATCCGCCAAACGCTTAAGAAAACCCGGAAATTGCTTGAGATCTGCAGGTGCATTGCGGGGGCTATCCCCGACAAAGCCGGTGTAGCGATCCTTCACATATGTGGCGTAGCTGATTTTTGACGTTTCCCCGTCGCTCACGATATCAATACCGGCTTCGCTTTGGCGCTTCACTGTTTCAGCACAGGCCGATGTCATTGTTGTATCAAATTGAGAAGGATCAAAAGGCTGTTTATTTTCACGGGCGAATATCAGGTCAACTACGTCTTGCGTTCTAGGAAGGCTTCCAACATGTGTTGTCTTAATCTTTGCCATTTTTATTTGCCCCATTCCCTTCGGGAATTCGCGAAATTTCGCCCCACGACTTTCGCGAATTGATTATGACTCAGGCGTGCCGATATTCGCTTTTGTTCTCTAAGTCATAATCACTGATGCCACACCCTCCCGTCAAGGTGAAGTTTTAAAAATCTCCATTATTCCAGTTGCGCCCAGAACAATCCGAGACGACGGGACACAATATCGTCATAACGCTTTGATTTCTTGAGCTCTTCAAGACCCGAGTTAAAGCGGTAAAGATGGGTCGTTCCCCGCCAGTGTTTCTTGGAAATGACGACATGTAATCCTTCGATCGACAAAGGCCGCCTCAGTGGTTCCACAACACCTTTTAGCCCCAGAGAACTCACTTTGGTCCACCCCAAAAACTCATTGACTGCAACCGCATCGATGTCCCCTTTCATGAGCAGGTCGAAACAGGCGTCAGGACTGTTGGCCTGCACGAGAGTGATAATTCCTTGATTAATCCAATCCCGACCTTTTCGTTCCAGATCATAGGTAAAATACCCTTTGGGACGGCATAGGCGTTTGCCGGTGATATCTGAATCAGTTTCAAATTGAAACGATGCATCCTTACGTGTGAAGAGCAATATCAGCAATTCCACCAAAGGCTCTGAGAAGTGAAAATTCTCGCACCTTTGGTTTAGCCGGTCTTCCTCACAATTTGGCCGAAACCACGGGAAGCCCATGTCGAATTCTTTGCTGTCCAGCTGAGGAAACAAATGGGTGGACCAATCATCATCCCATCTGATTTCATACGGCACCGGATAGGGGCTATTTTCCAAGGCAGCGTTCACAATTTCTGTGATCATCCCGTCACCGGACCAGTTATGATCCGTGAAGGGCGCATAATTCGATCCGGTAAGCAATTTCATTTCCGCATCCACCTGACGCAACGGCGTTGCATCAGCCGCCTGATCAGACGGGAGATACGGGATGTTTATCTCTGCCCCTTCCGGGAATTGAAGCAAGGCCCCTCCCAATTTATCCTGATTGCCGTAATAGATCACTGTCCATTTTTGATGATCACGATAATATTGTTCCGCTATGGTGAAAATCGTATCTCCTGCGGAAACGATGTGTGTTTTTTCGCGGTCGGCCCAAGCAGCGCTGCAAAAGAAATATGCAATAAGAAAGCTAAGTACCCGCATACCACCCTCCTAGAGATCACTCCAGATGATCGACATATGCTTGTCGATGATCCGTTGATAGACGCCGTTTGATTTGATTTTTCCCAAACCATCATTAATCGTGCTCAGCATCTGCTCTGCGTCAGGGTGCGTCTTATGCACCAGAACATGCAGCCCTTCGATAGAAAGCGGACGGGATTGGACGATATCCGCCCGATTTGACAGCTCAAGATCTTTAACCGCTTTGCGCCCAGTAAATTCGTTCAGCGCGACGGCATCTACTTTGCCTTCCGTCAGCATCTCAAAACAATCAGCAACAGCAACAGGAGTTTCGAGGGTGATTTTGTTGTCACGCACCCAGTTCCGCCCATTTTTGTCAAGGTCATGGGTGAAATATCCTTTGGGGCGACAGAGCGTTTTTCCCTCTATGTCGGAAACCTGAGTGAAGTTCAGCGGACGATTGCGATCAGTGAACAGCAAAATCAACATTTCAAACATTGGTTCGGAAAAATGGAAATTTGCGCATCGATACCGGTCGGGATTTTGTTTGCAATCCGGTTGGAACCACGGAAATCCCATGTCGAGCATACTATACGTCAGCAATGGATCCAGATGCGCTGCCCAATCGTTGACCCAGTGGATGTCATAGCCCTCTTTGCCCGCGGCAGACGTCATCGCCGCATCGACAATTTCGGTAATTAGACCGCCGTTCAGTGCATTTTTGTCGGTAAAGGGCGCGTAATCTCCTGCTGTCAGAAGCCTGACCCTGAGCGCCTGCCCCCGCTGCACCCGCGCCTCTTTGACAACTTTGGTCACCGCGGGTGCGACGAGAGTTACATTGGCAATCTCCTCTCCACCTTCAAGACCAGTGGGCAGACCGTTGATGCAGGGAAGGCTCAGCTTCATCCCCGCATTTACCCCGTTGGGGCTTTCACCAATTCTCTCTACATTTGCGTTGTAGATTGCTGACCATTTACGAGCGTCCTTATATTGTCTGTCCGCAATTCCAGACAGTGTGTCCCCGCGTTTGATCTTGTATATTCCACCGCATGTCTCCGCAGACGCCTGCACGGCACCCAAAACGAGGGCGGCTAACGCACCCAAGATGATGTGTCTCATTATGATCCCATTACAAATCTATGCTTAGTGGAACAAAATATTGGTGTTATGGTCATGTTAAATAATACAGCTTGTGGATAGGTCTAATTTTGAAATGAAAACTTATGTTTGCAACAGAATATTCACCACAGGCCGCTCAGAGAATCGTTACAGTCTGTGGAGATTTCGATTCGCCATCACAGGTTCGCTGTCGCACCGGCAGGATCGTCTGTATTGATCACACGATAAAGCGCGGCCTCGCCCGACATGGAGGGTTCAAGCGTATAAGACAACCGCGGTGGAATAGCCAAAGTATCCCCGGGAGACAGCGTCAGCTCGCCTTCGTTCCAGCGTACCGACCAATAGCCCTTCATCCCCATTAGAACGTTGTGCCGGTCACTTTCCTGCACTGCACCAGCCAAGGAGTGACGGCTTAGAAATTCCACTTCAAACCCTGGCTTGTCGCGCAATAAACCCGTTTCGCCAATCACTTGGGTGGGCTGCTTATCCGACAAGGCCATCATATCCCAGTAGCGGGCCACGTAATGTGGAACGACATCTTTTGTGCTTGGCTCTGGAAATGATTTTAGTTCCGCATCCGTAAGAAGCGGCATAGGCCCGACGCCTGTGGGAAGACTTTGCCCCTTTTTGCTGTCATATAGACGCCCATTTTCCCCTAAGATCAGACCATGGGCAGTTGCATCTTCAATCACCTGAGGTGCCCAGATCACGCCACCGCCTGCATCATCTCCGCCAAGAATGGCCATAATCATCCCATAATCGGTCCCGATGTTTTCAAAGCCCCTGAATATTCCGGTGGGTATGTTGAAAATATCCCCTTCCTCAAGCGTCACCTCGCCCGCCGTTCCGTGGCGGCCCCAGAAAAATCGCCAGCGGCCCTTCAGGACAAAAAATACTTCTGCGGTGCGATGACTGTGCAGTGAATTGCGGCATTTAGGGGGCTGACCCGCCGCGCCAATGTTAAAGCCTGGAGTATCTTTGATATGCACATGTTGATCTGCCGCCTCCGACACGCCGGCTCCAATGATGGTAAAATTCTCTTTCTGATCGCTGCCCGGTGTGTGAGCATCAATAAAAGCTGTGCGACATGGGATTAAATCCCCGTATCTTACCATACGGTTTTGCATCTCTTGCGGGGTCATTCCCTTAATCTCCTATCCCAAATGCGTCAGGATCTGCATCCAGACGGCTGTCTCATCGAAAAGTGTGTATTCTCGGCGCACCCCATAGGGTCCAAATTCAACATGCGTGATGCCCATGATATAAACAGGTGCTTGGCTTGGCGTGCCAAAGGCCCCCCATCCGCTATGTTGACCGCTGAGCGACCACCTTATTGCGGCACGCGGAGGCATCAGTGGATCAACCAAACCGATCTGATGTTCAATGCGAAATTCGGCACTTGGAAAGGATGCGCGCAAGGGCAACCAGAACGCATCTGCCGCCGCGTGACCATGGGACGAAATGCCCCCGGCATATTCCAGATGACAGGCTCTGTCATATTGTGACGTCACAACGGAAAACTCTGATTGCATCATAGATGAGAGGATTTCACCCAGCGCCACTCCCCAAGCATCGTCATTGCCTTTTCCAAGGTAGGGTCCTGAGATATCTTGATCTGGCGTAAAGGCGCGTGCGCCTTCTGCCACTTTGGTTGCAGCCCAGTCGCGAGGATCCTGTCCAATCTGGCGCAGAATGGCGCCATTATCCCGCACGAGCCATTCATCTGTGATCATATTGTCTTTGGCATAACAATCCGCAATGCCTCTGTAGGTGATCGCTTTGCCTGTGGCCTTCCCAAAGACCCCGCTGCCCAAATGGGTTGCCGTGGATAATATCCGATGGGAAGACAACATGCCCTCTTCAGGGGTGCCCGACCAAATCACATCTTCGCCCAAAAGTTGGCGATCCGGAAATTCATTTAAGGTTGCCGCAGTGGAAGCGACTGTGTTTTCCACACCCGTTGAAATGCCCCCCGGCATGCGCACAATAACGTCTTTGCCGTAATAGTCGCGAATTTTCGGTCCGACACCGCGATCTTCCCAAATTTCTTTGGTGATCCCTATGATATAGTCCGGAAAGTCTTTCCATTGATCGCTGAACCCGCGCATCTTATACCCCCGTTTTGCAAATATCATTCATTTCCGATTACCCAGCAGTCCATCCCCCATCGACGAGGATAGAGGTTCCAGTGATCAGCGCGCTTGCATCACTGGCCAGAAACAATACGGCCCCCATGATGTCTTCGACTTCGCCGATGCGGCCGAGCTTTATTTTTTGTTTGATCCACTCGACTTTGGCAGGATCGGCAAAGGTCGGTTCCGTAAGCGGTGTCCGGATGAAGGTTGGACATATCGAATTCACGCGAATTTTATCGGGCGCAAAATCAATTGCCATGCCTTTGTTAAAGCCTTCAATCGCGTGTTTTGTGCCGCAGTAAACCGCCCGATCCTGCCCACCGACATGCCCCATCTGGCTGCTGATCTGGATAATCGACCCTCCGCCAATGGTTTTCATGCCCAAGGCCGCCTCTTGTGCCAGAAAATAGGCAGAGCGCATGTTGACGCTTGTCACCGCATCAAAATCTTCAACAGCGGTGTCATAGGGTGATCCATGCTTTGCGATGCCCGCGGAGTTGACCACCACATGAAAGGGGCCGCACTCTGCAAAAAGCGCCTTTACCTGATCTAAGTCGGTCACGTCCAGAACGACACCTTGGGCCTTATAGCCTGCATCGTTTATGGCAGTTGCAGCGCCTTCAACCTGCGCCTGACTGCGCGCGGCAATCACCACATGCGCCCCCGCCTCCGCCAGAGCGACAGAGCATCCAAGCCCAATTCCCCTCGAGCCGCCGGTCACAAGGGCATTTTTGCCGTCGAGGCGAAATGATGGGGTTTTAGGGAGTTGTGTCATCGTTTTCCTTCCTGACGCGCCACTGATTGTTCACGCATTATCTTAAAGAGGTCATGGCCCATCTGTGAAAACATATCCACCATATCCACAAAGACCCAGTTTTCTGTAAACTTATCGCCAGAGCGCAGCCAAAAGTCGAGCCCACTAAATTCTATGGGTTGTCCGCTTGCGGGCGTGTCTCGAAAGGGACCCGTATGAAGCGCTTTGACCCCTGCCACGCCAGATCCCGCCAAAAGCGCGCCTTCGGCAAAGAGCGATTCCAAATCCTGTACCTTTCTGTTTGGAAAGGCGACGAGCCAAGGTTTTTGGTGCCTCTCCTGAAACTCTTCAAGGCTCAGGCAAGCCCCAATTCCCCCGGGGCCATACCATTTCACATTCTGATGGAAAAAATCCTCCATCCCCATACTGGAGAGGTCCGAAGACTCAAAACTATTGAGCGCGCCGTAAATAAAATCGCGCCCCATGGAGAGCGTTTTTTTCGTTTCATCCGGATCTTGTGCGTCAATCAACAGCCCGTCGTAGCCGGTGGGTGCAGGATAAACATGGGCGATGCCGAGCGGGGCCGGCAAAACAGAGAGGCCAACTTGTTCAAACCAATCAACAAAGTCAATAAGCACCTGCGCCTCAACGATCGTGCCACCTTCAATGCGATAGAATTCCCCCCAACGTAAGCGAAGGGTCTTTTCAGTCACAGGAATATCAAGAAAGGCGCCTTTGGCCTGCCCTATGAGGTAGCCAGTGCCACAAACCCACATACGCCCGTCTGCGCCCCCATCAGCGCGCCCAGAAGAGGCTCCGCCAAAAATCATATGGGTCTGTCTGCGCAGATCGGGAATTGATGCTTTGAGTGGCGCCCAAAAATTTTCTGCCATAGCCTGTGGCCCCACCTGTTGATAAATCGGGGCCGGACCGTTCCAAACGCAGTCCGGTGCACAATACTCCGAACAGACGGATGACGCCTGTGACGACGAGACTTTATCGAGCGCTTCCCAAAATGCTAGAACCCATTTTTTGTTGATCTGATTGATCATAGGGAACTCAGGCATTTGAATCGCGATAGGGTGCCGCTTCGCCGTAAGGTACGTTGATCCCTCCATAACGGCGGACCCGGATATTACATTGTTCGGCATGCCCTACAAACCCTTCGAGCATACAAAGGCGCGACCCGTATTCACCGATCATGGTCGCGGCCTCATCAGTGAGAACTTTCTGGTAGCTATGGGTTTTCAGGAATTTTCCGACCCAAAGCCCTCCTGTGTAGCGCCCCGCTTTTTTCGTAGGCAATGTATGATTAGTCCCGATCACTTTATCACCATTTGACACATTGGTGCGTGGGCCGAGGAAAAGCGCACCGTAGCTGGTCATATTTTCCAAAAACCAATCATCACGATCCGTCATCACCTGCACGTGTTCAGACGCAATCTCATTTGCGACATCCAACATTTCATCATAACTCTCGCACAGAATGACTTCGCCGTAATCCCGCCAGCTGGCCTCGGCTGTTTCACGGGTGGGCAGGATTGTGAGGATGCGTTCAATTTCCGCCATCGTATCTTCGGCCAGTTTGCGCGACGTGGTCAGAAGCACCGCTGGACTATTATAGCCATGTTCAGCCTGACCAAGGAGGTCTGTGGCGCAAAGTTCCCCATCCACCGTGTCGTCAGCAATTACCATGGTTTCCGTTGGCCCTGCAAAAAGGTCGATCCCAACGCGGCCGAACAATTGTCGCTTTGCCTCTGCCACAAAGGCATTGCCGGGTCCGACAAGCATATGGACAGGTTCGATGGTTTCTGTCCCAATCGCCATCGCACCGACCGCTTGAATGCCACCCAGAACATAAATTTCATGCGCCCCCCCAAAATGCATCGCCGCGATGACCGCAGGGTTTGGGCGCCCTTTGAACGGGGGCGTGCAGGCGATGATGCGTGGAACCCCAGCGACACTCGCCGTGGCCACAGACATATGCGCAGACGCCACCATAGGGAATTTTCCGCCCGGGACGTAGCATCCCACAGATTGAACAGGAATATTTTTATGCCCGAGGATCACGCCCGGAAGCGTTTCGACCTCAACATCGAGCATACTGTCGCGTTGCGCTTTAGCAAAATTGCGCACCTGTTCTTGAGCAAATTTAATATCGGCAATTTCTTCCGCACTGAGTTCACCAATCAGTGCCTCAATTTCCCCAAGACTCAGGCGAAATTTCTCCGGACGATATCCGTCAAATTTCTCTGACAATGCGCGGACGGCCTCATCTCCACCCTGTTCAATTTCAGCCAATGTGCTCTCTACGATTGCGCGTACTTTGGCATCCTCTGCCGCCTTTTCGGCCTCGGGTTTGCTGTTTTTGAGATATTCCGCCATAGCTCATTCTTTCCTTAAATTTCGGGACAAGCCCATTCAATTTGACGCAAAGATACCGTCAAAAAAATCGTAATCAAGGCATTTCTGCAAACGTGTGCAAAATCTTTGCAAAGTATACAGATTTCCTGCTCCTCAGGTGCTGTAGCGTCTGAAAGCTGTTACTCAAGAAAAGCGATGAGGGTTTCCAAGTGATTCTCAAGCACCTTCAGATTCTCAGGACTCGACAAAGAATGATCTCCACCTTTTATGAAGCTGAGATGGATATCATTCCCGTCCATATGATCAAAGAGGCGCAGTGCCGTTTCTCGCGTCACACTTTGATCCAGATCACCCTGAAGCATACGAACTGGAAAATCGACTGGAAACGGGCTGCGTAAAATAAGATGGTCGCGCCCATCTTCAATCAATCGGCGGGTAATCGGATAAGGATCGCCGTAATCAGAGGGTAAAAATGTAATCCCTTTGTCCATCACTTCGCTTTTTTGCTGATCTGAAAAGCTGGACCAGAAACCGTCTTCTGTGAAATCAGGGGCAGCGGCAATCGTCACGAGCGCCGCGATCCGTTCGGGCATCCTTTTTGCCATAAGACAGGAAATCCAGCCGCCCATGGAAGAACCGACAAGGATCGAACGGCCCGTCGTGGTCCGGTTTAAAATCTCTTCGGCGTCTTCGGCCCAATCTCCGATACAGCCGTCTGAAAAAACCCCAGATGACACACCGTGTCCAGAATAATCAAAGCGTAAAAAGGCGCGTCCCGACCGTTTTGCCCAGCCTTCAAGATGCAGCGCTTTGGTTCCAGCCATTTCAGATTTGAACCCACCCAAAAACACAACCGTTGGCTCCGTGCCTTGGATTTTATGAAACGCGAGCATCCGTTTGCTTCGGGTTTCCAAATACTCTGGTGACATCTGCGCCTCCTTATTTCGGCTGAAAAAGCTGCGATTGAGTGCCGCACGCACTGATAGTGCCCAACCACCACAGTCAAAGCCTATTTTAGGGTGCTCCCAGAAGCAAGCTTGACTAGCCCTTCCAGACGGGTCACAACGCGCCAAAATCCGCAACCGGGCGTTTGAGTTGGCGCCAAAACGACGAGGAGGACATAGATGTCCCAAATCACACTTACCTTTCCCGATGGCAATCAAAGACACTATGCAGCCGGCATTACACCAGCCGAAGTCGCAAGCGATATTTCAACATCTCTTGGTAAAAAGGCGGTCAGCGCATCTGTCAATGGCGCACATTGGGACGTGCAATGGCCAATAACAAACGATAGCTCTATCGCGATTAACACGCTCAAAGATTCTGAACCTGCGCTTGAGCTGATCCGCCATGATCTGGCCCATATAATGGCGCGTGCGGTGCAGGAAATTTGGCCTGACGTCAAAGTCACCATCGGCCCCGTTATTGAAAACGGCTGGTATTATGATTTTGATCGCACAGAACCTTTTACACCCGAAGATCTTGGTCTTATCGAAAAAAAGATGAAAGATATCATTAATTTACGCGATCCTGTACGGACAGAAGTATGGAGCCGCGAAGATGCTATAGCGCATTATGAAGAAAATAATGAGCCCTATAAGGTCGAATTGATTGAGGCAATCCCAGGTGATGAACCGCTGCGCATGTATTGGCATGGCGACTGGCAGGATTTGTGCCGCGGACCACATTTACAGCACACAGGTCAGGTTCCGGCTGATGCCTTTAAGCTCATGTCTGTCGCGGGCGCTTATTGGCGAGGGGACAGCAATCGTGCAATGTTGCAACGTATATACGGCGTTGCCTTTTTGAACAAAGAAGATCTACGTGCCTATCTCAACATGCTTGAAGAGGCCGCAAAACGCGACCACCGCAAGTTGGGTCGCGAAATGAACCTGTTTCACATGCAACCCGAAGCGCCGGGACAAGTATTCTGGCACCCCAACGGGTGGAAAATTTTCACGACCCTACAAGATTACATGCGCCGCCAGCAAACGCGCGGGGGCTATGTCGAAGTCAATACACCCCAAGTGCTTGACCGAAAATTATGGGAAGCCTCCGGACATTGGGAAAAGTATCAGGAAAATATGTTCATCGTTGAAGTGGACGAAGAACATGCGCGCGAAAAAGCGGTTAATGCGCTCAAGCCGATGAACTGCCCCTGCCACGTGCAGATCTTTAACCAAGGTTTGAAATCTTATCGCGATCTTCCTCTTCGCATGGCAGAATTTGGATCTTGTGCGCGATACGAACCTTCAGGCGCTTTGCATGGAATTATGCGCGTGCGCGGGTTTGTTCAGGATGATGCGCATATTTTTTGCCGTCCCGATCAGATCGAAGCAGAAACCAAACGCTTTATCGATTTTCTGTCAAATGTGTATAAGGACCTTGGATTTGCGTCCTTTTCGGTCAAATTCTCGGACCGCCCAGAAACCAGAGCAGGCAGCGATGATGTTTGGGATCGCGCAGAAGAGGCTTTGAAAAAAGCAACAATTTCAGCAGGGTGTGACTTTACCTTAAACCCCGGAGAAGGCGCGTTTTATGGACCCAAGCTGGAATTCGTCCTCACTGATGCGATTGGACGGGATTGGCAATGCGGCACACTTCAAGTTGATTTTGTGCTGCCAGAACGGCTTGAGGCAAACTTTATCGCCGAGGATGGCGACAAACACCGCCCCGTGATGTTGCACCGCGCCTGCCTTGGGTCGTTTGAACGCTTTATCGGGATTTTGATCGAAGAGCACGCGGGAAAGCTTCCCTTCTGGCTCGCGCCCCGTCAGGTTGTCGTCGCAGCGATTGTGACGGATGCAAACGATTATGTGCTTGAGGTGGTGGAAGCCTTGAAATCTGCAGGGGTACGGGCCGAAGCTGATCTAAGAAATGAAAAGATTAATTACAAAGTACGGGAACATTCAGTGGGCAAAGTACCCGTTATCCTTGCCTGCGGAATGCGAGAGGTTGAGGAAAACTCCGTGACAGTGCGCAAGTTGGGAGAAAAGGAAACCTACTCCCGCAGTTTGGCCGAAATAACGACAGAGTTATCAACAGAGGCCACCCCACCGGATTTGAGGTAAATCGCCAGAAAGAAAGGTCAGGCTGCGCGAATATTTTCACAGGACTACGCCGTGCAGCCTCAACCAGTCCCAGAGAAACTAAACCTTTCCCATCAAGGCCATCCTGATATCCTCCGACCAGCCCAAAAACAACTCACCATTTTTATTTTTGATCAGCGGTCTTTTCATCAGAGTTGGATATTTTTTTATGAGTTCCAATGGATTTTGCTCTTTCTCTGCGGGATCAAGTGTTCGCCAGGTCGTAGAACTGCGATTCAGCAGCTTATCACCAAAGGTTGAAAACGCCTTTAGCAAAATATCTTCTGGGATTTGCACGCGCTTAACGTCAGTTATTTCCGATGCACCGAGCGCCTTTCGCGCCAAACGGCACTTGTCACAGTTAATTATTCCAAAAATCTCCATGTTTCATGCCCTTTTTTAAAAAAAACAGTTGGAATTGCTGAGAATTACTCTACCTTCACTTTGTGGTTTTTACAAAGGCGTGTCACTTAAATGTTAGAGATGCATGTTTCTACCTTTCGGGGCCCAGCAGTTGTTGGGAATGCACTTGTGGATCATGAAGTAATTCTGCTACTGCAGGACAATGAGAAGTAAAGGAGACACGGAACATGCCAAACGGCACCGTGAAATGGTTTAACACCACAAAAGGATTCGGCTTCATCGCACCAGATGGAGGCGGAAAGGACGTTTTTGTTCACATTTCTGCTGTTGAAAAGTCAGGCCTCACAGGTTTGGCCGACAACCAGAAAGTGAGCTTTGAGCTTCAGGAGGGTCGCGACGGTCGCCAAATGGCGTCTGACCTAAAGGCGCTTTAAGTCAACAACTTTGACCGCGCGATGGTTAAAGTCGCTCGCTTAATAACTCTGAAGCGATTTAGCTTCTAGGCCGGCCCATTCTATGAGGTCGGCCACAAATTCTTTTTTCAGATCGTTTTCCCGTGCCGCGGCGAAAAGTTTCCGGTGTATGCCTTTGGGCGTTATGGGTCGAGTGACGTAGTCTGAGCTGTATTTGACCTCTCTGATCACCCAATCGGGCAAAGCGCTAACTCCGCGGTTAGAAGCGACAAGCAACAAAATAACCGCCGTCAATTCTACCTGTCTGATCAATGCAGGTTCGATCTTATTAGGAATAAGTAGCTGGCTGAAAATATCCAGACGCGTGCGTTCTACAGGATAGGTGATTAGAGTTTGATCGCGAAAGTCTTCGGCTGTGATATATTCTTTTTGTGCCAATGGGTGGGATTGTGCAGCAACAAAGACTGATTCATAATCAAACAAATGTTTGAATTCGACGCCCGGTATGTCTTCTGGATCAGATGAGATGACCAAATCCACTTCTTCTTTTTGCAAGGCTGGCAGCGCATCAAATGCAAGGCCCGGACGAATATCCACATCGACATCAGGCCAGTGTTTGCGGAACTTTTCCAAAACGGGAAAGAGCCATTCAAAACAGGCATGGCATTCAATCGCAATGTGAAGGCGCCCGCTACGCCCGCCCCGAAGCCCGTCGAATTCATTTTGTAACGCCTCAATTTCCGGCAATATCCGTTCCGCAGCACGCAAGAGCCTTTGCCCTGCAGCAGAAAGTCGCATGGGTTTTGACCGCCGCACAAACAGTTCCACGCCCGCTTGATCTTCTAAGGATTTGATTTGATGGCTAAGGGCAGATTGCGTAATATTCAAAATATCTGCAGCCCTAGCGACCCCGCCGTGTTCATGGATCGCTTTTATTGTGCGCAAATGGCGAAATTCGATGTGCATCTTCATATGAAATTCATAACTTTCTTTAATTTTATGAATTTGATTAATGAAGATCCTTATGGCACCTTATTAGAAATTGCAAATGGAATATAAAATGACCTCGTTAAATGTCTCTTTCGAATTTTTCCCTCCCAAAACGATCGAAGCTTCGTTTCGCCTTTGGGATACGGTACAAACGCTGGCGCCATTGGCACCCCGTTTTGTCTCTGTCACTTATGGGGCCGGTGGCACAACACGGCAATTGACACGAGAAGCGGTGGCCGCAATCGCGGGCTCAACCGATCTAAGTGTCGCGGCACATTTGACCTGCGTGGATGCAACCAAAGAAGACACTCTGTCCTTGGCAAAATCATGGTCAGATTTGGGGGTCAAAGATATCGTCGCTCTACGCGGAGATCCTCCAAAGGGAACAGAAGGATTTGCACCCCATCCAGAGGGGTTTGCAAACAGCTGTGAGATGATCGAAGCTTTGGCAGCGAGCGGAGATTTCAATATTTGCGTGGGTGCCTATCCACACAAACATCCTGAGGCAGCCAGTCTTAAAGACGATGTAGACTGGCTCAAGCGCAAGATTGATGCCGGTGCCAGCGAAGCAATCACTCAATTCTTTTTTGAAGCTGACGATTTTTTCCGCTTCCGTGATCTATGCGATAAAGCAGGCATTACCGCGCCCATCACACCTGGCATCCTGCCCATTGAAAACTGGGCTGGCACCAAAGCGTTTGCACAAAGCTGTGGTGCGCAAATCCCCGATTGGATGGACGCAGTATTTCAAACCGCGTTGCGCGATGATCGCAGTGACTTTTTATCGGTGGCGCTCAGCACAGAATTATGTTCCGATTTGATTGATGGTGGTGTTGAGAACTTTCATTTTTATACGTTGAACAAACCGGAATTGACCCGCGATATTTGCGCTGCCATCGGCGTGACACCGCAAACAGTTCTTCAAAAAGTTGCCTGATGAATTACCGCCAGATCGGGTTGGACCAAGCACGTTTTCCTGACGAATCAATGAGCGTGACGCGGATCCATGGGCTTTTCACGCATCTGCCCAGCGGCACCACTGTTTTGGTCATTGAAGACCCGTGTTGGGAAGCTGTTGCGCTACCTTGGGCTTGAACAATGACTGTTTCGACAGCGCTTGATGTGACGTGAACCTTGTTGTCTCGGACTTCAATATCGTGAAACTGTGGTCCTTGGGTGGCAAAAAAGGCCCCCTCTTTCAGCGCGGTCAGCAACGCCTCGGGCGTATTTTTTGTTGCACGCACCATCACCCAACCGCCAAAATGATCTGCAACATGAAAATGCGCATCATCTGTGGCAACTGCGGTTAACTTGCGACCTTCGCTTAGCAATAAATCAAGTGTCGAAAACCCTTCCCCCCGATCGCAGTCTGTCGCGCAGCCGTGGTTGTAGATTTCAACCGCATGCGCAGCGTCGATCGAACGCGCATCAGACAGCGTCATCCCCGACCAGTGCGGATGTGCAATGGCGACAAACGCGCCCGCCTCTCTGGCGCGTCGTGCAATTTCTGGACCCGTTTCCTGATCCTCCACTGGTTCAAACGCAGGGGCGTTTGCGCGGGCAAAATCCTCCGGTAGCCCAACCGCCAGAATGTGCCAAAGCTCGCCATTTTCCATGGCGCCAGAATGCAGTTCTGCCCCCAGAATTGTTGTGAAAGCATCATCACGATACTGGACTGTGTCACTGATCGGATAATCGTAAATTCCAATGAAATGATCTGTAAGCGCAATAAAATCATATCCTTGTGCTTTGTAACGCCGGCAGACCTCATCAGGAGGCAATATCCCATCGGACGCATTTGAATGCGTGTGTAGATTTCCGCGCCAAAAACTGCCTGGTTTGTCAAATGGACTGGGACGCATAACAGTAAAATCCTTTGCAGCCGATGGTGAACACATCTATCACACCGACGAAAAAACCGCCGAAACACAATAGATCATGCCCAAAGGAAAACAGTGTTTTCTTTCATATGCAAAGAAATTTATTTCACGACATCCACTTTTTTACACTGCTGCGAACGCTGGGTCACTTAAAGCGGTTGCCCAATCACCATTGTCAGGGCGTTTGTTTTTGCCCATCATTCCACAAATCATTAAATAAAGATCAGGTAGAACATGACGTGTTTTGAACTCACTCTAAAAGACAACATCGCACATATTGTGCTCAATCGCCCAGAAAAGCGCAATTCGATGATACAGGAGTTCTGGTCCGAGTTACCCGATCTTATCGAGGATATCGACAACAACGCGCGCGCAAGGGTCATCGTCATTACGTCGACCGGTCCCCATTTTACTTCCGGAATTGACACGTCTTTATTTGGGCAATTGGCGGCGTCTAAAAAGGATGGAAATGCGCGCGTTGCATTTTACCAAGAGGTAAAACAGCTACAGCAAACATTTACAGTTCTTGAAAACGCGCGGGTGCCGGTACTGGTGGCGGTACAGGGCGGCTGTATCGGTGGCGGGCTTGATTTCATTACGGCCTGCGATATGCGCTATGCCACCAAAGACGCCTTCTTTACACTCTTTGAAACCAATCTCGCAATGACGGCCGATGTGGGTACGTTTCCCCGTCTGGTAAAATTGATCCCCGAAGGTTTCGTCAAAGAGATGGCATATACAGGAAACCGATTTAGCGCAAAGGATGCATATCGCTTTGGATTGGTAAATGCGCTTTTTGACACGCAGGAAGAGATGATCACAGAGGTCATGAAGATTGCCAAAAA
>LFER01000020.1 GCA_001510135.1 Alphaproteobacteria bacterium casp-alpha6
TATTTGGTAATGCTTATCGTAGATATGGGAAAGAACTGAAAATGTTGGTGATACAAGAAGAAAGTAATCATCAACGACTACATTTACATACGATAATTGAAAGACCAGATCGGATTGATGAAGAAATATTTTCGTCTTTAATCAGGAATTGCTGGGAAAAGACGAGATTTGGATATCGTGAGATCGATATAGAATACCCCTCTGATCAACAAAGAACAGAGGGGTGGTTAGGTTATATTATGAAGAGACGAAGCAAACACATTTATGGTGATGGATTGGATCTTATGAATTCATCATGTTTGTATCTTTGCTGACTATAGAGTCCCTAGAACGTCATTTGATATTTTGAAGACATTTTTAAAGGCAGATCGGAAGTTTGCTTTAATCATTAGTATTATCTAAAGAAAGGTATTTGGATGACGAAGAAGGATAAGGAATACATGAAGCAGTTATTGTTAAGGTTCATAAAATACTATTTATCTAAACGTGACATTAAGATGAAGGACCTGTTGAAGAATTTAGAGAAGTCATTAGTCACTAAAGGTAAAATTACAAGAAAACAACTAGAAGCAATCTTGAAGTTTATTGAACGTGAAAGACCGTTCAAGAACAAAGATCGAGATGAAATTATAGATTATTTTGGACATTTAGTTGTCGGTTATTCAGAAGGAAAAAGTAATGATTTTACAACAACCATACAATTCGAATGATTATAAGTTAGTTAATTTTAATGTTCCGAACCATCTGATCAATAGTTTTGATGAGATGGTTAAGTTCAAACGATTAAGTAGAACATCTACGTTGATAAGTTTGATGGAGGGTTGGTTACGTAATGAAGTAAGGAAGATGGATGAAGACGATAAGTTTAATGATTTAGTAATGGATTTGAAAACTCGTAATCGTCAAACAATACATCTACAACGACAAACTGACGAAGAATTACCACCCTCACCTATCTTTACTAATAATTATAGTTGGGAGGATACGTATTGATGGAGAATAGGGAAGTTTATCACAGTTGGTTAAATCACGGTGATCCATCATCATTTTCGTTATCAAACTACTATTCGTCTTTGTTGTTAGATGAAGAAGGTAAAGCAGATTACGTTTTTCATATGATCGGACTGAGTGTTGAAGATGTGTTGAGTAGTGATAATCCGACTGTAAATCTATCACTCAACGAATTGAATAACGTAGTTAGAGACGTGTCAATTCTTATTGAGGAATTCATTAAGAAACGGTTTCTCAGTCCGACTGAATACGATGTTCAAAACGTCAAAGAAGCAATCGATGATTTAGATCACGATATGAAAGATTTGTATGACGAAAAGATAAGAATTTTAAACACAATTAGTGGAGAGTTGGGAGGAAGAATTGTTAGTATCGACGAAACCGAAAACGAAATTTGAGTTAGGTAAAACTATCACTTCGATGAAGTCGGTAGAATTTGAAATTATTGATGTATTTTCGAAAGACGACAAACGTAATCTGAATCAGGTTTTTGATAAGATGATACGTAAAGGTGCTTTTTCAGTCGTATTGATAAGGGAGAAGTAATGAAGAGATTTAAGGAATTTATTTCAGAAGGATCGTATCCATTTTGGGTGAAAGCAGCAACAGCAGCGATGGTGTTAAAGATACGAAACTTATCAAAGCAAATTGAGAATGAAAACGATCCTGTGAAACAAAACAAATTGATCAGTCGTCAAAACAATCTCCTATCATACATCGATGGATTAGGTATTGCTGTATCTACTGACGATAAGAAGTTGATGAGTAGGATGAAGAGTATCGGAAAACAATCGTAGAGTGGATTTCCTAGTCGTAGAGTGACGGAAACTATTTTTTTTGGAATGTAATAGTCGGATATGATTTAACAGCATTTAGAGACGTTTTTTGAATGCTGATTGAATGACGAAAGATAACGATAAACGATGGACTGCTGTTAAACGACGTAGATCGTCGTCGATGGATACTATCAATCGTCTTCAAAATTTGATGTTGGATGAAATTAACGACAGTAGAGAAGTTGTTAGAGAATACACACTCACTAAGAACAGGGTTACGAAAGCATTATTGTTGAGTAACGATCCTGAAGCACATCATTTGAATCGTAGGATCAACAATTGTGTTCGAACGAGAAGCAAACGATCCAAGAAGATTGCTGATAAATTTAAGCATACGAAGTATGAAGCAGAATTTGGATTAGTTGGACTTAATCAAAGACGGCAATTTGAGTTAAGAGATAATCCTGATGATTACGTCAAATATGATGTGTGTCAGAGTTTGTGGTGCCAATCTTGTAGGAAAATGGCAGGGAATACATTTCGTAAAAGGATACAAACAAGATTAGATCGTGGGACTTATCAAAATGGTAGTTTGGTAGATGTAGGTAAGAACGGTGGTTTACCAGTATGGAAGAAGATACGGGGTGAATATCGTAATGAAGATTTATTACATATTACAGGTGTCGTCGGTATATGTAAGGTTGATCAAAATGAGTTGGATAAACTTATCAAACGAGATGTTAATCGTTGGAGGAAGGTAAGATATCAACTTCGTAAAACACCTATGGATCAAGAACGTTGGATCGAAGCAGCATATGAAGTCGAATTAGTTAATTGGACGATGCTTCGTAATAGTGACGATGATGGAAGTGAGATTAAAAAGAAGCAGATGAAACAACTGATTGATCACTATCGAATTAGTGATCAATTGTTACTGTTTGTTCATTTTCACGGAGTAACAAATCTATCTCGATCACAACTTAAAACGATATTTCAAAAGACGTATTTTATCGGGAAAGATCGGTTTGTAAAAACTGATAAAGATTGTGGTTTGTATATCCAGGGACTTCATAAAGATAAGTCGTTGGAGGAAAACATAACACGAATATCAAGTTACAATTTCAAGAATGCTATAAGGTTTAAACATAATTTTAGAGGTAGGAATTACTCTGCTGGTGAATACTTCTCGGATGATGAATTATGTAAGTTGATTACGATCTATCAGAGATTTCAGAAACGAGATTGGAAGGGTTTATTTCGTAGTTGTGAAAACGATTGGGGGAAGGAACTCTACGATACATCTGAGTTGTATAAACAATCGATCATCAACGAAAACGACTTTGTTAAGAGGTGGCAAAAGACGGTTTGGGTGGTTGATTGGTATGGTAACGTAATCGTTGATAGTTGGAATCCTGATAACTTAGTAAAACATTCTCCTACAGCAAAATTCGAGATCAAAACAAACATTAAGATATTTAAGAAACAAGAGAGAGGAAGGACGTATTTTCCTCACTGGGACTATCCTTGGATCGAAATCTATAAGATCGATTGGGAGTTTGTAGATACTGGTAATCGATTAGAGTTTGATACAGTTACGGACTACGTGAAATGGTATGATAAGTCGTATCGGAAACAGAGAGATAAAAATCCTAATCTGAAAATCAAATATAATTGGAGTAATTTATTTGGTTTCGATTTCACAATTGAAGATGAGAATTTCCCACGAGTGATTAGGCAACTGAGACGTATCGAAGAGATCGATGCTGCTACTCGACAACGGTTTGAATTACTTAAACAACGGGACGAAAGAAAACGAAAACGGTTATCTGATCAACATCAACTAGATTTGTTTGGATCGTTTCGACGTTTGTATGAAGAAGAAGATATCGGACTTTTCTTTCATTTTGATGATGATGAAGTTGTAATACTGGAACGGTTATCTGTAGTTGATTTCGTTTCTTATTTGATATTGATGAAGAAGTTGGTATCTGTCGGGTGGAACGATACTTTCAATTGGTTGTTTGGATTAAATCTCAACTCACTCATATCACAAAACGAAAAATCTTCATCAAAACGTAGATTAACATTAAGTATGCCTTCTAAATAATTGTTATTAAACAGTTATTTCGCTTATTATTTTCAACTTACAATCAATCGATCCCCTCTTTGTAACACTATTACAAATCTCACAAAACGACTGATGAAAGGTGTGTGATGTAGATTAAGTAATGAGGATATTTTTGGTATATCTTTCAATCAAATAATGTTATTTTAAAGTTATTCGGTTGATTGATATCACAGGTTGGAATTCGAGATGGAAATACTTCATATCTACAGACGGGTATCGACGGATGTTCAAGGTGAAGAAGGTTTTGGTTTAGAATTACAATACGATACAGGGTTGAAGGTTGCTGAACAATTAGGGTTTGAAACTCGATTGTGGGATGAGGGATCTCAATCATCAACAAAGAATGATTTATCAAATCGTCCAGTATTAACTGAATTGTTGAATGAAGTAGATGAGGGAAATGTAAAGCATCTCTACGTCTATAATCAAAACAGATTAAGTCGTAATCGGACTACTTGGTATTCAATTGGTTCAAAGTTAGTCGATAACGATATCAAATTGTATGAAGGATTGAATCCTGTTCCTCGTGATCTGAGTAAGAGTGAAGATGCTTTTGTATTTGATTTGATGAGATCGATATCTGTTCTTGAACAAGAACAACGTATGTCGAGATTGAATGCTGGTAAGTTTCAACGTGTAAAGAAGGGTATGTGGCAAGGTGGTCCAACACCATTTGGTTACGATGTAGATGATAAGGGATATCTGAAGAAGAACAGATACGAAGCGAAGTGGATAAACTTTATATTTGAAAAGTATGTCGAAGGTTTGTCGGTGACGAATATTTCTAAGGAACTCTTCAAAGAGGGAGTGAAGACACGACGTGGTAATCTGATGTGGAGCACAGCATCGTTAAGAAACA
Source organism: Alphaproteobacteria bacterium casp-alpha6 (assembly GCA_001510135.1). Taxonomy (GTDB): domain Bacteria; phylum Pseudomonadota; class Alphaproteobacteria; order Rhodobacterales; family Rhodobacteraceae; genus LFER01. Next base: position 4,775 of record LFER01000020.1, read on the forward strand.
TCATCTCATCAAATAATCATTATCAAGGGTGGTATGAATATAAACACGGTGAAACTGGAGATGTTGAAAGGGTCGAGTGTGATAGGATAGTTGGACAACGTTTGTTCAATAAAGCACGTAAGTTATTTGGTGATAGAAGTTATAATGCGAAAGGACGGATCAGCGACACTAATTTAAAGTATCCTACATTACTCAAGGAGTTTTTGAGTTGTGGTTATTGTGGGACTGCTTACGGACAGAAAGTGTATAGGATTCAGTATCGCAACTATTACTACTGTAGATCGAATGAAAAGAATTACAGAATTATTGATCCTAGTGAAAAGATTGTTTGTAAAGATCGACTACAATCAATCAAGATCGATGTTGCGGATAAGATAGTGTGGGATGCTGTAGTTGATACGATATCAAAATCACATTTATTCAAAGAACAAACAAAGAAGGAAGTGTTAGGATCAAATACTTTCAAAATGTCTTCTGATCAAATCAAGAAGATGAAACGTGATGTTAAGAAAACACAAAAAGATTTGAAGGAAGTTAGGGACTTAATCGTTAGAGAAAAAGCGATGAAGTCGATTGGTTCAAAAGCAAATTCTGAACGAAAACAGATACGTCAGGTTTGGGAAGAACAACAAGAAATATTGGTTGAAAAATTATATCAGTTGGAAAACAAACTTTTGAATGCTGAAGCAAATAAGAAGTGGGTAGATTGGGTCGGAGAGTTTGATAGTCGTATCCAAAGATTGAAGAATGACGACATTTCTTTTGACGAAAAAAAAGCATTTCTGAATCAGTTTATCGACAGAATTGAAGTAACAAACGATGAGATTGGTAAGCATCAGTTAAAGATTAAATTCAAACTACCTTACGTGAATGATGGTTTTGTGTATAAGGATCAAAACAACAAGAGTAAGGGATACGACATTCTCAACGGAGATAAAGAATTATTGGTCGTTGGAGGATTGGAATCTGAAAAAAAGTAGGAAACCAGATTTTACGAAACATAATAATGAATGATATCAATAGTTTATTATGTTATTTTAAGTATAGTCCGAAACAGTAGAATAATGATAGGGGCGCTTGCCCCTATCCGCTCTTTCAGGCCTTTGACTAACTCAGCTTACAGCTGCATCACAGCGAAGGTGCGGGCTGTTATGTGTCACATCAGTCGGTCGCGCAATATTTGAGACCAGCCGCACCCATATCAGCCAAATCCTATCAGCCAAATCCAATATTGCACATGCCGTCATAAATGGTGATCTCGTTGCCATTTACCTCGATCAATTTTCCTTCGACGCCATAATCACCACCCATTAGGAAAACTTTCCCGCGCTCAACTTCACCTGCCAAGAAAGGTTGACCGGTATCCAGATTACCCAGCAGCGAGTTCTCAAGAGGTAAAGACAAGCCATCGCCGAACATGTCGTAAAGCTTCATGAAATCCATTTCTTTCTTTACCCATGCCCCATCTGTGCTGATGGTCGTTTCTGAAAGAAATGAGCATGTCAATGTCGCGGCAAAAGCGCCAGTTGTAAAGAATGATAATGCGATCAGAGTCGTTAACAGACCCTGACTGATATATGCATGTATTGCTCCTTCGTCTAATACAGTCCTCACACCCCCTAAACCGAAAACTTAGTTTAAATCCAATAATGTCAATGAATGAAATAGTTCAGCACTTTGCGTTTAGAAATCTCATAGTTTCAAGGTGCTCGATATGCCTATTCAGGTGACCTCGCTGTGCGAATTAAATTGTCTTACGACTGCTCGGTTCAATGGGATTTTTATTGTGAAAGCAAAGCCACCGGCCTAATGAACACAGACGAAAAATCTTAAGTCTATGGAGCTTTTATCATCCGCCTTTTAATTTGTGCATGGTTTAAGATAAGACTTCCAAGAGCTGTTTTAGCAGGTGGTCTTTTACCAAGGATATATCAAAAAACAGCTTCAGGTAAAAAAGGGACGGTATATGCTTTGTAAACGCGCGCGCCGGCTCATAAAACATCGATGACCAGATCGTGGAAACGGATTTAAAACTATGATTCAGACTGAGAATATATTTTTACCAAATTCGGCAACACTGCCTGATTCAGGACCATCTCGCAAAAGCAAAACGCCGGAAAAATATCTGCACAGTACTTATTATGAAACATATGATACAAAAACGCTTTGGTATGATGCCATCGAAGATAATGGATTGATTACGCTTGTTTGCCCAAAGCTGAACAATCTAGAGCCGGTTTTGAAAATGGGGCAATTCAAAGTAGATGGCCGCAAAGTTCAAAAACCAAAAATCCGCAAATTTCGACGAACCGATTTAGTGGAGCTTCCCGTCTCAGGACCGGCGACGCAAATTGAATTTGAAACAGCGGATTTCACCCTGAACTCAAAAATTAGTAAAACGGAACATGATCTCTTTTCTGGCCTCAATACTTTGCTGCTGATGAACAAGAATAACGATCTTGAATGGATCCGAGATCACATAAAATGGCACATGGCGCACCACGGCCTAGAAGCGGTCATGATTATGGATAACAATAGCGACCGGTATAAATCTGACAACCTCATTCCATATTTGAAGGATACGGGCCTAAAGCAGGTCGCTTTATTAAAATTGCCCTTCACTTATGGTGCCTTCGGGATCACCCCTTTTCGCTTTCGCGAACTTTATTTGCAAACCAGTGCATACAATATTTCTAAGGTTAAGGTTATTGCAGCAGGCGCGCGCTGTCTTATCTTGTGATGAAGATGAGCTCCTTTCCCCCGGACCCGGATCAATCTTTGAACGCGCACTTGCCTCCCGCTCCGGCTTTGTGCGGATCAAAGGATCGATGCGTTATCATGATTTGGAAAACACATCTCAAATGACTCACGTTGGTGGATATTTTCGGATCGGTACAAAGCTGGATTCGGCACCAAAATGGTGCATCGTCCCGTCGGGGCGTTTCAAAGGTTATAATTGGGCGCCCCATTCACTTGAAAAATTACTGTTGGAACGGTTTTACATAGATAAATCCTATGAATTCTGGCACTTCTTCCATGTATCGACAAATTGGCAAGGAAACCGAGAAAGCCAAATAGCCGGCTTGAGCGAGGATCCCAATGCACGCGATTTGCTGAGTAAAACACTTGGACAAACCGCAGATCGCGTTGCCGGTTATATCGAAAAATAGAATGATGGATCTGAGTTCGCACAATATGGCTCCCGCAAACGTTTTAATACGCCATATTGCAAGACACACAAATTTCGCCTAGGACATACAAAATTTGGTTAAGTGATCCGAAAAACATAGGGATAAAACATCTTATGACTGCAGATGACCGTGTTGTCCCTTTTAACAACATTTATTTGACGGATCAGGCACAAATTAACATTCTCCAATCCTTGGAAAGCGGCGCATTGTCTGGTGACGGTGGATTTACGAGACGCTGCCATCAATGGCTTGAAACCTATCATAAATCGCCCAAGGCATTGTTAACCCATTCTTGCGCAGCGGCTTTGGAAATGTGCGCGCTCTTGCTGGATATCCACCCCGGCGACGAAGTGATCATGCCTTCTTACACCTTTGTCTCTACCGCAAACGCCTTTGTTCTGCGTGGCGCAGTGCCGGTCTTTGTTGATATTCGTGCCGACACGCTGAATATAGATGAAACGCTTATCGAAGATGCCATAACCCCAAAAACCAAAGCGATTGTCGCTGTACATTATGCAGGCGTTGCCTGTGAGATGGATCGGATTATGGAGATCGCTGCGACCCATGGTCTTCATGTCATCGAAGATGCTGCACAAGGGATGATGGCCACCTACAAAGGTCGCGCGCTTGGCAGTATGGGACATCTGGGCGCGCTGAGCGTTCATGCGACAAAAAATATTATCTCGGGCGAAGGCGGCGCACTCCTCGTTAATGAGCAAAAATATGCACTCAGAGCAGAGATTATTCGGGAAAAAGGCACCGATCGCTCACAGTTTTTGCGCGGAGAAGTCGACAAATATACTTGGCAAGATGCCGGATCTTCCTATCTGCCTGCCGAAATTGTAGCAGCCCTTCTGTGGTCGCAATTGGAAAACGCAAGACAGATCACCGACGCCCGTATTGAGGTTTGGGATCGATATCACGACCTTAGCAAATCTTTAGAAGACCAAGGTCGCCTTAGGCGGCCCTATGTGCCGGAGGACTGCCAACATAATGGTCATCTCTATTATGTTTTGGTACCTGATTTGGCGCAAAGGGATGAAACGCTCGCTGCGTTAAAAAAGCAGGGCATTCAATCTGTCTTTCATTATGTGCCTCTTCACTCCTCCCCTGCGGGGAAAAAATACGGTCGTGTTCATGGTCCTATGCAGACAACTGAACAAATGTCTGCCCGCCTTATCCGGTTACCACTTTGGGTCGGCATAAATCAGGCTCAGCAGGAACGCATAATCCAAGCACTCCATACATTCCTTTGAGCACCTGAAGAGGGCCGGAATTATTCCTGAAAAATCACAACTGATGTGAGACTGCTCAGGGGCAGACCCAGCGCGCGCATAGCAGACAAAGATATTTGGCTTCCGCTCCCCTGCCCATCCAGCGGCAACAACGTTACGTTTACGGATTTTCCCGTCTCTTTGTGTGTAACACGCCCAAAGCTTTTCGTTCCAAGCAATGGGGTCTTCACCCAAAACCCTGTTTCTGCGGGATTGCCAAGGCTTACGATTGTCTCACCCAGTGCTTGTGTCTCAGCAACAGATGTTTGCGCAACGGCTGCCTCACGCTCTTCTCTTGTCGCCACATCAAGTGCGGCGGGGGCTTTGGGCGCTCCTGTTCCTGACAAAACTGGCCCAACTTGGGCCTCTTTTTTGGACGGCAGCGTAAGGAGCGGCTTTTGTGTACAGGACCAAAGCGCACAAAGAATCGCAAGAGTTGCCAGTTTTGCGACCAATTGAAACACCAATTTCTACTACTCCCCTCATTTGGCTTCTTGAACAGATGCCGACTTGCCCCTAGATTTACAAGAATGAAAGCACCATTGATAGACCCCTTCGCACGCGCCATCACGTATTTGCGCGTCTCTGTAACAGACAGATGCGATTTTCGCTGCGTCTATTGCATGGTAGAAGATATGAAATTTCTTCCCAAAAAGGATCTGCTGACACTAGAAGAACTGGACCGCATGTGTTCAACCTTTGTCGCATTGGGTGTTAAAAAGCTGCGCATCACAGGTGGGGAACCTCTCGTTCGGCGAAATATTATGAGCTTTTTCAACAGCATGTCACGCCATTTGGACAGCGGCGCTTTGGAAGAGCTCACTCTGACCACCAACGGATCCCAACTGCATCGCTTTGCGAGTGATCTCTACAGTGCGGGCGTGCGACGCGTGAACGTGTCCCTTGATACACTGGATGAGCAAAAATTTGCCCGTGTCACACGATGGGGACGTCTGGATCAGGTTCTGCGCGGAATCGACGCTGCACAAAATGCCGGACTACGGGTGAAGATCAACGCCGTGGCCCTTAAGGGGTTTAATGAAGAAGAGCTTTTCACACTCACCGAATGGTGTCACGCACGTGACATGGATTTGACTTGGATCGAAGTCATGCCCATGGGGGATATGGGGTCAGAAGACCGTATTGGACAATATTGGGCGCTCAGCGAATTGCGCGACCGGTTGCGCGAACGCTACAGTCTGACTGATCTGGCGGAACGTAGCGGAGGTCCCGCGCGTTATGTGAAGATTGAAGAGACCGGCCAAAAGATCGGCTTTATCACGCCTCTCACCCATAATTTCTGTGAAAGCTGCAATCGGGTCAGGCTCACCTGCACGGGGGAACTTTACATGTGCCTCGGCCAAGAAGATATGGCCGACCTGCGCGCGCCCCTAAGAAACAGTCCGGACAGCGAAAAACCCCTTGAAGAGGCGATCCGCAAAGCTATTGGGCTGAAACCGAAGGGGCATGATTTTGATTACTCGCGCCAAACCATTTCGGGTCAGATGACGCGCCACATGAGCCACACAGGCGGTTAAACCGCGTTCAGGTGCCTTTCAAAGAAATTTCACTGCGCAAGGCCTCCATAAGGGATGAGACTGACGTGATATAACGATCAGACACCAGTTGATCGTTTTCGTCAAATTCATCACTGGCCTGCGCAAGGCAAACAACCGAGGTCGTGATCAGCCTAGGTCCAAAGGGCGTAATGCAAGACCGCAACATATATTGAGCAGTTTCCCCGCCCGTACGTCCCGCAGCGGCGGTCATGACAGCCACAGGTTTGTCTTTCCAGACACCCCCAGGAACACGACTGATCCAGTCCAGCGCATTTTTCAAGACACCTGAAAGACCTTTGTTGTATTCGGGGCTAACAATAATGACACCGTCAGCCGATTTCACTTTGGCCGCAAGTGTTTCAATACTTTCGGGTCGACCGTCTTGCTCCAAATCTCCGTCATAAAGCGGTAGGTTCAACGAAAGTTCAGTATAATCGCAAGCTCCATAAAGACGCACGGCTTCGTTCAACAGTTTTCGGTTCAAGGAATTTTTCCGCAGTGACCCGCATAGTCCAACAATTTTTGCCATAACTCCGCCCCTACCCCTGTTATTCTATTGCGTTTCAAAGTGACGGGCCCGTTGCAACCGTTTGGTTCTCTCATTCCAGAGGACCTGTATGAACAGGTGGGCACCAGATAATTGGGCCAGGACCCAAACAGAGCCAGTTCCCTCGGAATTGCTTAAGGCCACCGGAATGTAACCGTTCACGAGAAGAACAGCACCCGTCATCGGGTAAGTAGGGTTTCCAAATAGAAAAAGCAAGCCGTCGAAAAGGTACAGTGCACCAAGACGCCTGCGAAATCAGATCACAAAAACCGGCGGACCCGCGCTTTGTATTCCAAATACGGGGAACCGTATGTCGCCTCTAACCACGGCTCCTCAGCAAAGGGCGCAAGCACCAATGTGGCACAAACCAAACCGACAAGCACAATCGCATAAGGTGCAGAGGAAATTATCGCCCACCCCGTCAAGAGCATAATATCACCCACATATTGGGGATTGCGGCTGTACTGGTAAAATCCAATGATTACCAATTCGCCCTGACGCCCGCTGGTCTGATCATATCCGAATCGAAAAACCTCGCGCCAAACAATGACATTGCCGATGAGAAACAACGCGCCTCCCGGCCCAAAGCGAAGGATGGCGTAGACGTCAATCTCTCCCCATTCCACAACGCCGAGCACAAGGATGATCCCGTAAATCAAAAATGTCTTTGTCCACATGAATAGCGCGAGGACGATATTATATTCGCGCGGCGGCCACAGACGCCATTTTGGGAACACAATGGACCAGATCAAACTGAGCACCGTTGTGAAACATAAGAAAACGCCAAATAGAAAGAGGGCTTGATCATAACTTTTAATCTGGTCCAACATTTAAGAACCTCCGGTTTATTCATTTCAACCTTCAAACCGTAATTGCTCTAGCCACTATAGGAACAAGGATTATTTTTATGCGTTTATCCATCGGGGACTTAGGTCGGCGCACAGGGGCCACTGTGCAAACCATCCGCTATTATGAAAAACTGGGACTAATGCCGCCGCCGTTTCGCACACCAGCCAATCAGCGTGTCTACGATGAAGCGGACATCCAGCGCATGACCTTTATCCGCCATGGACGTGCTTTGGGATTTTCGCTTCAGGATTTGGCAGAATTAGTCGCACTCGATATGACAGCAGACACAGAATGCACACCGGCCCACAAAACCCTCAGAAAACACATCAAATACGTTAGACAAAATATTGAAAGACTTAGCTTAATTCTGCAAGAACTCGAACGTATGAAAACTGGTTGCGAGCTTCGAAGCGAGAAGTGTTATGTCATGCAATCTCTTGAATCGCATGCATATTGCATTTCAGAACATTTATAAAGCGCATCCAACCGACATATCGGCCTTGCCAAATGTTCATTCTTTGTTCACTCTGTGAATATGAATATTCTGCACGAGACATCTGCCCAGCCGGGGCAATTGCTTGCCCGTGGTGTGGCGCGCTATCTTTCCGGTTTGGGCTTTGTGAGCCTTGAGGAATTTGTGCCTGCACGGGGACTGCGCCTTGATCTTTTCGCACTTGGGCCTAAAGGGGAATTGTGGATCATCGAATGCAAATCCTCTCGGGCGGATTTTACCTCTGACAGCAAATGGCACAATTATCTGGAATGGGGGGATCGGTTTTTCTGGGCGGTGGATGGCGATTTTCCCACAGATATTTTGCCAATCGACACCGGATTAATCATTGGCGATGCCTATGATGCGGCGCTGATCCGCGAGGCCCCGCATCATCCAGTCGCCCCAGCACGGCGCAAAGCTCTTATTCAGAAATTTGCCACCAAAGCGGCAGAGCGGCTTTGGCGATCGCGTGACCCTGATTTTACTTCTTTGTGATCCCACGCGCGGCGGCTGCTGAGGCTTTGATTTCTTCTGCAATTTCATCTGCTTCATCTGGATCAAAATCCATTGGGATTTCAAGCGTGCCAGCTGAAACATAAATGCGTACCATTCCCTGATCCGTCGGACCAATTTGTAGATTGCTTTCCATATCGGACTGTTTGTTGATACCCATGATTACCCGCTCCGTGGTTTTTTGCACCAATAGTGGGGGTAAGGCGTAGTTGCAAGAGGGTGTGCTGCGCGATTGTATCGACTTTTAGAGCGAATTTGACTTGCAAAGAACGTCGCGCAAAGTTACACGCTCCCCCAGTGCCGCCTTAGCTCAGTAGGTTAGAGCGCTTGATTGTGGATCAAGAGGTCGCCCGTTCGAGCCGGGCAGGCGGTACCACCAGACGGAAAATGGATGTCCGATTTAATCCCCTTAGCTGATTGAAATAACACCACCCATGCCGGCAGCATGATGTTCAAGCATATGGCAGTGAAACAGCCAATCCCCCGGGTTATCAGCAACAAAGAGGAACTCTGCGCGTTCCCCCGGCTGCATCAAATAGGTGTCGCGCAACAGGTCACGTGCCCCGCCTTCAAACTCCTGCGAAGAGACCCAGAAATGCTGTCCATGCAGATGCATCGCGTGACGCCAGCGGGTATCATTCCAAACGTTCAGCTGAACGACATCACCAAGCTTCACATCGGCAATATCCAAAGCATAGCTGCCAATTTTACCATTGAAAGCCCAGAGCTTTTTTTCGTTTCGCGCAATATCCTGCAATGTGCGCGTGGTTCCGTCAAATTCTGCGCTCATCAGATTTCCCATCGCACCGCCCTGCATGTGAATATCCACCTGGCGGGCACCAGCGGGGTTAGGTTTTTCATACCAAGGCATCGCGCGCAGCGATGGAGGTAAACCGGATGAAAGAGCATTACGGCGTTCAAAAGACGCCGCCATGACGCGCTCGCCCGTACTGATTTCCCAGACTGACTGCAAGGTCGCACCGCTCTCTAGCAAGATATCAACACGTTGCGCAGGAGCCAAAGCAACTTCGTCTATGTCGAAAGGTTCGCAAGGTGCCCCGTCCACGGCAACAACGCGCATCAGCAATCCGTCATTCAGAGAAAACCGCATAATGCGGGCATTCGCAGCACTGATAAAACGCAACCTTACCGGACCCTCAGCGGGAATTTCGATTTTTGGCTGTGACCGACCATTCACCGTCAGGAAATTTCCATGCCGTCCCCCGTGGGACCAATCGTGCAGGCTCCCCAGACTGGCAGTATGGATTTGCTCCTCCTCATCAAGAAGCCAGTCATCGACAAGCAAAACGATGTCACCCTTTTCGCTTTGCGATCCTTCTTCTTTCACGATGAGAGGACCGTATAGGCCTCTGGAAACCTGCTCCCATGCCTTGTTATGGGCGTGATACCAAAAAGTACCCGCATCGCGCAGAGGGAAGCGATACGTAAAACTGTCTCCGGGCTCCACAGCATCTTGGGTCAGGCCGGGAACACCATCCATCGCATTTATATTTCTGATCCCATGCCAATGTATGGTCGTGGGTTCATCCAAGTGGTTCACAAAGATGACTTCTAAGATTTCCCCTTTGGTTGCAAAAATCGCTGGTCCCGGTGCCGAACCGTTATAAAGCCATAACTTCGATGGCTTCGCGCCTTCGTAGAAGCTATGTTCACCTTCTGCGGCACCAATGCGATAGCTTTTGGCTACATCTTGGGACGCAAAAAGGACTTTAGGGAATTGGCTTAGCGCCAATCCAGCCGTTGTTGCCGTTAAAACTGTTCTGCGTGAAATCATGGTAATCCAAATTTTTCAACTGTGTTTTTCAACTGTGGGAGTGCGTTTTGATCCGGACCTCTTTTAGGATTGTAACACGAAATCCGTCTGTGACCAGATTGTCAAATTGATGCAGGCTCGTTTCATTTAGAAGTGCTTTAATCGCAAGAAACCACAGATTGACTTCGATTATCTTCATGTCCACTGTCACATGGACCCGGTCCATACATTCAGGGACGACGATGGATAACATTGGCCCAATTTCCTTATGGGAACATACGTCCGAAGAACAGGCGGCGCAAAGCGCGGCGCTGCCGGACAAGGTCCTTGATGTTGCCATTATTGGTGGTGGCTATACAGGGCTCTCGACCGCCCTGCATACCGCAGAAAAAGGTCTTTCTGCCCATGTGTTTGAAGCAAACCATATTGGATTTGGCGGGTCCGGTCGCAATGTGGGTTTGGTGAATGCCGCAGCCTGGCTTCCCCCCGAAAAGATCCAAAACATCCTTGGACCCGTCTACGGGGACCGCTTCATCCGTCAGTTTTCAGATGGCCCTCAATATGTATTTGATCTGATAGAGCGATATCAAATTCGCTGCGAGCCGACGAAGACGGGAACATTGCACGTGGCCCATAGCGCGAAGGGATTGAAAGATCTGCGGGCCCGCTTTGGACAGTGGCAGCGGCTTGGCGAACCCGTCGATTTGCTCAGCGCCGAAGAAACGGCGGATCTGGTGGGCTCTGAGCGGTTCTTTGGTGCGCTGCTTGATCACCGAGCCGGAACAATAAACCCGATGAGTTATTGCAGGGGGCTCGCGCGTGCCGCGTCTGCGGCAGGCGCAAAGATCAGCACTGGGGTCAGGGTCCAAAAACTTAAACAGATAGGTGATCTTTGGCAGGTGACTACATCTTCTGGCCTTGTCCGAGCCAAAGCAGTGGTGCTTGGAACAAATGCCTATACAGACGATCTATGGCCAGGGCTGCAAAATATATTTCACACCATCCATTACCTGCAGGTCTCCAGCGCGTCTTTGGGGTCACGGGCAGACAAAATACTTCCTGCACGACAAGGGCTATGGGATACGGGAAAGATTATGTTCAGCCTGCGAAAAGACATGGATAATCGTCTGATCATAGGTACGATGGGCCGCGCATTTGGCACTGCGCAACAGGGATTGACACAGCGCTGGGCGCAAAAGATGTTAAAGGCCATGTTTCCTGATCTGGGAGCGGTGTCCATCGCAGAGGTATGGCATGGCAAAATTGCCATGACTCCGGATCATTTGCCCGCGCTCTATCAACTGGCATCAGGGCTTTGGACGCCGATTGGCTATAACGGACGCGGAATTGCGACAGGAACACTCTTTGGTCAGGTCATGGCAGAGGTTTTGACGGGCAAGGACCCTGCCACCCTGCCTCTGCCGATAACGACCCCGCGTCCTGCCCCTTTGCGCGGGCTTACGCAGCAGATGTACGACATGGCCTTTAGCGCCAAACAGCTCTGGAAGGCTCTGTAATCAAAGTTGAACCCGATGTGTTACCACCACATGCGCTTAAACAGGTTCGACTTTAGCACAAAATAGTGAAAGAGCGACGCGCCCACATGCAAAAACAGCAACAAAAGAAGCGCCGTCTTAAGGATCTCATGCGCATTGCCGGCCCCTTCGGACAGCTGAAACCAAGCAAACCCTCCAGAAATCGGCAGCAGCAGCAAAACTCCGTAAAAACTCCAATGCACGATTTTTGAAGCCAACTCCATCAAGGCAGCATTTTCTTTGGGATAGGACGGAACCCCCTGCCCCATACGCACCCAAAGCCGCGTGACGATCAAAAGAAATACCACGCCACCAAACACGAGGTGCAGACCGATTAGGGCGCTTGGCACCACTTCTTGTCCTTCCAATCGAAGTTCAAAGGCTTCCGAAATCGGCTCGTGAAAAACAAATTGCCCTAGGATCAAAATGAAAACGATCCAATGTAGCCATATTTGTAGATTTGAATATTTTTGCATTTCCCGCATCTCCTTTTCTTTGGAGGCGGAAGATATAGCATTTTCAGGACAGCTCCAAGTCGATTTCTAAAAACCAATGACAGAGCGGGTTATGAGATTTCTTCTGCTTGAAGGGTCGAGCTTTTTGAACAATCTACCCTGTGCAGGGTCCCGTTAAAAATCCAGCGCGGCTTCAATCTGAGCCAAATTCGGTCGTACCAGATCAGCTATCCATTTTCAGAGCAGATATAAATGCCTCCTGAGGAATATCGACTCGGCCGAATTGACGCATCTTTTTCTTGCCGGCCTTTTGTTTGTCCAAAAGTTTGCGTTTGCGCGTCGCATCCCCACCGTAACATTTCGCCGTCACATCTTTGCGCAGAGCGGCGAGTGTTTCGCGTGCAATCACTTTGCCGCCAATCGCGGCTTGGATGGGGATTTTGAACATATGGCGCGGGATAAGATCCTTGAGCTTTTCACACATCGCCCGTCCCCGCGTTTCCGCACGATCCCGATGCACCATAACTGACAGGGCGTCCACGGGTTCGTCGTTCACCAGAATAGACATCTTGACCAGATTATCCCGGCGATATTCCGTCATCTGGTAATCAAAACTCGCATAGCCTTTTGTCACAGATTTAAGCCGGTCATAGAAATCAAAGACCACCTCGTTAAGAGGCAAATCATAGACAACCATCGCGCGGCTGCCCGCATAGGTGAGATCCTGTTGGATGCCGCGCCGATCCTGACAAAGTTTCAACACGTCGCCAAGATATTCATCAGGGACAAGGATAGTTGCTTTGATCCGTGGTTCTTCAAGGTGATCCACTTTGCTCAGATCTGGCATATCCGCAGGATTGTGCAGCTCGATCATTTCTCCGTCACGCATATAGATGTGATAAATCACAGAGGGCGCGGTTGTGATCAGTTCGATATTATATTCACGTTCAATCCGATCACGAATGACCTCAAGGTGCAAAAGACCTAAAAATCCGCAACGAAATCCGAAGCCCAGCGCAGCCGAAGTTTCCATTTCAAAACTAAAAGACGCGTCGTTTAGCGCCAATTTTTCAATTGCATCGCGCAGATCTTCAAATTCTGAACTGTCCACAGGGAACAGTCCGCAAAATACCACAGGTTGACTTGGCTTGAACCCCGGCAATGCCGTTTCCGCGCCTTTTTTCTCATGGGTGATCGTATCCCCTACGCGGGTATCGCGTACCTGTTTGATAGAGGCTGTGATAAAACCGATTTCTCCGGGCCCAAGCTCCGTAACATGTTCCATTTCAGGACGGAAAACCCCAATCCGGTCCACGTAATGCACGGACCCGTTGGACATCATTTTCACCCGATCCCCTTTTTTAAGGACACCGTGAATAATGCGCACAAGCACAACAACGCCCAGATAACTGTCGTACCAACTATCGACGAGCATCGCCTGTAAAGGTGCGGTTTTGTCCCCTTTGGGCGCAGGAAGGCGTTTAACGATCGCTTCCAGCGTTTCCTTGATGCCAATACCTGTTTTCGCGCTGACCTGAATGGCGTCGCTGGCGTCAATACCAATCACATCTTCGATCTGTTCGGCCACACGGTCACAATCGCTTGCGGGAAGATCGATTTTGTTGAGAACAGGTACAATTTCATGATCGGCATCAATGGCCTGATACACATTGGCCAGCGTCTGCGCCTCAACCCCTTGGGTGCTGTCCACCACCAGAAGCGATCCTTCAACCGCACGCATGGACCGGCTGACTTCATATGCAAAATCCACATGACCTGGCGTGTCAATCAGATTGAGGATGTAACGTTCGCCATCCTCTGCATCATATTCAATACGCACCGTATTGGCCTTGATTGTGATGCCCCTCTCGCGTTCGATATCCATCGAGTCGAGAAGTTGCTCTTTCATATCGCGATCCTTAACGGTCCCCGTCGATTGGATCAAACGATCGGCCAAGGTCGATTTCCCATGATCAATATGGGCAACGATTGAGAAATTACGGATATGGCTAAGTTCTGTCATACTGCGTGATATGAGTTGAATTTTGGTATTGGTCAAGGGATGAAAATGCGCGGATCATAACCCGCTTTGATGGGTTTCTATCAGGTCATCCAAAGACATGGAAGTTTTGCCCATTCTAACAACCCTATCAGGTGAATTGACGTCATCGTTTTGTCTATGTTAGCGAGATCATGGGTCAGGGGATATCGATTGAGGAGACCGAACAGATGTTCGCATCCAAAATCGGTGCCGTCGGTGCCATCCTTTTATTGTGCATACCATCGATCAGCTACAGTGAAGCTTTGAAAAAAGCCTGCATGGAGGCCAAACAAATAAAATCCAGCAGGGTCTGTCAGTGTTTACAAAAAACGGCAGATCAGACTCTGACCAGATCGGAACAATTTCGTGTTGTCACATTTTTGAAAAATCCCGATATTTCGCAGGCTGTCAAAGCATCTGAAAGCAGGACCGATAAGATATTCTGGTCCAAATTTTCCCGCTTTGGTCGACTTGCAGAACGACGTTGTTCATAAGCCTTGATTAAAAAACACTCTGAGCGCCTCCTCAAAGGCGCGCGGCCTCTCTGCATGGATCCAATGGCCCGCGTTGGGAATTCTGGCAAAAACGGCCGACGGGAAAAGCGTTTTGATTTTTTCACGCATTTGTGGCAGGACATAGCTGCTATTACCGCCTGAAAGAAACAGTGTTTTCTTTTCAAAATGACCCTTGGTGTCAGGAAAGCCCAGAATTTTGGGCATCTCTTTTTCAAGAATGTCCAAATTCAGCCGCCAGCGGCGGTGTTCGATGTCCACAGATTGAACAAAAAAATCCCGCAGACCGGCGTCATCGATGCTCAGGCCCAATTGTTCGCGCACCTCTGCGCGGCTTTTCACGTTGGAGAAATCCACCGATTGCATGGCTTTGATGAATTGCGTTTGATCATGTCCGTATGCGACTGGCGCGATATCGGCGATGCACAGGCGGGCAACCAGATCAGGATCTGTGATCGCAAGCACCATTGCCGCCTTTCCCCCCATCGAATGCCCCATCACATCACAGGGCGCGCCGATATGCGCGATGACATCTTTTAAATCTTGGGCAAGATCATGGTAACTGTGGCTTTGAAACCAAGGGCTCGATCCGTGATTGCGATGGTCCACGGCAATCACGCGACGCGTATCTGAAAGCCGTTTTGCGATCACACCCCAATTTCGCCCAGACCCAAAAAGCCCGTGCGCGATGATCAATGGGGGATAATCCTTAGGTCCGGGATGGTCGATGAAATTCAACATCCCTTGTACCCTGGTTCATATTTTTGCGCCTTAATTGGTCAATCCTGCATGGCGCAATGCAGCACGCAGAAGGTCTTTTGTCCCCTCTGTCAAAGGCGTCAATGGCAGGCGGACTTCGTCACTGCAGAGCCCCAATTCAGACATTGCAAATTTTACCCCCACAAGGCCGGGTTCGGTGAAAACCGCCTGATGAAGCGGCATGAGGCGATCCTGTATCTCAAGCGCTTTTGCGTAATCGCCCGTTAGACAGGCGCTTTGCAATGCGGAGCATAGCGCAGGCGCGACATTTGCGGTGACCGAAATACAGCCTACCCCACCTTGCGCATTGAACCCATGTGCAGTGGCGTCTTCCCCAGAGATTTGTAAGAAATCCACTCCGCAGGTAATACGTTGTTGCGACACGCGCGACAGATCCCCTGTAGCATCCTTCACTCCGATGATACGGGGAAGTTTTGCGAGTTCACCCATCGTTTTAGGCGACATATCCACCACGGAACGCGGTGGAATATTGTAAATTACAATCGGCAATTCCACCGCATCATGTAAGGTTGCGAAATGGGCATAGAGCCCTTCTTGTGTGGGCTTGTTGTAATAAGGTGTCACAACGAGGGCAGCATCGGCACCGACCGCTTTGGCGTGTTTCATGTGGCGCAGAGACTCGGCCGTATTATTCGAACCAGCACCGGCGACAACTGGCACACGTCCCGCCGCCGCTTTGACCGTTTCGGTGACCACCATTTCATGTTCTTCATGGGTCAGCGTCGGGCTTTCCCCGGTGGTTCCAACAGGTACCAAACCGTGGGTTCCCTGTTCGATATGCCACTCCACCAACTTTTTGAGCGTATCCACATCCACCTGACCGTTTTTGAACGGTGTGACCAATGCAACAAGTGATCCTCTCAGCATCTAACGCTCCTTTCGCTGTATCTGTCTATCCAAATGAGTGAAGCAAATTATCGCCGAGGTACAGGAAGTCTCTGGCGATCTCAACCCAAAGCGCTACACTTCTAGGCAAATATCCGTTTCGCGCCAGAAATTACAAGTTATGTTAACCAAGGTTTTGGGAATTTTTTTGATTATTTCTTATGCGGCTGTGGCACAGGCAAACCCACGTCCGCTTGCGAATGCCTTTTCGGCAATGAAACAGGACAATTGGGACCTTGCCTTTGATCTCGCCAGCCGCGACGGAGAGATTGCACGCGATATTATTGAATGGCATTGGCATCGTGCGCAAAAAGGCACGGCAGAGGCCGCTTTGTCATTTTTGAACCAACGGCCCGATTGGCCGGGGCTTCCCTATTTCAGAAAACGCTCGGAAGGGTCTTTTCTAAGTGCATCGATGAAACAGACAGCGCAGTTTTTCGCAAAAGAAGCCCCCCAAACGGCGGAGGGCGCCCTTGCATATGCCCGTGCCCTTGAGGCAGGCAAGCAGGCCAAAGACGCAAATGCTTTGATCAAGCGGGCTTGGGAAAGCTTTGAAATGGATGCAGAACTGCAGGACGCCTATGTAACGCAATACGGTTCGGTGATAAAATCCAGTTCGCCAGAACGCTTGCGCGAAATGCTCTGGCAGCAGAATTTTGGACAGGTGCGCGCCCTGTTGCCACATCTGACGTCCCAAGACCATGCACTGGCGATGGCCTGTCTGGCGCTTTATGCCGGCAAAGATGGCGTAGATCCGCTTATTTCTAAACTGTCCAAATCCATGCGTAGTGAACCTGTGCTGGCCCATGCACGGTTCACTTGGCGCATGAAAACACGGAACCGCTCTTCTGCTATTGAAATGATTCAAAGCGCCAGCAAATCGGCCAAATCGCTGGGACGGCCCGAAGTTTGGGCCGTGGATCGACGTACAATCGCGCGCGACCTTCTTTTTGATAAGAAATACAAAACTGCCTATCGTCTGGCGGCGAACCACCACCTCTCAAGTGGGACCGATTACTCAGATTTGGAATGGATTGCAGGATATACGGCGCTGCGTCATCTAAACGACCCGAAAACCGCACAGGTACATTTTGAACGCATGTTGTTGGCGGTCGATACACCCATATCTCTGGGGCGTGCCTATTATTGGCTTGCACAGGCACATAAAAAGCAGGGACGCACAGCTGAGGCACAAAAAATATTTGCACAGGGTGCTGAACATCAAACCAGCTTCTATGGGCTTCTGAGCGCCGAAGAAATTTCTGCCCCCTTCCCCTATCGCTTTGATCCTTTGCCAGAGCTACCTGATTGGCGAAGTGCCTCTTTTCGAAAAAGCAGCGTCTTCAAGGCCGCCATATTGCTCTTTGCATCCGGTGAAGACGCTCTTGGAGAACGGTTTATTACCCATCTGGCCGAAACTCTCAGCGATCGTGAAATCGATCAGATGACAGATTTTCTCGAAGAATATCAGCGTCCACATGTCCTTGTGATGCTCGGAAAGCGCAAGGCAAGCCAAGGTAAGAATTTTCCACGACCTTACTTTGCTCTGCATCCTTTAGCACAAGAGGGATATTCCGTTCCGGCACAGCTAAGCCTTTCTATTGCACGGCGTGAAAGCGAATTTGACCCCAAAGTCGTCTCGCCGGCTGGGGCGGCAGGCCTTATGCAGGTTATGCCCCGCACGGCGCGGGAGATGGCAGGAAAAATTGGGGTGCGCTATGATCAAAACCGCATGACACGCGACTGGAAATATAATGCCCGTCTGGGAACCGCCTATCTTAAGGAATTAAACGAACGCTTTGGCTCCAATCCGGTACTTGTCTCGGTTGCCTATAACGCAGGACCGACGCGTGCAGAAAACTGGAGCGCACTTTTAGGTGATCCGCGCAGCAAGAAAATAAATATTGTTGATTGGATCGAAATGATCCCTTTTGATGAGACACGCAATTATGTGATGCGCACTGCCGAAAGTATTCCGATGTATCGGGCAAGACTGGGAAAAGATCCCCTTCCGGTCCCCTTTTCACAGTTCCTTCAGGGGGCTGGTTTTTAATCGTTCCCGCCACAAGGTAAATAGCCCCGCTCCAATGACAACCGCGCTGCCAAGGGCGATGTGAAAGCTCAGCGTCTCTCCGAAGACGGCTATCCCGATCAGGGTGACAAAAACCAGATGGAAATAGGCGAAAGGCTGCAACACGCTGGCTTCTGCCAATTCATAGCACTTGATCAACAACCAATGGCCTAGGGCTCCACTGACACACAATGTTCCCATCCAAAGCCAATCATTTGGCGTCATGTTTTCCCAAGACCAAATTCCGACAAAGGTTGCCAGCACAGCACCCACGGTTCCAGTCCAGAAAAACGACGTACTGGTACGGTCAGTACGCGCGACATACCTATTTAACAGACCATAGACAGCAAACAACAATGCAGAGATAAATGGCAATGCGGCTGCGATGCTGAAAACCCCTGCCCCCGGTTGCAGCACAATCAGCAATCCCACAAACCCGATCCCAATTGCAATCCAGCGTCGCCAACCGACCTTTTCACCGAGAATCGGACCCGAAAGTGCCGCAATCATCAGTGGATAACAGGCAAAAATCGCGTGGCTGGCAATAAGGCCCAGATACGTAAAGCCCAGAATGGCAATCCAGATCTCAACCGCCAAAATGACCCCACGCAAAATTTGCAATCCCACAACGGGGGATCTGGCAACAGCCTTAATTCCGCCTTCTGTACGCGTTGCCAGCCAAAGAACGAAAGCCGCAAAAAACCAATAGCGGACCATGACAACCATCTCAACATTATAGGTTGACGCGAGATGCCTTGAAATCCCGTCCTGTGAGGCAAAAACAAACATGGTGAGGATCATCAACAAAATACCGCTACGGAGATTATTCTGCATCCTGTGCCTCTTTATATGCCAAGCTCATATGACGTTTTCGTCCATAACCTTTAATACGCTGGACCCGAAACCCGGCAGCTTCTAGGTTGCGCCTAACGAATCCGGCGGCGGTGTAGGTGGCAGCGCTTCCGCCATTTTTGGTGTGTTCAAAAACCGAACAAAGCAATTCTGCGCCCCAAAGCTCCGGATTTTTCGCCGGTGAAAATCCGTCAAGATACCAACAATCCGCGTTGTTTTCCCACTCCGGAAGCATTTTGCGAGCATCCCCCACCTTCAGATTAAGCACCACGTCCGGCCAGATCATTTGCCCCGTTTCCAAAAGGTCACTCCAACCGTCAATAAGCCCAGAAGACAGAGGGGCTAAATCTTCAAACGGAGCCAATGCGCGGGCAAGATCTACTTTTGTCAGCGGATAAGCTTCGAAGCTTGTGAACTGCAGCTGTCCAACCTGACCAGAGCGTCGCCATTCGAGCAGAGTTGCCAGAAAATTTAGTCCTGTGCCAAAGCCAAGCTCACCAATGGAAAACCCATCAACAAATCGCTCGGGCAACGTGTTGGCTTTTAAAAACACATGTTGTGTTTCACCAAAACCGTTTTCCAATGAATAGTAAGGATCATCAAAGCGCTTGGACACAGGGACCTGATCACCCTTCCATTCAAGATCAGGACAGACAGTTTTCATGCACGCGCCTTGCGGAAGGTTTTAATCACATCTAAGGCCTTTAGCCAAAGAATTAGGACGGCGCAATGATGGATGTGACAATCAGGGGTGCAGGCATTTTAGGGCTTTCAATCGCTTGGGCCTGCGCATTACGCGGCGCCCGCGTGCAGGTGATTGACCCCAACGGCATCGGGGCTGGCGCCAGCGGCGGGATTGTCGGCGCACTTGCTCCCCATGTACCGGAAAACTGGAACGCGAAAAAAGAATTTCAATTCCAAAGCCTGATCAAAGCTGAACCGTTCTGGGCGCAGGTCGAAGCGATGTCGGGAATATCTTCGGGCTATGGACGCACCGGACGTGTTCAACCTATATCGGATGCAAGCCAGCTTGCCTTGGCCCATCAACGTGCCAAAAATTCAAAAACACTCTGGCGCGGCAAAGCCAGTTGGAGCGTATTGGACAACGCCCCCCGTTTTGCGCCAGCGTCTGCAACCGGATTTTGGATCACTGACACGCTAAGCGCCCGGCTTAACCCCCGTCTTGCCTGTGACGCCCTTGCGGAGGCGTTACGCCTGCGCGGCGTATCCTTTGCAAAAGAAGGAACAGATCAGGGAAAAACGCTTTGGGCCACAGGCGCACAAGATCTGTTTCACATTTCAAAAGTGCTGAACCGTCCTTTTGGCAATGGCGTGAAAGGACAGGCCGTACTATTTGATTTGGACCGCAGGGAATGCAGCCAAGTTTTTGCACAAAGCCTTCATTTTATCCCTCATGCGGACGGAACACTTGCGGTGGGTTCGACCTCTGAACGGCACTATGAGTGTGCAAGCTCAACAGATGAGAAGCTGGATCGTTTAATCACCGATGCTCTGGCAATCCTGCCGGAGATCAAATCTGCAAAACTGATCCTAAAATGGGCAGGCCTGCGTCCACGAACACAGTCCCGCGCCCCGGTATTGGGCGCGCATCCTCTTTACCCAGACGCCTATATTGCAAACGGCGGGTTTAAAATCGGCCTTGGGATGGCGCCAAGAATTGCAGAGGTCATGGCCGATCTCATGCTGGAAGGTATTGATCACATACCAGACGATTTCCGCCCGGAAAAATCTTTGTTTTGAAAAGACTCAAGGCTGTTTTTCAAACATGATGGACACCTCGCCAAGCGGAAATCCCCATTTTGACATATAGGCCTTATTAAAGAGACGGTCAGGTGTTTGAAGCCACATGTAGTCGTTAAAGCTTACCCGCATCGTTCCATCCGGTACCGGCAAGTCAATGGTATACGCCCAATAGAAGGTGTCCCCGCTCTCTTCGCCCGAAGCAGTACCGATTACACCCGCGGCATCGCCCGTCCATGTGTTCTCACCGGTCTTCGACAGCGTCCATATACGCTGTTCCTCTGTCCCATCTGAATATGTGAAATCTTCGACCAATGTGAGCAGTTTTCCATCCCAAGTCCCACTGACATTCACAACAAACCTACGGCTGACGTTGCCCAAGATATCTTGAAACTGCCCATATGCGATGACCCGACCGTCAAAGAATTCTTCAAGATTTAATTGAAGATCAGAGAGCTTATCATCTTTCAGGGACGGTTTCAGACTGCATCCGGTCAGAACCAACACAAAAATAAGTACAAAAAACCGTTTCATTATAATTTCCAATTCTTATGGCGCGACTCAAAAGATATACGTAACAGACCTCCAAACTGGTTTTAAAATAATTGCAATTGTGGAAACTCCGCCCTTCATTTTAATTCATTTTGGATCAAACGCATAAACGCCCCGTCGTGACCTTCCAGACGGAGCGCATTATCCACCTGCACAGCGCGCGTCATTTTTGGCAAATTTTGGAACAAAAGAAATTCTTCTTTCGATGCCACATCTGAAATACATCCCTTGCGGGTTGATGCGACAGAACCAATCTCAAACCCTGTTTTGGTTTCACTAAATGATGCGAAAAACCTGTTGCAAGCCGCCTGTCCTCTTACCATTCCCTCAGAAAGATGCATGTTCGCCGGCACTGTCAAAGGAATATTGTTTATTTCTGTAACCCGCCACATTTCCCCTTGCATCAGGTTCGTTTGTACCGGTTTGCTGGATTGACAAGACATCGTGCAAAAAACGATGCCGAGATTTAAAATGAGATACCGCATGCCCTTCTCCTTTGACAGGAAGACTGCCTGCGCGTTAGGTAAATCTCAAGTCGTTGAAATGAGATAGGCGGGAGAACGCCTGTGACAGAAAAAGATCGCCCTCGCAAAAATGAGCTGACCCTTGGCTTTGATCCAGAACTTAAAGCGCATGCAAATTTGGCATTTATCGGAAAACTGTCGTCGCATTGGTCCAAACGTGATTGCCCCAAAAACCTGACAGAAGCCCGCGCTTCGGTGCATGCCAAAGCTTCTGTACAAATTGAGGCCCCCTATCGCGCAGGCCTGCAAGGATTAGAGGTGGGAGCGAAAATCTGGCTGGTATTGTGGTTCGACAGAGCACGCCGAGATATCATTGTTCAAGCTCCGCGCCATAGTGATAGCGTCAAAGGCGCCTTCGCCCTGCGCAGCCCAGTCAGGCCCAATCCGATTTCAATTCAGGCCGTGACAATCACTGAGATTGATCATTCGGAAGGATATATTGGCATTGATGCCACCGATGCCTTTGACGCAACACCTGTGCTTGATATCAAACCGTGGCGCGAGGGGATAGACATACCACCCCTCTGACACCACAGATATTTATTGAAGCAACCGGCGCGCGATCACCTGCGCTTGAATTTCTGCCGCCCCTTCAAAGATATTGAGGATCCGTGCATCGCACAAAATGCGACTGATTTTGTATTCCAAGGCAAAGCCGTTGCCACCATGGATCTGCAATCCGTTGTCGGCCGCTGCCCAAGCCACACGCGCACCAAGCAATTTGGCCATTCCCGCTTCTAGGTCACAGCGGCGGTCATTGTCTTTTTCGTAGGCGCTAAAATAGGTGAGCTGACGGGCGATCATGATTTCCACCGCCATCATCGCCAATTTGCTTGCAACGCGTGGAAACTGGATCAAAGACTTGCCAAACTGTTTGCGATCTTGGGCATATTGCATCGACACATCAAGCGCCGCCTGAGCAACACCCACCGCGCGGGCCGCCGTTTGAATACGCGCGCTTTCAAAGGTTTGCATAAGCTGCTTGAACCCTTTGCCCTCTTCCCCGCCGAGCAAGTTTTCGCCTTTCACGTGAAAATTATCAAAGCCCAGCTCGTATTCTTTCATGCCGCGATAACCGAGCACTTCGATCTCGCCCCCGCTCATTCCTTCGGTTGGGAAAGGATGTTCGTCAGTACCGGGTGTCTTTTCCGCCAAAAACATAGACAGGCCACGATGATCGGTACTGTCCGGATCAGTGCGTGCCAATAGCGTCATGACATGGGTCCTTGAGGCATGAGTGATCCATGTTTTATTGCCAGTGATGCGGTAATCTGCGCCCTCTTTCACCGCACGGGTGCGCAATGCGCCCAGGTCAGATCCCGTATTTGGTTCTGTAAAGACCGCTGTGGGCAGAATTTCGGCGCTGGCAATCTTGGGAAGCCAATGGGCCTTTTGCTCTTCTGTACCCCCGCACAAGATCAGCTCAGCGGCGATTTCTGAACGCGTCCCAAGCGAGCCAACCCCGATATAGCCGCGTGACAATTCTTCGGACACCACAGCCATAGACGCTTTGCTCATACCAAGGCCATCGTACTCTTCAGGGATCGTCAGACCGAAGACACCAAGCTCTGCAAGCTCCTCGATAATCTCCATCGGGATCAGTTCGTCGTTCAGATGCCATTCATGGGCCACAGGTTCGATGCGATCCACGCTGTAGCGGCGGAATTGTTCGCGGATCATCTCCAGCTCTTCATCAAGCCCCGAAGCGCCAACGATCACATCCGCATTATTTTCCTGCATCAATTCGACAAGACGCAAGCGGACACCTTGAACATTGCCGTTGCTCACAAGCGCCATCACAGCATCGTCAGCCAACACAGCTGTATCTTCGGACGTCAAACCAAGGTCTGAAAGGCGTACAATCTCATTCTGGCTCATGGGGATGCCGCCCAAGATCTGGCTCAGATATTCTCCGAAAGAAATTTGCAAAATAAGCTGTTCAGTTTCCCCGAAACGTCCCTGCGTTTGCAGGGTTTCAGCCCATTTCTGCATCTGCTTCAATGATTCGACATAGGTCGCAAGCCAAGCCAAACCATGCGCCGCCGTTTGGTTGAGTTCGATCAAAGTCGCACTAATGCGCCCATCTTGAGACACCTTCGATCGGACTGCCTCAATCGCCCGCTCAAGCACCACATTCACCACCTCAGCGCTGCGCCCTGTCTGGTCGAGCAGGTCTGTTAGAAGTGCATTCTGCGTCAAAAACTGGTCCTGTCCATCGTGTGCCATTGTGTCTACCCTCTTTTTTACCAGATGTCTTCTAATCATTTTGCAACTGCAGCGCAACAAAAATGCGATTAGAATGCAAAATTTGTTCTTATATTTCGCATCGCATTTCTAATGCGACCCGTCTTTGTCTATGATAGGAGGCTTTTTATGGAGAGCTATATATCCCATATTGACTTAAGTGTCCTCATCTTTGCGACTGTTGCGGGCCTTGCAGCAGGCCTTGTCAAAGGAGTGGTCGGATTTGGGATGCCCATGATTCTCTTGTCGAGTCTGGCAATGTTCCTTCCGATCTACAGTGCACTTGCAGCACTGATTCTGCCTACCCTGCTGACCAACCTTCAGCAGGCACGCGAACAAGGGCTGAGCCAGTCGATGCCTCTTATGGCCAAACATAAAATCTTTATCGGCGTGATGGTCATTTTAATTTTTTCGAGCGCCGCCCTAACACCCAATCTTCCCCAGCAATTCTTGTTGGGCATTCTGGGGATCTTCATTCTGTCTTTTTCGATATTTCAAATGTCAGGCCACCGCTTTTCCCTCTCTAGCGGGGACTATAGAGCGCAATTTCTATTTGGGAGCATTGCCGGTGTTGCAGGAGGACTGTGCGGAGCATTTGGTCCGCCCACTGTGGCCTATCTTACCGCAATAAACACCGCCAAGAACGAACAGATGAAGATACAGGCTCTGATCTACGGCACCGGTGCTATGTTGATGTTCCTTGGACATATGACGTCTGGTATTTTCAACTTCTCCACAGCGCCACTCTCTGCCTTTTTGATCCTGCCATG
This sequence comes from Alphaproteobacteria bacterium casp-alpha6, assembly GCA_001510135.1. Classification (GTDB taxonomy): domain Bacteria; phylum Pseudomonadota; class Alphaproteobacteria; order Rhodobacterales; family Rhodobacteraceae; genus LFER01. The sequence continues at coordinate 29,957 of LFER01000020.1, forward strand.
CGTCTGCGGGTTTTGGATTGGCGCACGCATCCGAAACACCTTTGATCAAAACATGTTTCGAAAAGTCACGTTGGGGGTACTGATCCTTGTAGGGGCAAATCTTATCCGAAGAGCGTGGTTTATGTGAGCACAGCGGGAAGAGGCCTGCGCGTTCAGGGTATATGTGGCATCACGACGGTTTCATCACAATCCGCACGCATCGAAAGCGCACAGCTGCGATAGGAAAGGTCTTTGTTCAGACATATCCGGATCTCTGCGACATGCCCGTCTTTGCAGGTCACACGCACCATATCGTCATTTAAGGAAGGATTTTCCTTTAAAAATGCAGTTTCAACAATTTCAGCCCTAAGGGTCACGGGTTCCTTCAGCCGGCGAAACAAACTGGGACGCGTGATATTTTCATAGGCGTTTCGTGACATCTCAAAATACACTTCAGCCGCCAAATCGCTGCAGCTGCCGTGTTTTTTCCATTGATGCCATGCCAATCCACTGGTGCCCATGATGTCTTTCATTGACCCGTTAAACGCCGGCTGGGTGGAGCATGCCGACTTTGGCAGTAGCTCGGCCAGGATGTGTCGTTTTGAGGCCACAAACCATGCAAGATCCATCCAAAATCAGCCGAGTTTGAACATTGCTCAGAACCCCGCGCTTTGCCCTCGGTCGCACACCAGCTGGGCGACCAGCTGAGCGAAAGGACATAATGATCAAAATTCTGCGCACCAAGCTTCGTCGCCGATACCAGAAAAAACAAAGACAATATCAGACACCGCATATGCATTGGCTCTTTCCTTTTTATTTTAATCAGAGTATACGCCCTGTGTTTCCCCACATTGGTGAACCGCCTTATACAGGCAGCCTGCGTTTCAGGCGATGGGGAAAATATGGCAAGGAGAGACTTTGATGGCAAAACCAATCATGGCGCGTGCAACCGCAGTTTGGCTTGTAGACAACACAACGATAACATTTAAGCAGATCGCTGATTTTGTCGGCATGCATGAGCTGGAAATTCAGGGAATTGCAGACGGTGACGTGGCAACTGGGGTAAAAGGGTTTGATCCAATTGCCAACAACCAACTGGATGCAGATGAAATCAAAGCTGCCGAGGCCGATCCTCTCCATAAACTGAAGCTTAAATTCAATGCCGCGGCCGTTGGCGAAGAAAAGCGCCGTGGACCGCGTTACACGCCATTGTCAAAGCGTCAGGACCGGCCCGCTGCAATCTATTGGCTGGTTAAGTTTCACCCAGAGCTATCGGACGGGCAAATCGGAAAACTGGTTGGAACAACCAAACCGACCATTCAGGCAATCCGCGACCGCACGCATTGGAACATATCCAACATTCAACCCATTGACCCTGTGGCACTTGGCCTTTGCAAACAAAGCGAGCTGGATAAGATCGTCCAGAAGGCAGCTGAGAAAAAGGCGGCTGAAGGTGGGGTCATGAGCGATGATGAACGGCGCAAATTGGTGGGAACGGAGCAGTCTTTGGACATGCCGGCACAGCCTAAAATGCCGTCTGCCATCGAAGGTCTCGAAGCCTTTACTCTGCGTGACGAAAGCGACGAGGATAAATCTGACGAGAATGAGTTTTTGGATGCCGACAGCTTTTTCAACCTGCCGGATGATGATGACCAGCCGGATTATTCAGAGAAATAATATTCGCGGATCTCAAAACGATTTACGCGCCTTTAAAGCGGCTGAAATGGTTCCGTCATCAAGGTAATCAAGCTCGCCCCCCATGGGAACCCCTTGGGCGAGCGATGTTACCTTTACCCGATCTGAGAGCTGATCTGAAATGTAATGCGCAGTTGTTTGACCGTCGATTGTCGCGTTCAAGGCGAGAATCACCTCAGAGATGTTTTCGTTTTCTATGCGGTCGATCAATTTGGGGATGCGCAGTTCCTCTGGGCCAATCGCATCAAGTGCAGAAAGTGTGCCTCCCAGAACATGGTAACGTCCCTTAAAAACCATTGTGCGCTCCATGGCCCATAGATCAGCCACATCTTCCACAACACACATTTCCCCGTTAGCGCGTTTTTCACTCTGACAAATATCGCAAATATCTGCCGTTCCCACATTTCCACAATTGAGACATTCACGCGCGGTTTGTGCCACGGTCTGCAACGTATCAGCCAATGGTATAAGATGTAACGCACGTTTGCGGATCAAATGCAAAACGGCTCGTCGCGCGGAACGCGGGCCGAGCCCTGGTAGCTTTGCCACCAGATCAATTAAATCATCTATGTCTTTTGTACTGCTCATCTTGCTCTGCCTCATGAGATTTAAATCTGGCTAAAACGGCAGCTTCATTCCCGCAGGCAAGCCCAGTCCTTCCGTCAGTTTAGCAGCCTCTTCCTGTGCACGCTCACTGGCTTTTTGCTGAGCATCTTTAATCGCCGCAAGGATCAAATCTTCAACCACTTCTTTGTCATCGCCAGAAAAAATCGACGGATCTATATCCAGCGCCGTCAATTCACCTTTGGCCGTCGCAGTCGCTTTGACCAGTCCGGCTCCGGCTTCGCCGGTCACCATGATAGAATTCAGCCCTTCTTGCATCTGGGCCATCTTGCCCTGCATTTCTTGGGCAGCTTTCATCATTTTGCCCATATCACCAAGATTACCCAAGCCTTTAAACATTCGAGACCTCCTATAACGTCACTACGTTCCTATGATGGGATCGCAAAAATGACAAGAAGTATGGCACTGCAGGATAATGATGCATAGTGCAAAAGGCGGCTGGAGCCGCCGTATAAGGGGCTCCAGCCATTGCTCGCGGGCTTTTGGTAACCCTGCCTCATATAACACTGTTCTTCAGGACACCCACGCCCGGACTGTGGGATGGGGGATGCTTTAAGGAACGCGGGTGCCCTTACCAGAACCAACTCAAAAGTAACGAACCATATTTGAGCCTAGATTTAGCGTAGCAAATATAACCAAAGTAATAAAAATATCATTTGTCTATAATTTGAAAATTTAGGATATTAATTCCAATCCTTTTCCCCCGCATGTCTTTCGACCCAATCCCTGTGATAGCATTTCTCAAAACCGCACCCCTGTCGCACGCTATTGAAAGGTGAAAATCTTCGTCCTAGGATTCGCGGGTGACACCCACCCCATGGAGGCGCATCAATGCATGATGGGATCAATATGGCATTGGCTTTGCAATCTGCGCATCTGAGCCTTGGAACGCTTATTTCCCAACAAGCGCGCAAGACACCCCATCACATTGCCTTGAAAGATGCTCATAAGAGTTGCAGCTATCAAGAATTTGACAGGCGCACTTCACAGTTTGCCAATTTTTTGCTCTCCGAGGGCATCCGCCGCTGCGACCGCGTGGCTATTCTGTCAGAAAACTCGACGGACTATGTCGAACTGCTCGTTGCGGGGGCAAAAATCGGTGCCATCATTGCCTGTCAAAACTGGCGCCTTGCAGAACCTGAATTGACCCATTGTATTTCCTTGGTTGCCCCAAAGCTGTTACTGACATCCCCCCGTCATGCCCAAAAGGCAAACGCGCTGCCGTTCCAATTAAAGACATATATTTTGGATGCAAGCTTCGCTGATCTTCGCGCAACATATCCCGAAATTGCTCCGGAAGATGTGACCACCCCTGAAGATGGCGCCGTTATTTTATACACGAGTGGCACAACCGGACTGCCCAAAGGGGCTCTGATCAGTCACCGCGCCCAAATTGCGCGGGCGTATATCCAGATGATTGACCTGCCCGCAGAACCGCAAGATATTTTTGTCGCTTGGGCGCCGCTCTTTCATATGGTTTCCACTGACACCGTGTTTAAAACACTCATGATCGGGGGAACCGTTCACGTCACCGATGGATTTGATGCTCAGGAGCTTGCCAGTATCATCGCCGATGAACCGCTTGGGCGCCTGACGTTAATGCCTGGGATGATCTCCCCACTGATAGAGGCCGTGCGCAAAAACGGATCGCGCGTAAAAGGCATCAAATGGATCGGCGTCATGGCCGATCTTGTTCCACTTGATCAAATTGCAGAGGTGACCACGCTTTTAAACGCGCCTTATCTTAACACCTTTGGGGCAACTGAAACAGGGCTGGCGCCTGCCTCTGCCGGAACGATCCCTGTGGGCAAGATTGCAAAAAACCTCGACAAAACTCAAAGTGCACTTTGTGAGATCAGACTGGTGGATGAAGAGGATAACGAGGTGCCCGACGGCACGCCCGGTGAGCTCGCAATCCGAAGCCCTGCTCTTTTCAGCGGTTATTGGAATAATCCCGAAACCAATGCGCATGATTTCCGCGGGGGATGGTTTCATATGGGCGATATGTTTCTGCGCAATCCTGACGGAACGCTCAAATTCGTCGATCGACGCAAATACCTGATCAAATCTGGAGGTGAAAATATTTATCCCGCAGAATTGGAACGCATTATCCTTTCTGATCCCCGCGTGATAGAAGCTGCGGTTGTTCGCCAAAAAGACGCTGAATGGGGAGAAGTCCCGATTGCTTTCATTGCGCGCAAAGATGATTTTTTGGACGCCTCAGCGGTCTTTGATATGCTTGAGGACAAAATAGCGCGCTACAAACGGCCCAAAGCCATTTATTTCATCCCCGAAGCGGAGTTTCCGCGCAGCACAACGGGTAAAATAAAACGTCATCTTTTGGAGGAACGTTTGCTTTAGAGCCGTCTAAGAGGATGCAAAACCACGCTGCACGTCTTGACCTTGAATCCGGTCTGATCTAGGCGGGACCTTTAATCCGACGGTGGGACGTATGGGCAGAAAACGCAAGGGCCGCGATATTTCGGGATGGTTGTTGGTGGACAAACCCGCCGGCATGACGTCATCCGCAGTTGTCAACAAGGTCAAATGGGCACTTAACGCGAACAAAGCAGGTCATTGCGGCACCTTGGATCCAGAGGCCACCGGCGTGCTTGCCATTGCTTTGGGTGAGGCCACAAAAACAGTCTCTTACGTTACAGAGGCGCTGAAGTGTTATCGCTTTACAGTGCGTTTTGGTGCGGCGACCAATACCGATGATGCCGAAGGAGAGGTCATCGCCGAAAGTGATCTTCGTCCAAGCGATGCTGAAATCAAAGACGCACTCAACCGGTTTATTGGCGACATAGAACAAATTCCGCCAAAATTTTCTGCCGTGAAAATTGATGGGGAACGCGCCTATGCCTTAGCGCGTCAGGGTGAGAATATCGAACTTGCGTCACGCCCCTTGTTTGTTCAATCACTCTTGATGATTGATCGGCCAGACAGGGACCATGCAGTTTTGGAAATGGTCTGCGGCAAAGGGGGATATGTGCGTTCCATTGCGCGCGATCTTGGGGAATATTTATCCTGTCACGGCCATGTCCAAAGCCTTCGCCGTTTGTGGGCGGGTCCCTTTGAGGTTTCCGATTGTATCGGATTTGAGCTCATCGAGGCGCTTCAGAAAACACCCGATTTGGACAACCATATTCACCCTATCGAAGTTGGCCTGATTGACCTGCCCAGAGGCAGTTGTTCACAAGAAAGCGCGACGCGCTTACGAAACGGCAACCCCGCCCCAGTCGTCATAAACGATGCCGGCTATGGTGATATCTGTTGGGTGGCACACGAAGGAAAGCCCGTCGCCATTGGCCAATATCGCGCAGGGTCTCTGCAGCCCAGCCGAGTTTTTGTTCTTCCGTAAAGGGAGGGTAAATGTCTCCCTGTTGAGGAAGGCTTCTGCGCTCTTGCCAATCCGTCCTGTTGACGCCAAAACCATACCATGATCGAAAAACACCACCAAAAAGGCGATGCACAGTCCACAGCGCTTTATTCTGACTGCCTGTCATATCGCTACAGCCTCAGGCGTGTCTGGGATTTAAATGGGAAACGGGTCCATTTTGTCATGCTCAACCCGTCCACTGCGACAGAAGTGCAAAATGATCCCACTGTTGAACGCTGCGAAAGACGCGCGCGCGCTTTAGGATATGGAGCCTTTTGCGTCACAAATATTTTTGCTTGGCGTGAAACGGATCCTAAAAAAATGCGCGCAGTGCCTGACCCGATAGGTGCACATAACGATGAGGCGATTTCCAAAGCATCCCGTTGGGCAGACTTAACAATTGCCGCTTGGGGCACCCATGGGGCGCATCTGGATCGGGGAGCGCAGGTGAAACGTCTTTTGGGAACACTTAAGGCGCCTGTGTTTCACCTTGGTCTGAGCAAAGAGGGGCATCCAAAGCACCCTCTTTATATTGCCTATCAACAACTGCCTGAACAATGGGAGTTTTAATTGGACGACGAAAAAGCAGTGCAATTACGTTTGGCTGAAGCCATCGAAACCTTAAACGATCACAACCTTATGCGGATTTACAGTTCCAGTTGGTGGATCATTTGGACGAATTTTCTGCGTGGTCTGGCCTTTGGACTGGGCTCGGTTATCGGCGCGAGTATTCTTGTTTATATCACCGTTCAAGTCTTGGCCCAAATTGAATTCATCCCGATTCTGGGTGACTGGGCGCTAAGATTGATTTCGGAGATTGAAAAAAGCCGTTAATCCATGGTTAAAAACCGTTAACCAAAACGTTAAAAGAAAGTTGCGATATCCCTTCCCCAAAGGCAAATTTACTTTTGGGTAAGGTATGTGGGATTTGCAATGTTTTGTTGACGGGAATCATTTGTGCATTTGCACTGGGAAGTCTCATTTTTGTGCCGGACGGGGCCGAAGACGACGAAATAAACTCATCAAATACTGATGGCGCAGGACATGACGATCCCCTCGTTCAATCACAGACCAATTATGAATTGCCTCCCTTTGCCACAGCCTCATCTGATATTCTTTGGGGCACCAATGCTAACGATCTAATTGATGCGCTCGACGGCAACGATCAGCTAAATGGATACGGGGGCGATGACGTCTTGAACGGCGGTGAAGGCGCTGATGAGATTTTTGGTGGCTCTGGCAAAGATACGCTTCATGGAGATGGGGGCAACGATATTCTGAAAGGTGATCTTGACGATGATCTTCTAACTGGGGGCGACGGTGACGACGATGTCTACGGAGGAATGGGACAAGATACGCTTTACGGAGGTTATGGCGCCGATACGCTTTATGGCGGTCTAGGCAGTGATCAGCTTTGGGGCGGTAAAGATGACGATGCCCTGATCGGAGGATATGGACAGGATACACTGATCGGAGGGCTTGGCGGGGACAGCCTCTTTGGAGGGGAAGGAAACGATTGGATCGACGGCATTGACGCAGATGACTCCGCAGATTTCCTGAATGGTGGCGCAGGGCAAGATATTCTCTTTGCTGGAAAAAATGACATCCTAACCGGTGGACATGGCGCGGACACATTTGTCATCCGCTTGGGAGATGCCACAGAAGATACGCTTCCGGAAATCACCGATTTCAGAAGCGGTCAGGACAGCATTGACATCGCATTTGACATCAAAGGAGGTATCGATGAAAACCCAAAAATTGAATTTGAAGAACAAGCAAACGGAACAATTCATATCATGATAAACGGGCTCCCGCTCGTCCAGATCAAGGCGGGACTTGAGATAAACGAAGGTGATTTGAACTTCATTTTCCAATCCTGAGGCTAAACGCCATATTTCTGCTTTCCATTTTTAAAAAAAGGGGCTATACGCCCGACTTCTGCAGCGCGTGTGCGCTGTTACTCCAAGGGTCCTGCTGGACGACATCCCGGCTTGCACCATAACACCAACCATGAAGGAGACCCCGATGTCGATTACTGCTGAAGAAAAAGCACGCGTGATGACCGAATTCGCAACGAAAGAAGGCGACACAGGATCGCCTGAGGTACAAGTTGCTATTCTAACATCTCGCATCACAACGCTCACTGAGCACTTCAAAACCCACAAGAAAGATAACCATTCTCGTCGTGGCCTTTTGAAATTGGTGGCACAGCGCCGGAAGCTTTTGGATTACCTCAAAGGTGTTGAAGAGAGCCGGTATCAAAATTTGATCACTCGCTTGGGTATCCGCCGCTAAACCAGACTCTGTCATGGCGTTTACTGCAAATAAACGCCATGGTACTCCGTCACACATCAGGCCTTGCCGTATGAATGAGGCATGAAGCCAATGATAATATTGTGACCGAAACACTCAGTTTCCCATAAAAATATGTCAGGAGAAATCCCAAACCGAAGGTTTAGGAACCCGCATATCTGCGTAAACGGTCGTCCAGACTGCCGCTGTGCAGTTCAAAAAGGTGATTGTCATAATCATAAAAATAAAGAGAGCACCCTTCACCAGAAACGCGCGAACGATCCTCTTTGACGGTCAGCCCCAAGGCGCGAATGCGTCATAATTTTTCGTCGAACTCTTCAGCGTTCAACGCAAACGCAATATGGTTGTAGCTGCGTTCCTTCAGGGGATTACCCTCCATTATGGCGATCCAAATACCTACCACATCAAAGAACCGCTCTTTTGAATAGGAAAATATTTGCGTCCCGCTGTCATGTATTTTCCGTCCATCCAACACGGTTGTAAGAACGTCTTCCATTTTATTTGGATCGCGTACAATGAAGGTAATATGACTTAATCCGTTAATCATTGGCCTCCCCCCTTTTAAAATAATTAAATACGATTGCGCCGGTCTTAAACCAATGCGTTCGACCAATTTTTCTTTTTGTGGACCTGCGTAGACAGTCGCCACTTGGAAAACGAAAAACCGTCTTTCAACCCAGACTGAAGTTTAAAATTTTTCGAGCAATTTACGAAGATAGCTACGCTCATCTTCTGGACGTTGGCGTTCACCTGAGCGTCTGCGGATTTCTTCAAGCAACTCTTGGGCCCGCCGCGCCATATCCTGAGCGCTAAGGTCACTGTTTTCATTAGACTGCGAAGCCCCGTTTCCAGTCATTCTCCCCAATGGATCCTGTTGCTGAGAACGCTGTCTTGATGCGCTGGTCCCGCCCTCTTCGGTCGGGGCATTTTCCCCCTGCGCAAGGGAACGTGACAGATTTCGAAGGCCTTCGCGCAGATTTTCCATGGCCTCGGCCTGACGATCCAGCGCTCCGGAGAAATCGCCCTCTTCCAAAGCTTCTTCAGCACGGCGCATGGCTTCTTCGGCGTCTTCCAGAGATTGCTGTGTGTTTTCGCCGCCTCCCCCATCAAGCTCTGACAGAGCATCCCGCTGGTTCCCCAATTGGCCCCGTAAATCGCCTTGGCGTTCCGCCAATCCTTGCTCTGAGGCGTTCTCATCCCCTTCAGACTGACCAGACCGATCCGTTTCGCCACTCTGTCCGGATTGCTGGCCCTCACGACCAGTTTGATCTTGCAGTTGGCGAAAGGCCTCATCAGAAAGTCTTTGCTGTTCTCGTAACGTTTCACTCAACCCCTCTGTCGCCTGATCACCTGGAGATCCTTCCCCCCCTTCACCTTGAGCGATCTGCATGTTTTCCATCATCTCTTGAAGCTCGTCCAAGGCTTGCTGCGCCTCCGCCATGCGCCCTTCCTCCATAAGCTTCTGGATCCGGTCCATCATGTCCTGCAGATTATTTTGCGACAGCGTCATGGCGTCACCCTCTGAGGGCTGTTGACGGGTTTGATCTTGGTTGCGTGCAGCTTCCCTCGACAATTGGCGCATGTAATTCTCGTTTGCGCGTTTCAATTCGCGCATAAGCTCTGCAATTTCTTCGGGCGATGCGCCATTTTTCATAGCCTGAGACAGTCGTTCCTGAGCACGGCGCATGCGCTCAAGAGCATCCTCAAGCCCGTCATCATCTTCAATCGACATCGCCAAGTCCCAAAGCGCGTCAGCCAGTTCGTCGCGCCGCTTATCCAGGAGACGATTGTGATAGGTCGCCTCAAGACGTGTTATGATAAAGCGCAATCGCAGATAATTTGTTTCCTTGCGAAACACGGCTTCACGTTTGTGGCTGATGGCCCGCAGGATATTGGCAACACGCGGTGCATTTTCATCTGACCACAAAAGATCACGCCGCTGTTCCACAAGGGCCGCGGCCAATGGGTCAAAAAACTTGCGCCCCGGCAAACGCGTTGACACCTCCTCTGAATGACCGACCTGATCAATTGCGTCGCGCGCCTCCAGTTTGATTTTCACAGGAAGGTTTGACCAAGTTGAGCGCGAAAAATCTTCAACCATTTTACTTGTAAAGTCCAAACGGTCCCCATTCAGCGGCATGGGCAGGTCAAGAAGAATGGGTGCCGCGTCACGCGGTTGCGCAGAAAGCCCGTAGCGGCGATCAAGGTTTTCAAGATCAATTGAGATCGTGGCCTGACCGTCGCTCACCCCGTAATCGTCACTGGCAGAAAAGGAAAAGGTACTTTCCCCATAAAAATCAGTCTCAAAACGACCGTCCCATGACAGATTAGGGGGATAATCAGGACTAAGATATACAGACCAGCGCGCGCCAACCGGTCCTGCTATGTCAATCTCACCGGCTTGCACCACATCAAAAGTTTGAAGCGGTTCAGACGCGGGCGGGAGCTCAGATGTTCTGGCAGAGGTCGTTTCGCTCAGGATATAGGTTCCCACCTCGCCATAAAGGCGCACCTCTATACGGCTGCCTTTTAAAAGGGACAGATCGGGATCATCCGTCAAATCGTTCAAATAAAGCGTGGGAAGTGAGGAATAGGACGGTGGCGTAATCCACCCTTCCCACTGTGCCACATCAAGTACGGCTGGATTTCTTGAAGATGCTGAACTCTGCAAGTTTGAAAGATTCCAAACCGACCCAAAAATCAAACCCAAGGTAAAAAGAAAGAGAGCAGTGAAGCGTAGCCCGTAAGGATCACGCGTGGATAATGAAAGGTCGGGCGGCACAGGGCGGGCCTTGCGCGCTTCCCCTTCAAGCCGAAGTTGATGGGCATGCCACATCTCTTTTGATATCGGATCGGAGGCCCCAAGCCTCTGATAATCACGAAGTCCTTGCAGCGGTCGCGCCGGCAAAGAGCGATCAAGACGACGAAACGCCTCCTCAAGACGGGGTGGGCAAAATTTCCAAGCCCCCCAAGCCAAAGCACCAAAAACCAGAACTCCGGCCCCTGAAAGGCCAAACCAGAATACATCAATGCTGATGGTTGCATGAATATTGAGAAGACCCAGCGCCAAAAGGCTCAGCAAAACCGTGAAAAAAGGCCAAAACGCCCGAAAGCTGCGTTCAGCAATCAGGCCAAAATATGTGGCAACCAGCGGCCAAAAGATCTGGCGGGGTAGATTTGATATTTTACACAGCCCTTTTCATCTCGAAGCGGATATACCGCGTTACAGCCATGAAGGGATTGTATCTCGATTTATCATTTCCTCAAGGGTTGGTCGCGGACGGATAACCGCAAATTGATCTCCCTTGACCAAAACTTCGGGGATCAGGGGGCGTGAGTTATATTCGCTCGCCATAACCGCACCGTAGGCTCCGGCGGATCGAAAGGCCACCAAATCCCCATCCTCGAGCCGCTGAAGCGCCCGATTTCGTGCAAATGTATCCCCCGTTTCACAGACCGGCCCAACGACGTCAAAATCTGCATAATCTGCACCGGCTTTGGGTTCTTGGACAGGCACGATGTCATGATGGGCATCATACATTGCAGGCCGGATCAAATCATTCATTGCCGCATCAAGGATCAGGAAATTGCGCCCTTCCCCCTCTTTGACATAAATCACTGATGAGACCAGAAGTCCTGCATTGCCGACGATAAGCCGCCCTGGTTCGATTTCAACCTCACACCCCAAATGCCCAACTTCGCGTTTGATCAGCGCACCATAGTCTGCGGGCAAGGGCGGCGCCTCATTTCCGCGCACATAAGGGATGCCCAAACCGCCCCCAAGATCAAGGCGGCGGATGTCGTGTCCATCCGCACGCAGCGTCTGTGTGAGCTCTGCGACTTTGCGATAGGCCAAGCCAAAAGGTTCCAGATCGGTCAGTTGAGATCCGATGTGGACATCTATCCCCACGATCTCAAGCCCCTCCAGCTTGGCGGCCATCGCATAAACGTCCCGCGCTTTGGTTATGGGAATGCCAAATTTATTTTCAGATTTTCCTGTCGCAATTTTTGCATGCGTCTTGGCGTCCACATCGGGGTTCATGCGGATCGTAATAGGAATTTTTTTGCCGTGCGCGCGGGCCACTTTATCCAAAAGGACCATTTCAGGTTCGCTTTCGACATTAACCTGACGCACGCCCCCTTGAACGATCATTTCCATTTCTGCACGGGTTTTTCCGACACCGGAAAAAACGATGCGATCGGGTGGAACACCTGCCCTGATTGCGCGCAGGTATTCTCCGCCCGACACCACATCCATCCCCGCACCAAGTGCCGCAAGGGTTTTGATAATCGACTGATTTGAAGCCGCTTTCATGGCATAGCATACGAGGTGATCCATCCCACTGAGAGCGTCATCAAAGAGCCGGAAGTGCCGCTCAAGCGTGGCTGTGGAATAGACATAAAATGGCGTCCCGACCTCAGCAGCAATATCGCTGAGCGCCACGTCCTCCGCATGTAAACTGCCATTTTTATAGTTAAAATGATCCAAGTTTCCGACTCAACTAAGTATTGTTTGATCGTGACTTATCGCGAGTTTAACATCATGGAAAGCGAAAGAGGCCACACAGGATGCAACTATCCTCGAAGACTAGGCCAAAAGCGGTCGAATTCGTTCCATCGCCTTGAGGATATTTTCCTCGGAATTGGCGTAGGAAAATCTTACGAAACCTTCACCGTTTGCACCAAAACTGGTGCCCGCAATGGTGGCCACGCCCGCCCGTTCCAAAAACAGATCTTGCGCCTCTTTCGCGCTCAATCCCGTTTCAGAAATATTTGGAAAGGCATAAAAGGCCCCCGCCGCATCAGCACAGCGCACATTAGGAAGATCGTTTAAGGCCGCGACAATGGTCTGGCGGCGCTGATCAAAGGCTTCAATCATTCTATGCACCTCATCTTGAGGTCCTTTGAGTGCAGCAAGTGCAGCATATTGCGCTGAGGCATTTACACAGGAATGATCGTTGACGCATAGGCGTGTGACATGTTCAACCATGCTTTCTGGCCAAACCGCATATCCTATACGCCATCCTGTCATCGCGTAGGTTTTGGACCATCCATCCAGCATGATCACCCGATCTTTGAGTTCAGGATAAGACAGAAGGCTTTTGTGTTTGCGCCCCCCATAAAGCATGTGGCTGTAAATCTCATCAGAGAGGATTGCGACTTGGGGATGATCTTCAAGACCTTTGGCCAGTATATCAAGTTCTGACTCCTCCAGCACCCCGCCTGTGGGGTTACTTGGACTGTTGAGGATGATGAGGCGGGTATTGGACGTGATCTTTGCCAGAACCTCTTGCGCAGAAAAGGAAAAACCCGTCTCTTCCGTGAGGGAAATCGGAACGGGTTTTGCTCCGGAGTATCGGATCACGGATTCATATATTGGAAAGCCGGGGTTGGGATACATGATTTCCGCACCCGGCTCACCAAATATGAGAACCGCAAAAAACATGGTCGGTTTTCCACCGGGAACGATCACCACATGATCGGGGTTTACTGAGACCCCGTTGCGCCCAAGAAGATCTTCTGCAACCGCTTCGCGCAGGGCCGGTATCCCGTTTGCCGGTGTATATCCATGGTGCCCATCTTCCAAAGCCCGAATGCCCGAACGCACGATGTGCTCGGGCGTTCGAAAATCGGGCTGACCGATGCCAAGGTTAATGATCTCTTTACCCCCTGCGGCAAGCGCCTGCGCGCGCGCAAGCACAACAAAGGCCGACTCAGTGCCAAGGCGCCCCAAGGCAGATGCAAATTTCAACGCGCTCATGACTGTCGCACTCCTATTGCTCAACTATCTGATTTGGTGGCACAGGCGGCCCGTCGACACCGCAAGACGCGAGCAACACGCCACAAAGCAATGCCAGTGAAAGGACAACGAGTTTCATTGCTCTAAAATCTCTTTCCAACGTTTGATCTGAAAGCGCACTTGTTCAGGCGCTGTTCCACCGTAAGACATGCGCGATGCAACAGAATTTTCAACACTTAAAACGGAATAGACCCCCTCATCTATCTTGTCATTTACACTTTGCATGTCGCTGAGTGTCAATTCATGTAATGCGCAATCTTTTGTTTCAGCTAGGGAGACCAAGGCCCCAGTGACGTGATGTGCGTCCCGAAAGGCCAGTCCCTTTTCGCGCACCAACCAATCGGCAAGGTCAGTTGCTGTGGCAAACCCCGCGCCCGCCGCCGCCTTAAGCGTTTCTGGAAGGGCCGTCATGTCGTTCACCATTCCGGTCATCGCCGCAAGGGCCAAAAACAGATTGTCAGCGGCGTCAAAGACCGGTTCCTTATCTTCCTGCATGTCCTTCGAATAGGTGAGTGCCAAACCCTTCATCACAATCATAAGGGCCACGTTTGCCCCCATAATACGCCCTATTTTTGCACGAATAAGTTCGGCGGCATCGGGGTTTTTCTTTTGCGGCATGATTGAGGAGCCGGTGGAAAAGCGATCAGAAAGACGCACAAAGCGGAACTGGGCGGTAGACCAGATCACAAGCTCTTCGGAAAGGCGGCTCAGGTGCATCGCGCAAATGGAAGATACGCTCAGAAATTCAAGCGCAAAATCCCGATCGCTCACGGCATCAAGCGAATTTGCACAAGGCCTGTCAAATCCAAGCGCTTTGGCCGTCATGTCGCGATCAATCGGAAATGACGTCCCTGCAAGCGCCGCTGCGCCAAGAGGTGACTCGTTCATACGTCTGCGTGCATCCCTGATCCGACCGAGGTCGCGGGAAAACATTTCGACATAAGCCATCATATGATGCCCCCATGTGACGGGCTGAGCACTTTGTAGATGGGTAAACCCCGGCATAACCCAATCCACACCCTTTTCGGCTTGCCTCAAAAGTGCCTGCAACAGCGCTGTGATCGCCGCATCTGCGCCATCCAACTGATCACGCACCCATAGCCTGAAGTCTGTGGCCACCTGATCATTGCGCGAGCGCGCCGTATGCAACCGCCCTGCAGCAGGCCCGATCAGATCCCTGAGCCGCGCCTCAACATTCATATGGATGTCCTCGAGTGCCTCGGAAAAGGAAAAATCGCCACTTTGAATTTCGCGCAAAACGGTTTCAAGACCCGCTTTAATTTGCTTTGCATCTGCCTCGTCCACAATTCCGGTTGCACCAAGCATGTCGACATGTGCAAGGGACCCCGCGATATCTTGACTGGCAAGACGTCGGTCAAACCCGATCGAGGCATTGATCGCACGCATGATCGCATCCGGCCCCTCAGCAAAACGTCCGCCCCACATTTCGTTTGATTTTTGCCCTGCCATGGTGTGTCTCCCGTGAGCATGATAATTAACACGTCACCTTTACACCTGCATCACGGCGGGTGCAAACGGGCATAAAGTCATTCAGGCACGCGCCACAAACAAATTTCTGAAATCCATCAATTCACCTTATGGAGTTATTTGACCCCAACCTTCAGGCTTAAATAATGTTAGCGTTAAAATCATATTCTATTGATTTGATCTTTTAAAAATTTAGAATTTTAAATTCACTTTTTTTATTTTAAAGTGACGCAATCAATTTTGCCAGCGCCTCGCGATGCTCTTGCGATAGTGCCTTCACAATTTTCTGCTGGTAAAATGTCAAAGCCTGACTGCCGTTTTCGATAAACCGCTCTTTTAGAAATGCGTCTTTATGCTGCGTTAATACCAAAAAGAGCCGGGCCGCAAAGTGAGCTTTACCGAATATTTACGTTCCGCAACGTGCAGATACCCAGCCGCTGCCGCGAATGCCCCAATAGTCATTGCGAAAATAAGCACTTTTCCAGCCCAAAGCGTGACCATGAGGTCGCGTAAATCAATTTCGTCATCTGTAGTGTCCACAACCACCTCCATGTGACCACAAGTATTTAAAATATAACTTTAGTTAAATTATTGCCTAACGAAGGTCAACGCAACTTATTGAATAACGCCCGAATTAAGCAATTGCCCCCAAATTGGAGACAATTCAAATGGCACTTCTCTCATTAGAGTTTTCAGAACAAATATTTGGTCTCTAGGACCGGTGTCAAAACGCGGCCCTCCCTTTTATGGAGAAGCAGGTTTTCGCTGACAAGTGCACTAACTGCTGCGCGCGTTTCTCGTGTGGCAGAGCCTGCATGCGGGAGCAACACAACATTGCTCATTTCGAGCAGTTCTTCGGGAACATTGGGCTCATCTTCAAAAACGTCAAGCCCGGCCCATCCCAAAGCGCCGTTGCGCAATGCATGCACCAATGCCGCTTCGTCTACTGTGGATCCTCGTCCGACGTTGATCAAGGTGCCCTCAGGACCAAGCGCCTCGATCACATCCTTATTGACAAGATGTCGTGTCCCCGCCCCACCCGGAGTAATACAGATCAACACATCACAGTCCTGAGCCATTTCCACCAAACTGGGATAATATCGAAAAGCCACCTCCTGCCGAGTGCGTCCGTGGTAGCAAATCTCGGCTCCAAATACAGTCAATTTTCTGGCGAGCGCTTTGCCGATCCGCCCAAGACCCAAGATGCCAACTTTCTGTCCGTCAGCAGTGCGGGACAAAGGCGCAGGGCCGTATTTCGCCCAAGCACCGGAACGGACATAATGGTCATCCGTCAAAATGTTTCGATAACATGACAACATCAAAAGGATTGCAGTTGTCGCCACCTCTTCGTTCAAAATATCCGGCGTATGTGTCACAAGAATGCCGCGCGCTGCGGCGGCTCTGACATCAATGCCTTCGTATCCCACGCCATAACAGCTGATCAGCTTCAGATTGGGAAGTTCTGCCATTAGCGCCAGATCCAATCCATCGTGACCATTGGTAACTGCGTATTCAATGCTGACCGCACGTTCTTTGAGCCAAGCATCAAGATTTTCAATATCCTGCAAAACGCTCAGCTCAAAGTCTTGTTCAAGAGAGCGGTGAAGATCTTCGGGCACAACGCCCGCGATCAAGAGCCCGCTCATAAATCACGCGTCCCGCGCGACGGTCTGTTTTTGCGTTCCCAAACCTTCAATCCAAAGCTCCATCACATCCCCTTCACGTAAGTAGCGCGGTTCAGGTTTTTTGGCAGAGCCTACACCTGGAGGTGTTCCAGTGCTGATCACATCACCCGGATGAAGGGTCATTAATGACGAGAGATGTTCAATGATCTCTGCAACACTGAAGATCATGGTGGAGGTATTGCCGGTTTGCATCCGCTCCCCGTTCAAATCCAGTGTCATGGGAAGGTTTTGTGGATCTGTAATTTCGTCGCGCGTTACAAGCCACGGGCCGGTCGGTCCAAAGGTGTCACAGGATTTCCCCTTTGTCCACTGACCGGAAAGCTTCATCTGAAATTTCCGTTCGGAGACATCATTAACGATGCAATAGCCCGCCACATAATCAAGCGCATCCTCTTTGGACACATATTTAGCAGCCTTCCCGATCACCACGCCCAATTCCACTTCCCAGTCCGAATGCTGGGATTGGCGGGGTACAGAAACGGTATCGTTGGCCCCACAGATTGCCGAATTTGCCTTGAAAAACAAAATCGGATGATCTGGAGGCGTCGCACCGGTTTCGGCAGCATGGTCTGAATAATTCAGGCCGATGCAGAGAAATTTTCCGATATTGCCAACGCAGGGGCCAAAGCGCACGCGTCCTTCTACTAGCGGCAGGCTGTTTTCATCTATTGCAGAAAGGCTTGCGAGGCTCTCATCAGACAGAACATCCCCCGTAATATCTTGCAGATGTTCAGACAGGTCACGTATATTGCCATCTTTGTCTATGAGGCCGGGTTTTTCTTGGCCGCTGGGCCCGTATCTTACAAGTTTCATTGGGTACCTTTAATGATTGTCACGTGGGGTGTGTTTTCTCGCGATGTCCTTATAGTGATCTGCGCCCTGCAAAATCATTCCCTCGTCAAAGGGACGCACTTTTTCGCGAAAGATCTCTTGCCATGGTGAGTGGTTTGGCGGGAAGGCATATCCGTTTTTGTCGAATTCAGCCCGCCGCTCTGCCAATTCATCCTCTGAAATCAGAATGTTTGCCGTACATTCATTCAGATCGATACGAATCCTATCACCAGTGCGCAAAAGCGCCAGCCCTCCGCCCGCTGCCGCCTCTGGCGAAGCGTTCAGAATTGAAGGGCTTCCGGAAGTTCCAGACTGTCGCCCATCCCCAATGCAGGGCAATGCCTCAACCCCTTTTTTGATAAGATAGGCAGGAGGGCGCATATTCACGACTTCGGCTCCTCCCGGGTAGCCAATCGGCCCGGTTCCACGCATCACAAGGATCGAGGTCGCATCGATGGCCTCTGCCGGATCATCAATCCGTTTATGGAAGTCCTCCGGTCCATCAAAAACAACAGCGCG
Source organism: Alphaproteobacteria bacterium casp-alpha6 (assembly GCA_001510135.1). Taxonomy (GTDB): domain Bacteria; phylum Pseudomonadota; class Alphaproteobacteria; order Rhodobacterales; family Rhodobacteraceae; genus LFER01. Next base: position 48,270 of record LFER01000020.1, read on the forward strand.
CCCTTCAAAGGCATTTGGGTCGTTGGGGTCAGACAGATATGTAGCGCGGAATGTCTCGCTGATCACACTGGTTTTCATGATCGCGCTGTCAAATAAATTTCCGCTGAGGTTAATAAAGCCTGCGTTTTTCTTGAGCGCCGCATCTACCGGCTTGATTACATCGTGATTGACGGACCGCCGCGTCACCATATTGTCCCCCATAGAGGCTCCATTGACTGTCAAGGCCTCAGGATGGGGCAGAAGCCCTGCGGCCATCAGTTCGCCAACCACAGCAGGTACACCGCCTGCACGGTGGTAATCTTCGCCAAGATAGGTTCCCGCCGGTTGCAGGTTGACGAGCAAAGGCACGCTATGACCGATGGCCTGCCAATCATCATTGTCCAGCGTCACACCCAAATGACGGGCAATGCCATTGAGGTGAATAGGCGCATTGGTCGATCCGCCAATGGCCGAATTTATCACAATCGCATTTTCAAAGGCGGCGCGGGTCATAATATCGCTTGGCCTTAGATCTTCCCAAACCATGTCTACGATCCGAAGGCCGGTTTCATAGCTGATCTGCCCTCTTTCGCGGTAGGGAGCAGGGATGGCTGCCGCACCCGGAAGCTGCATCCCAAGGGCTTCGGCCAGAGAATTCATCGTTGTCGCCGTCCCCATGGTGTTGCAATACCCCACAGAGGGTGCAGAGCTTGCCACAAGTTCCATAAAGCCGTCTTCGTCAATTTCACCTGCAGCCAGAAGTTCGCGGGCCTTCCACACGATGGTTCCTGATCCAGTTCGCTGTCCGTTGAACCAGCCGTTCAACATGGGCCCTACCGACAATGCGATGGCCGGAATATTCACTGTCGCTGCCGCCATCAAAAGCGCCGGTGTGGTTTTATCACAGCCAATATTCAGAACCACCCCGTCAATGGGATACCCAAAAAGCGTTTCCACCAGCGAGAGATACGCCAGATTGCGGTCAAGCATCGCCGTGGGACGTTTGCCCGTTTCCTGAATGGGATGGACCGGAATTTCAATTGCTGTCCCACCAGCAGCGATAATGCCGTCACGCACCCTTTTGGTCAGTTCTATATGATGGCGGTTACAGGGACTAAGATCGCTGCCTGTTTGAGCAATGCCGATGATCGGTTTTCCTGACTGCAGCTCTTGGCGGGTAAGACCATAGTTCAAGTATCGCTCCAGATACAGCGCAGTCATTTCCGGATCATCTGGGTTCATGAACCATTTACGCGATCGCAAATCTGCAACATCAATTTTTCTATTGCTGCTCACCCTGACCATCCTCCGTCAATTACATGAGCTTGGCCTGTGGTAAAGGCGCTCTCATCACTTGCAAGATAAACCGCCAAAGCCGCAATTTCGCTAGCCTCAGCGATCCGGCCCATAGGTTGTCGGGCGACGAAATCTTTCATCGCTTTGTTATAATCTCCGGTCGCATGCAGACGGTCATGCAAACTTGGGCTATCCACGGTTCCCGGACAGATTGCATTACACCTTATGCCGCGTGTGATATATTCCACGGCAACCGATTTTGTAAGCCCGATTACCGCCGCTTTGGTCGTTCCGTAGATGAACCGATTTGGTGCTCCAATAATTGAAGAGCAGGCCGAAGACATATTAATGATGGACCCTGATCCCCGCTCCAACATTCCAGGAAGTGCAATACGAATGGTGCGAAACATAGAGCGCACATTCAAATCAAATGCAAAATCCCAATCGTCATCACTTGCCTCAAGGATTGTGCCAGAATGTACAAAGCCAGCACAGTTAAACAAGATGTCTGGCGCCGCATGTGCCACCCCGGACGTGACGCTCTCTTGATCGCGGACATCAAGAACAAAGGTTTCAGAGTGAGGGGACAAGTCCTGCCGAAGGCTTTCAAGCGCCTTTCCATTTACATCTGTTGCGAACACCTGCGCACCCGCTTTTGACATCGCGATAGCTGTTGCCCGACCGATCCCCTGACCTGCTGCGGTAATCAGCGCTCTTTTTCCTTCTAAACGCCCCGACATTTCAACCTCTCCTCATGATTGGTGGCCATTTTTATAAATTGCATCCGCTACCTGTCTTCGCGTACATCCGTTTGCAAGTAAAAGCGGAAAGAATGAACAGTGTAAAGGACCGCCCGATGAATAACTCAGTCATTTCCGAAGTCACAGTCGCATTTTTGGGGACAGGATTAATGGGCGCACCTATGAGCCGGAATATTCTGAAAAAAGGCTATGTACTACGCTGTTGGAATCGCACGGACAGCAAAGCACGCCCGTTGGAGGCCCATGGTGCCTTTGTTGCTCAAACCCCGCAAGAGGCGGTCGCTGGCGCGGATGTCATCATTTCGATGCTCTCAGATGGGCCGAGCGTTTTGGGAATCATGCGAAAGGACATGGTATTAAACGCGCTGAAAAAGGGCGCGACGTGGATCGACATGTCGAGCACCAAACCAAAAGAAGCCCATGATCAGGCAGAAATCTTGTCCCAAAAAGGCATTTATCATCTTGATTCCCCTGTGTCAGGTGGAACAAAAGGTGCCGAAGCCGGAAGTCTTGCCATAATGGTTGGTGGTGACAAAGATACATTCAAGGCAGCTTTCGAACTTCTTTCAACAATGGGTCGCCCTGTGCACGTGGGACCAACCGGTTCGGGTCAACTTGCCAAATTGGCCAATCAAACCATTGTGGGCATCACCATCGGGGCTGTGGCAGAGGCCATGTATCTTTTGGAAAAAGGTGGTGCGGATCCCGCTGCTGTACGCGATGCGCTCAAGGGCGGATTTGCGGATGGGACGATCCTGCAACAACACGGCGCGCGGATGAGCGCACGGGATTTCAAACCCGGTGGACCATCGAAAATTCAGCTCAAAGATCTCAACAATGTGTTGGAAGTGGCGGCGCAATTGAACCTCAAATTACCCTCGACAGAGCACGTGCGGGACAGATACGCCGTTCTGGTAAATGATATGGACCGCGGGGATGTGGATCATTCAGGCCTGTTTCTGGAGCTGGAAGAACAAAATAAAAAGTCGTCTTGATCCCCTGATCATAAAAAACACACATTTACGTCGGCTCACGATTATTTTGGCACAGTTGTTGCAAACGATATTTCGTAACAACAACGCAGGATATACGACATGGTTATGGTGAACAAAGCAGGCCCGGCGGACCTAAAGACCGCGCCCAAGCTTCTTGCCGACGCGGTGCTTTTACTGGCCCGGATCGATGAAACATGCAAAAATCGCGATCATGCATTAACGGCTAAAAAGTTCGTGTTTTCAAACCATGTAAACGAAGCATTTAATGCTTTGCTTGAGAATGGACAGATCGGACGTATGGAGGCCGGACTGGTTTTGACAATCATTCACCAACATCTGAGCGAACATCTCTTTTCTACGTTGGATTATGATGTGGTGCGCACAATTGAAAAAATTCTAATGAGCCATCTGCCGAAAGAGCACGCAACCCACCCGGCACTGGTATGAGCACTGCGTTCTGGTAAAGCCCAGCCGTGACTGCGTCATTCGGAAACGCATCTTTTTATTTATGCACTGTTCAGGAGTATTCGGCGCTCCGACCGTTCCACCCAACTTGGGTAAATAAATTCCAAGGCTTTTTTGATCGAAGAGGCCTTGGCTGACCCAGCCGAAGCAATTCCCAAATTTTGAAAATCTCTACGTTTCTTGCAATATCAGAAAAAAACTGCGGGCGTGCGATCCTGCGGGCCTTTCAGGAATATTTCAGTCTTGAGATGCGCCCTCGCGGGCACGCTCGGCTTGGAATTCAAGCCAAGCAATAGCTTTGTGCACCGAGTGATCCGAATAGGCCCTTATCCGATCGACATGCTCCACATAACTTTTCAAGGCAGGGGCAAGTGGTTCATGAAACTGTACGATTCGCTCTTCAAAATGATAGATCGCAAAAAGGAGCCCGATGACGAGGAGCCCTGTGATAAACCCAAAGGTCCCATTTCGTTTTTTTGGCTGTTTCGGCAGGGGCGCGTCCCTTGCTTCATGCACCTCGTCTGCTGTTTCTTCAGCATCTATCGATGGGTTTATATCTTCGATGTTGGGCAACAGAGCACTTTTTGGCGGGCGACTTTCCTGAGTATTTTTCCCCAGAATAGCCTCTAATTCATCGAGTTCTTCTTCTAGAGTTTTCGCTTCTGGCTTGGCTGCAGAAACAGTCTCTGCTTGCTCGTATGTCTGCGCATTTTCAGAGGCTTCGCGCCTTGGAGCAAAAAACTGCGCACCGCCGTCAAGCCCAAGTTCTGTTTGCATTTCCAGAGTTTCTGCTGCGCGCGCTTCGGTTTCTCTGCGCGCTTCTTCGCGCAACACCTCTGCGACCGTCGGATGCAATCTTTGTCTGACTTGGTTTTCTTGTCTGTTCGGGTCGGCTTTCTTCGTGTCAGGCGCGCTTTCTGAGGACGCTTGGCTCTCTTTTGGATCCGTCGAATTTTGGACCTGTGTCTGTGGGTCATCAGGCTTTGCCAAAGTCACATCGGCTTTGGCCGCACCTTGGCTTTCAGTGGCTTGCGGCGCTTCAGACCTTTGCTCAGCTTCCATTTGAGGATGTTTTTGAAACCAAGTCGTATCACAAGCCGAACACTGCACATCACGCCCAGTGGTGGGAATGTTCTCTTCCGGCACTTCATAGCGCGCATCACACTTCGGACAGACCAGACGCATGTTCATCCATCACTTTTCGTTAAATGTACCCGTATTTGTTCATAATCGTTCAAGGCAAAGAGTTAAACAGAAAAGGAAAATTTAATTTCAATCATATCCCTGATTGCAACAGCCCGCGAGGTCAGGCACAAAAGGGCAAAAGAAATGAAACTCATTGCGCGAGACATACATTGATCGAATTTGACGCGGCCTCCTATTCCTACACAGGCGGTGAACTTTTGTCAGAAATGTCGCTGACAATCACACCGGGTGCGTTTTATTTCATCACCGGCCCCTCTGGATCAGGGAAAACAACCTTCCTAAAGATGTGTTATGGCGCTCTTTTACCCAACAGTGGCGGGTTGCAAATTTTCGGGCGTGACGTCCGTGAGTTGACACGCGATGACATAGCATTGATTCGACGCAACATTGGAGTGATTCATCAAGATTGCCAGTTTCTTGACCATCTGAGTGTGACTGAAAATATAGCGCTGCCGCTTTCTGTATCCGGTCAAGACCGGTTGAGCGATAATCTGAATCTAAAGGAGTTACTGACTTGGGTTGGGCTAAAGGGCAGAGCCAGTGCTTTGCCGCCAGAACTGTCAGGGGGTGAACGCCAGAGGGCAGCACTTGCGCGTGCGGTGATCAATTCTCCTGAACTTATCTTGGCGGATGAGCCAACTGGAAATGTAGATTGGGACATGTCCCAGCGCCTGCTTCAACTGTTGATAGAACTGAACAAAATGGGAAAAACAGTCTTGCTGGCAAGCCATGATCTTAGTCTGATACGACTGGCAAAATCCCAAGTCCAGGCACGTGTTCTGAGAATTGCAAACAAACGCATTCAGCTCGCCGGAGCGGACCTGTGATGGGTTCTGAAAGACAGATCTCTGGGCTTTTCACCCGCGACACACAGCGGGATCGCGTTGTGCCACCTACTGGATTCACCGCGACATTGACCTTATTCACCTCCGCTGTCATGGGCTTTTTGGTGGTCTTTGCGCTTGCTTTGTCCTTGGCGTCGTCTCGTCTGGCCGATCATTGGAGTGACGCTTTGGCACGCAGCGCGACGCTGAAAATTTCTGCTCCGGCTGAACAGTTAGAACAACAAGTTGAAAAGGCGCTTGCAATACTCAACACCACTCCAGGAATTGAACAGGCAACTGTACTGAACCTGAACGATCAACGCCGTTTGCTGGAACCATGGTTTGGAGCGGACGTCCCCATCGAATTGCTTGCCCTGCCCGCACTTATAGATATCCGTGAGGAAAAGAAGGGCTTTGACAGTGACAATCTGAGGCTAAGATTGGTTGCAGACGTCCCCGGAGCCGTGCTGGATGATCATACCAGATGGCGCAGGCCTTTGGTCGTGGCCGCAGAGCGGCTTTCGGCGCTGGGACTGTTTAGCATTCTTTTAATGACAGGAGCGAGCGCTGCGATGATCACCTTGGCAGCGCGCGCGGCCATGTCCGCCAATGCCCAAGTCATCTCTGTTCTACGTCTGATCGGCGCAAAAGACGCCTATATTGCTGCTGCCTTTGTACGGCGCTTTTCATTACGCGCATTCAGCGGGGCGGCAATTGGCAGCCTTTGTGGAGCAGTCGTTTTCTTTTTTCTAACTGGTGCGCAGGATGATCTATCAATATTAACCGGAATTGGTTTTCAGGGGCTGGAATGGCTCTGGCTTTTCTTGATACCGCCTGTTTTCGGCGGCGTTGCTCTTCTGGCGACACAGCGAGCCGCACAAAAAGTATTAGGGATGCTCAGCTGATGACCTTTTTAGTACAATGGATAAGTTCCTTTCTCTTTATGGTGCAGATGTACCTCATGATGTTGGTCTTTGGCGTTGCGTTTTTCCCTTGGGCGCTTTTCAGTCGCCAAGGGGCTTATTCTGCGGTGCGTAATTACTGCCGATGGATTCGCTGGACGGCATCCTGGATGGTGGGGCTGCACTCTGAAATTCGCGGTGAAATCCCGAAAGGCGAACTGCTAATTGCGGGGAAACATCAGAGTTTTTTTGATGTGATCATGATTGTTAGTGTCGTTGAGAAACCAAAGTTTATCATGAAAGCTTCTCTAAAATGGGCCCCTGTCCTTGGTCAATACGGATTGCGGATTGGCTGTGTCCCAGTCGTCCGTGGAAAACGCACAGAAGCAATTAAATATATGTTGGAACAAGTGTCTTCCGGTTCTGCGCCTGCAGGTCAACTGATCATATATCCTCAAGGCACCCGCGTGGCGCCGGGTGATCATGTGCCGTATAAAGTCGGAACAGCTGTTTTATATCGCGAGACAAAGCAAAAAGTTATTCCTGCAGCAACAAATGTGGGTCTGTTCTGGCCTAAGTACGGAATTTACCGCAAAAAGGGTACGGCTGTGGTGGAGTTTCTCGATCCGATTGAACAGGGGTTGGATAAGGACGCATTTATGGATCGGCTGGAAGATGTGCTTGAAACGCGTTCAAATGAGCTCATGCAGGAGGCAGGATTTTATGGAATACCTCAAAAAAATTGAAGACCTTGAACCGCTTTATGGACCTGCGAGCGAAGGCGCTCGACGCAAGGGATCCGACCATCTCACACCACTTTATTCCCGTTGGATATCTGAATCCAAATTCTGCGTGATGGCCACGGTCGGGAAAGAGGGTACAGATGTAAGCCCGAGAGGTGATGATGGTCCTGTTGTCAGAATTCATGACCCCAAAACCCTGATGATGCCCGATTGGCGCGGCAATAACCGTCTTGATAGTTTACGAAACATCGTTGAGGACGGGCGCATATCGCTTATGTTTATGCACAGCGGCGTTAGGGATGTGGTGCGCGTCAACGGATTGGCGCGTTTGACGACTGATACAACTCTTTGCCAAAGCTTTGCCCATAATGGTCATAGCCCGAAATGTGTGATCGAAATCACTGTTGCCGAAGTCTACATCCATTGCCCAAAATCCGTGATACGATCTAAACTCTGGAACAGTGACGCACCAATAGATGTCCCAACCATTGGGGATATCCTGAAAGAGGTCACAAAAAACGACATCGGCGGAAGCGCCTATGATGCTGATTTATCCCAAAGAGCACTCACAACGCTTTGGTCTTAATCAACCGTGCGATTGCTCATGCTCGCAAGCGGCAGAGATAAAGTGGCAAAAACCATGTCGCGAAAGCCACAGCTGACACAAATCTTCTGAAGATAATATTCTTTGCATGTACTTAACATCCGCATCCATTCATTAAATATGTTGGGATATCTGTAAGGTAAGGGAGTGCGGATCAGATGACTTTATTCGTAAATATGATTGAATTGATTTCATTGCTGGGCATTGGGATTATGGCCGGCGCATCACTTTATATCTCTTGGGTGGAAGTGCCTGCGCGACAAGATTTGGCAACCTTGGACAAATTGGTCAATTGGCAAAGCATTTTTCCAAAGGCGATGGCTGTGCTCAAGACATCGGGAATGGCCATTTTGCCTTTTATACTGCTGATTATGGTCTTTCGCTTTCACATCGGCTGGCTTGTTGCCTTTGCCCTTTTGATTGCTCTTGGTCCTTTTACTGCGAAAAAAATTGCGCCAACAATCGAAATACTGCTCGGCTTCACACCTGAGACAGACACCAGCGAGATCGAACGCAAAATTGCCAATTGGGGACGTTTGCATAATCTGCGCACATGGATGACGGGTACCGCTTTTGCCGCCACTGCTTTGGCATCGCTCAGCATGTGAGCCTAATGTTTGACAATAAACGTGGAAATCGTTTCCAATCCGAAACCCCAAATGCGCGTTTCGCCGCAAGCGACGGTAAAAATGTCGCAATCGCTGGCAGTTTTAAGTCCTCTCCTTGCGTATAAGCAGTTCCATTGACCAACCTGCGCCAAAGGGAAGAAGACCATGGGTTACAAGACGGATATCGAAATTGCCAGAGAGGCAAATAAGAAGCCAATTCAAGAAATTGGTGCAAAGCTCGACATTCCGACAGAGCATCTTTTGCCTTATGGCCATGACAAAGCCAAAGTGAGCCAAGAGTTCATAAACTCTGTGCAAGGCAATAAAAACGGCAAACTGATCCTTGTTACGGCGATCAACCCGACCCCCGCAGGCGAAGGAAAAACAACCACCACCGTGGGCCTCGGAGATGGATTGAACAAAATTGGCAAACGTGCAGCGATTTGTATCCGCGAAGCGTCTCTCGGCCCGTGTTTCGGAATGAAAGGCGGGGCTGCCGGCGGTGGTTACGCGCAAGTTGTTCCAATGGAGGAAATGAACCTCCATTTCACGGGGGATTTCCATGCAATCACATCGGCCCACAATCTGTTGTCGGCGATGATTGACAATCATATCTATTGGGGCAACAGCCTTGATATCGACCAGAGGCGCGTCACCTGGCGCCGAGTGATGGACATGAACGATCGCGCGCTGCGCGATATTGTCACCAGCCTCGGGGGCGTGGCAAACGGGTATCCTCGCCAGACAGGGTTTGACATAACCGTAGCCTCAGAGGTGATGGCGATCCTTTGCCTTGCAACCTCTCTTGAAGATCTTCAAAAACGCCTAGGCGACATTATAGTTGCCTATCGTCGCGACAAATCGCCCGTGTACTGCCGTGACATCAAAGCTGATGGGGCGATGACGGTGCTTTTGAAAGATGCGATGCAGCCAAATCTGGTCCAGACATTGGAAAATAATCCCGCCTTTGTCCATGGGGGACCATTTGCCAATATCGCGCATGGATGCAACTCTGTCATGGCAACCACAACAGCGTTGAAAATTGCCGATTACGTTGTGACCGAAGCGGGATTTGGCGCTGATTTGGGCGCAGAAAAATTCATGAATATCAAATGCCGCAAAGCGGGTCTTGCCCCCTCAGTTGTGGTGGTTGTCGCAACCGTCCGCGCTATGAAAATGAACGGTGGCGTTGCTAAGGCAGATCTTGGTCCCGAAAACGTAGGTGCGGTCAAAGCGGGATGTCCGAACCTGGGTCGCCACATAGAAAACGTCAAAAGCTTTGGCGTTCCGGTGGTCGTTGCCATTAACCATTTCGTCACTGATACAGATGCCGAAGTGCAAGCCGTCAAAGATTATGTGGCCGAACAGGGATCTGAAGCAATCTTGTGTCAGCATTGGGAAAAAGGCTCCGAAGGAACGATTGATCTTGCAACCCGTGTTGCCGAAATCGCCGATGCAGACATTGCCAATTTTGCGCCGCTCTATTCCGATGACCTCAGCCTTTTTGAAAAAATTCAAACCATTGCAAAGCGCATCTACCGTGCGGATGAGGTTTTGGCAGACGCCAAAATCCGCAATCAGCTGAAAGAATGGGAAGCCGCCGGATACGGTCATTTGCCCGTCTGTATGGCGAAAACACAGTATAGCTTCACCACTGATCCAAACCGGCGCGGGGCACCGCTTGGCCATTCTGTGCCAGTGCGAGAAGTGCGCCTGAGTGCTGGAGCCGGATTTGTTGTCGTCATCTGCGGTGAGATCATGACAATGCCCGGCCTTCCTTCGGTTCCCGCATCCGAAGCGATCATGCTCAATGACATGGGGCAAATCGAGGGATTGTTCTAAATTAAGCCAGCATTCGCGGCCCGCCGAAAATCGGGCCGCTATGACATCTGAAGGGAAAACGAATGTCTGCTCACATCATCGATGGCAAAGCATTTGCCGCCTCTGTCCGCGAAAAGGTTGCAGGACATGTCTCACGGCTCAAAAATGATCACGGGATCACGCCGGGGCTTGCCGTGGTGCTTGTGGGCGAAGATCCGGCAAGCCAAGTCTATGTGCGCTCAAAAGGGAAGCAAACTGTCGAAGTGGGCATGAACAGCTATGAGCATAAACTGGATGCAGCAACTTCAGAAAAAGACCTTTTGAACCTGATCGAAGCGCTGAACACTGATCCCGCCGTGCACGGCATTCTGGTGCAATTGCCCCTGCCTAAACATCTTGATGAAGATTTGGTGATCAACTCCATCGATCCGTCCAAAGATGTGGATGGCTTTCATATTTCAAACGTCGGCCTTTTGGGGACCGGACAAAAATCGATGGTGCCCTGTACACCGCTTGGCTGTCTTATGTTGCTGCGCGATTATCATGGGTCGCTCTCGGGGATGGATGCCGTGGTTATCGGGCGTTCAAACATCGTTGGCAAACCCATGTCCCAGCTGTTGCTAGGTGACAGTTGCACGGTCACGATCGCACATAGCCGCACGAAGGACCTTCCAGATGTCGTCCGCCGTGCAGATATTGTGGTGGCTGCTGTCGGTCGTCCCGAGATGGTCAAAGGTGATTGGATCAAACCGGGAGCCACAGTGATTGACGTGGGCATCAACCGAATTGATAAACCCGAAGGTGGTACGCGTCTTGTCGGGGATGCTGATTTTGACAGCTGCGCCTCTGTGGCAGGAGCTATTACGCCTGTCCCGGGCGGGGTCGGCCCGATGACGATTGCCTGCCTCTTGGCAAATACAGTAACAGCCTGCTGTCGCGCCAATGGACTGGATGAACCCGAAGGGCTGACCGCCTGAGGCAATCCCCTATCGCGGCATCGGAATGGCGCGCGCTTGCTTTCCTGTGAGAATGGCAATTGCCTCCGGCCGCATAAGGCCTGTGAGTTCTGGAGATTGGGTTTTGAGCCCGCCGGTATAGGTGCCGAAGGCGGGTAAAATCAGCCGATCCCCATCCACTAGAAAACAGGATTTGGCAAAATGACGCCCCCGCAGGGTCATCTGAACTTTGGGATGATAATGACCGGCCACCTCACCGCTTGAACTTGGGCTTGGGATATGGCGAAAGGTCAGCGGAGGGATCGGAAGGCTTTGCAAATGCGTTCCACCGATGCTGAGCGGTCCCGGGTCATGGTTCCCTTCGATCCAAATCCAGCGCCGCCCCGCCTGCAAACGGGTCAGCCACGACAGTTCATCCTCACGCAGGCTCGCTTCTGCGTCCAGATCATCAAAACTGTCACCCAGACAGACAACCGCCTGAGCATCTGAAAGAACAATATCCGCCTCAAGCCGATAGAGCGTATCTTTCACTTCATAAGGGGGTAATAACGGCCCACCTTGTCGCATGAGCCGGTCAGCTTTTCCAAGATGCAAGTCCGACACACAGAGGAGCTTTTTGTCAGGCCAAAATAAAGCGCCAGTGCCAAGCGCAACAAGGTCGGCCCCAGCCAAAGTAAAGTTATATCCCGTCATGGAATAGAAAAACGCAGAAAGGCAGGGCTTTTACAAGCCTATATTTCAAGCCCGGCTTCACGCATCAAAAGCGCGGCCTCTTCGGCAACCATCCGCTCAAGCGCTTGGCCCTCAACCGGCACACGCCCTGCCTCAAGAAACAGGGGGGCCGAGAGCGGTGAAAGCCGGCCCAGACGTCGATGTTCAATGCGATCTCCGATCTGCAACAGCATCTGGCGGATGCGTGAAAAATCTACAAGCCCGCTCATAGCTTCGTCGCGCGTGATCCGCATCATGAGGTGGTCGGGTTCAAATTTGCGCAAGGTATCGTAGATGATATCAGAGGAAAACGTTGCCTGCCGACCCGATTTACGCTGCCCCGGCATATTGCGTTCGATGAGTCCAGAAATGGTCGCAACCGTGCGAAAGCTGCGCTTCATGAGTGCATTTTCGGCAAACCACTCCTCAAGTCCACTTTCCAAATCTGTCAGAGAAAACAGAGACTTGGGGTCCATCACCTCTTCAAGCCCCCAGATGAGCGTTGCGTAATCTGTCGCCACAAATCCAAGCGGCGCAAGGCCACGCAATTCAAGTTGTTTGCTGATCAAAAGTCCCAATGTCTGCTGCGCATTCCGCCCGATAAACCCGTAAACGCATAGATGATGACGCCCCTGTCGAGGAAAGGTTTCCACCAAAAGAGAGCCCGGTTTGGGCAGGGTCGATATTCGGTCCTGAAGTTCCAGCCAGTCGATGGTATCCGGAGGCAATCCTTGCCAGTCTTTCTTTTCAAAACGGTTCAGAATACGATCACACAGGAGCGTTGACGTGGCAAATTTCGTTCCCATAAAGGTTGCGATTTTAGGCTGTTTGTCGGCCTGCCGGCTGACTTCCACCGTCATTTCGCGCAGAGATTCAAAGCGGACAACTTCCCCCCCGATGAGAAACGTATCGCCCGGAGTGAGGGTTGCTGCAAAACCTTCTTCAATTTCGCCAAGCGGTTTACCCCCCCGTTGCCGTTGAAGCCGCACTTTCAATGTATCTGTGTCCTGTATTGTCCCCACATTGAGCCGGATCCGCTGCGCACTTCGCGGATCGCGCAAAACATACGTTCCATCAGCGCGGTAGAGCAATCTTTGCCAACGGTCATATTTGCGCAATGCATAACCACCGTTTGTACAAAATCCGAGGCAATCGTCAAAATCTTTTCGAGACAGGCCAAGATAAGGTCCAGTTGCACGCACTTCGTTATAAAGATGATCAGGATCAAAAGGACCAGAACAGGCCACCAGCAAGATATGTTGGCATAAGACGTCCAAAGGCCCCTGTCCTTTTGGATCGCCGTCAAGGTCGTTTTCGCGCACCGCCTCAAGAGCCGCAACACATTCCACCGTTTCAAAACGATTGGCTGGCACGATGATGGCTTTGGAGGGAGCGTTATATTGGTGGTTTGCCCGTCCAATCCTTTGGACCAGCCGTTTGACGTTTTTTGGTGCCCCGATCTGAATGACCAGATCGACATCCCCCCAGTCTATGCCAAGATCAAGGCTGCCGGTACAGACAACCGCCCTAAGCTGTCCGTTCACCATGGCCTGTTCGACTTTGTGACGTTGTTGTCGATCAAGACTTCCGTGGTGAATTGCAATTGGAAGCGCGTCGTCGTTCTGAAGCCAAAGAGCATGGAAAAAAATCTCAGCCTGCGCGCGGGTGTTATGAAAAATGAGGGTTATTTTATGCTTGCGCACCTCTTGGAGAACCTGCGCAATCGCATAACGTCCCCCTGCCCCAGCCCAAGGCAGATGTTCCAAAGGATGGAGCATGCGAATATCAGGCGCTACCCCCGCATCGGCAAAATGGATTGGACAGGTTTGTTGATCCAAAGCCATAAAGCGTGCAATCGCGTCTGGATCATCGACCGTGGCAGACAATCCGATCCGGCGCAGCTTTGGGGCCAGCGCCTGTACTCGGCTGAGCGCCAGCATCAGTTGATCGCCTCTTTTGCTTTCGCTGAGCGCATGGATTTCATCGACAATAACCCGTTGGAGATTTGCAAATATCCGCGGTGCATCTTCATAAGAAATCAAAAGCGCCAGGCTTTCGGGAGTTGTGAGCAAAATATCAGGGGGGGCAGCACGTTGGCGCCGTTTGATATGAGAGGACGTATCGCCCGTGCGATCTTCAATCGTGACATTAAGCCCCAGTTCCTGAACTGGGGCAGTCAAATTGCGCTTAATATCGGCAGCCAAGGCTTTGAGCGGGGAAATGTAAAGCGTATGAAGCCCGTTTCCATGCATATTTTCAAGTTCGATAAGGCTCGGCAGAAATCCCGCCAGCGTCTTGCCGGCGCCAGTTGGGGCAATGAGCAGTTGTGCCGCCTCTGAGGAGGCGTCCACCATAGCAACCTGATGCGGATGCAAACGCCAGTTTTTGCTGGAAAGCCATGTTTCAAATCGATTGGAAAGCGCCGTCATATCAGGGTTCTAGCCTGATTAGTAAAAAGGGCAAACCCCGCATCACATTGCGACAGATGCTTTGTGCCAATTAGGGAATGATTTTATGGACGGGAGCTTTTGAAAAGGGTTCCCAACACAGGATTAGTCGCTGATCGTGCCCGCGAATTGTGACGAAAAGGACCGTGTTTCGGACTTAAATTGTCCCAGTGCGCCAACAGAAATGACAATTATTGCCACAGCAACCAGCAACCACTCCATGGCTGAGGCATTGTTCTTGACATTGAAATTTGATTTGACTGCTTTCATTTTAAAGACCTCATTTTTTAAATTTATTTCCGCCGTCCCTTGTCCGACAAATAAAAGTTTAATGAGAAATCAGGCAAAAATTGGACAAATCGCAGAAACTATTATGTCATGGCACAAAATCCCTAAGGAATAGTGTCGCCAACCCTCCAAAATTCAAAAAGCGCGCACCTTGGGCGCACGCTTTGTTGTATTCATACCGTTATAAAGGCGAGAAAGCTTAATCCACCAGTTTGGCAAGTGTCGCCGCGCGAATATTTGCCTCGCTCACACCATCGGCACATTCCACGATGCGCAGACCGCCCTCAACAACATCAAGAACGCCCAAATTTGTGATGATACGGTCCACAACAGCCTTGCCCGTCAGGGGTAGAGTGCAGGCTGGCAACACTTTGCTTTCACCATGTTTATTGGTGTGATCCATCACCACGACAACGCGCCCGACGCCTGCCACCAGATCCATCGCACCCCCCATCCCTTTGACAAGCTTTCCGGGGATCATCCAATTCGCAAGATCTCCTTCTTCCGAGACTTCCATCGCCCCGAGGATGGCCATGGCGATTTTGCCCCCGCGGATCATCCCAAAGCTTGTTGCGCTATCAAAATACGCAGTTTGGGGTAATTCGGTGATTGTCTGCTTGCCGGCATTGATCAGGTCTGGGTCTTCTTCGCCTTCAATCGGGAAAGGGCCCATGCCAAGCATGCCGTTTTCTGATTGCAGCGTGACTTCGATGCCCTCAGGAATATAATTGCTGACCAAGGTCGGAATGCCGATCCCCAAATTGACATACCATCCATCTTGCAGCTCTTGTGCGGCTCTGGCCGCCATCTGGTTGCGATCCCACATCTTTTCTTTCCTTATGCCGCTGGTCTGGTTGTGCGCTGTTCAATACGCTTTTCGTGTTCCCCTTGAATGAGGCGATGCACATAAATGCCCGGAAGATGAATATGATCAGGATCCAGTGAACCGGTTGGAACGATCTCTTCGACTTCTGCCACACATATCTTGCCACTCATTGCGGCGGGAGGATTAAAATTACGTGCTGTCTTGCGGAAAATCAAGTTGCCCGTTTCATCCGCCTTCCATGCCTTTACGATCGCCAGATCAGCAAAAAGGCCTGTTTCCATAATATAGGTTTCCCCGTTGAAATCTTTGTGATCCTTGCCCTCTGCAATCACGGTTCCAACACCGGTTTTCGTGAAAAATCCCGGAATTCCACAGCCCCCAGCGCGCAACCGTTCGGCCAGCGTGCCTTGGGGATTAAACTCAAGCTCAAGCTCTCCGGAAAGATATTGACGCGTAAATTCAGCATTTTCGCCAACGTAGGAACTGATCATTTTTTTGACTTGACGTGTTTGCAACAGGATGCCGATGCCAAAATCATCCACGCCTGCATTGTTTGAGGCAAATGTCAGGTCTTTGGTTCCTGCCTCTTTGATCGCTTGCAGCAAAAGTTCCGGTATCCCACAGAGTCCAAAGCCACCTGCGGAAATAAACATGCCGTCAAAAAGCAAACCGTCCAATGCCTCTGCGGCAGAAGGATAAATCTTTTTCATCTCGCATCTTTCCTTTCTGGTTGGCCAATCATGTCGCCCGAGATGATGCAAGAGTCAATTCTCTGTGATCAAAAAAGGCGCCAGAGCCTATTTTGAAGCCGTCTTTTTCCGTGTCGTCTTCTTTTTTGCCGGAGCTTTGCGTTTGCCCGATTTTGCAGCTTTTTCCGCAATCAGCGCGACAGCCATATCTAGCGTCACATCTTCAGGCGTGACATCCTTTGGCAAGGTGACATTAATTTTTTCATGTTTGATATAGGGACCATAACGCCCATCAAATACATTGATTGTGCCGCCTTCGCTTGGATGCTCGCCCAATTCCTTTAAGGGCTTTGCCGCAGCACGCGCAGCACCGCGCCCGCCTCCTGAGGCGGCTTTGAGCGCGAGCTCTTCAACAGCGCGGTTCATCCCTATGGTAAAGACGTCATTCACATCTTTTATGTTGGCATAGATTTTTCCGTGCTTGATAAACGGTCCATAGCGTCCGATGCCCGCCTCGACCATTTCACCATCTTCTGGATGGGGACCAATTTCACGCGGCAGGCTAAGCAGCATTAACGCTTTTTCCAAATCAACTTCAGAGGCTTGCCAACCTTTGGGCAAGCTGGCGCGCGGGGGTTTGGGATTATCTTCACTCACATCTCCGCGCTGCACATAGGGACCAAAACGACCGGAGCGTAAACTTATGTCATCCTCGCCATCTTGTCCCAAAATTTTATCGCCACTGTCTTGCTGGTCACCACCGATTTGGCGGGTATAACGACATTCAGGATAATTGCCGCATCCCACAAAGCCACCTGTTCTCGACGTTTTAAGATGCAATTGCCCAGCCCCACAAAGAGGACATGTCCGTGGATCGCTTCCATCCTCACGGGGGGGATAAAGTTGCGGCGCAAGCGCATCATCCAGAACATCCAAAACTTCTGAGATGCGCAGATCAGAGGTTTCTGAAATAGCTGCAGAGAAATCTCTCCAGAATTTGGACAGAACATCTTTGTAGTCAGCATCGCCCGCGCTGATGTGATCAAGCTGATCTTCAAGTCCCGCAGTGAAATCATATTCCACATATTGTTTGAAGAAATTCAAAAGGAATATTGTAACGATACGCCCTTTGTCCTCCGGAATGAGCCGATTTTGGTCTTTTCGCACATATTCGCGCTCCTGAATGGTGGTCACGATGCTGGCGTAGGTGGACGGGCGACCTATGCCCAATTCTTCCATTTTTTTGACCAGCGTGGCTTCGGTATAGCGCGCGGGCGGCTGGGTGAAATGCTGCTCGGGCGTGATGGCGCGTTTTTCAACACCCTCCCCTTGCATCAGCTGTGGCAAAAGTCGGTCTTCACCATCGTTCGACGTATCATCGCGCCCCTCTTCATACACTTTGAGGAATCCGTCAAAAAGAACGACCTGACCATTCGCGCGCAGTCCGACCTGACCATCTTTGCTCATAATCTCAACAGTTGTGCGTTCCAGCTTTGCGGCTGCCATTTGGCACGCAATGGTCCGTTTCCAGATCAGATCATAAAGTTTCCTTTGATCTGCATCCGTCAATTTCAGACTGGCGGCATCTTTGCTCGCATTTGTGGGGCGAATACATTCATGGGCTTCTTGCGCGTTTTTGGCTTTGTTTTTGTACATCCGTGGGCTGGAGGGCAGATACTCTTTCCCATACCGGTTTTCGATCGCTTCACGCGTCGCCATCACTGCTTCGGGGGCCATGTCGATGCCATCCGTACGCATATATGTAATATGACCCGCCTCATAGAGACGCTGGGCAGCTGACATTGTTTGACGCGCTCCCATGCCAAATTTGCGTGACGCTTCTTGCTGGAGGGTAGACGTCATGAAGGGCGCTGAGGGATTGCGCGCTGCAGGTTTTGCTTCGACACTCTCAATGTAGAGATCGCGGCTGCGCACGGCTTGAACAGCCAATTCCGCCTTCGTTTCATTTTCAATATCATATTTGTCGAGCTTTTTGCCCGCGAGATTAACAAGGCGCGCTTCAAATTCTTTACCCCGCGGTGATTTCAAAAGCGCCTTGACGCTCCAATATTCCTGCGGATTAAACGCCTCTATTTCCATTTCCCGCTCTACAATGAGACGGAGGCAAACTGATTGCACACGACCTGCAGAGCGTGCACCGGGGAGTTTGCGCCAAAGAACAGGTGACAGGTTAAAGCCCACCAGATAATCCAACGCGCGGCGCGCCAGATAGGCATCCACGAGCGGCGTATCGACTTCGCGTGGATTTGCCATAGCTTGGGTGACGGCTGATTTGGTGATCGCATTAAAGACAACACGGCTGACAGGCGTATCGCTTTTGATCGCGCGGCGTTTGCGCAAGGCGTCTTCAAGATGCCAGCTGATCGCCTCCCCTTCCCGATCCGGGTCGGTTGCGAGAATAAGCGCGTTGTCTTCTTTAAGAGCGTCTGCAATCGCCTTGAGATGTTTGCGGCTGTCGTTGCCGACTTCCCAAGTCATTTCGAACCCGTTTTCCGTGTCCACGGATCCGTCTTTTGCCGGAAGATCACGAATATGTCCAAAGGAGGCCAGAACAGTGTAATCTGGCCCCAGATATGAGTTGATTGTCTTTGCTTTTGCAGGTGACTCAACAACAACAACGGGCATTATGGTTCCTTCCGAGTCAGCGAATATCCTCTAGCGGCGGAACATGCGGGGAAATATCCACATTTGTCAATGCAGCCATTTCATAAGAAATTCCCCTCAGAACGAAGCAATGAGACGGGCCAATTCACTGCCAAAAATCAGAAAAAATCAGTTGGTTTTCAAAATTTTACAGCTTGGAGAACCCGCCTGAAACCAAATTTTTTCTTAGATCACAAGACGCACAACGGTTGTTCTATTGTCGCATATGACCGTCTAAAAATCGTAAAAGACAGCTCTCTTTTTGGTGGCCTTTACCGGATTTCGGCGGCAAGGCCGCTTTGGCGCCCACCAATTTCTACTTCTCGAAATTCCTTTAATTAAGAGGCCTCCCTTGGTCTTGAATTTTCGACTTGCAAGACGATAACATTATTCAGGCAGGGCATGTATAGGGCGATTATAGGGCGATGGTATTTGCGAAACATACACCTAAGACGCCATGGTTTTTGATAACAACCCTCCGGGTTGACGCAGTACTTTGCCTTCCAGCTCTAATTCCACCACTACTGCAGAGGTCTGCGCAGCATTTCCTGAAATATCCCTGATCAATTGATCTTCGGACATGGGTGATGGGCCAAGCCGGCGCAATATTTCGCTGTGAAGTTTCGCGGTCTCAGGAAGTGTTCGTTTTTGCGGTTCGCTATGCATAAAGAGATCTCTTTGATCACTATTCTGTTCGACTCCCAAGGCATTTAACACATCTTCTGCAGACCGAACCAGTATTGCCCCATCGCGGATCAGGCTGTTGCAGCCTGATGCGCGTGCATCAAACGAGTGACCGGGAACGGCAAAAACGTCTCGTCCCTGATCGAGTGCAAATCGCGCCGTGATCAGACTGCCTGATTTTCCTGCAGCCTCAATTACGACAAGCGCTTTGCTTATCCCGGAAATAAGCCGATTTCGTGCAGGAAAGTGGCGGGCAAGGGGTTGCTGTGTGATGGGCTGTTCAGTGATCAAAACACCTTTTGTCTCCATCTGGGTGAACAGCGCGGCATTTTCAGCCGGATAGGCAATATCAATTCCCCCAGCCAAAATCGCGATCGTCCCCGTTTCCAAGGCGGCATGATGTGCTGCAGCATCGATGCCGCGGGCAAGCCCCGAGACAACAACAACGCCTTTTTCGCCAAGTGCTGAAGACATTGCGCGCGCCATACGCGTCCCAAGGGATGATGCATTGCGCGCGCCCACAAGCGCGATTTTGGTGCCATGCAAAAGATCTAAATTGCCTTTGCACCACAGCATCGGAGGGCAATCATCCAAAGCCTCTAGCGGTTTTGGGAAATTCTTGTCTCCGCGACATAAAAGGGTGGAACCTAGGTCTTTTCCCCGTTTTAATTCAAACAAGGCGTCTCGCGCCGCATGTGGGCGATACTTTTCTACCCCTGCATTTTTGGCAATATCGGGAAGAGCACAAAGCGCTGCCTCTGCAGATCCATATTCTGACAGAAGCCGGTAAAATGTGGCTATGCCAACTCTGCGAGACCGTAAGAGACGAAGCCATGAAACCCGCTCATCTTCCGAGGTGGGTGGGAGTAGGGGGTGAGAGGAAGAACTAAAATCGTCGGCCATCACAACTCCGTCACTTACAAGAATCGTTTTAGGTCCGATAGGTTAAATCTAGGTAAATTATTATAAAATTGATCAGTCTGACGCACCTCCAACAGTCAAACCCCCAATCATCAAAGTCGGTTGACCAACGCCCACGGGTACCCATTGGCCCTGTTTGCCACAGTTTCCCATTCCTGGGTCCAATGCCATGTCATTGCCAACCGCCCGAATTTTTTTCAACGCGGTAGCCCCGTCCCCAATCAGGGTCGCACCTTTGATCGGCGCGCCAACCTTACCATTTTTGACCCGATATGCCTCGGTACAGGAAAAGACGAATTTTCCGTTGGTTATGTCAACCTGACCACCTCCAAAACCAACAGCATAAATACCATCTGTCAAATCTGCCAGAATATCTTTGGGGTCGCTCTTGCCACCAAGCATATAGGTATTGGTCATACGGGGCATAGGCACATGGGCAAAACTCTGGCGACGTCCGTTTCCTGTGGGTTTAACACCCATCAATCGCGCATTCTGGCGATCCTGCATATAGCCGACCAGAACGCCCTCTTCGACAAGTGTGTTTTTGGCTGATGGGGTGCCTTCATCATCAATATTGATCGATCCGCGCCTCTCGGGAAGTGTGCCATCGTCCAACACAGTGACCTCGGGTGCTGCAATTTTTTGGCCCATCAGTCCGGCAAATGCGCTGGATCCCTTTCGGTTAAAATCACCCTCCAGCCCGTGTCCAATGGCCTCGTGCAAAAGGATCCCAGGCCAGCCGGGACCAAGAACGACATCCATGGTCCCAGCGGGCGCAGGTACAGCCTCAAGATTTACAAGTGCTATTCTCAGGGCCTCACGCACTTTGGCCTGCCAGGCATCAAATGCAATAAGTCGGGTCAAATCGAAACGACCCCCACCGCCGCTGTAACCTGATTCCCGTCTTCCATCCTGCTCAACGATAACCGACACATTAAGATTGCACATTGGCCGCGTGTCTTCATAGATTTCACCGTTCGGTCGCAGAATGGTGACTTCTTTGCACCCCGCAGAAAGCGACACACTGACTTGCACAACGCGCGGATCAAGAGCACGGGCAAAATCATTTATTTCTTTCAAAAGATCCACCTTGGCGGCAAAGGGAACATCCATCATCGGGTTTATCGGATCGTATAAATGCTGGTTGCTGCGTGTGGGAGCATCCGCCAGAATGCCTCCGCCCGATTTGGACGCAAGAGCCACAATGTCCTCCGCCCGCCGCAGCGCTGCCTCAGACACCTCCGTCGAATGCGCATATCCCGTGGCCTCACCACGCACAGAGCGTAGTCCAAACCCTTCCGAGGCATCATAACTTGCCTGTTTGAGGCTTTGATCATCGTAGACGAGCGCCTCAGACCGGCTGCGCTCAAGGTACAATTCCCCATCATCAGCGCCATCCGTCACACGCTTCAACGTTGAAAGGGCATTTGCTTTATCTAGATTTTGCTCGAATGGGGAAAATAAATTCTGTGACATTGCTGTACCTTAGGTCAGTTGTTTCCTTGCAGGACGTCAAAAAAGCTCAAAAAGCGTCCGTTTGCCGCAAGCTGTTATCTTTATCTCTTGCGCAGAATATGATTTTAGGGTTCCAGATGACAACCAGATTCCTCAGGACATACTGTAGCGGTCCGCCGGAATAACGCCAACGAATAGACTGGGTTTATTGATGCGAACAACTTCGACACTTTTTGGCCTACTGGCTGCAATTGCAGCTTTGCCTGCTATGGCGCAAGACAATCTTGAAATTATCGGTAAGCCAATAGACGGAAAAATGGGTTTTCAACCGGCAGCAACTGGGCAATCAGAGGGGCTTCAGTCCTTAGATTTTGGGCTTTTGATCGTGATTACGCTGATCGTGCTGTTTGTTGTGGGACTTTTGCTCTATGCGGTCGTCCGCTTTAACCGCAAAGCAAACCCGACACCTGCGAATTTCACTCACAATACGAAGCTGGAAGTAGCTTGGACGGTCGTTCCGGTATTCATCCTTCTTGGGATTGCCGTCTTCTCGCTTCCGGAACTGTTTCGCCAGCAAGAGATCCCCGAAGGTGACGTGAATATCAAAGTGACCGGATACCAGTGGTATTGGGGGTATGAGTACACAGACCACGGTTTTGGTTTTGACAGCAACCTGCTTGGTGGACCTGCGACAATAGACACGGATGCGCGGCCTGCGGATGCAGATGTTCGTCCTTACGTGCTGGATGCAGCGATGGAAGCCAAGTTGGCAGATGCTGGATACAGCAAGAATGAATTTTTGCTGGCAACAGACACAGCCGTGGTTGTTCCTATCAACAAAATCATCGTGATGACAGTCACTGGCGGGGACGTTATCCACAGCTGGACGATACCGGCTTTCGGCGTGAAGCAGGACGGGGTACCCGGCCGGATTGCCCAACTTTGGTTCAAGCCAACGAAAGAGGGTGTTTACTTCGGTCAATGTTCTGAGCTTTGCGGCAAGGACCACGCATATATGCCCATCACGGTGAAAGTGGTCAGCCAAGACGCTTACGAAGCCTGGTTGAAAGAGGCTTCTGACGAATACGCAGGCATTCACAATAACCTAGAATACGAAGTCGCTTCGAACTGATATGATCACTCCCGCCTTTGTGGGAAAAGATTGGACAACGCATGACAGATGCAAGCATAACATCGTCAAACTTGGGTACGGCAGGGGGGTCTTCTGTCATCTCAGAGGCACAGTTCAGGGATTTCTATGAACTGCTCAAGCCCCGTGTCATGCGTCTTGTCGTGTTTACGGGGTTGGTTGGCCTGATTGCGGCCCCCGCCCCAATCCATCCATTTGTGGGCTTTGTCGCGGTCTTGTGCATTGCTATCGGCGGTGGTGCAGCGGGTGCTCTGAACATGTGGTGGGACGCAGATATCGACGCGATCATGAAGCGGACAAGCAAACGGCCGATCCCTGCAGGCAAAGTGACCTTGCAAGAGGCACGGGGCCTTGGCTTTGCACTTTCTGGATTTTCCGTAATGATGCTTGGCCTTGCCACCAATTGGTTTGCTGCGGGATTGCTGGCTTTCACGATTTTTTTCTACGTTGTCATCTATACGATCTGGCTGAAACGGATAACTCCCCAAAACATCGTAATTGGTGGCGCCGCGGGCGCTTTTCCTCCTATGGTGGGCTGGGCTGCGGTGACAGGAGACGTGTCGTTTGAGAGCTTTTTGATGTTTGCTCTTATTTTTATGTGGACCCCGCCGCATTTCTGGGCTTTGGCGCTGTTTACACGCAGTGATTATGACAATGCCTCAATTCCGATGTTGACAGTAACGCACGGGCGCAAATCGACCCGCAAACATATATTGGCTTACACGGTACTTTTGGCGGCATTGGCCTTTGGCATGTGCTTTACCGGACTTGGTGGCCCTGTGTTCATTACAACCGCCATCATCTTGAATGCGCTCTTTCTCAAGGGGGCTTGGACGATCTGGCAAAGGGATGAGCGGCAGAGCGAAGCGGACAATTTTCTTGCGGAGCGGAAATTTTTCAAGCTCTCTCTCTTGTACCTTTTTGTGCACTTTGGCGCGATTGTTATCGATTGTGGCCTTGCCCAAGTCGGACTATGGGGCGTGTTATGAACTTTCGACCAGAACACGAATTGCATACACGCCGCTTTAGCCGCAATATTGGCCTTGGTTTGGTACTGGCGGCCTTTGTGGCACTTATTTTTGGTTTGACCGTTGTGAAAATCACAGAAGGTGATGTCGCACGCGCCATTGCGGGGGCCTCATCCAATGAATAGCAGCGCAAATAGCAAAACCGCTATGAAAGCCGTTGGCGTTGTCATTTTGATGGGCTCGCTGGCATGGGCGTCTGTGCCGTTTTACGACTGGTTTTGCCGCACCACGGGTTTTGGTGGCGTAACAAAACAGGCGGAACAAGCCTCTGACATCGTGCTTGATAAAACGATAAAAGTACGCTTTGACGCCTCTGTTGACCGCGGGATGGAATGGCAATTCAAACCGGTTGAGCGTGAAATGGAGCTTAGAATTGGGGAAACAGGGCTGGCGTTTTATGAAGCCTATAACCCATCTAACCGCCCCATTGCGGGAACAGCGAGCTATAATGTAGCGCCCTATGACGCAGGGGCTTATTTTACAAAAATCGCTTGTTTCTGCTTTGAAAGACAGGTCTTACAACCCGGTGAACGGGTACAAATGCCAGTGACATTCTATGTGGACCCGGAGATTGTGTCGGATCGTGATGCAAAGTTTACGAAAGTGATCACATTGTCCTACACATTTTATGAAACCGATCTCGATGCTGAGTCTGCGGCCCTTGCAGAGCCACAGATATTCAGATTTAACTAAGCCATCCGACGAGGGAAAACTATGGCGCACGAAAAAAACCATGACTATCACATTCTGAACCCATCGCTTTGGCCTCTTTTGGGGGCAATAGCGGGGTTTGTTATGCTCTTTGGAGCAGTACTCTTTTTCCACGACAGTGGACCTTGGGTATTGCTGGTGGGCTTTGTAGGCGTACTTTACGTCATGTTTGGATGGTGGTCGGATACGGTCACCGAAAATCAGATTGGGGATCACACGCCCGTGGTTCTTATCGGGTTAAGATACGGCTTCATCCTGTTTATCATGTCCGAAGTCATGTTCTTTTCCGCGTGGTTCTGGAGTTTTTTCAAACATGCCATGTACCCAATGGGCGAAATGAGCCCCATTGAGGATAGCGTATGGCCACCTGTGGGCATTGAAACGTTTGACCCATGGCACCTGCCCTTAATCAACACATTGATCCTTTTGTGTTCGGGCGCGGCAGCAACATGGGCGCATCACGCGCTCGTGCACGAAGAAAACCGCAGCGATATGAAATGGGGATTGATCATTGCCATTGCACTTGGCGCACTGTTCACGGTCTTTCAGGCGTATGAATACAGCCACGCGGCCTTTGGATTTTCCGGCAATATCTATGGCGCGAATTTCTTTATGGCGACGGGATTCCATGGATTTCACGTTCTTGTGGGAACAATCTTTTTGTTCATCTGCCTGATGCGCGTGATGCGGGGACATTTTACAGCCACCAATCACCTTGGCTTTGAGGCCGCGGCTTGGTATTGGCACTTTGTGGATGTCGTCTGGCTCTTCCTGTTTGCTGCGGTCTACATCTGGGGCGGTTAGTGTTTAGGTCGTAGCATTTGGCAAAGATATCTCTTAAAAGCGCACAACATTTGGTGCGCTTTTTTATTGGGACGTGAGACAGCATTGAAACGTGTGGCCTTTATAGTGATCGTGGCGGTTTTGGGAACCGGCGTGCTTTTGTCTTTGGGCAAATGGCAGCTGGATCGGCGCGTCTGGAAAGAGACCATACTACGCGACATCAACAGTCGCATATCGGACACGCCCGTAAGTGTGCCTGAAACGCCTCTTCCGCAACGTGACAGATATTTGCCCGTGATAGAGCAAGGCATCATAGAAAACGCGCATGTGAAAGTATTGGCCAGCCGCAAACATATCGGTGCCGGCTACCGTATCATTTCACCCTTTGTTATAGAGGGGCGGCGCGTTCTTCTGGATCGTGGATTCATCAAGGTTGATGATCCCCTGCCCGCCCCCTCTCAAAGCATTTCGCAGGTCAAAGGTAACCTCCATTGGCCAAAGGACGCTGACGAATTCACGCCTGAACCAGATCTGAAAAATAATCTTTGGTTTGCCAGAGATGTTCCCGCCTTGGCACAGCATTTTGGAACAGAGCCCATTCTAATCATTGCCTCTGATGTCACCCCTGCAACGTCCAAATTGGCCCCTTTGCCGGTAGATACGTCAGGTATTCCAAACGATCATCTGCAATACGCGATAACATGGTTTTCATTGGCTCTGGTCTGGACATTTATGAGCGTTGCATTTTTATGGCACACAAGACACAGAATAAAAGGTAAAGGATGATGCAGTACATCTCTACCCGAGGAACAGCGCCCCATCTTCGTTTCGAAGACGCTATGCTCACAGGTCTGGCACGCGATGGCGGACTTTATGTCCCCCAAGACATTCCGCAGATGTCGCGGGACCAAATAAAGGCCTTGAGAGGACTCAGCTACGAAGAAATTGCGTTTCGTGTGATGCGTCCCTTTATCGGCGACACTTTTAGCGACGAAGTGTTTTTCGACATCATAACGGCGGCCTATAAAAATTTTGGCCATTCGGCGCGGGCCCCTTTGGTCCAGCTTGAAAACAACCATTTTCTTTTGGAGCTTTTTCACGGTCCGACGCTTGCCTTCAAAGATTTCGCGATGCAGCTCATCGGCCAGATGTTTCAAGTCGCCCTCAAAAAGCGCAGTGAGCGCGTTACCATTGTCGGCGCGACAAGCGGGGACACAGGAAGTGCTGCGATAGAGGCTTTCGGCGGGCTGGATGCGGTGGACGTTTTTATCCTCTATCCCCATGGACGGGTGTCAGAAGTCCAAAGACGCCAAATGACCACGCCTCAGCATGAAAACGTCCATGCCTTGGCCCTTGATGGTCACTTTGATGATTGTCAGGCACGGCTCAAGGATATGTTTAATGATTTTGAATTCCGCGATACTGTGCGTCTTGCAGGGGTCAATTCGATCAACTGGGCCCGTGTATTGGCGCAGGTTGTATATTATTTTTCCTCTGCCGTTTCGCTCGGCGCGCCCGAGCGAAGCGTAAGCTTTACAGTGCCGACGGGAAATTTCGGGGATATTTTTGCGGGTTACATCGCCAAACATATGGGACTTCCCATTGAAGATTTGGTGATCGCGACAAACCAGAACGATATCCTTCACCGTTGTCTCAGCACGGGGGAGTATCGCATGGACAAAGTCCTGCCCTCATATAGCCCGTCAATGGACATTCAGATCAGTTCAAACTTTGAACGCGCGCTCTTTGACGCCTATGACCGCGATGGGGCCGCGGTTGCACAGCTGATGGATGCGCTCAAAACGGACAAAGGATTTTCGCTTTCGCAGGGAATTATTGACCGGTTGCGCCAAAATTTTTCTTCGGGCGCAGTATCGGAACAGGAAACGCTGGATTGCATTCGCGAAACGATGCAGAACACAGGAGAAATTCTCTGCCCGCATTCTGCGATCGGTGTCCATGTGGCTGGGCAGCTGCGAAACAAAGATGTCGCAATGATCACATTGGCAACTGCCCATCCAGCCAAATTTCCTGATGCAGTCGAAAAAGCCTCGGGGACGCGCCCTGCCCTTCCTGAACGCATGTCCGACCTTTTTCAAAGAGACGAACGTTTGAGCCAAGTCTCAAATAATTTGGACGAGATCACATCCCTTATAAAAGATCGGATCATATCGTGAGCGTTAAACTTCACACGTTGTCAAACGGGTTCCAAATTGTCACTGAACATATGCCCGGCTTTCAGTCAGCATCTCTTGGAATTTGGATTAAAGCAGGCGGTCGACATGAACGCGCTGAAGAAAATGGCATCGCCCATTTTTTGGAACATATGGCGTTTAAAGGCACCAAAACACGGTCTGCTTTGCAAATTGCGGAGATGATCGAAGATGTTGGAGGCTACATCAACGCCTACACATCGCGTGAGGTGACCGCCTACTATACCCGTGTCTTAAAGGAAGACGTCGCCCTATCAATCAATCTGCTTTTCGATATTTTACAAAATTCAATTTTTGAAGAAAAAGAAATTGAGATCGAACGCGGAGTAATATTGCAGGAAATCGGTCAATCTCTTGATACGCCTGATGATGTTATCTTTGATTGGTTGCAAGATATTTCCTATCCAGATCAGGCCCTTGGACGCACCATACTTGGGCCAAGTGAGCGTGTGAAGAATTTCAGCAGGGCCAACTTAATTGACTTTATAGCGCAGCATTATCATCCAGAACGCATGATCCTTTCCGCGGCGGGAGGGATTGATCATGATGAAATAATTCGCTTGGCGGAAGCAAGTTTTGGCACCCTGCCCATGCGTGCTGCACCTGAAAACTTTGGTAAAGCAAAATTTGTTGGAGGGGAGTTTCGGAAAGAAAAATCTCTTGAACAGGCGCATGTGGCACTTGCTTTTGAAAGCCCCAGTTATCGCGACGATGATATTTATACCGCTCAGATTTATTCTGTTGCACTTGGCGGGGGGATGTCGTCGCGATTGTTTCAAGAAATTCGTGAAAAACGTGGGCTATGCTACACGATTTTCGCCCAAGCGGGTGCTTTCAGTGATAGCGGAATGATGACGATTTATGCTGGAACCAGTGAAGCACAAGTACCTGATCTGATGGCGCTGACTTTTGATGAGCTGCGCCGCGCGGCTGAAGATATGAGTTCAAATGAATTGGAACGTGCCCGCGCCCAGATGAAAGCGGGCATGCTAATGGGACTTGAAAGTGCGTCAAACCGGGCTGAACGTTTGGCGCGGCAGGTTCAAGTTTGGGGATATGTTCCTGAGTTAGAAGAAACCGTGGCCAAAATCGAAAACGTCACATTGGACCGTTTGCGAAGCTTTTCAGAGCACATTGCCAGCAAAGCGCCAGCCGCCCTTGCCCTTTATGGCCCAATACAAAATGCCCCCACACTAAACGAGATCCAACAAAATTCTGCTGCATGATGTTCTTTTTCAACCGAAAAGTTCAAATCGAAACAGGGCGACTGTTTCTGCGTCCTCCAGCAAAACGCGATTTTCATGAGTGGGCCAAACTCAGATATGAAAGCCGCGCGTTTCTAAAGCCTTGGGACCCAACATGGGCGCGTGATCACCTCACGCGGCAGTCTTTTGCAAGACGCGTAGACTGGGCACAAAAGGCCATCAACGATGACGCCGCCTATCCGATGTTTTTGTTTCAAAAATCCGACGGTTTGCTCTTGGGTGCGATCACCCTTGATAATGTTCGCCGTGGGCCGTCTCAGGTCGGAACCATCGGATATTGGATGGGAGAGAAATTCGCAAGACAAGGATTTATGCAAGAGGCGCTGCTTGGTATGGTACGTTTTGCCTTCGAACAGGTGAATATCAGTCGCCTCGAAAGCGCCTGCCTGCCGGAAAATGTGGCCTCGCGCGGAGTGCTTGAAAAATGCGGTTTCAAATACGAAGGCGTGGCGCAAGCTTATATTCAGATCAACGGGCGCTGGCGCACCCATGTTCTTTATGCACAGCTTAGAAATGACAGACGAGGCAAGACGGACATCGGTTCTTAGTGGACGACGCCCCCTTCCATGCTACAATTCCAAATATGATCAATTGGTGCCCCTATGACACTTAATCCCGCTGACGATCGGTTTATTGCGCATCTGTGTCAGACCCTGCCAGAGCGCCTCTTTAGTGCTGCATCCCAAAAATACCTCGAAGAACCGAGAGGTCGATGGGCCGGACAAAATGCATGGCTCGCGCGCCCTGAAACCACCAAAGAGGTGAGCCTTTTGGTAAAAGCCGCCAGCGCCGCCCATGTGCCAATTCTGCCTTATGGCGGGGGGACTGGGCTTGTCGGTGGGCAAATAATGCCAGACGGCGCGAGCCCTTTAATTCTGTCTCTGGAACGGATGAACAAAATTCGCGATGTCTATGCCTCCGAAAACGTATTGATCGCAGAGGCTGGCGCGATTTTGTCTGATATCCAAATGGCGGCGGCAAGTGTGGATCGGCTGTTTCCGCTTTCACTTGCATCAGAGGGAACCGCACAAATCGGCGGGAATTTAGCCACAAATGCGGGGGGTATAAACGTACTGCGCTACGGCAATGCACGCGATTTATGTATTGGTCTGGAGGCTGTACTGCCCGATGGGACAATCTGGAATGGGCTGAGCAGATTGCGTAAAGACAATACCGGCTATGACCTGCGCAATCTTTTAATTGGCTCTGAGGGCACACTGGGGATCATCACCGCTGCTGCTCTCAAACTTTTTTCGCGCCCTGAGAAAATAACCACGGCGTTTCTAAAAGTCTCTTCTCCACGTGCAGCGCTTGAACTCCTGTCTATGCTACGTGATCATGTCGGCGAAACAATCAGCGCCTTTGAACTGATCCACAAACAGGGGTTTTCGTTTTTGCGTGAGACGCTTCCAGATGTCCGTCTGCCCTTCGATCATCCATCTGAGTGGATGGTCCTTCTGGAACTGGGAGAGAGCCGGAATTCAGGGGGCGAGGACGCTCTGGAAAATTTGTTGACCGTCGGTCTAGAAAAAGAATTGCTGATCGACGGCGTCATCGCCCAGTCAGAGACACAACGTCAGGAGTTTTGGGCCGTGCGGGAATATATCCCCGAGGCCAACCGCCTCATCGGGTCTGTGTCCAGTCACGATATTTCATTACCTCTCTCACAGGTGGCCGAATTCATTGACCGTGCCAACACGATGATAGCGAAACGCGGGGCGTTCAGGATCAATTGTTTTGGCCACTTGGGAGATGGTAATTTACATTACAACGTCTTTCCAATCACAGGTAAAACCGTGCAAGACCATCTCCAAGAACGTGACGCCATAAAGAGTGATGTGCATGATCTTGTACATACACTGCATGGTTCTGTCAGCGCGGAACATGGGGTCGGACGTTTAAAAGTTGCCGATCTTGAGCGATATGGTGATCCGACGAAACTTGCAATTATGCGCTCTATTAAAGAAGCGCTGGATCCAAACGGGATCATGAACCCGGGTGCCGTACTTAAAGCATAGAGCCCCCTGAGTTCGTTTTGCCTCTTTGCGTAAAAACGTTTCACAGGACTTGTTCGACTTAATTTTTCTTAAAAATCAAATTCCGATGGGACCGAAACGGATAGGAGCAGCGCGTACAAATGTGAAGCCCCGAACAGGTCGAGCTAAAACCTATTGAAGCCGGTTGGTTAACGCAGCGATTTTCATCAGATCAAATGAGGTGGAGCGGGTAGCGGGAGTTTCATGTCCTTATCCCTGCACCAATCGTGTAACTACCTGATCTGTAAGCATGTTTTGTTTTGCAGGTGATGTGGAGTAGACGATATGGTATATTATTTTGTATTTGTAACTCTATTTTTGTTGATCACTTTAATTATCATAAAGCGATGCGATAAAACACCACAGCATATAGTCGATACAGGTGATGAAGTTGATGCACTTCAAGCGACTATTACCAAAGAGAATTCAAGTTTAGGTGAACTGCAAATGGCCTATTGCCTTGCGCATTTATACTCAATCCGCATGGCAATTATAAGTATTGATCGCAAATTAACAGTACTTGGTTTAGCCATTACTGCTGCCATTCTAATTCATCCAATGCTGAATAATTTAGTTTGAGGCGTCAATGGAACGCATTTGCTGGGTCAACAAGAGCAAATTAAATCCGTCCCCATACCCTTCGCCTACTGACTGATTAGACCACCCACCAAGCTGATCAATTACCTCCGACTGCACACCTGCATTACGTAACCTGTCACGGAAACTGTGCCTGAAAGAATGAATAACTGCATCAGGCGCATATTGCTTCAACCACTTGTTTAACGCTGCAGAGCTTGAGTTGCCCTTACATTCATGTTCATTTGCATAGCTTGGGAATAAAAACTGGGTAGTGCTTTGACGATGCATAACTTTTATTGCCTCAAGTGAAGCACCTACTAGTGGTATAAGTCGTTTACTGCCAGCAGTCTTTAAACGCCTCCATGGGTGAGGTTTCAGGCTGATATGTGGGCACTCATGTTTCAGCTTAACATCATCCCAGACGAGCCCCAGAGCCTCTGATAAACGCATCCCTGTGTCGGAGATAAGTGCAATTAGTAAACGTCTTTCATCTGCTATTTCCGGACATACTTTCTGAATACGTTTTATGTCTTCTGGTGATATGACTGCCCTCTTCGGCCTCTCATCACTGGGTAAGTAAGTATTGGCAAATGCATTAGAACAACCCACGCCCTTTTCTTGGATAGTTAGATTGAAAACTGCTCGGATGGTGGAGAATATTCGTTTGATTGATGAAGTGGATAGATCACGACCAATTAACCAATCTCTGAACTTTGCTGCATCTGAGCTGGCATACGTATCTATGGGTCTGTCACTTAAGCACTCAATCACATATCCAACATTACGTTCAGCAACCGTGAAAAACAATTTGCCCTTATCAGCACCCTTCAATGCACAATACTTCGTTAAAGCATCAGACAGTTTTTGAGCAGATGACATGAAGGCTTCTATTGGTTGTTGCATTGTTAGTTTATCTGAGGCTGGCACATCCATAGTGGCAACACGCATCTGCAACCAAAAGTCATCCAGTTTAGCAGCCATTGAACGACTTGCTTTAATTGCCGATTCACGATTACGAGTTTTCAAACAGATTACAATTCTGGGGGTTTCATAATGCCTTTGAAGATCATTCGGCACATGTCTGGTGAAGTAAAATACTCCACCTTTACACATCAAATAGTGAGCACTTTTGTCTACCATATCGTCTACTCCACATCACCTGCAAAACAAAACATGCTTACAGATCAGGTAGTTACACGATTATAGGGTAAATCATTGGAGCGGGTAGCGTGAGTTGTGTTCTCTATCCCTGCGCCGAATAACGTCTAACACTCTGATATCATTGATAGCAGTAGTCCCGAGTTCATAGCAATAA
>LFER01000021.1 GCA_001510135.1 Alphaproteobacteria bacterium casp-alpha6
AGACACAATATTCTCAGAGGCAATCAATTCAATCTCATCACGCTGACGGCCCAATTCAGAACGAATTGCCCCAAATATCGCCGCATCGCGGCTCTCAAGACTTGCGTTAAAAAAAGCACTCTGACGGTGATGGGTGGTCATGGGGGTCTCCTTATTGGCGCGATTCCTCTGTGGCGCGATCCCTAAAGGAATGCAGGCCTCCTGAAAAGGCACAAATCTGCGTCAGTGCCACTTTGCAAAAGATATTATCACCATTTGCACCAGACTTTGGTTTTTGCTAGGCATATGTCAATGTGATTAGGGTGTCGTTTAAAACATGTTCGAACATATTGCCTTTACTGCCAGCCCTGCAGAGATTGCGCAGGATGGGCTTGACGCCTTGGTGCAGCGCTATGGTCAGCACAGGCTTGAAGAGGCAGATGTCGTTGTGGCCCTTGGCGGGGATGGCTTTATGCTGCAAACGCTGCATGCGACCCAGGACTATCAGCTGCCAGTTTATGGTATGAACCGTGGCACGGTCGGATTTTTGATGAATGCCTATCACGAAGATGATCTGACGGAACGCCTGCGGGACGCAGAACGCGCTGAAATCCATCCTCTTTCGATGCGTGTGACGACCATGAACGGTGAGATCCAAACGGCGCTTGCGATCAATGAAGTGTCACTTTTGCGCTCCGGTCCACAGGCGGCCAAGCTCAGGATTTCCGTGGACGGACGGGTTCGTATGGACGAGCTCGTTTGTGATGGGGCGCTTTTGGCGACACCTGCGGGATCAACGGCCTATAATTATTCGGCGCACGGTCCGATTCTGCCGATTGATGCGGATGTCTTTGCGTTAACGGCGTTGAATGCCTTTCGACCAAGACGCTGGCGTGGCGCTTTGCTGCCGCAAAAGGCGCTTGTGAAATTCGAAGTGTTGCAATCAGACAAACGTCCTGTCCGTGCAGATGCAGATAGCAAATCTTTTGACGAAGTGCAGTCCGTAGAGATTACATCGGAGCGCAGTATCACACATCGGCTGTTGTTTGACCCGGGTCACGGGCTCGAAGAACGCCTGATCCGCGAACAGTTTGTATGAATTAGTTTCCATCGTAGCCAACCATATGGCGTTCTCCACGTGCGCGGGCGAGGTGGATTTGTTTTTGGCGTTCGCGGAAGCGGTCTTTGTCTGACTCTGAGGTGTCATGCGTACATTGGTGACATGCAACCCCATGTTCATATTCGGGGCGCGCGCGGTCTTCTGGAAGCAGGGGACGGCGACAGGCATAGCAAAGCTGATGTGGGCCCTCTTTCAGACCGTGTCCAACAGAGACACGCGCGTCAAAGACAAAACAATCGCCTTCCCACGTACTGTCTTTTTCTGGAACCTCCTCAAGGTATTTTAAGATGCCGCCTTTGAGGTGATAGACCTCTTCGACGCCCTGACCCAGCAGATAGTTGGTGGATTTTTCACATCGAATACCGCCCGTACAAAACATGGCAATGCGTTTGTTATGAAAGCGGTCTTTGTTGTCTTCCCACCATTTTGGAAAATCTCGAAAGGATTTTGTTTGTGGATCAATTGCCCCTTTGAAGGTCCCGATGCCCACCTCATAGTCATTTCGGGTGTCAATCACCGCAACGTCGGGGGAGCAAATAAGATCGTTCCAGTCTTTGGCTTCAACGTAGTGGCCAACGCGGGCAATCGGATTCACATCCGGTTGGCCCATTGTAACGATCTCTTTCTTGAGTTTCACTTTCATACGGGGGAAGGGGGGAAGGGATGCGGTGCTTTCTTTATGTTCGAGCGTATCGCATCCCGGCAGTGCTCTGAGATATAACAATATCGCGTCAATCCCATCCCGTGTACCCGCGATGGTTCCATTGATGCCTTCCCCTGCCAAAAGAAGCGATCCTGTGATGCCAAGTGCGTCACATTTTTCCTGCAGCGGCGCACGCAGGGCGGCCGGATCAGAAAATCGCGTAAAATGATAAAGGGCGGCGACGGTGAACATGGCGCGCAATTAGCGTAAATCGCAGCCAGGATGCAAGCGTTAGCATGTGTTCAAAGCAAAAGCCGCATGCCGCGCCCCTCAATCGCGACAGGGATAAGGGGTCGCCCGTAGCCGGCGCCCCCGTCAAGATTGATCCGATTGCCATAATGAGTCGGAGCATTGATGGAGGTATGGCCGTGAACGATCAATTTGGGATGCGGGTCAGTGAAGTTTAAAAATTCTTGCCGGATCCAGACGAGGTCGTTTTCTTCCTGCCGATCAAGGGGCACGTTCGGGCATATGCCCGCATGGGCGAAAAAGATATTACCGCTTTGATGGGAAAGCGGCAGGGACCGAAGAAACGCGACATGTGCTTCCGGCACCATCTCTAATGCGCGTTCATGCACTTCGTTAAGTGTCATTGTTTCATCCACGGCCACACCGTAAGAGGCCATCGTTTCCTTACCGCCTAAAGCCTCGTGAAACCAATGATATCCTACACGAAAACAGGGATCATGGCGGGGCGGGGATTGCATGAAATAATCAAACATGCGGTCATGATTGCCTTTTATGACCGTCATATTTTTTCCAGCGCGCATAAGCTCCATGACAAGTTCAATCACCCTGCGGCTTTCAGGCCCGCGATCGGCAAGGTCCCCGATGAGAACGATTTCTGCCTCTGATCCAGCATCTTTTTCAATGACGCTAAGCGCATTTTCAAAAGCGGCAAGTTGCCCGTGGATATCGCCTATGGCGTAAATTGGGGAAGCGTGAGACATGATTAAATCTAATGCGCTTGAAGGGCTTCAAAATCGTTTAAGTATTTTGGTCCGACCAGAAGCTCTGATCGAACCGATGTTGACGCTTAACAGAGTTGCACACTAGTCGCCAGTGGAGATAACACTGCATCCAGTCGTTTGTCGCGCTTCCAGCTGGTCATGGGCCAGTTTAATGTCAGAAAGCGCAAAGGTCTGATCAATGCGCAGTTTAACCTGACCGGATGTTACCTTGTCAAAGAGATGGCCCGCCATGGACTGACAGGCGTCGTGTTTTGCGATATGTGTGAACAGCGTTGGGCGGGTGATTTTTAGAGATCCCTTTTGTCCCAACATGCCAATATTGATTGGCGCAACAGAACCAGAGGCATTCCCAAAACTGATAAACATGCCAAGCGGTTTGAGCGCGTCAATCGACCCTTCAAACGTGTCTGCCCCAACCGCATCCATCACCACATCGACGCCTTCGTTATTTGTGATGTCTTTGACCTCTTTGAGAAAATCCTTGGAATTGTAATTGATGCAATGGGCAGCGCCATGCTCCACCGCAAGGGCGCATTTTTCGTCTGTTCCGGCTGTTCCGATCAAAGTGATCCCTTCGGATCGTGCCCATTGACATGCCAAAAGCCCGACACCCCCAGCGGCAGCTTGAAAAAGCACAGTGTCCCCTTTTTGCAAGGGGGTTGTGCGATGAAACAGATATTGCACCGTCAGTCCCTTTAGCATCATTGCGGCCCCTTCTTCGAAACTCACACCGTCAGGCAAGACACAGACCTGCGCTGCCGGCATAACACGTTCCTCTGAATAGGAGCCCGGAGGCTGAGAGGCATAGGCGACCCTGTCGCCTTCCTTCAGATGGGTGACACCTTCTCCCACCTCTTCAACAATGCCAGAGCCTTCCATGCCAAGCGCCGTCGGCAAGGGTAGCTGATAAAGCCCCGAGCGTTGATAGATATCGATAAAGTTTAGACCGGCAAATTTATGGCGTACGCGGACCTGCCCCTGTCCAACTGGTCCAATATCCTGATTGGATAGAATGAGTTTTTCCGAACCACCGTGTTCTTCAATAATGACTGTTTTTGCCATGTGTCCACACCTTTGACATTAGAGAAAAAATTGCATCCCTTCTGATATGCGATGCTAGCTTTAGCAGAAGCGATGTCAATTCAAACTCTTTCTGCGCCCGGCCTGCCAATCAATTTTTTAATACGCCGCGGCACTGGGCAGAAAATATAACCGCCTCCATCGTTTCACACAGGCGCAAAAGGCGGGTGACGCAGCCTAATTGACGTCAAATTCAAGCGGTTTGATCTGCTGAAAAACTCCGGTGGCAGCGAGATCATCCAGCACTTTTTGCTGCAGCGGATGGTCTGCATAAAGCAGTGCAATCGCTTCGCCCCCTTCTTGGGCGCGTCCCAATGTAAAATTCGCGATATTTACGCCGTTGGATCCCATGATCTGACCGAGCGTTCCAATGACCCCGGGAACATCTTTGTTCGTGGTATAAAGCATATGTGCCCCGATTTCCGCGTCAATATTGATTCCTTTGATCTGGATGAAGCGCGGTTTGCCATCGCTGAACACGGTTCCTGCAATCGACCGTTCTCGGGCCTCTGTCACAACAGTTACCTTGATGTATCCATCAAATGCGCCGGATTTGTCCTGATTTGTGGTGGAAATTTGAATGCCGCGCTCTTTGGCGATAAATGGAGCGCTGACAAGGTTCACATCCGGATTTGACCGTTTCATGATGCCGGCGATCACTGCACAATTAAGTGCCTCAAGGTTCATATCTGACACGGAACCATCATAAAGGATGTTGATTGCTTTGACTGGTTCGTCGGTCATCTGCCCGATAAAACCGCCTAAATGTCCCGACAGTTTCAGCCAAGGGCCCATAACCTTGGCTTCTTCTGTGGTGACAGAGGGCATGTTCAACGCATTGCTCACAGCACCTGTCAAAAGATAATCTGACATCTGTTCGGCGATCTGTAAGGCGACGTTTTCCTGTGCTTCTGTGGTGGCTGCACCCAAATGCGGTGTGCAGACCACGTTTGGCAAATTGAAGAGAGGGTTGCTTGTGGCAGGTTCTTCGGCAAAAACGTCAAAGGCGGCGCCCGCCACATGCCCTGATTTTAGGAGGTCTGCAAGCGCGTCTTCATCGACCAATCCGCCCCGCGCGCAATTGATGATCCGTACGCCTTCTTTTGTTTTACCAAGGTTTTCACGGCTAAGGATGTTACGGGTCTGATCCGTCAAAGGTACGTGCAGAGTGATAAAATCAGAGCGTTCGAGCAACGCCTCGAGCGTCACTTTCTCCACCCCCATGCGCTCTGCCTTTTCTTCGCTAAGATAGGGATCATAGGCGAGGACCTTCATTTTCAAACCGCGCGCGCGGTCACACACAATGCCACCGATATTGCCCGCACCGATTACGCCAAGCGTTTTGCCCGTCAGTTCCACCCCCATAAAGCGGGATTTTTCCCATTTGCCCGCATGGGTGGATGCGCTGGCCTCGGGGATTTGCCGTGAGACGGCAAACATCATAGCAATCGCATGTTCGGCAGTGGTGATCATATTGCCAAAGGGCGTGTTCATGACGATCACACCGTTTTTGCTGGCGGCGTTGCGGTCCACATTATCGACACCGATCCCTGCACGTCCGACCACCTTAAGTTTGGTCGCCGCATTCAGGATTTTTTCGGTGACTTTTGTGGCCGAACGGATCGCAAGCCCGTCATATTGATCAATCACCGCAAGCAGGCGATCTTTGTCTTTTCCCAGGTCCGGTTCAAAATCGACATCAATTCCGCGATCTCGGAAAATTTGGACAGCCGTGGGAGAAAGTTTGTCAGAAACAAGTACTTTGGGGGCCATTGGTGGCGCTCCTTTTGAAATAATGGATATGGATTTTGGGGTTCAGGCGGCGACAGTTTGTGCGGCAATTTCGCTTTCGAAAGCCCAAGCAAGCCAGGGCAACATGGCCTCGATATCAGAGGTTTCAACAGTGCCGCCACACCAGATGCGCAACCCAGCCGGCGCATCACGGTAGGCCCCGATGTCAAATGCAACGCCTTCGCCCTCGAGCCTTTTGGTCACGGATTTAGCAAATGCACTGGCATCGCCGATGCGGGTGTCATTAAAGCGCAAACAAACGGAGGTATTTGACCGTATTGACGGATCAACAGCAAGAAAGTCGATCCAATCATGCTTCTTCACAAATGCATCAATCGCTGCTGTATTGCGATCAGCGCGCGCGATCAGCCCATTGAGCCCGCCAACAGAACGCGCCCAGTCAAGCGCCACGAGGTAGTCTTCCACTGCAAGCATTGAAGGGGTGTTGATCGTTTCCCCATGGAAAATTCCGTCGATAAGTTTGCCCCCTTTGGTCAGGCGAAAAATCTTTGGCAGGGGCCATGCGGGAGTATAGGTTTCAAGGCGCTCAACGGCGCGTGGGCTGAGGATCAACATGCCATGCGCGGCCTCGCCGCCAAGGACTTTTTGCCAGCTAAAGGTTGTCACATCGAGCTTGTCCCAAGGTAAATCCATCGCAAAAGCCGCAGAGGTCGCGTCACAAATGGTTAACCCGTCTCTGTCCGCGGGAATCATATCGCCGTTTTTCACCCGCACGCCTGAGGTCGTTCCATTCCAAGTGAAAACAACATCGGTGTCATAATCAATTCGGTCCATATCGACGATATCGCCGTAGTCGGCGGTGTGGACATCCGCGTCAATTTTCAATTGCTTTACAACGTCTGTGACCCATCCTGCGCCAAAGCTTTCCCATGCCAGCAGCGTTGCTTTGCGCGCGCCTAACAGAGACCAAAGCGCCATTTCAACCGCACCCGTATCAGAGGCGGGAACAATCGCGATTTTATACTCTTGCGGAATGCCAAGGATATCGCGCGTTCCGTCAATCGCTGCTTTCAGTTTCGCCTTGCCTGGCGCAGCACGATGAGACCGCCCCAAAGCGGCACTTTGTAGCAGAGAAAGATTAAATGTGGGGATTTTGGC
This sequence comes from Alphaproteobacteria bacterium casp-alpha6, assembly GCA_001510135.1. Taxonomy (GTDB): domain Bacteria; phylum Pseudomonadota; class Alphaproteobacteria; order Rhodobacterales; family Rhodobacteraceae; genus LFER01. Next base: position 6,764 of record LFER01000021.1, read on the forward strand.
GCAAGGGCCAGAAGAAAAACGCGGACTGGCCGGCCGCGTTGCCGGTTTCTGAATGCTCATTTGACTATCCTTCCAGATAAATGCCCCTCGTTGGGGAGGGGTGTCCCACCGCTCGTGTTAAAGATGTAATCAGGCGCAGACAAGAGGATTTTTTTGCAAAGAGCGCCTCTGTCATAAAATTTCTCGTGATCAGGTTTATGATCGGAAACTTTTTGCTGTTGCTCTCTTTGGTTTAACGCGTGCGTACGGATTAGCCGCGTGACATTCGTATTATTTTGCGCCAAGAGCATTTAAAACTACCAAGAAAGAAAGAGCCGCCCATGTACGTCATTTCAATGATTGCCCAACCCGGAATGTTGGACGGCATGCTTGTCGAAAATATCAGCAATGCGTGGGGCGGCGGGAGCGTGGATTGGTTGGCCCCAGATGAGGCGGCAGAATTTGCGCTGAGCAGACAACCGGATAACCTTGATACGGTTTGGCAAAGCTGTCAGGCGATGGGGGTTGACCTTGTTCTTCAGTCAGCCGGCAATCGGCGCAAAACGCTATTGATCGCAGATATGGACAGCACCATGATCGCGCAGGAATGTATCGATGAATTGGCTGATGTGGCAGGGGTCGGGGAATCGGTCAAAGCCATCACAGCACGCGCAATGAATGGGGAATTTGATTTTTCAGATGCACTTCGAGAACGCGTTGCGTTGCTCTCGGGAAAGCCGGAAAGCATCATTGATGAGGTTCTCAGAGACCGGATCACTTATGTTACAGGCGGCGATGTGCTTTTGGCGACGATGAAGGCGCATGGCGCATATGCGGCTTTGGTTTCTGGCGGGTTCACGGCCTTTAGTGCCCAAGTTGCGGCACATCTTGGATTTGACGAACATCGTGCAAATAAATTGATCATTGAGGATAACATTCTGACAGGCAGCGTGGCTTATCCAATCCTTGGTAAGGAGGCAAAAGTCACCGCTCTCAAAGATCTTACTAAAAGGCTTGGCATCACAGCTGCAGATGTGATTGCCGTTGGCGATGGGGCGAATGATCTCGGGATGTTAACCCTTGCAGGAACAGGCGTTGCATTACATGCAAAGCCGGCGGTTGCGGCGCAATGTGATGTGAAGATCAATTTCGGAGACCTCAGTGCGCTTCTTTTTTTGCAAGGTTATGCAAAGGATGATTTTGTTACCCTTTGAGAATGGCTCATTTCCCCCTTTAATTTCCTCAGAATTGCTCCAAATTATGAAGGGTGGAAAATAAAGGATCTCTGCATGGCCAAATACGAACGCAATCCCGATGTCATCGCGGCGCTGAGTGATGAGGAGTTTTGGGTTACCCAGAAAAGCGGGACTGAACGGCCCGGAACGGGAAAACTTCTTTATAACAAAGAACCGGGGCTTTATGTGGACATTGTGTCCGGGGAACCTTTGTTCGCCTCCTCCGATAAATATGAAAGCGGATGTGGTTGGCCGAGCTTCACAAAGCCGATCGAAGATGCCCATGTCAAAGAGTTGCGCGACTCCAGCCATGGTATGGTGCGCACTGAGGTGCGCAGCCTTTATGGAGACAGCCATTTAGGTCATGTTTTTCCCGATGGCCCACGGGATCGGGGGGGGCTGCGCTATTGCATTAATTCGGCCTCCTTACGATTTATCCATCGTGATGATATGGAAAGTGAAGGGTATGGTGCCTACCTAGATCAAGTGGAGGATATCAGATGAGCGAACGTGCGGTCCTTGCGGGGGGATGTTTTTGGGGAATGCAGGATTTAATCCGCAAGATTCCCGGTGTTTTGTCCACCCGTGTCGGCTATACCGGAGGGGATGTGCCAAACGCAACATACCGCCACCATGGTACCCATGCAGAGGGGATCGAAGTCATCTTTGATCCCGACCAGATCAGCTACAGGCAACTTTTGGAATTCTTTTTTCAGATCCATGACCCAAGTACGTTAAACCGGCAGGGCAATGATCGCGGGCTTTCCTATCGCTCGGCTATATATTTTGAAAATGACGCTCAGAAAGCCGAAGCAGAGCGCACCATCAAAGATGTGGATGCCAGCGGGCTCTGGCCGGACAAAGTGGTGACCGAGGTCGAACCGGTTGGGGATTTCTGGGAAGCAGAGCCAGAACATCAGGATTATCTGGAACGTATTCCAAACGGTTATACTTGCCATTACGTGCGCCCCAGTTGGGTCTTGCCATCCTCTGAATAAGGGCGCAATGGACCCTCAGAGTTTGGAATCGGGGTCCGGATGGAGCCTATTAAGGGCATAATATTTCGGCTATTTGCGGTGATCTTCTTTGTCGCCATGTTTGCAATGGTAAAGGCAACGGCTGGAGAAGTGCCAACCGGACAAGCTGTTTTCGTGCGCTCTGGTGTTGTACTTTTTGTGGTCGTTGCATGGTTGATCAGCAGATCAGAGCTGTCCATTGGGCTTAGGGTGAAATCCGTGAAAGGGCATTTTTGGCGCAGTCTTTTCGGAACTGGCGCATTAAGCCTGAATTTTGCTGCTCTGACGTTTCTGCCTCTGCCTGAAATCACCGCGATTGGCTATGCCGCCCCCCTGTTGACCGTGCTTTTGGCAATCTGGCTCTTGGGTGAACAGGTCAAGATGTTTCGAGTGAGTGCTGTTTTGCTGGGTATCTTGGGGGTTGCGATCATTGTGGAACCCCGATTGACAGTCTTTTTTGATCCGGATGCGGATAATGCAGTTGCCATTGGCGCGGCGATTGTTTTGATGGCCGCATTTTGCAATGCGTCGGCGCAAATTCAGATCAGCCGCCTTGTGCGCGATGAACATCCCGCTGCGATCGCCTTTTATTTTGCCGCGACCTCGACCTTTCTTGCGGCATTGACATCCGTCTTTGGATGGGTGGCTCTGTCGCCAACACAGGCAGTGCTTTTGATCGGATGCGGCATTTGCGCGGGTGTTGGGCAGATTTGTCTCACGCTTTCTTATCGTTACGCGCCGGCCTCTGTTGTGGCACCCTTTGAATACTCTTCAATCCTATTTGCGTTGATGGTGGGATATGTGGTGTTTGGTGAAATCCCAAGCCTGCAGATGCTGATCGGGGTGGCCATCGTGGTGTCAGCGGGTTTCATTATCATATGGCGTGAAGCCCAGCTGGGCATCGAAGGCGCCAAAACGCGGGCCATGAACCATCTTACCGATCCTGCCACGCCATCCATTGATACAGAGGACGCATCAGATGGCGTCGATAGGGACCAAGCGGAAAACGCTTAGGAACAGTGCGCATGGCTTGAGGGTATGGGCGCTCAGGTACCAGGCCCCGCGCCAAATCCGCCAATAAGGCTCCGGCATAGCTGCCCATGCCCACACCGTTGCCGTGATATCCAAACCCAGCAAAGGCGCCCGGCATGTCCGGAATGGCGCCGACATAGGGCGTTTTGGACCGATTGAGGCACAATAGACCATACCATTCGTGCTCTATTTCAACGCCTGACCAAGCTGGGAACATGGCGTTGAAATTCGCGCGAATTTCTCTTTCGATCATCTTACGTTCACCCTGCGTGGCAAAAAGCCCCCCCCGCATCCCGAAAAGGAACCTTCTGTCAGGCAAGAGACGGAAATAATGCAAGAGTTTTCGTGTATCATAAGCCATTTGATCACTGGTCCATCCTTGCGCGTTAAGCTCGTCCTCTTTCAGCGGTCGCGTGAGGATGATGGACGATTGTACCGGCATAAAGCGCGACCGCATCCAGTCGGGCAGGTCTTCGCTCGAATATCCATTGGTGGCGATGATTATTTTTTCGGCGCGCAGTGTTGAGACAGGGGTACGCAGATCATATCCGCGTGGGTTCCGTTCAATTTTGATCACGGGCGAATGCGCGTAAACTTTTACCCCGTTTTCAATGGCTGCCTCTAGAAGGCCTGTTGCGTATTTTCGCGGGTTCAGCGCAAAGCCGAGCGGCGTGGTCAGCGCGCCAAAGAAAGGTCCGCCAAGACCCAACTGCATGAGTTCTTCTTTTGGATGATATGTCGCCTCCACCCCATAGTTTTGCAATATGGTGGCTTTTGTCTCCGCCATTTCAGCAGAATCTTTGGGACGATGGGCAAGTTGTGTTTCGCCTGATGAATGGGTGTCTGCATCAATTGCGTTGGTTTCAAGTAACCCTCTCACCAATCCCACCGCTTCTTTTTCCGCTTGGCGAAACAACAGTCGTTCATTTTTGCCAAAAAGGCGGTCCAGCCCCGCATCGCTTGCCTTGCTGCCCCCCAAGCAACAAAACCCGCCATTGCGCCCCGTTGCACCAAAGAGCGGCGTTTCGGCATCCAGCAAAATGACCGACACCCCGTTCTTTGCCAAGTGATAGGCTGCGGAAATCCCGGTGAAACCGGCCCCAACAATGGCCACATCGCAGCTTTGATCGGCACCAAGTGTTTGAAATTCGCGACTTGGCGCTGTGACATTCCAAAAGCAATTTTGAACGGGTGCACCCGTGTAGGCAATATCTTCAAAAATACGCTTCATTCTATGGATCCCAACAAAGAAGTTTACTGGTGCTTTTTTCAAACTCGTTTTAAGGTCGTCTCAACAAATGAGCAATAACAGCCTGCGGTAAAAGAACCAATGACCCTTCAGACCAACATACCTGTACACGAAGTGGTGTACCGCAAACTTAGAGATTTGATCCTTTTTGGGGAAATTGCCCCGGGACAGGCCGTAACAATCCAAGGGCTTGTGGAACGGCTTGATGCCGGTATGACGCCTGTGCGTGAAGCCATCCGGCGCTTGACCTCTGAAGGGGCACTGAATTTTCAGGGCAATCGTCGTATCATCGTACCAGTGCTCAGCGATAAGAATATGACGGAGCTTTATTTCTTGCGTCAAACTCTTGAACCTAGGCTGATCTTTCTTGCAGCTGAGCGAGCGGGCAAAGAGGATATCGCGCGGCTCACCCGCATTGATTCTGATCTCGATCGCGCAATCAAGACGGGCGACATAAATCAATATTTGCGAAAGAACTATCAGTTTCACAGCGAACTTTACCGTTTGGCTGACGCCCCAATACTGGAGGCGGTGGCAGATAGTCTTTGGCTGCGATACGGACCTTCATTGCGGGTTGTTTGTGGACGGGTGGGAACTCTAGGTCTGACGGATCAGCACAAAGAAACGCTTGCAGCGATGACTGCTGGAAACCCGCAGAAAGCTTCGGAGGCTATCCTTGCAGATGTAACCCAAGGAATTGATCAAATCAAAAGCTCCATAATGGGTAAGTAAATACCGCCCTATTTCATTGACAACTTAGAATTTGATCATATTCTGGACCAAGTGAAAGCACCGTCCGTTATTTCTTTTCTTTGCGAAAGGCCTCCCATGAATATTGCAACAAACGCATTTCCTACCGAAGAATTGCAACGCCGTAATGCCGCGCACCATGTGCAACCCTTTTCAGCCAACAACGCACTTGGCAAAAAAGGCGCGCGCGTCATCACGGGTGCAGAGGGCGTGTTTATTACTGACACAGAGGGCAATCAGCTTTTGGATGGTATGGCAGGTCTTTGGTGCGTGAACATTGGCTATGGGCGCAAAGAACTGGCCGATGTGGCCGCTCGTCAAATGGCGGAGCTTCCCTATTACAACACGTTTTTTCAAACCACACATATTCCTGTAATTGAGCTTTCTGAACGGCTCGCGCGGATTGCGCCCGGGGATCTTAACCATGTGTTTTACGGCAGTTCCGGGTCTGAGGCCAATGACACCAATATCCGTATCGTCCGTCAGTACTGGGCCCTAAAAGACAAACCAAATAAGAAAATCATCATCAGCCGCAGAAATGCCTACCATGGATCAACAATGGGCGGTGGCTCCCTCGGGGGAATGACGGCGATGCATTCTCAGGGTGGACTGCCCATCCCCGATATCCACCATATTGAACATCCAGATTGGTGGTCTTTTGGCGGGGATATGACGCCAGAAGACTTTGGCAAGGCGACGGCACAGAAACTTGAGGCAGCAATTCATTTCTATGGCGAAGACCGCATTGCCGCCTTTATCGCTGAACCTGTGCAAGGGGCGGGTGGCGTGATCGTGCCGCCAAGCACCTATTGGCCAGAAATCCAGCGGATCTGTGACGCGCATGAAATTCTACTGATTGCCGACGAGGTGATTTGTGGGTTTGGACGGACAGGAAATTGGTTTGGAAGCCAAACGCTGGATATTCGACCAGATATCATGACCATCGCCAAAGGGATGAGTTCCGGCTATCAACCCATCGCCGGATCAATCATCAGCGATGAGGTTGCCGATGTTCTGGGGCGGGACGAATTCAACCACGGCTATACCTATGCCAGCCATCCTGTCGCCGCGGCGGTTGCAAATGAAAACGTGCGCATCCTTGAAGAAGAGGGTATTGTCGACAAAGTGCGCGACACGACCGCGCCCTATCTCAAAGAAAAATGGGAACAGCTGGTTGATCATCCGTTGGTCGGTGAGGCAAAGGTGATCGGCCTGATGGGGTCTCTTGCATTGACCCCACATAAAGAAACCCGTGCGCCATTCAAAGCCGAAGCTGGTACGGTTGGTCTCATCTGCAGAGATCATTGTTTTTCTTCCAATCTGGTCATGCGGGCCGTTTGGGATCGGATGGTTATCTCTCCGCCGTTGATTATTTCGGAATCTGAAATCGATTTGCTCATTGAACGTGCGGTTGCGGCATTGGACAAAACTCTTGCGGATGTTAAGGCGCAAGGGCTGCTATAATCCCCGTTGCCTCTTGGACAAGTTTGGACCTGAGCGAAGGTGCCCTGTCTGACGTGCATCTTTTTGGAAGTTCATATTGCGTATGATGCTGCGGTTTCATACGCTTTCAAAAAGTTTTCCGTTGGCACTCTAAGAGGATGGGATGAAAACAGCGCTTATCACACATGATGACTGCCTTCATCACGTGACACCCCCCGGGCATCCGGAGCAAGTGGCAAGACTGGAATATATCCACGATGCGCTGAATTCGCTAGACCTGATCCGTGTTGAGGCTGAATTGGCCCATAAAGAAGTCATCGCTACCCTCCACCCCATCACATATATCGAGAAAATTGAAGCCGCGGTCCCAGACAATGGTTGGGCCTCAATCGATGGAGATACGCATCTGTCACCCGGATCCTTTCAAGCGGCACTTCGCGCAGCGGGTGGGGTGCTGCAAGCGGTCGATCTTGTCCTGTCGCAGACTGCGCAAAATGCTTTTGTTGCTGTGCGTCCCCCGGGTCATCACGCAGAAAAAGAAACTGCAATGGGATTTTGTTTTTTTGGCAATGTCGCGCTGGGTGTGAAACATGCGCTGGATTATCATGGGCTTTCCCGCGTTGCTGTCGTGGATTTTGATGTCCATCACGGCAATGGCACGCAGGATCTTTTGTGGCATGAACCGCGTGCTTTGACGATCACCTCCCATCAATCACCGCTTTGGCCCGGAACGGGTTCGCCGCACGAACGGGGCGCACATGACAACATAATGAATGTCCCGCTTCCTCCGGGCAGTGATGGTTTTCACATGCGTGGCATTTACGAACGGGAAGTATTGCCGAGACTTGAAGCATTTGCTCCTGAATTTCTGTTTATCTCGGCGGGGTTTGACGCCCACCGTGCGGATCCTTTGGCCGAATTGAACTGGAGCGAAGACGATTTTGTCTGGCTGACCCGCAAACTTTCGAATGTGGCGGCAAAACATGCCAAGGGCAGGCTGGTCTCCGTGCTTGAAGGCGGCTATGATCTTCCTGCTTTGGCGGCTTCTGTCAAAGCCCACGTTGAAACACTTTGTGAGGTTGCAAAATGACAGAGACGCCTGTTGACGAGATGAGCTTTGAAGATGCCATGCGCGAATTGGAAAAAGTCGTGGGTGATCTGGAACGTGGCGACGTTCCCCTTGAACAGTCCATCGCGCTTTATGAACGGGGTGCGCAGTTGAAACAGCGCTGCCAAACAAAACTTAAAGAGGCCGAAGAAAAGGTCGCTCTGATCACTCAGGACGGCGACGGGACCATCGGATTAAAGCCGGTCGACGGATTGTAAATGTTTCTGAGTGCCCTCGAGGAAAACAGTCACGTCATACAACGCCATCTCGATGCGGCGCTGGTCGGTCGACAAGAGGTTCCAGTCGTACACGCCATGCGCCATGCGCTGAATGGGGGAAAGCGGTTGCGCGCCTTTCTGGTTGCAAAAAGTGCAGCCCTTTATGATATTCCCCTTTCCCAATCAGTCTGGCCTGCCTCGGGGATTGAGGCGATCCATGCCTATTCGCTGGTGCATGATGATATGCCTTGTATGGATGATGATGATTTACGGCGCGGTCTACCGACGATCCACAAAAAATGGGATGAAGCGACCGCAGTCCTTGCAGGTGACGCTCTGCAATCCTTGGGGTTTGAATTGGTTTTGAATGCCGCAACCAGCCCAGATGCGGCGATCAGGTGCGAGCTCGCTTTGGGATTGGCAAAGGCATCTGGATGCGAAGGGATGGTCCTTGGGCAGGCGCTCGACATAGCGGCGGAAACCGCAGAAAGTCCTCTGACACTTGAAGATATAACCGCCCTACAAAACGGGAAAACGGGTGCCTTGTTCCGCTGGTCCGCCACAAGTGGTGCGATCTTGGGGGGCGGCGATCCGCAACCGCTTTGCATTTATGCGGATGCGGTGGGACTGGCATTTCAAATTGCCGACGACATTCTTGATGTTGAGGGGGATCCTGAAAAGGCGGGAAAGCGACTTCACAAAGATGAAACTGCTGGAAAAGCAACTTTTGTGTCACTTTTGGGACTTGATGGTGCCAAAGCGCGTGCAAAATCCCTGATTGAAACAGCCTGCGACGCGGTGTCCCCACTAGGCAAAGGGTCCGATGTCTTGAAGGATTGCGCAAAATTCATTATTTCGCGCGACAGTTAGACGTAAGGGAAGCTCAGGATGCCACACCGCCCCCATACACCTTTGTTGGACCAGATTAGCTTTCCATCTGATCTGAAGCGCTTTGGCGACCAAGATCTTGTGCAGATTGCCCATGAACTTCGTCAGGAAACCATTGCCGCGGTGTCACAGACCGGCGGGCATCTGGGGGCAGGTCTTGGCGTAGTGGAATTAACTGTTGCGCTCCACGCTGTGTTTGACACGCCCAAAGATAAATTGATCTGGGACGTTAGCCATCAATGTTATCCGCATAAAATTCTGACAGGTCGGCGGGATCGCATGGGAACTTTGCGTCAAAAAGATGGTTTGAGCGGGTTCACGAAGCGCAGTGAGTCCCCCTATGATCCCTTTGGTGCGGCCCATTCCAGCACCTCAATCAGTGCAGCTTTGGGCTTTGCTGTGGCGCGCGATTTGGGTGGTGCTTGCGAGACGGGTCATGGTGACGCCATAGCTGTCATCGGGGACGGGTCATTGAGTGCGGGCATGGCTTATGAGGCGATGAACAACGCAGGCCACCTGAAAAAACGCTTGTTCGTCATTTTGAACGACAACGAAATGTCCATTGCGCCCCCCGTTGGGGCTTTGTCATCTTATCTCTCGCAACTTTATGCCGGTGCGCCCTTTCAGGATTTGAAAGCAGTGGCAAAAGGGGCAATCAGTTTTCTGCCAGAACCTTTTCAAGAAGGCGCGCGCCGCGCAAAAGATATGCTGAAGGGTATGGCTGTCGGCGGAACACTTTTTGAAGCCTTGGGGTTTTCCTATCTTGGGCCGATTGACGGGCATGATATGGATCAGTTGCTGCCCGTTCTGCGCACGGTCAAAGACCGTGCGACCGGTCCAATGCTGATTCATGTTTTGACCAAAAAAGGCAAAGGTTATGCCCCCGCCGAAGCCGCCCGCGACAAAGGTCATGCCACGGCGCGCTTTGATGTGCTGACAGGAAAACAGGAAAAGCCCGTCTCTAATGCCCCGTCCTACACGCGGGTTTTTGCAGATGCGCTGCTGAAAGAGGCGGCGAAAGACGAAAAAATTTGTGCTGTGACGGCGGCAATGCCAGACGGCACTGGTCTGAACCTTTTTGCAGACCGCTATCCCTCGCGTTGCTTTGACGTGGGGATTGCCGAACAACACGGTGTGACTTTTTCGGCCGGTCTGGCGGCTGGCGGGATGAAACCCTTTTGTGCGCTTTATTCGACGTTTCTTCAGCGTGGATATGATCAGATCGTCCATGATGTTGCACTTCAGGGACTGCCTGTGCGTTTTGCAATTGATCGCGCGGGGTATGTTGGCGCGGATGGGGCAACACATGCGGGAAGCTTCGACATCGCCTACCTCGCCAATCTTCCGGGAATGGTTGTTATGGCCGCGGCGGATGAGGCGGAGCTTGTCCATATGGTGGCAACGGCGGCCGCTTATGATGAAGGGCCCATCGCGTTTCGTTATCCCCGTGGCGAAGGTGAGGGCGTAGAGTTACCCGAGGTTGGTCAACCCCTTCAGATTGGAAAAGGGCGACTTATCCAAGAAGGGCGCGGAATTGCCATCCTGTCTTTTGGGACGCGTTTGGGAGATGTTTTGAAGGCTTGCGAAAAACTTCAGGCAAGAGGGATCACCCCAACAGTTGCAGATGCACGTTTTGCCAAGCCTTTGGACAAGGATATGATTCTTGATCTTGCTACCCGTCACGATGGGATGATCACCATTGAAGAAGGTTCCGTTGGGGGATTTGGATCCCACGTCATGCAGTTTTTGTCGGAGCAGGCAGTCTTTGATCGCGGATTTCGGTTTAGATCAATGGTAATGCCAGACGAATTCATTGATCAGGCAAGCGCCAAAGACATGTACGCGCAAGCAGGCCTCGGGGCGGAGGATGTTGAGCGTAAAGTTCTGGAAATGCTAGATATTTCAGAATTTCGTAGTAAGTCAGGCTAAGGCGAAGCATCCCAATATCAGCGTCTGCGCTACGCCACCTTCCTGATGGCTTTTGCATCGCACAGGAAAGCAGTTTTGGGCCATAGAGCCTTTTAACTGACGACTGTATTTTGTTCTGGGATCCCCTTCAGCGGTCGGTGCTGGCGTCGCGGATGTCTTGAAGAATTGACTGTGCTGCTTGCCTCGGATCATTGGATTGCCAGATAGGGCGTCCAACGACGATATGATCAGCACCGTTTGCAATGGCTTCAGCGGGGGTGGCGATTCGTTTCTGATCGCCCAAGGCCGCCCCTTTTGGACGTACGCCCGGTGTCACAATCAGTTTTTTCTTCGCAGAAGAGAGTGCCCTAATCAAACCGGCTTCCTGTGGAGACGCAATAACACCATCCGCTCCCGCCTCAAACGCGCGTTCGGCCCTTTCGATGACCAGATGACGGATATCGCCTGTCTTCATGAGGTTTGCGTCCAGATCGTCACGGTCAAGTGAGGTCAGGATTGTTACAGCCAAGATTTTCATGTTGCTTTTGGAAGCGCCTTCTTTGGCAGCGCGCACAACATGGGGATCGCCGTGAACGGTTAGAAAATCAATATCGTATTGGGCAATGCCCCGCACTGCGTGTTCTACTGTGGCGCCTATATCGAAAAGCTTCATGTCCAAAAAAATACGCTTGCCGTGCTCCAGTTTTAATTCATTGGCCAGAGCCAATCCGCCACTGGTCAGCATCCCGAGCCCAATTTTGTAAAAACTTATTGAATCGCCGAGCGTTTTTGCCAATTCCAAACCCGCCAACGCATTTGGGACATCCATCGCCACAATCAGTTTATCGTTCATCCACCGATTTCCGTTGTTGATGTCCCGCGTCTGTCATGAGACGCTTGGGAGGTCAAGCAACGAGGCTGATTTTCTGTGTTGGACCGGCGATTCGAAAAGAGACCGTTTTTTCCCTGTTCCGATATCCCGGCATCCGTTCCAGTTGGCGTTTCGCATCCATAAGGAGCCGCGTGGTTAATTCCGCTTCGCTGCCGACTTCGCAGTTCACAGAACATTCTAAATTCACAACGCCCTTGTCAGTTTCCAAGAGAAAAACGGCTTTCTTCACCCCATCTAGTCGAACATAGTCCGAAGAAACAATTTTATAACCCGTAACGATCATTTTACTTACCTCTAAGTTATAAATCTAACCCTTATGAGAGATATACGACACTTTCGGATATAAGTATAGTCGTTTTGATTAATTTTTTATAAATGGGCGATACAATCGGATCTTGACGCGGCAAATTTGCCTTCCCATATCTGCTGAGAAGGCCCAAAATGACATGCTGCATGGGCAGGTGTTGAAAAAACTGGGTGCTTAGAAAAGGAGAAAACCATGGACTTAACAAAGTTCACGGACCGTGCGCGCGGGTTCATACAGGCCGCTCAGACAATTGCCGTGCGCGAAGATCACCAGCGGCTGGAACCCATACATATTCTCAAGGCGCTATTGGATGACCCTGAAGGATTGTCATCCAACTTGATCGCACGTGCAGGTGGCGATGTGGCACGCGTGCGCGAGCACAGCGAGGCAGAAGTTGCCAAATTGCCCAAGATTACCGGCGACAATGTGCAAATTGTGTTGGATGGCGCCACGGCAAAGGTCATTGCAGAGGCTGAAAAGCTCGCCGGCAAAGCAAAGGATCAATTTGTTCCGGTTGAACGACTGCTGACCGCACTTTCGCTTGTGAAATCCTCGGCGAAAGCGGCATTGGAGCGGGGAGGTGTCTCTGCGCAAAGCTTGAACGGGGCCATTGAAGAAGTGCGAAAAGGCCGCACAGCAGACAGCCAGAATGCGGAAGATGGTTATGAAGCCCTTGAAAAATATGCACAAGATCTGACCGAAGCCGCGCGCTTGGGCAAAATAGATCCCATTATCGGGCGCGATGACGAAATTCGCCGCGCGATGCAGGTTCTTTCGCGACGCACGAAAAATAACCCGGTCCTCATTGGAGAGCCAGGTGTTGGAAAAACAGCGATTGCAGAGGGAATGGCGCTTCGCATTATCAATGGAGATGTGCCGGAGTCCTTGCGCAACAAACGGCTTATGTCACTTGATATGGGCGCCCTGATCGCGGGTGCGAAATATCGTGGTGAATTCGAAGAAAGGCTTAAATCAATACTGACTGAAATATCTGCGGCTGCGGGTGAGATAATTTTGTTCATTGATGAAATGCACACCTTGGTGGGCGCTGGAAAGGCGGATGGCGCCATGGATGCCGCGAACTTGATCAAACCTGCACTGGCGCGGGGGGAGTTGCATTGTATCGGGGCCACAACATTGAAGGAATACCGCAAATACGTTGAAAAAGACGCAGCTCTCGCGCGGCGTTTCCAACCGGTGACCGTGAGCGAACCAACGATCGAAGATACCGTCAGTATTCTACGCGGGATCAAGGAAAAATACGAATTGCATCACGGTGTCAGGATCACTGACAGCGCGCTTGTCTCCGCTGCAACATTATCACATCGATACATTACAGACCGGTTTTTGCCAGACAAAGCTATCGATTTGGTTGATGAGGCGGCAAGCCGACTTCGTATGGAAGTGGACAGCAAACCTGAAGAACTTGACGCGTTGGATCGCGAGATACTGCAAAAGCAGATTGAAGCAGAGGCGCTCCGGTTGGAAAAAGATGCTGCATCCAAGGATCGTCTTCAGGATCTCGAACGTGATTTATCCGATCTGCAGGAGAAAAGCGCCTTCCTGACCGCAAAATGGCAGGCGGAGCGCGATAGGCTTGCAGGCGCGCGTGATCTTAAAGAACAGCTGGACAAGGCACGTGCAGAATTAGAGATTGCGAAACGCGAAGGGAATCTGGCCCGTGCCGGGGAGCTTTCCTACGGTGTCATTCCTCAATTGGAAAAGGCACTGGACGTGGCGGAATCGCAAGAGGCCACCGATACCATGATGGTTGAAGAAGCCGTGCGTCCCGAACAGATCGCAAGCGTTGTCGAACGCTGGACGGGCATTCCGACCTCCAAGATGCTCGAAGGAGAAAGAGAAAAACTTTTGCGCATGGAAGAAGAACTCAGTGCGCGTGTTGTCGGGCAATCCACAGCGATCCGTGCGCTATCGAACGCGGTACGCCGTGCGCGTGCTGGGCTCAACGATGAAAACCGCCCACTTGGGTCTTTTCTCTTTCTTGGGCCCACGGGTGTTGGAAAGACTGAACTGACAAAGGCGGTCGCCAATTTCCTCTTTGACGATGACAGTGCGATGGTGCGCATTGATATGTCTGAATTTATGGAAAAACATGCCGTCGCGCGTTTGATCGGTGCGCCTCCGGGATACGTTGGATATGATGAAGGCGGTGTTTTGACCGAAGCTGTGCGCAGGCGCCCCTATCAGGTCGTCCTCTTTGACGAAGTGGAAAAAGCCCATCCTGATGTTTTCAACGTTCTCTTACAGGTGCTTGATGATGGCATGCTGACCGATGGGCAGGGGCGAACTGTGGATTTCAAACAGACGCTCATTATTTTGACCTCAAATCTTGGAGCGCAGGCGCTCAGCCAGCTTCCTGAAGGGGCTGACAGCGGTGAGGCGAAATACGACGTCATGCAGGCTGTCAAAGCCCATTTCAGGCCGGAGTTTCTGAACCGGCTTGATGAGACGGTGATTTTTGACCGGCTGGGACGGCAGGATATGGGCCAGATTGTTGATATCCAGATTGCGCGTTTGCTTGCGCGGCTTACGGATCGCAAAATCACTCTTTCTGTCGATAGTGATGCGAGAGCATGGCTCGCTGAAGAAGGATATGATCCTGTTTTTGGAGCGCGGCCGCTAAAACGCGTGATCCAGCGCGCGTTGCAGGATCCACTGGCGGAAATGATCCTCGCGGGAGATATTTCAAATGGTCAGACTGTTGCCGTGACGGCAAAAGCGGACGGCTTAATCATCGGGGATAAGCTTACAACTTCTAAGCGCAACCCTCCGGATGCCGCAGTCTTCCATTGATCCAAATGAAAGACGCACTCTTGGATCTTTAGAGTGCGTCTTTTTGAATTTGCAAAACCCGATTTGCTTTTTTCGCTCGTGATTTGGCTTCAGCAATGATGGGTTGTGTGATATATTTAGCGAAGTTAAGCCAATTAAATTTGATTTATGGAGAGTTACGGTGAATTTAAATCAAACGCGCGATGTCTTGAATGTGAACGATGCCGATTTGTCTCAATCACACTTTGTGAATGCAAATCTATCACAGACGCAATTTTCCCAAATTACGATGACTGGAACGGTGTTTAATGATACCAATCTGGGTGCATCATCTTTTAATGATGTGAACCTGTCCTCGGCAAGGCTCAACAAAATTAATTTTGCAGGGACAGCGGCGAATGACTGCGACATGACCGGTATTGCCATAAATGATGTTAATCTGTCAGGAGCAAAAATAGAAAATTCTAATTTGTCCGGTATCGAAATTACGGATTGCAGCCTGTCTGGTTTGATCATTGACGGTGCGCCCGTCAAAGATTTGTTTGAGGCATATCACGAGTTAAGGGCGTCCCAAAGCACCTCCTAGATGTCTTGAACGGCCGCAACGACTGGTAATATTTCAAATATGCACGGGGAAGTGAGCATTCGTGCTTTGAAACTTTGCACGTTACGCACTACCTTCTAGATGAGTTGATCAAAGGAGGCTGCCTTGGCACATCGTTGGACCCCTGATTTAAAAGCGAAAGACGTCACAGACGAAGCTCTCTTCTTGAACCGCCGCACGCTTTTGGCGGGGATTGCCGGAACTGGGCTCGGGACAGCTTTGGCCCCGCCCGCACTGGCCAGTGAAGAACTTGAGCCCAATAGTTGGGAAGACATCACAAGCTATAATAATTTTTATGAGTTTGGGACGCGAAAAGACGATCCAAAACGCTATGCAGGGGCGCTTACCACTAAGCCTTGGAGCGTGCAGATCACGGGTCTTGTAGAGCGTCCCGGTGTCTATGATTTTGAAGACATCATGAAAAAGATGACCATCGAAGAAAGGATTTACAGATTCCGCTGTGTCGAGGCATGGTCGATGGTTGTGCCTTGGAATGGGTTTGAATTGGCCGATCTTTTGGATTTGGCCGGTATCCAGTCCTCTGCAAAATACGTAGCCTTTGAAACACTCTATCGACCCGAAGAAATGCCTGGGCAGGAAATGTTCGTATTGGATTGGCCCTATGTAGAAGGTTTGCGCCTAGATGAGGCGCTCCATCCACTGACAATTATGGCGACAGGAATTTATGGTCGTGACATTCCAAACCAAAACGGCGCCCCTTTGCGTTTAGTTGTTCCTTGGAAATACGGCTTCAAATCGATCAAGTCGATTGTAAAGATTACTCTGACCGATAAAGAGCCCCCGACCTCATGGAATATTGCAAACCCGCGGGAATATGGTTTCTACAGCAATGTGAATCCCGAGGTAGATCATCCTCGTTGGTCGCAGGCATCGGAGCGTCCTTTGGGTGGTGGTCTGTTCGCCAGACGGATACCAACTCTTATGTTTAATGGATACGCAGAAGAGGTCGGGGATCTTTATAAGGGCATGAACCTAAGAAAGTTTATTTGACCGAAAATGTCGGCGACGGGGTTCATGCAAACGCGCATCGCGCCTGCGATCAATGATCGCTTGCGCGTTATTCCAAGCTGGAGCGTGTATCTTGCTGGGTCGCTTCCGGCGGTTTGGTACTGCTGGCTTGGGTTCAATGCTCAGTTAGGCCCAAATCCGATCTCAAAGCTCGAACATCTCCTGGGGGAGTTTGCTCTACAGTTGTTGATCATTGGGTTAGCGATTACTCCGTTGAGGCGACTTACATACATCAACCTTCTCAAATTTCGAAGGGCAATCGGACTTCTTGCGTTTTTCTATGTCCTCTTACACCTGTTGGTATGGCTCGTCTTAGACATCCAAATTCTGTCCCAAATCTTAGCTGACATTCTCAAGCGACCTTACATCACGGTCGGCATGGTGGCTTTCGCGGCAATGCTGCCTCTGGCGTTGACGTCAAACCAATGGTCCCTCAGAAAACTTGGTCGGCATTGGCACCGCATTCATAAGCTGACCTATAGTGTATGCATATTGGCATGCGTCCATTTTATTATGCTTCGCAAGGGTTTTCAGCTTGAGCCACTGGTATATTTGGGGCTGATCGCGATGCTATTGGTCTTTCGCCTGAACCCAAAAACAAAACACAGCAGGTAAATTTCGCTGAGAGACGTACTTCGGCCTGCTAATTTCCTGCCTCCCGGAGTGATTCTGAGAAGAGAATTTTGCGAATTGGCGCTTTGTTTGAGGATTAATAGGGACAGAAGCTTTCAAAAAAACCAATAAAACCAGAAAATAACGCCCATTTTATAAGGGTTTCACTTCAGGAAATTGGATCACGGAATTCTTTTTTTTTGAAAGGATAAAAAAGGGGGTTGCGTGTGTTGCTTGGTTTAATTAGAAGGGCCTTCACCGGCGGGTTGGCGACGATGCGCTGGTGGCTG
>LFER01000022.1 GCA_001510135.1 Alphaproteobacteria bacterium casp-alpha6
GGCAAAGCAGGTTTTCCCAGAATGTGATCGCTTAGCTTTTCGGCAATCATGATGGTAGGGCTGTTGGTATTTCCGTTTGTCACCATCGGCATGATTGATGCATCAGCAATGCGTAGTTTATCGATCCCATGCACGCGCCCCTGCGGGTCAACGACCGCACCTTTGTCTGTCACCGCTCCCATGCGCGCGGTGCAGGAAAGATGCCATTGTGTGGCGACATGATCCCTCAGACATGCATCAAGGCTTTCGGTGTCCTGAACGTCATTTCCCGGAAATATCTCTTGGCCTGTAAATTTCGCAAGAGACGGTTGCTTGACCAATTCCCGCACCAGAGCAATTCCCTTTCTAAATGTGTCTCTATCCCGAGGGTTTTCCAAATAATTGACGAATATCTTTGGTGGGTCCATCGGATTTTTGGAACGTAGTTCAATCCGGCCTCTGCTTTGAGCACGCATCAATCCGATATGGATTTGAAAGGCATGTTCTTGAAGCGGCGCCCAAGTCGCGTCATCTACGGCGATTGGCGACAGAGTTAGCTGAAGATCAGGATACTCGACCCCTTTATCAGACCTTATGCAAGCTACGACTTCAAAATGATTAGATGCAACAACGCCGGTTCTATTCAAAAACCATTGCGCACCGATGAGCGCCTTATTCCAAAGCTTTGTTTTAGGCCAGAGCGTCACAGGCTCTTTGCATTTATATTTGAGAACAAAGTCTGGATGTTCATTCAGGTTTTGACCAACACCAGATAGGTCAGCGATGACGTCAATCCCATGCTGTTCAAGATGTGCGCGCGGACCTATCCCCGAAACCATTAAAAGATGCGGTGTGCCTACGGCACCTGCGCAGAGAATGATCTCTTTTGTTGCAGAGAAAGACTGCTGTCGACCAAACTGGTCGATAAAAGACACGGATTTTGCGACCAATCCTGCAAAATGCACTTTCTGAACATGGGCTCTGGTCACAATTCGAAGATTTTTGTTCTTGCGCACAGGATCAAGATAAGCGCGCGCTGCGCTCCATCGTTCCCCTTTGTGAACGGTACTGTCGAGAACTCCAAAACCCTCTTGACGATAACCGCTCAAATCATCGCTCAGAGGATATCCTGCCTCCTGTCCGGCGGCTATGAATGCCTTAAGTAGGGGGTTATTAAGAAAGGATCGCTGCACATTCAGCGGCCCGTCCGATCCGCGAAATGCATCCGCACCCGCGTCATAATTTTCCATTCTTTTGAAGTAGGGTAAAACATCATCATACCCCCAGCCTTCGCAACCGGACTGGCGCCAGCCGTCGAAATCCATTGCATGGCCCCGAATATATAGCATGCCGTTGATTGACGATGATCCACCAATAGTTTTCCCGCGATCATGCTGAATGCTGCGGCCATTTAAATGTGGCTCTGGCTCACCCTTAAAAGCCCAGTTGTGTTTGGTGCTTTTTAAATTTGACAATACCGCTGCAGGCATTTTGAGGCTAAGTGCCGTATCATCTGGCCCAGCCTCAAGCAGGACAACTGAATTTTTCCCATCCATGCTGAGTTTATTTGCAATCACACATCCGGCGGATCCGGCACCGATAATGACATAATCAAACTGCATGAATGTGCTTTCTTTTAAGTTGGACTTTAGCTTGACACAAAAATTTGCGTATGAGTAATCTTTTGTACAGATAAAAGTTAAAGGGTGGTTGGTATTAACCATTGGTAATTCCACACTGGGAGAAGAAAATGTTAAAAATTTCAAAGCTATTCGGCATTCTGGCAACGACGTTTATAATGTCGAGCCAATCACTTTTTGCGGGTAATGTCCCCGAAAGCAATGACGCGATCAAATTGGTCATGAACGATTGGACAGGACAGCATGTTTCGACAAAAATTGCAGGCGCTTTGTTGTCGAAAATGGGATATAATGTCGAATATGTAAGTGCTGGTGCGGTGCCCCAACATGCGGGTCTCGCACAGGGGAATTTACACTTTCAGGCCGAAGTTTGGACCAATAACATTGGTGATCTTTATCCGAAATTTGTCGAAAATGGGGATATCGTTGTGTTGGGACAATTGGGGCTGGAGCCCAGAGAAGGGTGGGTTTACCCTCCATATATGGCTGATAAATGTCCGGGGCTTCCAAGTTATCAGGCACTTTATGACTGCGCGCAAGCCTTTGCCTCCGCATCCTCTTTCCCTAACGGGCGTTTGATTACCTATCCAGCAGATTGGGGTACACGCTCAAAGGACATTGTTGCCGGCATCGAGCTTCCGTTTGAAGCTGTGGCGGGCGGCAGCGAAGGCGCGATGATTGCCGAGTTGAAATCGGCCTATGCAGCCGGGGATCCCATCCTCATGATGATGTGGCAGCCTCATTGGATTTTTGCTGACCTCGATCTTAATTGGGTTGAATGGAACCCTGTGGACGGTGAATGTGTCGAAGAAAGTCAAGCCAAAGACACAGCATGCGGTTTCCAGCAGGCAAGTGTTGATAAAGTTGTTTGGGGTGGGTTCGAAGGAAAATGGCCAGCCGCACACAAAATGCTGAGCACGTACAGCATGACCAATGCGGATCAAAACGCAGCGATCCTTGAAATAGACAACAAAGGCCGTGACATTGATGACGTGGTTTCAGAATGGCTGGCGAATAATGAGAGCACATGGAAAGGCTGGATTGACGCGGCGATGAAATAATCCTTTCGCCATGTTAAACAACGTAAAGAGCGGTTGGATGCGTCAAACCGCTCTTTTTTGGGCCTTGTGGAGCATAGGATGAAACCTGAAAGCGGTCAGAGCGACGATGTAAAGCTATCCTGTCGAAATGTTTGGAAAATATATGGTTCCCAACCCAATCAGTTTTTCAAAGATGGGAAAGCAGCAACTGACAATTGGCAGGACCTTGCCAAGGATATCCGCGCTTCTGATCATATTGTAGCCAATGCAAATGTCAGCTTTGACGTCCGTGCAGGCGAAATTTTCGTCATCATGGGTCTTTCGGGATCTGGTAAATCGACCATTGTGCGCTGTTTATCGCGACTTGTGGAACCAACATTTGGTGAGGTTATTCTAGATGGCCAAGATCTTTTGAAAATCTCGCCAAGCGACCTTATTGATATAAGGCGTCATAAAATGGGTATGGTGTTTCAAAGCTTTGGCTTGATGCCGCATCTAAACGTCATTGATAATATAGCCTTTCCCCTAAAGCTTCAAGGCGTGTCTGAAAAAGACCGCTATGCGCAAGCCGAACGTGTGATCGATCTTGTCGGGTTGAATGGAAGGGAAAGGGATTTTCCCAACCGGCTTTCTGGTGGGCAGCAGCAACGGGTTGGGATTGCGCGGTCCTTGGCTGTTGAACCGGACGTTTGGTTTTTGGATGAACCCTTTTCCGCACTTGATCCGCTGATCCGCAAACAGATGCAGGATGAATTTTTACGTCTGCAGGCAAAGCTTCATAAATCCATCGTCTTCATCACCCATGACTTTCAGGAGGCGCTTCGGATTGCGGATCGGATGGCTATTATGCGCGACGGGGAAATCGTGCAGATCGGGCGGCCTGTCGACCTTATCCTCAATCCGGCAGATGACTATATCCGCGAATTTACCAGTGATGTACCTTGGGAACGGGTGCTGCGCGCAGAGGATATAGCAAAACCCGAAATTGGGATGTCTGACAGCATGCCCCGCGTGAGAGCCGACAGTTTGATCGATGATATATTGCCAATTTTGGCCCAAAATCCGCAGGGTGTTATTGTCGAAGACGGGGACCAATCCATTCTTGGCGTTGCAACAGCCCACGAATTTGTCAGCGCTTTGATTGCTGGACAGAATCCAGCGCCTTAATAAGGAATAAAAAAGTGCCAGTCCAAAAAGAACAAAACACATTGATCTGGCTTGGCATCATCGCGATTACGCTCTTGTTCATTTATCTGCAGGACCAATGGAAATGGATGGCCCAATATCCCAAAGACATGGTCATTCCTCTTGCAGATTGGCTCAGTTTTGGGATGGATTGGGTGATCCAAACCACTGGCTGGTTCTTTATCGGCATCTCATGGATCCTTGAATGGCCTATCAAAGGCGTCCGCTGGTGTCTTCAGATCCTTCCTTGGTCGGTCAGTGTGTTTTTATTTGTTGTTGTGGCCTATGCGTCCTCTGGGCTGCGATTGGCAATTTTCACTGCTCTGGCCTGTTGTTATATGCTGATGATCGGATATTGGGTCGAAAGCTTGAATACACTGTCCTTGGTGGCGATTTCGGTTCCACTGGCGATTCTTTGCGGTTTTGGTTTTGGCGTTTGGGGGTATTTTTCCAAACGCGCAGAACGTGTGATCATGCCTATGCTTGATATTTTTCAGACCGTGCCGACCTTTGCGTATCTTCTACCAATTCTGATGCTTTTTGGCTTTGGGACAGTCGTGGGTCTCATTGCAAGCGTACTTTATTCGTTCCCTCCGATGGTGCGCAATACAATTGTTGGGTTGCGGGCTGTCTCGAGTGAAGTGATCGAGTCCGGTTTGATGGCAGGGGCGACACCCAGTCAATTGTTTTGGCAGGTACGTGTTCCTTCTGCATGGAGACAGCTCCTTTTGGGGGTCAATCAGGCAACCATGGCGTCACTAAGTATGGTGATCATCGCCTCAATCATTGGTGGAACAGCCGATATAGGCTGGGAGGTTTTGACAGCCATCCGCAAGGCGCAATTTGGTGAAAGCCTTCTGGCGGGACTGGTCATCGCACTTATGGCGATGGTCATTGACCGGATTACTGCTGGGCTTGCAAATCGGTCGGATGCATATGTTTTGAAGGAGACAAACTTTGTCGCGCGTCGCAGGTATTGGATCATCGCATTTTTGGGTGCGGTCGCATTTTTTGGTCTTGCCCATGGAATTGACGGGTTAAATACATGGCCAAGCTATTTTGAATGGAACCCTGCCGGCATCTTAAACGATGCGCTGACCTATGTCGTTGTGAATTACCGTTCAGAAATTGAATCAATCAAAACATTTGCCTTTTTCTTTGTCATGCTGCCGACAAAAATTGGGCTGAAGGGGACAGTTAGTCCGTTTACTTGGGGGTTTAGCCTCACAATGGTGCATAAAATCGCATATGTGGTTCTTATGCTGGGGCTTGCGTTTTATCTGTCGCGTCGTTGGTCCGTGAATGCTGGTATTTTTGTTCTTTTGTTCGCGATCTTCTATTATTTTGGATTAACGGGACTGCCGTGGCCCACTCTTTTGCTTATTTACAGCTATGGGGCCTATCAGGTCGGGGGTGTAAGGCTTGGGTTTGGAACCCTTTTGGGGCTGGGGTTTATTGTGATCACTGGCATCTGGTCTGAAGCAATTTTATCTGTATACGTCTGCGGCATTGCGGTTCTCATTTCGTTTGCACTTGGCTCTGCGATTGGCATATGGGCCGCACATAATGAAACAGTATCTGCGGTAGTGCGACCGATCAATGATACTCTTCAGACGATGCCTCTTTTCGTTATTCTGATCCCATTTGTGATGCTGTTTAAAATCGGAGATTTCACCGCATTGCTGGCAATTATCGCCTATGCGATTGTGCCGGCTATTCGATATTCTGAACATGGTCTCAGAAATGTTCCTGCGACTGTTGTAGAGGCGGCGCAAATGATGGGATCAACGCGGTCACAACTGCTTTGGCAGGTGAAAATTCCGCTTTCTTTGCCGATCATGATGCTGGGTCTGAACCAGACCATAATGTATGGTATTGCGATGCTCGTGATTGCTGCCTTGGTGGGGACAAATGGGCTTGAACAAGTGGTTTATATCGGGTTGAGCGACGGAAATTTTGGGGTGGGTATTATTGCGGGCGTTTCTATGGCAATCATTGCCATCATCATTGACCGCGTCACCCGCGCCATCAGCGCGAAACGCAGTCTAGAATTGGGGCTTGCAGCACCTTGAACGATCTGGGGCTAAAATCATGAGGAACAAAAAATGACGGTTGCCGAAAACCTTCCCTTGACGAGTTCCCATTGGGGGACCTATCGCGCACGGGTCAGCAATGGACGTGTGCAGGAACTTTTACCGTTTGAACATGATCTGGATCCTTCACCCATTGGACCTGGAATTATCGACGTACAACATGGACCGACACGCATCGATGCACCAATGGTGCGCAAAAGCTGGCTTGAAGGGGGTCCGGGGCATCGCCCAGAATTACGGGGTGTCGATCCCTTTGTTGCGGTGAGCTGGGAAGAGGCGAATAAGCTTGTCGCAGGTGAAATTGACAGGGTCCGGAAAAATTTTGGCAATCAGGCGATTTTTGGCGGGTCTTATGGTTGGGCGAGTGCGGGGCGTTTTCACCATGCCCAGAGCCAGCTGCACCGCTTCCTCAATTGTGCGGGTGGATATACGAAGTCAAAATTCACCTACAGCTTTGCTGCTGCAGAAGCCATGGTACCTCATATTCTGGGTAGTTTTCGGGAGTATCTTGACACTTCGACCAGTTGGGATTTGATCCGCGATCACACAGAATTGTTTGTCTGTTTCGGAGGAATACCACTTAAGAATGGACAGATCAGCCAAGGCGGAACAGGTCGTCACTACCAGCGGGAAAAATTAATTGCCGCCGCGGCTGAAAATATAGATTTCGTGAATATTAGCCCAATTAGAGCCGATTTACTGGAAAGTGTCGGCGGTGAATGGTTGGCGCTGCGTCCGAATACCGATACGGCTCTGCTTTTGGGTGTTGCGCATACGCTTCATACCGAAGGGTTGAGCGACCCTGCATTTTTGAACCAGTATACTGAAGGGTTTGACGAATTCTTACCCTATCTATTGGGTCAGTCTGACGGAATTCCAAAATCGGCAGCTTGGGCGGCTGATATTTGTGAATTGAATGAAGATGACATTTTGTCTTTGGCGCGGCGTATGGCTCATAAACGGACGATGATTTCCGTCAGCTGGTCGCTGACCCGTCAGGATCATGGGGAACAAGCGTTCTGGGCTGCGATCACGGTTGCGGCGATGCTGGGACAAATAGGATTACCTGGCGGTGGATTTGGATTTGGCTATAGTGCGATGAATTATATCGGCGGTGATTTTGCCATCTTACCCTATTCCGCTCTACCTCAGGGGAAAAACCCTGTCAGGGATTTTATTCCTGTCGCGCGCATCACAGATCTTTTGACGCGCGCCGGGGAAACGGTGGAATTTGACGGACAGACGCTGACCTATCCCGAAATAAAAATGATGTACTGGGCTGGGGGAAATCCGTTTCACCATCATCAAGACCTTGGTCGTCTGATGGAGGCGTGGCAAAAACCGGACACGGTGATTGTGCATGAATGGTGCTGGAATTCCCTTGCAAAACGAGGGGACATCGTTTTGCCATGCACGACACCGCTGGAACGTCATGATATCGCGATGACGCCGCGCGACCCCTATATAGTGTCTATGTCAAAGCTTACCGAACCTTATGCACAGAGCCGAAACGATTATGATATCTTCGCAGGAATAGCTTCCGAGCTTGGAATTTCGCAGGCCTTTACCGGTGGTCGCAGTGATGCGCAGTGGTTGCGTGATATTTATGAAGAGACGCGGGCGAATGTCGCACACTTGGGACATGATTTGCCTGAATACGAAAAGCTCTTGGAAACAGGCTGGCATAAGCTTGACGATCCGAGCGAGCCCAAAATCATGCTCAAAGATTTCAGAAACGATCCTGTCAAAAACGCTTTGTCAACGCCGAGTGGGAAAATCGAGATTTTTTCAAAAACCGTCTCTGATTTTGGATATGATGATTGCCCGGGGCATACAGTGTGGCGCGAACCCTATGAGTGGCTTGGTGGTTCTGATCAATCCCATCCGTTTCATTTGATATCAAACCAACCGCCCGCAAAGCTACATTCGCAAATCGACCATGGCAGTGTCAGCCGTGCATCAAAAGTAAATGGTCGCGAAGCGTTGCGTATCCATCCGCTAGACGCGCAGACATGCGGTGTAAAAGATGGGGACCTTGTTCGTGTCTATAATAATCGCGGGGCCTGTTTGGGTACAGTTGTCACAGACACCACTTTGCGCCGGAATGTGGTGCAGATGAGCACTGGTTCGTGGTTTGACCCCTTGGATCCCTCAGACCCGTATAGTTTGTGCAAGCATGGAAATCCGAATGTTCTGACCCGGGATAAGGGAACTTCGAAGCTTGGGCAGGGGCCGTCAGCGCATACGTGTTTGGTCAGTGTTGAACCGTTTTCCGGTATACCTCCAAAAGTGACTGCGCATGAACCGCCAGAAATCATAAGAAAATAGCGAATTCTTTTGCGGGTTTGGACAAGCGCGGCTTGCAGCTGAATGTTCAGTTTGTGTTATCGACGCTCAGGCGGTCTATGGGAAGGCCGCTTGGTACAGTGTCTGGAATGCCCAAAATGCCGGTTTTTGCAGATTTGCCCGTCAAGCTGTTTAGGAATGCGATGATGTCATTGATTTCATTATCGCTTAAATCCTGCGGTGACAGGTCGATTGCCCGTTCGAAACGTGCCATTTCACGGCTGTCATCCCAGACAAGAAAATCAAGATTGGAAAGATGTGGCACATCTGGCAATGCCGCCAAATCCCGCGTCCAATCCGCAAGAGACGCGGTAGGTTGCAGGTGGTGCTTCACGATCCCCCACAAAGTTGGGTAGGCGCCATTATGTCCATAAGGGGCGGTTAGAGCCACATTTCGAAGCGAAGGAGTGCGAAATCTATACGCATCATCCAGATTGTCACTTTCTCCCATAAATCCAACGTCACGCACGGTCGGATCAAATCGGCGTGTGCGCCCCGGACCAAAGGGCGGAAGCCCGATGGCATAAAATTTGTGATCGCTGAACAGGGGGCCTGAATGACATTCACTACATCCCGCTTTGCCGAAAAATAGCTCCATTCCCTTTTTTTCTGAGTCGGTCAGGGCGGTTTGGTCACCAGCCAGAAAGGCATCAAAGGGGCTGTCATAGCTTTGCCACTCAGTTCCCATAAAGGCAGCCAACGCGTTCCCAATATCGACAATTGTGACGTCTTCTGGTTTTGAGATTGTAGGAAATGCATCGACAAAGCGTTGTCCATAATCGCCCGTGACGCGGACACGTTTTGCAAGAATGGGCCAACCCGTATCAATACGGTCATGCAAAGCACCTGCAATTTCGTTTTCTTTTGGATTACCTGCCATTTCGAATTGCGCCACCAGAGGGAAAACCGCCTGTGCCGCGAGGATCGAATTAAATCCCTTGGGAAGCCATTCTTCGGCTAAGGAATCAAACCCGCTGTCATAAAGATGCGATTTACTAAGCCGTCCATCGTGGAACAAAACATGTATTTCTTTAGCCCCAAGGTTCCAAAGCGCGGATGCATTTCGCGGGATGCGCTTTTTGATTAAATTATCACCCTTGCCCGGGCTGCGGTTGGGGCCAAGGCCCTCTCCACCTTCGCCAATGCCAAGGGATAATCCATCCCCCGTACCAAAGGCCGGATGATGGCAGGTTGAACAAGAAATATTCCTGTTTCCTGACAATATTTTATCATAAAATAACAATTGACCCAAAGCGGCCTGTTTTTCATCAAATGCGATGAAATCTTCTGCTGTAAGGGGCTTTAATTCCTTTGCTACAGAGGTTGTTGCGAAAAGCACACAGAATAGGAAGAGCCAATGCGCGTTATTTTGTTTTTCAGTCTTTGGTTTTGTGGCGCTGCCCTTGCGGATATCGAAGAGGCCCGCGACCTGATGGAAGCTGGCAAATTTGTTGAAGCGAAGGAGGCACTTTGGCCAGCTGCGCGATCTGGCAATGCGGATGCCGAAGAACTGATTGGTGTCATGTATGCCATGGGGCTTGGCGTCGAACGGGATGATGAGCGCGCTTTCGAATGGTATCTTCGTGCCTCTCTTAAGGGGCATCCAGGCGCGCAATCTGGAATTGGATGGTATTATGAAGTCGGACGTGGCCTTCCGGCACCGGATCTTGTCAGGGCCTATATGTGGTATGCGCTTTCGGCCATTGGCGGTGATCCCGATGCCGCGATCAGCCTTGAAGAAGTTGTCAAAAAAATGACGTCTGAAGAAATTGAAAAAGCGCATGTGCTGATTGATGACTATCGTGTGTGGTTATATCCGTTTCGTTAAGCCGGTTCTGCCAATGGTTTGGCAAACCTTTTAGGGGCATTCGTATTCGGGTCGATGATTGGTCCGTCTGAATATTGTGTTACATAGGCGCGGCGGGGATGACGGGTGTTGTTTGTTCCTGAGCTGTGGAGCGTCAGGCTCGAAAAGGCGACAACCGTACCCGCTTTGCAGATCAACGGAAGACCCCGTTCTGTTCCAGAATATCCATTTAATTCGTTGCTCTGTCGTCCTGCCATTTATGAGGCTCCAAGTAATTCTCATTCTCCAGATTACGGGGCAGGATATAAAGACATCCATTGTCCAGATTGGTGTCATCCAAGGCGATCCAGACAGTCACATAGGGACGATGTTCAAATCCAACATAGGCACCATCCTGATGCCATGCAAACCTTGCGCCCTGACCTGAACCTTTCACAACGAATTGTTCATTAAGCAACATCGCCTCATCAATCCCAAGACTTTGAATAATCTTCGCCATTTTTGGGCCAAGAAGAAAAGCCTCAAGTTCTGGAAAATCCGTGTGCCTGTGGCTTAGGAAACGTCGTGATGATCCAAGACCAATTTTGTGGATATCCCCTTGTCCGCCATCATCAACAGGTTCGGACAAGAGCGCATCACAACAGGTTTGAAGTAAAGATAGTTCATCTTTATCAAGGATGTTTTCAAAAACTTCAAATCCCTGTTTGCGGAAAACTTGCAAAGGATCGTGCATAAGCTGACCTCTCTGACAAAGAGCCTAGGCGTGGAATGCGGGGGTATCCCCCGCATTCCGTTTTACACATGCCCTAGTTTGAATCGGCCGAGCGTACAGCGTTGATTGCGCTTTCTGCGCTTGCTGCCGAACTGACCAGCGCGTTAATGGCCCGCTCGCCACCGTCAACATTCGCTTTGAACCATTCATAAACAGGTGCAGCGGCTTCTTTGAAAGCGGCCTTTTCCTCAGGGGTTGGAACGTAAAGATCTCCGCCACCAGCGACAAAATCGGCATAAGCCTGAATTGATTTCCGCTTGGGTGAGGCAAAGGTCGCTTGTTGTAGCTGGTAGAAGCCGTCTGCAACAACTGTGCGGAGGCCTTCCGGCATCGACATGAATTTATCGTTGTTCATAAACCACAACGCACCCATGTAGGCATGCCCATCAAGTGTTACATATTTCAGCCCAGCATCTGGGAATTTCATATTCATGATATCCGTGATGCCGTTTTTCGACCCTTCAACAACACCCGTTTGCAGTGAAGAAAACAGTTCGGGCCAAGGGATCGGAGTTGGCGATGCGCCCAGCGCTTTGACAAGCTCTTGTGGCAGGTCGGCGACAACAGTCCGGATTTTAAGACCATTCATATCTGATGGGTTTTGTACGCGTCTCTGCGTATTGGCAAAGTTACGCCACCCTCCGGTGTTGCCGATGGTCATCAAACGGATGGCGCCGCCTGATGTATCGCGAACCATGTCCTGCATAGTCGTGACAAATTCGCTGCCATTTGCCAGAACGCTTTCAGCGACCCGATCATCCGCCATGAGATAAGGCAAGTCGAGAACCTGAACAAACGGGAAAAGCCCTGCGGTTCCACCCGAGGTTTGGATTACCACGTCGATTGTACCATCGGCGACACCTTGCAAACATTCGGTGCCGTTGGAACAAAGCTGTGTGCCGATGAACATTTCAACGGCAATCGCCCCGTTGGACGCAGATTCAACGTAATTTTTGAAAACGATAAGACCGTCATAATCTTCGTCATTCTCATTAGAATTTGCTGTCGCACGGATCGTGAAATCCGCGGCCAGCGCACTTAGCGGTGAAACCGCCAAGAGTGTCGCTGCCAAGAGTGGCTTTATGGTACCTTTCAGCATGTTTTCCTCCCAGGTTAATGCAGTTCAGGTTAGTTAACGAATCCCGTCAAACGCGGAATCGTCATTGAAATGGCTGGGATATAAGTAATCATAAAGATCACCAAAATCTCAACCAAAAGAAATGGTAAAATCGTACGTGCTATGGTTTCAACGCGTTCACCAGACACAGAACTTGCCACAAAAAGAACAAGACCCATGGGCGGCGTCGCAAGTCCGACAGTAAGATTTACACTCATTATGATTGCGAAATGGACTGGATGGACTCCGAGATCTACAAAGATTGGCCCCAGGATGGGCCCAAGGATAATGATCGCGGGTCCTGCATCCAAAAACATTCCTACGATGAACAACAAAATGTTGATCAGAAACAAAAGGATCAGAGGATCGTTTGACAGCCCCAAAACAAATTCTGCCATGAGCTCTGGGGCATGTGACAGGCTGACAACTGTTTTAAAGGCCATTGCGGCACCCACAAGCAGCAGGACCACCGCAGAGGATAGCGACGCCTTGGCCAAGACGGGTCCAAGATCTGTCAGTTTAAATGTCCGCAAAATAAAGAGGCCGACGAGTACGGCATAGGCGACAGCAACCGCTGCGGCCTCTGTTGGGGTAAAAATACCGCCCAGAATGCCCCCAAGGATCAGAACTGGAGTCTGAAGCGGCACCATCGCGCGTTTGCATACTTTGCGAAAATCGTCACTTACAATCCGACGCAGAGCGAGCGATGCGCCGTGCGCGACAAGCAAAGATGCCCCAAAAACAGAAAGTTTGACGCTTGTTGTTGCCTCATCAGATATTGGTGCAAGAACCATGATCAAGCTGGCTAAATTTAGCCGCACCAGCAGGAAGGAAACCCAAAATTCGGCGTTTCCGATTTCGATGTCTTTTTGCACCACACGTTTGGCCGGTGGCAAGTCATATCGGTCTGCCAAAAGGCGCACCATGATCATCAGCCCGATGCCCACCAAAAGTCCAGGTATGATCCCAGCAAGAAACAGTGCGGCGACAGATTCCCCCATTACATAGGCATAAATGATCATAATCCCTGACGGTGGAATAATCGGTCCGATCACAGAAGAGGCCGCAGTGATTGCTGCCGCAAATTTGCGGCTATAGCCTTCTTTTTCCATCGCAGGGATCAACATAGAGCCTAACGCAGAGGTATCAGCCACTGCGGAGCCAGACATTCCGGCAAAAAGGATAGAGGACAGGATATTGACCTGTGCCAACCCACCGCGCAACTGGCCCATCAGAGCTTGTGAAAACTCCACAAGCCTCAGGGTGATGCCCCCACGGTTCATCAGCTCTCCTGCGAGCATAAAAAATGGAATGGCCATCAGAGGAAAGGAATTCATCCCGTTAAAGACATTACGATAAAGCAGGGCAATGTCGCGTTCCTGACCGTTCATGAAAAGAAGCACTCCGGGCGCGGCGACCAGTCCAAACACGACAGGAAGACCAATCAGAAGAAAGACCAGAAATACGGGCAGAAACCAGATCAGCATATCTCTGCCCTTTCGTCTATCGGCGACACCATCGGTGAAAGCCGGTCTTCCCCGCCAAGCAAGGTGATGAACTGGCGCAACAAAAGCTCTATAGCGCTCAGCATCATCAAGCGCACGCCAAGCCAGAGAGATAAAAACATCCAAGCCAGAGGAATTTTCTGTGCTTTCCCGCCGAACCAATCATAGGGAATCTTGAGGGACGAAGATTTGAAAAGCCAGCCTGATTTAAGGTGCGCCGCACTTAGGCCGATGGCAACATAAAGTACCAGAATCGACAGGATCAAAAGAATGATCGATACAACAGCCACCCATCTTTTGGGCAGAACGCTGAGTAAACTGTCAATCGCGACAAACCCGCCGTGTCGCATCGCAACTGGTGCCATGAGACCTGTGAGCCACAACATCAAAAACCGTGCCGCCTCATCCGGCCAAGGCAGCGCATTATTCAGTACGTACCGACAAAAGACCTGTAACAGGATGATCAAAACCATCAATGCAAGAGCCAAAATCGAAAGATAGCTGCCGATCCATCCAACCAGTCGGTTAAAACGCTCAAGCGGGTTCATCAGACTGAGCAGCAGGGTCATGCGCTGAGCTCTCTAAATGTTCCGGCAAAAAACGAAAGCGCGCTGCCGTCACGCATTTGCACATTTTTTACTTCGCCAACAACAATAACGTGATCCCCACCAGGATATACGGCGCGTTTTCTACATTCAAAACGGGCAAGACAATTTTCAATTAAGGGCACATTTTCGGTGTTGAAGGATACCTCTGCATTGTCAAAACCAAAGGGGGATTTCGCAAAATCGTGACACAGATATTCTTGATCAGCCGAAAGAATATGGATCGCAAAATACTCTGCATGTTCGAAAAAGGGAAATCGGCGCGATCCCGTATATGGTGACCAAAGCACGAGCGGGGGATCTAACGACAGTGAAGAAAAGCTATTTGCCGTAATACCAACCGGACCCTGATCAGAGGCTGTCGTCACCACGGTGACGCCAGATACAAACCGGCTGAAAGCGTCTCGCAGGTCGCGTGTGTTACCCTCATGTGGCTCGAATTCCGTCACCATATCCCAGCCGCCATCAGCCATCTATGCAACTTCCCGTCCAAGAGCTGCTTCGTAAAGTTCAAACCAATCCTGACGGTCCAGCCGCACTTTGAGAGCATCGGAAATCGTTTCTATCCGCGACAGATTGTTGGTACCCAGTACCGGCAAGATACCGGCAGGGTGCGCAAGCAAAAATGCCACAGCTACCGCGGCACGATCCAACCCGGTTTGAGCCGCCAGCCGATCCATCACTGCTGCAACGGCAGAGTTTCCACCCATCAGATCGCCTCCCCCCAAGGGAGACCAAGCCATCAAGCGATGCCCGTGACGCTGATGAAACGCAAGGTCACCATTTGTAAATGGTGCAATTTCTTTCAGACTGATTTCGATCTGGTTTGTGACAAGCTGGTTTTTCATTGCAGATTGCAACAATTCCCAATCCCAAGGGCGAAAATTGGACACACCAATGGATCCAACTTTGCCAGAGGCGACCAATTCATCAAGAGCGGCCCCTGTGACATGGTGGTCCATAAAGGGGTCTGGGCGATGAACGAGCAACAAATCAATATGTTCTATCCCCATTTCGCTGAGTGATGCATCTACACTGGCATGAATGTGTTCGCGCGAAGTGTCATAATGTTTGACCCGAGTGCCGCTGTGACGGCCCGCATCGACCAGAATATCGCATTTTGTGACGATCTCCATCTGCTTTGCAAGAGATTGGTTTGCTTTTAAAGCAGCGCCCAAAACCGTCTCTGCGGTATACCCGCCATAAATATCGGCTTGATCAAATGTGGTGATTCCTTGATCTAAACAGGCCTGAATTTTTGCCTCTACATGTTTGGCAGATGTGTCACTGTCCTCAGCCAAACGCCACATCCCATAAATCAAGCGACTGAATTCTAATTTATCTGATAACGCCACGCGTTCCATTATTTGCGTTCTCCTACGCCTAAAGGGGTTTTTGGGGTTTGATCGGGCACCCGCCCATATTCATGCGGTAATGAACATGTGTGTAGTTCAGGCATGACCAATTTCCCAAAATATTCTGCTTCTTCGATATGTGGATAGCCGGAAAAAATGAACGCACGCATGCCCATTTTGCGATAACCTTCGATTTTGCTGAGGATTTGATCTGCAGATCCGACAAGTGCCGCTCCGCATCCTGATCGCGCCCGTCCGACGCCTGTCCATAAATGTGGCTCTACATAGCCAAATTTATCCGCTAATTCCCTATTTTTAGCCTGATGTGCCACACCAAGGGAGGTTGAATCAAGCGCGCGCTCGCGGATCATCCGACCATATTCGTCATCCAATTTAGAGACAATGTAGTCGGCATATTCGCGCGCCTCTGTCTCTGTTTCGCGGACAATCATATGAACGCGAAGTCCGTAATCGAGGGTCCGGTCGTATTTTTCCGCGACTGCGTTGACGGCCTTCATGCGGCCTTCAAGCTCTTCGATCTTCTCGGGCCACATTAAATAAACGTCACAATGTTGCCCGCAAAGCTCCAAAGCATCCGGTGAATACCCCCCAAAATATAAAAGCGGTCCGCCAGTTTGATAGGGTTTTGCTGGATCGGTATTCAGCCCTTCAAAATTATAGATATCACCAGAATAATTTATCTCATCCTGCGTCCACGCCTGTTTCAGGATCTCAACGACTTCGCGCGACCTTTGATACCGATACGGGCTTGGCTCCTTTTGACCGGGGAAATCGGAACTGATGATGTTGACGGTCAAACGACCCTCGAGCATGTGATCAAGCGTTGCCAAAGTGCGCGCCAACATGATGGGTTGCATTTCGCCACAGCG
The DNA here is from genome assembly GCA_001510135.1 of Alphaproteobacteria bacterium casp-alpha6. GTDB lineage: Bacteria > Pseudomonadota > Alphaproteobacteria > Rhodobacterales > Rhodobacteraceae > LFER01. The sequence goes on from LFER01000022.1 coordinate 16,335, forward strand.
CACAGCAGCCAGAAGATTTATCTTAGCCGTAATCGGTGCACAACCAGCAACAAATGATAGTGTGTCCTGACCGACCTGATATGAGGAGGGGCAAAGGATGTTGCGAAATCCTTGATCCTCAGCCGTTTTAACAATTTGAGAACAATGCCCCCAGCTGGAGCGAAGGTCGCCCTCCGGCACACCCAGAAACTGATAGTCATCAGAACAGAGCGCTGAGAACCAAGATACTTCAGATGTTTTCAGATCACTGGAGGTGATAGGGACAATGCTCATTTCAATCCTTGAGAAAAACAAAGTTGTAAAAGGCTAGCACTGGAATTATCATATATCAATAGTGTATCAATTTTTGCATGAACATGAAGGACAAAGCGTAACAATGACCCTCACAACTCTTTCGAAAAGCCCGAGCGCTTTGCCCAGATTTGTACAGATCAGTGAATTTCTGGCTCGAGAAATTGCTGCAGGTCGTTTGATTGCGGGCCAGCGGTTAGCGCCAGAGCGCCAGATGGCCAAAGACCTCAATGTATCTGTCGGGACACTTCGAAAGGCTCTGAAGAGGCTCGAAAATCTTGGTCTGATAGAGCCTGTTCAAGGGTCTGGAAACTACATAAAGCAAAATAATGTGGTGGGCAGTGTATATGCAATGTTCCGGCTGGAACTGCTACAAGGCGGTGGTTTGCCACGCGCGGATGTTCTGAGTGTGTCTTTGGAAATGAAACCCGAAGATCTCCCAGAATTTGGACGCTCTCAGCGGGCGTCCCGCGTTCGCCGTTTACGTTACTTGAATGATACAATCATGGCAGTTGAAGAAATCTGGCTGGACGAGAAGGCAGGTGTTGTTGATCCTTCTGCATTGTCCGATTCGCTTTATCAATATTATCGAACGCGACTCAATATCTGGATTTCCCGCGCCGAAGATTACGTCACGACTGGGCATGTCCCCTCATGGGCGCCTGATCTTTTTCCTTTGGAATGCGGCTCTATCACTGGATATATTGAACGGTTAAGCTGGGCAGACGTGCCTGAGCCTGTGGAATACTCTCGCACCTGGTTTGACACGACCCGTGCGCGATACGTGCAAAGACTGACTTAAGGGTAAAAGCAACATGACGAATTACGGAATTATCGGCTGCGGAATGATGGGGCATGAGCATCTGAGCAATATTGCTCTTTTAGATGGCACTAATATCGCGGCGATTTACGAGCCAGATAGGGAAATGGCGGCCTCTGCGTTTAAGGCAGCGCCAAATGCCATCATGGCCACATCGATCGAACATCTCTTGTCTGTGTCCAATCTGGATTGTTTGGTTATCGCGAGCCCTAACCATTGCCATATGGCTCAGATGCAACAGATTGCGGGGTCACGACCTTTGCCTCTTTTGGTGGAAAAACCGTTGTTTACCGCAGTAGAAGACCAATCTGCTATTCTTCAGTTTTCTAAGACATATCCGTCACCCGTTTGGGTGGCGATGGAATATCGCTATATGCCTCCTGTTGCCGCTCTGATTGACAGGGCCGAAGATGCAACGGGGGGCATTAAAATGCTGACCATTCGTGAACATCGTTTTCCCTTTCTGAGAAAGGTCGGCAACTGGAACCGGTTTAACGAAAATTCAGGCGGGACATTTGTTGAAAAATGCTGTCATTTCTTTGATCTGATGCGGTTGATCCTGAAATCCGAACCCCGCCGGATCATGGCGAGCGCGGGGCAGGATGTAAACCATTTGAATGAAACCTACGATGGAAGACCGTCCGATATTTTAGACAATGGATATGTTATTGTTGATTTCGAAAATGGCGCGCGTGCGATGTTGGAATTGTGCATGTTTGCAGAAGGTTCCGAATATCAAGAAGAAATCTCTGTTGTTGGACCGAAAGGAAAATTGGAAACCAAAGTCCCCGGCCCCGCGCGGTTCTGGCCGTCCCATCTTGGAAGCCCTCCTGTTCCAATTTTGATCGAAAGCCCCCGTCATCCCAAAGGCGCCCAGCAAAACGAAATCGTCGTGGATCCGATTTTGTTGAACGCAGGTGATCACAATGGATCGACCTATTACCAGCACAAAGGTTTTTTGGAACTTGTCCGTGGCGAACGTTCTGCGCCCGATGTAACGCTCGAGGATGGATACAAAGCCGTGATCATGGGACAGGCTGCACAACAAAGTGCCGCTGAGGGTCGCGCCGTCGAATTTGACTGATCTGTTTATTCAGTCTCTAATAAGTGCTTTAGACCCAGTTTATAGGTTGGGTATTTTAATGAAACGCCCAACTCCTTTTTAATGCGGTCGTTGCGAATTCGCTTATTTTCCGCATAAAAACTATGCGCCATGGGGCCAAGCTCTGCTTTTTCGAAGGGAACAAGGGGGGGCAGAGGTGCGCCGATAAGTTCGGCTGCGTAGCCAATCACATCTTGGGGCGGCGCTGGGTCATCATCACAGAGGTTATAAATTCGTGTCGGATTAGGAGACAAAATGGACGCGACAAGCGTCTGGGCAATGTCATCGATATGGATACGGCTAAACACTTGACCCGGTTTGACCACACGCTGCGCTGTTCCAGCGCGGACCTTGGAAAAAGGCCCGCGCCCGGGCCCATAGATCCCCGCAAGCCGGAAAATGTGTAGGGGCAGGTTATCAAGCGAGCTCCATTGTTTCTCTGCCAAGAGCCGCATTTTTCCGCGACGCGTCGTCGGATTAACAATTGTGTCTTCGTCGACCCAGTCGCCTTTAAAATCTCCATAAACTCCCGACGTCGAAAGATATCCAAACCATTTTAAACCTGAGGCAATCTTTGCGATATCTGCCCCATGCTTGAGAAAAACGGGATCGCCTGCATCATCTGGGCTTGTTGAAATTAATATGGCGGTTGCTGATTTCAGCGCGTCATCGACCTTTGCGCTACCCCATAAAGCTGGGATCACTCCGGTGTTTGACAGTTGATCCAACTTGGCCGGATCCCGTGTTGTTCCTGTGACCTGCCAACCCTTAGGCAAAAGCAGCTTTGCAAGCGCCTGCGCTGAGTATCCGTGACCAAAAGACAAAAGGTGGTTTTCCATGGGACGTACTTGGCCATGTCTCTTGTGGAGTTTCAAGGGTCTGATCCTATTTCTTCTTGCATTTTGGATGAAAGATTGATGCTCTAAACCCATGATCGATGATGACCCAAGTTTGCAGGCCGCCTATGCGCTATCCTCTGTGGATGACAACCGTCGCCTTTATGCGCGCTGGGCCAAAGATTACGATCAGGATTTTGCTGCAGACATGGATTATGTGCTGCCCCGCCATGTTGCACAGCAGTTTTTGCAACATGGTGGGGCTGCACCCGTTCTGGACGTTGGGGCCGGGACTGGGCTTTTGGGACAAGCGCTGCGTCGTCACCTTTCCCCACTAGACGCCATCGATTTGTCTCAGGAAATGCTTGAAACCGCGGCGCAAAAGAACGTCTACCGACACCTTGACGTGGCTGATGTCACGAAACCAATTACACATCTTGGCAGGCTCTATGACGGGATTGTGTCATCGGGAACCTTTACGCATGGCCACGTGGGGCCGGATGCGATCGATAATTTATTGCCGTTGGCGCGCGATGGGGCGCTTTTTTGCCTGTCGATCAACAAACATCATTGGATCGAAAAAGGGTTCGAAGCGAAATTTCAGGACCTTGATGACAAAATAGAAGGGCTCACTCTGGTCGAAGTCCTGATTTACGGCGCAAATGCAACGGGTCCCCATCGAGACGATTTAGGGGTAATTGCGCTGTTCAAAAAGCGGCCCAACTATGACGCTGCCGCAGAATAGACACCGAAAGCCCCGACCAAAATCAGGCTAAGCGCCCAGACGGTGTCCAGATTAAAAAAGGTTTTCGACAGAAATCTGAGGCCCAACCAAACATACATGAGTACAGCCAATACGCCTCCTGCTGCGGTCATTGCCAAAGTATGAACACCCGCCACCCAGATCGCAGCGCCCGCATTTCCTGCCATCAGGGTTGTTGCTGCCTTATGGTTCATAGTGGTGTCCTCTGGCGCACATAGGCCGAGATATAAAGGTACGAGCATCAATCCTGCACCATGCGCCAAAGCAGCCAAAAAAGACCAAAGTGCCAATTTCGATGGGGGAATGCGTGCAAGAATTCTTGGATGTCGCCGATTGATCAAAAGGTAGATCCCAAAAAGGACCACCAAAACACCTGCGGCGATGCGGATTTGGCTTTCCCATGTGACAAGACTTGCCATCAATGAAAACGGCAAAAGTATGAGCGACATGGAAAGAAAATGTCCGACTGCCAATGCGGACAATGCCTTTGGCATGGCGCTGTGCTTGCGTTCCATTAAGGCCGCCGACACTGCCAATGGCCATCCCATCGCCGGATTCAAACCGTGATACAGTCCCGAAATAATGACGGCCCCCCAAAGGGCCGCCACGGTTTGCGTTGCTTCCATGTTTAAAAGGATGGAAAACAGAAACTGTCAGTTGAACAATCTCCGCCTTCTAGGCGGATTTGATGGGACCGGTACCCCTTGGGGAATTTGACAAAAAAATCTTTGTTGAGAGCAAAATCACCATTCTCGCCGACATCTGCCATTACCATGGCAGCGCCGCGTTCCCCGGGATAGAATTGGTCATCCCATGTCGAATATAGGGAATTGGTCCAATAAACCCTTTTTCCATCACGGCTGATTTCCACCATCTGCGGTCCATAGCCAAAGTCGGATCCGTTGGGGTGTTTTTTCTTTGCCACGATTCCACCGATTTCCACCTTACCGTTCAAGACAGGGTTCATCGGGTCAGAGACATCATATTGATGCATTTCCCCTGTGCCCCAACAGGCAACATAAAGATATTTGTCGTCCAAGCTCAGATCAATATCAGTGACCAAAGGCGGGACTGCGGCAAATCCCTTAAGCAGCTCTGGCAAATCATCGGGATCGGCAGGAACGGGCGGAATAGTGATGGTTTTTTTTGCATCAAATGTACCATCCTCATTGCGCCACCAGGTGAAAATCGCCCCCTCAAGATTTGTAGTATCCACAACAACACCGCAAAATCCATATTCTTTGGTCGGCTCATGCGCTGGGCGGATTTCAAGCGCCATTTGGTGGTTTTCGCCGAGGTCAATGGTTTGGATATTCGTACGCCCGCGAAGATCCCAGAAATGGATCGAATGGCCGTATTTATTGCTTAACAGGTCTTCGGGAACGATGCCGTTTTCGAATTGCGGCGGCAGACCCCATTCGGAACTGACCATGTAATCTTTGGGAAGGTTCCACCAGAAGTCATAATGTTTGTCCTGCGGCCCGCGGTCCATTTCATAGCGACCAAGAATGTCAAAGGTTTCACAATCCATGATGAAAATTCCCGGAGGTCCGTCTGTTCCGTCCTCTCCTCCGCCTCCAAGGGTGGAAACATAAATGCCTTCTGGTCCGCAGTGAATGGTGTGGGGTCTCGAATATCCTGTTTTTTCCATTAATTCTTCGGGTTCGATAATTTTGTGGATTTTTGCATCCAGCGGCTCTTTGACATCAATGACGTATATACGGGACGACCGAATGCCGGGAATGATCAGATACCGGCGTTCATAAAACGCATGTCCCGTCAAAGGCGACAGCGCCGAAGAACAGGCATTCCAGCCAAAATGGTGAAATTCATCCCCTTTGTTGGGCATAAAGAGACTGTGCACAATTTCACCATATGTTTTTGAAGATGGATCAACATCAACGACAGCCAATCCGTCAGGCTGGGACCCATCTGGGCTGAGCATTAGGGTAAAGGCGAGCTTTTCAACAGGCGCCTTCATTGCCAGCGCAGCCGTGGCGTGAAACGTTGGATCAGGTCTTAGGTTCATAGTTTGTCTCCATTTCAATTTAAAATCTGTATTTTATGTCTTATGGTTCGGCGAATAAATCACCCTTTCTTCTGCTCCTTAAACCTCAGAAACATTGCAAAGCTGAATTGCGCCCCCCATCTGGGACGAAATTTTGATAAGCTCTTTGCCGATCTTTTGCGTTGTATCTTCAAGCAACCGGTCATTGGGCCCAACAACACCAATCGCAAAGGTTGCCCCAAGCGTGCCGATTGAAATAGGGGCGGAAATGCTTGTTGCACCAAACTCCGTAGCCTGTTCGATATGGGCAAACCCAGCAACGCGAACAGGATCAAGATCCAAAGGCGCCGCACCTTTCGCGTTATTTCGTGCCGCTTTATACGGATTGATCACGTTGTTTAGAATTTCTTGGCGAAACGGATCTTCGGCAAAGGCTGCAATGACAAAAGCTGAAGCCATGCAATTCTGTGGCAGTGGGCCAAGACCCGGATAAATATGGCCGCGCGTTGGATTATTCGGAGTTTCCACGTGAATGATATCGATACCTCCGTTTCGATAGCGCGACAGGTAAACAGTTTCCCCAAATTTTATCGCTGATTTTGCTAATATAGGAGCAGCAACGCGGCGCACATCAACATCAGACTTGCCAAGAAGCGCAATTCTGATCAATCTTTCACCGATGACATATCTTGAATTCTCCTCATCGCTGTCGATCAGCTGATGGTCTGCCAAAGCGCTACAGAGCCGATAAACGGTTGGTTTGGGCAGGGCAGTGGCCTTTTGAATGTCGGAAACGCTGATGGCCCGACCGGAAACGGCAATGATTTCAAGGATTGCAATGAGGCGTTCAAGATGCAATGTTTTCTCATATTTCAAGACTCGTTATCAATTTATGATAAGAGTTTCGCGCTAAGGCAAGGAAAATTTGCGGAGGAAAAGAATGCGTACAAAAGCAGCGGTGGCTCTTGCAGCCGGAAAACCATTGGAAATCATGGAAGTAGAACTCGAAGGACCACGCGCCGGAGAAGTGCTGGTTGAGATCAAAGCAACCGGATTGTGCCACACAGATGAATTTACGCGATCTGGCGACGACCCTGAAGGCATATTTCCAGCGATTCTTGGCCATGAAGGTGCGGGCGTAGTTGTCGAGGTCGGCGAAGGCGTCACATCTTTAGAGGTCGGGGATCATGTGATTCCGCTTTACACGCCGGAATGCCGTGAATGCGAATATTGTCTCAACCCGAAAACCAATCTTTGCCAAGCTATTCGATCCACGCAAGGGCAGGGCTTGTTGCCCGATGGATCGACGCGTTTTTCAATGCTCGATGGAACGCCAATCCATCACTACATGGGATGTTCGACCTTTGCCAATCATACTGTCGTGCCTGAAATCGCCTTGGCCAAGGTGCGCAAAGATGCCCCTTTTGACAAGATTTGTTACATTGGTTGCGGAGTGACAACGGGTATCGGCGCTGTGATCAACACAGCCAAAGTCGAAATTGGCAGCCGTGCAATTGTGTTTGGTCTGGGTGGCATTGGTCTTAACGTTATTCAGGGTCTGCG
>LFER01000023.1 GCA_001510135.1 Alphaproteobacteria bacterium casp-alpha6
TTTAAATGCTCTTAGAGCTATGGACATAAACGCGCTCGTAATAAGCGGATCGGACCCGGGGGCGGTACCCGGCGGCTCCACCAAGACCCGTTCATTTGACGGACATGGGGCCGAAACAGGATCGACGAACGTCTAAAGGGGTTAGCTTTGTCTCGGCGAGATACCACCGTACCGGTTCAAACAGTACAATTGCAAATGACAATCGTGCTCCAATGGCGATGGCTGCGTAAGCAACCGGAGTTATTGAAACTTTAAGCCCTGAGGCATAGCTGCTTCAGGCGGGGTTCGCAGGCACCTGGCAACAGAAGCCTGCACTACAGACACCGGTACTTTCATGAAAGACGGAATTAAAGCTCAAGCCATTCGTATTTTTATTGCCCCTAGCGCTTTCTGCTTTGAGCGGTAAACTGATGATAAGAATCGCCATTCAAACGTTGGTTTGATGTGCACGGCGCCTGCCATCACGGGATGCGTGTAAATGTGAAGGACAAAGGAATGACTGGCACTCTCGATTATGGCAGCATCATGAATAGGGCGATGCGTTTTTTCGTGCAGCAGGTTTTAAGTGAGGTATCACAAAACGGGCTTCCTGGTGATCACCATTTCTTTATCACGTTGGATACGACATATGTTGGACTTGAAATGGCGCCATGGCTTCATGAGCGTTATCCAGAAGAAATCACCGTTGTCATGCAGCACTGGTTTGATAATCTTGAAGTAGATGACATCGGTTTTTCTGTTACATTAAATTTCGGAAACAATCCTGAGGTTCTTTATATTCCTTATGATGCAATCATCACCTTTGTGGACCCTTCTGTCGAATTTGGGGTGAAATTTGAACAAACCGATGCAGCATCCAAATCGGGTGATGCCGCATACAGCATCGCCCGCACCACAAACAAAAAGGAAACTTCTGAAAAAACTGACCAAAGCTCTGCGTCCCGCCCCTCTTCTTCGACTGGGGAAAAAGACGCGGATATTGTCAGGCTTGACGAATTTCGCAAACAGTAATTTTTCTTTTTTGCCTAAGAGTTTCGTGGTGCATCGCCCTGTTGAGTATGCAGAAAATCAGACGTCCCTACCCTATACAATGGCCAAGAAAACCCGTTACTCTTCGCTTATCACTGCAAATTGATTAAAATGCAGTTTGAATAAATGAATTTGACGGAGCTTACGATGTCACAAACCCGCACTGAACCTGACAGCTTTGGTCCCTTAGACGTTCCTGCAGACAAATATTGGGGCGCTCAGACACAAAGATCCATCATTAATTTTCCGATAGGCTGGGAAAGGCAGCCGGTCAGCATTGTGCGCGCGCTAGGTGTTATTAAACAGGCCTGCGCAGAAGCGAACAAAGCCTCTGGAAAATTGGATGCTGGACGGGCAGATGCGATCATTCAGGCAGCATCGGAAGTTGTCTCAGGCAAATTTGATGATAATTTCCCACTTGTGGTCTGGCAAACGGGATCGGGCACGCAATCAAATATGAACGCAAACGAAGTCATTGCGAACCGTGCTATTGAAATTTTGGGGGGCATTATTGGATCGAAAGATCCCGTACACCCCAACGATCATTGCAATATGGGCCAGTCTTCAAATGACACCTTCCCGACCGCAATGCATATTGCCACAGCGATGATGGCCCATGACGTTCTGCTGCCAGGACTTGAAAAACTCCACAGCGCCCTTTTGGACAAAGTCGCGACCTTTGACGGCATCATCAAGATCGGTCGCACGCATACACAGGATGCAACGCCTCTTACCTTGTCTCAGGAATTTTCCGGTTATGCCCATCAAGTTGCCATGGGCATCAAACGTGTCAAAAAATCCCTCGAAGACATTTATGAATTGGCGCAAGGGGGCACCGCAGTGGGAACAGGGCTCAATACGTCAAAGGGCTGGGACACGACCGTGGCGGCTAATATGGCGCGTATCACGGGACTTCCTTTTGTCACGGCTCCCAACAAATTCGAAGCTCTTGCAGCCCATGACGCCATGGTCGAAATCTCGGGCAGTTTAAAAACAGTCGCCGCCAGCCTTTTCAAAATTGCCAATGACATTCGCCTTTTAGGCTCTGGCCCGCGCTGCGGATTGGGCGAATTGATTTTGCCGGAAAACGAACCCGGAAGCTCAATCATGCCGGGTAAAGTCAATCCCACCCAATGCGAAGCCATGACACAGGTCTGTGCCCATGTGATCGGAAATGATGCGGCGGTGGGGTTTGCAGGCAGTCAGGGGCATTTTGAATTAAACGTCTACAAACCCATGATGGCCTATAATGTTCTGCAATCTATGCAGCTTTTGGGGGATGCATGTTCCGCATTTACCGATAACCTCGTGGTCGGGCTGAAGGCGGATGAAGTGCGCATAGACAAATTGATGCGGGAAAGCCTGATGTTGGTCACGGCCCTAGCGCCCCAAATCGGCTATGACAACGCCACGACTGTCGCTAAAACCGCCCATAAAAATGGCACCACACTCAAGGAAGAGGCCATCGCCTTGGGGTTTGTGGATGAAGACACCTTTGACAGGGTCGTGCGTCCCGAAAATATGGTGGGTCCCAAAGGATGAATACACCGATAAACCTGAATAAATACAAAAAGCAGAAAGCACGAGCCGACAAAAAGGCTCAAGCGGCAGAAAATTCTGTAAAATTTGGGCTCACCAAGACGGAGCGGCTGAACGCCAAAAATGAAACCCAAAAACGAGACGCACATCTAGACGGGCATAAGAGCGAATAATGAGCCTCAGACCCAAAAAACGATCTCTTAATTTACGCGGACATCAAACAAGTGTCACCCTTGAAGATCGTTTTTGGCGCGCATTTTGCCAAATCGCTCATGACAAAGGATTATCTATCAATGGGTTAGCGGCGGAACTTGATGAGAGTCGTGATCTGGAAACAGGGCTTGCCAGCACGATTCGTGATTATGTCCTAAAGCACTATATGGACAAAGAATGACCATCCGTTTTCTTGGATCACTTAATTTTCTCTTGAGCTATCTTTTATCAAATTTCAGATAAAACCCATGTTGTGCCCGCACCGTAAGATGGGCGACCGGAACGGGTGTGTCACAACCTTCTGTACTGACACGAAAGGATTTCAACACATTTGCCAATAACAGGGGGCCTTCGATCATCGCAAATCCCGCACCCGGGCACACGCGCGTGCCTGCGGAAAAGGGAATAAAGGCCTCTCTCTGACATGTCCTGCCATTTTCACTTTCCCAGCGATCAGGGTCAAAATCATCAGGATGATCCCAGAGCCGGTTTTGTCTGTGAAGATGCCACGGGCTGATCACAATCGTACTGCCCTTTTTCAAAACTCTTTCCCGAAAGGTTTCAGGTTTTGCCGTCTCGCGCACCATCATTGGTACCGGCGGGTAAAGGCGCAGCGCCTCTCGAAACACCGCGCGCGTCAAGCGCAAGCGCGAAATGCTGGAGAAATCCTCATTCAGGATACGGGCTTCCTCGGCCAAACGGTCCTGCCAGTCAGGATAAAGCGCCATTAGGTAAAGCGACCATGCCAAAGCAGAGGCGCTTGTTTCATGTCCTGCAAGGAAAAAGATCGCAACCTGATCCACCATTTCAGTGGTATCAAAACACTGTCCTGTCTGGGGGTCCTCTGTTGTCATAATTTTTGTTGCCAGATCGAGCGGCGCGGTCCCTGCCTTGATCTTTTCCATCCGCATTTGTGTGAGATCCTTGATTAAGCTACGGATGGTACGTGCAGCGGATTTGGTCTGACGGGAATGAAACCGCGGCATCCTTTTGGGCAAAGGCGCAAAGGCGGCGATGTTCAAAATAGGTTGTTCACGTTGATATTTGCGAAATTCGTGGAAAACCGCAGAGGCGATTTCATCTTCTATTGGAATGGAAAACAGGGTGCGAAATATCACGTCTGCAGCCGCAAAACTTGCAATTTCTTCCACCTCATGCACCCCACAGCCTAGTCGATCCACCATTGCTTGGGCAGCGTTATACATCGCGGGATAGGTTTCTTTCAGCCGTTCTCCTTCAAAGGCGGGATCAATGATGCGGCGCTGTCTTTTCCAATCCTCTCCATTGGCAAGAAAAACACTTTCCCCCAAAAGCGGACGCAGCCCCTCGCCCACACGATCAGATTTGGGAAAATCATCGGGACGTTCTTTGAGAATAAGTTGGATCAATTCGGGTTGATTGACCAGATAAGACCGGAAAAACGGGGTTTTAAACTCTGCCATCCAAGCACGGTAAAGTCTTTCGGGCTGAGCAGAAAGAATATCTTGTTTAAAGGCCTTCATATATTGCCAAAGTGACACTTTGTCTTTGCGTGATATGGGTTTTGGCGGCAGCATCAGCAAAGCGCTCTATAACGGGCGGTCGGGGTCAGGATACGGGATTTTGACGGAGAACGCCCCTTAAATCGCGCCGCCAGGGTTTTTGATCCAGCGGTGATTTGAAAACAATCATAGGCCTCAGCATGATCAAAAGCGCAGAGATACTGGAAATGAAGCCGAAAAAATCGCCATCGCACCGCCTTCCACTTACTTGCAGAAAGGGTTTGTGTGAATGCGGCCGATAAGACAAGCGGCCATTTTTGTGCATCTCTTGCCACACCGCAGTCTGCAACTGGATCACAGAGAGCAAAGCTGCACCCATCACCCGGAGCGGTGACATCAATCCATGTCAAGTCATCGCTTTCGGACAAATCCCGCAAGTCCTGACGCAATTGCTTGGCATCAGGTAAAAAGGCAACCATGGGAACCACCTGCCCCAAAGATAAAAAACCCAAGGGGCATGTCGCTTGTTTCAACTGCCCGTCGCGCGAAAGCTCTGCGAGCACAGAAACTGCAAGATGTGCCCCAGAGGAGTGACCCACCACAAGGATTTCATCCCACTCTTCAGTCAGGGCCACTGAAATTTTCTCCTTAAATTGGCGCAAACGCTCTTTTAGTTCCGGAGGATATGCGCCGCGCAGCTTCGCAGAATGGGCGTAATCCTGCATCAGGTAATAGGCAAAAACCTTGTGATCATATTTTTGAAACAGGGCCAAAACGGGCCATATGATCACCAGCGCTACCCAAGAAAGCATGGGACGAATTGCCACAAGGAGCCGCGAGACTCCATAGGCAACCCCAAGGGCAATTGCCAATTGAACAATCAAAAACCCAATTGGATAAAGGGCGGCAATCACCGGACCTTTGCGCAATTTGACGATGTCAAACAGGGTTGCGGTAGAGATATAAATCCACGCCGTTTTTAGCATATTGAGATAGGTGAAAAATATTCCCGAAGACATCGAAGTTTTCACAATGTCCGACCACATCAACACTTCTATTTCAGCCTCACTTTTTCCGGCCTCATCGCATAATTCTGCGCGCCAGCCGTAACCGGCCTTGAAATTGGCTTTGTATTGATCAAGCTGATATCCGGTAATCCGTGCCTATTCCTGACCTTCGCGGCGATAGAGTTCTCGGTATCGTCTTGGGGGAAACGGGTCAAAACCGGGTATGTAAAAAACCCTGCGCTTCACTTAATTGCACCTTTATTCCACCGTCCACACCGTCATTATGACTGCGATTTCCCCCAAAGGCTAGCCCAGGTTTGCCAAGCTTGGAAATGTGTCCAATATCCAAAACGAAAAATCTGCAAATCCGCCGGTCAGCATCATTAGACCAATCGTCCAAAGCAACAGTCCCATCAACCGTTCTATAATTTGCATATGTCGTTTTAGCCACGTCAAGGTTGCTGATAGTCTGCTTAAAAACAGCGCAACCAGCAAGAATGGCACCCCAAGGCCAAGCGCATAGACCCCCAAAAGAGTTGTCCCACGCGCCACGGATCCTTCGCTGGCCGCCAATGTCAGGATAGAGGCGAGCTGTGGGCCAATGCAGGGCGTCCAGCCAAAGGCAAAAGCCAACCCAAGAACGTAAGCTCCAAAGGCAGAGCCATTTTGTGAAGACGCGTCAAATCGCGCCTCCCGTTCAAGAAATCCAATCCGAAGAATTCCCAAAAAATGCAATCCAAACCCCATCACCAAAAGTCCGGAAATCGTAATTAATATGTCTTGATAAGACAAAAACACAGTGCCAAGTGCCGAGGCTGTAAAGCCTAATATCAGAAATACCGTGGACAGCCCCAATACGAAAAAAAAAGCGGGCAAAAAGACTGAAACCGCTTTGTTGTTATCGGTTGCCTCTGAAAGGGAGATCCCGCTCATATAAGCAAGGTAAGGCGGCACTATGGGCAAAACACATGGGCTCAAAAAAGAAATAACGCCGGCCAAAAACGCCAGAGTCAGGGCCGGTATGAGTGTTGCATCTATGATATCGATTCCAAACATAGTCTTTCCTTAGCGAAATAAATGCCCTGCGTCACTGTCGTCATTGTACACTTATCTGTGTGGACAAGGCTCCGACTTCAACCTATGTCCCATAGTATGGTACATGAACTTGATGCACGCGGCCTCTTATGTCCCTTACCCGTCTTGAAAGCGCGTAAGCGGTTAATTCCGCTTTCCAGCGGGGAGGTCTTGCGCGTTATGGCAGATGACCCTGCTGCTTGGGTGGATTTTCCTCTTTTCTGTCAAGAAAATGGACATGTGCTCAAAGATGTTCAAGAACTGGAAGACGGGACCACGCTTTATCTTATCGAAAAGGCGTGATCCACTCTTGGTCTTAGCCCCGTGACCACCATCCGCGCCGACGGGTTTTTTTATCCGCTTCCGGCGTAATTTCAGCTTCGCTCACAACTGCCGAGGCTCCCTCTTCAACAACCGCTTCTGCAACTGACTTTGCTGCCTTTTTCACTTTGGTCTGTTGTGTTTCAACGGACTCCTCACGCGTCTCGCTGTCTGATGACACGGCGTTCTCAACGCTTTCGTTCTGATCATCCTTCGTCACCTTGGGTTTTCGAGGGGCGCGTTTTTTCTTTGGTTTATCGTCTTTTGCTTTGGTTTTTTTCCCGCTTTCCTCTGATGGTGGATCCACTTCATGTGTATTACCATCTTCTGCCCCTTCAGGATCTCCCGAGATGTTCGACGTTTCATCAACGCTGGAAGACCCGCCTTCCGTCACTTCGGAATCCTTCTTTGCGGTTTTCGGAGCGCTGCGTGGTTTGCGTTTGCGCGTGGTCTTCTTTTTTGGGGACTGTGTATCGGCGTCTTCTGTTTCTTCACCCTCAGGCTCAGTAGACAAAGCGTCCGCAACGTGATCTTCTACCACCTTCCCTTCGGGCGTAACTTCAGCAAAAGCGGTATCTGATTGACCATCGGTCAGGGAATGTTTTTCACCAGTTTCTCCGTCTTCCGGACCATCTTCTGCCGTTACATCGCCATCTTCACTTGATGCATCAAAACCATCCGTGCGGGACCCTTCACCCCCCTCGCCTTTGCCCCGCCGCCTACGACGGCGCCGACGGCGTTTTTTCGGACGCGCGTCCTCATTGTCCTCTTGCTCATCCGGCGCGAGATTTGTCACCTCTTCTTCAATCTCTTCTTCGGAAGATTGTTCCAAAAGCACGGCGTCCACTGACACCACGTTTCCTTTTGGTTCAGCAACAAAACGGCTCGCGAATTTGAATTTTTCAATCTCATATTCGGGGCTAATTAGGGTTACGATCCCCTCGACTCGCACCGCCATCCCATAACGTTGCTCAATTTGTGCTATGTGCTCACGTTTCTGGTTCATAAGGAAATTAGCCACGGACACTGGGCACTTCAGAAGAATTTCACGAGAACGTTTTCGGACACCTTCCTCTTCAATTTGACGTAAAATAGCCAAAGCGAGGCTGTCTTCAGAACGGATAAGACCAGTGCCATGACAATGCGGGCATCCTTGGGTAGTTGCTTCAAGCATGCCTGGCCGCAACCGCTGGCGGCTCATTTCCATTAGCCCAAATCCAGAAATGCGCCCAACTTGGATGCGCGCGCGATCTGTTTTCAGTCGATCCTTCATACGTTTTTCGACCGACGCATTATTGCGCCGTTCATCCATATCGATGAAGTCGATAACTATCAGACCAGCAAGGTCTCTGAGCCTAAGCTGACGTGCCACTTCGTCGGCTGCTTCTAGGTTGGTCTTCAGCGCGGTTTCTTCAATGGAACCTTCTTTGGTTGCCCGACCCGAGTTCACGTCAATTGCCACCAACGCCTCTGTAACGCCAATGACGATATAGCCGCCTGACTTTAACTGAACGACCGGATTGAACATCGAGGCGAGATAGCTTTCTACCTGATATCTTGCAAAAAGCGGCAGGGAATCCTGATAATTTTTGACGTTTTTTGCATGAGACGGCATGATCATTTTCATGAAGTCTTTTGCAATCCGGTATCCTCTTTCACCTTCAACAAGAACCTCATCTATCTCGCGGTTATAAAGATCACGAATAGAACGTTTGATTAAATCGCCTTCTTCATAGATCTTTGCAGGTGCTATGGATTTAAGCGTCAACTCCCGGATTTGTTCCCAAAGCCGCAGCAGATATTCATAATCCCGTTTAACTTCAGTTTTTGTGCGCTTGGCACCGGCAGTGCGGATTATCAGCCCTGCACCCTTGGGAACATCTATGGAACCGGCTATTTCCTTGAGTTTTTTCCTGTCTGCTGCATTTGTAATTTTGCGGCTGATGCCACCGCCTCTCGCCGTATTGGGCATCAAGACACAATATCGACCAGCCAAAGACAGGTAAGTGGTAAGAGCGGCTCCTTTGTTGCCGCGTTCTTCTTTAACAACCTGCACCAAAAGAATTTGGCGCATTTTGATTACTTCTTGAATTTTATATCGTCTTGGGCGGGGTTTGCGGATAGGCCGCAATTCAAATTCGTCGTCGATTTCAGCGACATCTTCAATACTGTCATCCTTTGATGCTGCATCGCTTGGCCGCCGATTATCGTGAATATCGTCGATTTCATCCGCTTCTGTTTCAGAATTATTTTCCGATGAGGATGAAATGTCCTCTTGGTCGACGATACTGTCATCAAGCGCGCCCTCACTTGATTTTATGTCGGTGCTTGGCTGATCTGCGACAACTTCAGCTTCGTCATTTGTGACATCAAAGGCTTCGCCACCTTCTTCGTCAAAGACACTCTCTGTGCTCTGATCATCCAGGTCAATGGTCTCCATACCCGTCGTATCTGATGCGACAACGTCTTGACGTTGAATTGCATCTTTGGATCTTGAGGACTGTGCTCTTGTCCGACGAGAGGAGGATCTCTTTCTAGGTTTTTCTTCGTCATCACCGTTTTCAAGATCACTTTGCGCGTCTGCATAAGCCATCTCTTCGGCCATGAGCGCTTCGCGATCTGCGACGGGAATTTGGTAATAATCGGGATGGATCTCTGAAAACGCAAGGAAACCGTGCCGATTGCCGCCATATTCGACAAAAGCCGCCTGTAACGAGGGTTCTACGCGGGTGACTTTTGCGAGATATATATTGCCAGCAAGCTGGCGTTTATTTTCGGATTCAAAGTCAAATTCCTCAACCTTGTTTCCATCAACCACCACGACACGGGTCTCTTCCGCGTGGGTGGCGTCGATAAGCATTTTCTTAGCCATAATGTCCAATGACAAACACGCAGCAAACTGCCCTTTTTCAAAAGTAGTTTAGTCGTGTTTGATTTGTTTTTGGCGATGACCCGCCTCGCAGCGAAGCTGTCAACTTCGCTCAACGGTAACTGACAAAAATGCCCTTCGCGGTTCATCGCATTACTCTCCAGCGGAGACACAAAAAATGTGCTTCCACCAATTCAATCTCTTCCACGCATCAAGCTGAAAGAATTCTTTGACCAAATTTGGCCTATCAAAGCGACCCGCCGCCATGTGCATTACAAAGATGCGGCGCTGATCGCAGCGAAACTGTCCGGGCGGTTTGAAAAAACCCCGTGCTCTCACCTTATGACGCTAATTGTGAAAATGACAATGGCTATTCGCAATTAGGCGCAAATATATTAGCGAAAGTTAGCCGATATTTTCCAGCCGCTTGAAGAGGCTTGACGTGTCCCATCGTCCACCTCCCATGTTTTGAACATCCTTATAAAACTGATCAACCAGCGCCGTGACAGGCAAAGATGCGCCGACTTCATCTGCTGCGGATAAACAAATGGCCAGATCTTTTCGCATCCAATCCACCGCAAAACCATGATCAAAGTGATCCTCTAGCATCGTCTCATATCGGTTTGACATTTGCCAGCTTCCCGCTGCCCCCTGAGAAATGACTTCGACCACCGAGCGACCATCAAGCCCAGCTTTCTGAGCAAAGTGCAACGCTTCAGAAAGGCCTTGAACCAGTCCAGCGATGGCGATCTGGTTGCACATTTTAGTTTTTTGCCCAGCACCTGTTTCACCAATGCGCCGGCAGATACGAGCATAAATGGACATAATCGGTTCCGATCTATCATAAGCGGACGCATCGCCGCCACACATGATCGACAAGGCGCCATTTTCCGCTCCCGCCTGCCCGCCGGAAATAGGGGCATCCACAAAGTCAACACCGGCATCACGCGCCAAAGCGTAGAGTTCGGCGGTGACTTTTGCCGAAACGGTCGTGTGATCAATGTATGTGGACCCTTTGGACATGGCTCCGAGTGCTCCATGCGAACCAAGCACAACGGAGCGCAAATCATCGTCGTTTCCAACGCAGCTGACTACAAACTCTGCACCTTTCGCTGCATCGGCGGGCGTCAATGCCATTTGACCGCCATGGGTTGCAACCCACTTTTCGGCTTTTGCAGATGTGCGGTTATAAACCGTTACATCATGCCCTGCCCTTTGAAGATGTCCCGCCATAGGAAAACCCATGACGCCCAATCCAAGAAATGCTATTTTAGTCATCATAAAACCCTCAAAATGTGGTGACCGACCTTGCTCATTTCCCCTAAACCATGCACAGCAGGTAAGGCAAGCATGACAGGGTAAACAAAAGAGAGCTTATTGAATGTCATTTATGTTCCGTTGGACTTTCCGGCTGACAGTTTTATTGCTTTCATTGAGCGTGTTGGCGTTTTCGCTGGCCTATTATCTCGCCGCCCAGTCTGTGCCTAGATATAACAAAGATATCCAATTTCAAGAGCTTAACAGTAATCTGGAAATCATCAGAGACACCTATAATGTTCCACATATTTTTGGGCAAAATGATGAAGATGTTTTTTTTGGACTCGGCTACAGCCATGCTCAGGATCGGCTCTGGCAAATGGCAACTCTACGCCGGCGGGCGCAAGGGCGTCTTTCTGAAGTCTTTGGTTTAAAGACCTTTCAAAGTGACCAATTTTACCGTCGATTGGATCTATATACCTTAGCGCAATCTTCATTTGAAAACTTTTCAGACCCTGCAAAATCGATCCTGCGAAGTTATGCCAAAGGCGTGAATGCGCGTATTCGTGAGGTCAATGAGGAGTCTTTAGGGCGTGGCGCACCAGAAATGTTCTTGTTTGATGCGCCTTTCGCAATTTGGACAGCTGTTGATTCGATCGCAATATTAAAGATGCTCGGCGTTGAATGGTCAGAGCAAATCACCCGCGAGGTTCTTTACGCGCGGTTGCTACTTGCGCTTGAAAATGACAAGAGAGCATTGGATCTTATGCCTGAGGTGCCCGGTACAGGAACTCTTGTACCATTTGATGTTCATCACAGCAAAGCCTTCAGCCCCGACTCTGATCCCTATCAAACGGCACTTAGCGGGTTGAACCTAGATCACCTGCCCCCATTGGGCTTGGGTGGAGCCTCTAACGCCTTTGCTGCAGCCCCCTCGCGTGCGGCCTCTGGGGGGGCACTTTTGGCAAATGATCCACACGGCGCGCTGTCTGCCCCCGCGTTATGGTATCTAACACGTCTTGAACTTGAAACAGGCGGGGTCATCGGCGCAACTATACCTGGCCTTCCTTTAATTCTCTCAGGACGCGGTACTGTGCTTGGCTGGGCAATTACCTCAAGTTATATTGATGATCAGGATCTTATCCTTGAAACAGTGGACCCAAACCAGCCGGAATATTATGTCTCGGAAAATGGACTCCAAAAATTTGTCAGTCGGCCGTCTATTATCCAAATCCGAAATGAACAACCGGTAACAATAATCTTAAGATGGAGCGAAAATGGCCCTATCTTATCACCTAAAGAACAAGGTGTTTTTGAGGTGACTCCAGAAAATCATGTTGTCGCGTTAGCCGCGACTGCACTGCGTGGTGATGATTTATCTTTAGAAGCATTTTTGAACTTGATGAAAAGCAAGACCGTTTCCATGGCACAGAGTGCACTTGGTGAGTTTCAATCGCCCTCCTTGACGCTCACTCTTGTGGATGACGAAAATATCGCACTTTTTGCAACGGGGCTACGACCGGAGCGTAATCCGGCGCATCAGACTTTAGGGAAGTATCCCAGTCTTGGAGAAAATAAAAATAACCTATGGTCAGGTTTTTTGCCGGAGGAAACAAGCCCAAGAATTGTGAACCCTGCAGGCGGAATAATCGTAACCAGCAATAATAAACTTACGGACAAAGCCTTCCCAAACCATGGAGCCTTTGCTTGGGGGGACAGCCAACGCATTCAAAGGTTGAGCCGCTTACTGGGCGAGCGAAAAGTGCATACAAATGAAAGCTTTAAGGAAACACAACTCGACAACATCAGTTACACGGCCCGTAGTCTTTTACCCTTAGTCGCCGCCGATCTTTTTTTCACAGAACAAAGCGGACCACTTGGCACACAGGCGCAGAATAGACGTCTGGCAATGACACTTTTAGCAGACTGGAACGGGGATATGGATGAATATCGCCCCGAACCTTTGATATATGCCGCCTGGATGCGCGCATTGCAGGAAAGATTAATCCGAGATGAAATTGGTCAACTTGCAGATGCTTTTACTCATGTTGAGCCCCTCTTCATCGAACGGGTGTTCCGCAACATTGAAGGAGCAGGCAAATGGTGTGATATCGCCCAAAGTTCGGTCGTAGAAAGCTGCAGCGATATAGCAAGCGTCGCTCTTGATGATGCGTTGATTTCCTTAAAGCAAACCTTTGGTGGAACATTGTCTTCTCTGAGATGGGGGGATGCACATAAGGCAATCCACGAACATTCCTCCTTGGGTCATATTCCCCTACTGAAATATTTCGTGAACATCGAGCAACCTACAAGCGGCGGGGATCACACGATTCAGCGAGGCCGTACCAAGGGCACTGGAGCAAATCCATTTTTAAACATTCATGCGGCAGGATATCGTGGCGTTTACGATTTTTCAGATCCCGATAGCTCTATCTTCGTTATAGCAACCGGACAGTCAGGTCATCCCTTGTCGCGCCATTATGATGATCTCGGTCAACTTTGGCGGCGCGGCGAATATTGGCGAATGTCGCTCGATAAGGATCTTACGAAAAGCGGGGCAATCGGGATAACTCGAATGTCTCCGGCCAATGGATCAAATTAGGTGGAACTGTGCTTTCTGGCGCTCTGACCAGTGCAAAGTAACATGATACCCGTTTTCATTCTGTGTCTCGCTGCGAACCACACCCTGATCATATAACCAAGCCCGCTTTTTTCCATCCTGATAGGACAGATTGATCACATCTTCGAAATTCTGCATGCTCAAAACAGCTTCTACAGCTTTAATCAGACCGTCGACGCCCTTCCCCGTCAAAGCCGAAATGAGATGGGTTTTATCCCGACGCAGTGCCTCATTGCTGAGCCGTTCGAGGTCTTCTTGAGGCAATCGGTCAGCTTTATTCCATACCTCAAACAGCGGTGTGTGAGCCTGAATGCCTATGTCCTCCAAGATGGATGAAACATCTTTGGCCTGCTCTTCAGTCTGTGCATGCGAAATATCGCGCACATGAAGAATAATGTCTGCGCTAAGGACTTCTTCCAGTGTCGCTCTGAACGCGGCGACAAGCTCTGTCGGCAAGTCCGAGACAAACCCAACCGTATCCGAAAGAATGATATCTTTTCCGGCTGCCGTCTTTATCGACCGCATAGTGGGATCAAGTGTGGCAAAGAGCATGTCTTTTGCCATAACATTGGCCCCTGTCAGATGATTGAAAAGGGTGGATTTGCCTGCGTTCGTATAACCAACAAGCGCCACGATCGGATAAGGCACCTTTGCACGAGAGGCTCGGTGGAGTTGACGTGTCTTGACCACTTTTGCAAGTTGCTGGCTTAATTTTGACAGCTGCAGATCGATCGCGCGGCGGTCTGCTTCAATTTGGGTTTCACCCGGACCCCCGACGAATCCGAGCCCGCCTCTCTGACGCTCAAGGTGTGTCCAGGCCCGTACCAAGCGGGTTCTTTGATAGCTAAGTGCCGCCATTTCAACCTGTAAAACGCCTTCTCGCGTGGCGGCACGGTCCGAAAATATTTCCAAAATTAAACCGGTCCGATCCAAGAGTTTAACGGACCATTTTTTTTCAAGATTTCGTTGCTGTACGGGTGAGACTGGTCCATCAATCAAAACCAATTCCACTTCATTTTCCGTGAAAAGTGACTTGAGTTCTTCAATCTTACCCGAGCCAAACAGCATTCCCGCATGTGGTTTGGGCAACCTGACCACATTACTGCCAACAACTTCTAATTCTGGCAGAGCGGAGGCAAGCGATATTGCTTCTTCCAACGCGGCACTTGCATCACGGCGCGTTGCATCCGATTTTATATCTGGATGTAAAACCCATGCGCGCGTGACGCGCGGGTCATGAGAATGGCTCAAGCGTTTTCTTCGCCTTCATAAAGTGAAATATTCTGTGATGGCATTATTGTAGAGATCGCATGTTTGTAAACCAGTTGCGATTGTCCGTCCCGACGCAGCAAAATACAGAAGTTATCAAACCAAGTGATAACGCCTTGCAGTTTCACTCCGTTAATCAAAAAAATTGTTACCGGGACTTTTGCCTTGCGCACATGATTTAAGAAAGCATCCTGCAAGTTCTGACGATCAGAAGCCATTTTTTTATTACCTTTTTCTTTGTTCCAACCACCTGGTCAGTGTCCCTTAAGGATCAACCCTGAGACTCGCAATATAAAATCACAACTATAAGCGAGCGTCTATCCCCTTAATTAACCTCTCCAAGTTTCAGAGGTGAACAAGGCCAATAAGACCAAAACTTCGAGTTTTCCAAGAACCATCGCAAAAGCAAGTGTCAGCTTGGCCGGCCAACCCAAAGAAGAAAAATCAAACGGCTCTCCAAATACCATTTCGTTCAAGGGGCCAGTTGTGCTCAAAGCGCTTATGGCACCGACAAAAGCGCTTTCAAAAGTTAAACCGGTGGCTGACAAAATTAATGTAACGCCTGCCAAGGAAATTAAAAACAGCATGAAAAAAATCCAAGCTATATAAGCCTTGGATCTCAGTTCAGTTTGTGGAACGCTTCGAGTCTGACCAATCGAAGAGGGATGAACAAGTCGATCCATCTCTTGGACGGCATTGGCATAAAGGGCATAAACACGCAGCAACTTTATCCCACCGGAAGTGGTGGCAACGCCTCCTCCAACCAGCACAAGTCCCAGAAAAAGAATACCCGGCACAGAATACCCCGACCAAATTTGGGCAGGCGCCCAAAAACTTGATGTCCATCCGTGCGTCGTCAGGAATGATGTCACAGTGAATAAGTTTCCCCAAATCATGCGTAGGGTTTCTATTCCAAATAAAGTATTTTGATCGCAAAGGATTTGCATGATCTGACGTGCTGAAATCAATATGACAGATCCTAGTATGACCACGCGCGCAATGCGAAATTCCATTTTTGTCGGAAAACTGGTTATCCCAGCCGAAGAACGTTTCCGCGCAATAAATCCGCGCGAAATCGCCAGAAATAAAAATAAGATAATGATAAATTCAGCGAGCCAATTGGAACCAAAATCAGACATTGTTTTGGCTGCAGATATGCCGCTTGTAGATAAAACTGACATTGCAAAGATCAAACTTTCGAAGCCTGGAATGCCCGATAAAGCTAGTGCAATCCACAAAACAAACGTCAATCCAAGATAGAGCGGAAAAAGCGCCGAAAAATTTCGCTGTAAAAACATGCGTCGCTCTGCTGTTGTCAGAAAATGTGTTTGGTGAATGCGGTTGCTGCTTGCCACCTCAAAACCCCCAAGATTTAAAGGCGCAAGAATGGCAACAGCCGCCAACCAAATCAGTGCACCCCCCAGCCAAGCCACAAGTGCACGCCACAAATGCAACGTGTCGCTTAAGCGATCAGGATCAAAAACCACAAACCCTGTTGTGGTGAATGCACTGACCATATCAATATAAGCATTTATAAAATATGTCGTACGGATGGCATCGTATTCGGGGATGGCAAAATACAAAGGTAAAACAAAAAATCCGAGCGCCAAAGAGGCAAGCTGTTGAACTCCCGTTTCGTCCAATTTTCTATTTGAAGCCGCCAGCGCAATCATTGACAGCAGAAACAATCCTAAGGTGCCAGTATAAAAAAAGGACCGCGCTTGAGCAAAATTTTCAACGCTCAGAGCATGCGCGCTTGGCAAAATCATCGCCAAAGACGCCACTCCAAAGAGTTGGAAAAAAAACGGAAGCTGTGTAAATCTGATCCACATTTTCGGTCAGAAGAAATCTATAGAAACCTGTAAAAGCCTTTCGACTTCTGGGATATCTTTGGACAAGGCGAATAGCGCGATCACATCTCCTTCATCAATCCGCAAGGATCCAGTTGGCATTACAAGCTTTCCTCCTTTCAAAACCCCTCCGACCAAGACGCCTTCTGGAAAATCTATATCCTTAATTTTCTGCCCGCTCAGAGGTGATGTTGATAGAACTTGTGCTTCAATAATTTCTGCTTCCGCATCGCCAATAGAATAAACGCCCTTAACGCGGCCATGGCGAATATGGCGCAAAATGGAGCTGACCGTTGTTGCCCGCGGATTGATGAAAGCATCTATCCCCATCGCTCCCATCAGCGGTACAAGGCTTGGATCATTAACCAAAACAACAGAACGCGGACAGCCCAGCGTTTTTGCCCGTACCGCCGCAAGCATGTTGGTTTTATCATCGTCGGTAACCGCTAAAATAACGTCCGATTTTGAAATATTTGCCTCTTCAAGAAGTCTCGGGTCCAGACCATCGCCATTTAATACGATCGTCTTTTCCAGTTCGTTGGCAGCAAACTCCGCAATTTCTCGGTCTTTTTCAATAATCTTTGCGCGGGTCCGGTGTTCCTGTTTTTCAAGGGACTTGGCGATAGACAAACCAACGTGCCCGCCCCCAATAAGAACAACCCTATCCCTTTTGCCTTGTGTCTTGCCGAAAACTTCCAGCGCTCGTGCACTGTCGTCGACGTGGCACATGACATAGACTTCATCGTTTGAGAAAAGCTGATCGCCTGATTCAGGTGCATAGAGAATATTTTTGCGCCGAATGCCAACCACGATAATGCGCAGCGAAGAAAACAAATCCGTTAACTGGCGCAGTGGCGTATTTATCACAGGACAATTTTCATCAAGCCGCAAACCAAGAAGTTGCGCCTGATTATCCAGAAACGTCTCTGTATCAAAGGCAGATGCAGCCGAAAGGCGTTTGAGCGCCGCAGCGGCAACTTCCCTTTCGGGACTAATCACAACGTCAATGGGCATGTGATCTCGTCGATAAAGATCAGAATAAATAGCATCAAGGTAGGATTGACTGCGCAGTCGGGCGACTTTTCTTGGAATATCAAAGATAGAGTGCGCAATTTGGCAGGTGACCATATTCACTTCGTCAGAATAGGTTGCCGCGATGATCATATCCGCGTCTCGCGCTCCCGCCTTTTGCAGAACATCCGGATATGATGCAAAGCCCGCCAAACCCTGTACGTCCAGAGTTTCTGTCGCCCGCCTTACCAGATCGGGATTATTATCCACGATTGTCACGTCATTCCGTTCACCCGAAAGATGACGCGCTATTTGCCAACCGACTTGTCCAGCTCCGCAAATGATGACCTTCATCACACTCCCTCGTGTTTAAACACGAACCAACTTTTCAATCGCAGATACACAGCTTTTGGTCAATTGTTGATTTTCTCAACCAGCCTTCGTGGTGACCCCAGAAGATTTTCCTGAATTTACAACACCAAGCGATTTTAATTTGCGATGCAATGCGCTTCTTTCCATACCCACAAAGTTTGCGGTCTTACTTATATTTCCAGAAAACCGTTTAATTTGCGCCATTAGATAATCTCGTTCAAAAGCCTCACGTGCTTCGCGAAGCGGCAGGCTGGCCAAGGAGGGGCTGATGGTGCCGGCCTCAGGATCGTTGGTTTGTGTCTTGGTTTCATCTGGAATGTCGGTGACCTCTATAGGGCCAGTTCCATCACTCAAAATCAAAATCCGCTCAATGACATTGGCAAGTTGTCTTATATTGCCAGGCCAAGGCATCGTCTGCAAAAGTCCGGCCGCATCAGCGCTTAGCTCACGTATTGGGTGACCATGCAGCTCGTGGAAAAGTTTAAGAAAATGGCTTGCAATTAAGGGAATGTCTTCGCTTCGCTCGGATAAAGATGGAACCTCAACGGGCACAACGTTCAGTCTATGAAACAATTCCTCCCGAAATTCACGCTTTTCTATGGCGTGCGACAGGTTCTGGCTGGTGGAAGAAATGACCCTAAAATCCACCTTGACCGTGTCTACACCGCCAAGTCGCGAAAATCCTTGATCCACGAGAACCCGCAACAGTTTTGACTGGGTGGCCAGCGGCATATCTGCCACTTCGTCCAAATACACTGTTCCCCCATTTGCCTGCTCCAACAATCCGGTGGAATAGGA
Source organism: Alphaproteobacteria bacterium casp-alpha6 (assembly GCA_001510135.1). GTDB lineage: Bacteria > Pseudomonadota > Alphaproteobacteria > Rhodobacterales > Rhodobacteraceae > LFER01. The sequence goes on from LFER01000023.1 coordinate 18,711, forward strand.
TTTATTCTTATCTTCATGCCCAAATAAAACAGAGTCCATTTTATCGGCTTCGATAGAGGCACAATTGACCACAACAAACGGCGCCTGTGCGCGTTCTGAATTATTATGAATATAGCGCGCGGCCAATTCCTTTCCGCATCCCGAGGGCCCAGTGAGCAGTACACGACTATTGGTTTTCGTAAGCTTTTCCAATTGCAAAACAAGTGTTTTAAATGCGGGGGACTCTCCGAGCATTTGCGCAGAGGGACGATCCTTTTGACGAAGAGACGTGTTTTCATGACGCAAACGCGACGTTTCCATTGCCCGTTTAATCACCACCAAAAGCTGGTCGATATTGAACGGTTTCTCGATAAAATCGTAGGCACCCTGTTTTATCGCGGCAACCGCAATTTCAATATTTCCATGTCCTGAAATGATTACAACTGGGATATTGGGATATTCTTTTTTCACACGTTTCAGAATATCTATTCCGTCCATGTCGCTGTCTTTGAGCCAAATATCAAGAATAAGAAGGTTCGGCGGTGCTGTCATCACTTCGCGCATGCAGTCATCTGCAGTGCCGACTTTACGCGCTGAAAACCCCTCATCTTCCAATATATCGGCAATAAGTTCTCTAATATCGCGCTCATCGTCAACGATAAGAATATCACCCATCTGTTTGTTTTCCTTTTGTATTCTCATCTTGTTCTTCTGATAAAAATGGCAGTGACATAACGACACGTGCCCCAAAATACGGTGCTGCATCAAAGGAAGGCGCATCCTCCAGGCTCAACGTGCCGCCATGCTCTTCAACAATTTTCTTCACGATTGCCAATCCAAGTCCAGTACCTTTGTCCCGTGTCGTGACATAGGGTTCGAAAAGACGCGCACGATCCTGTGGCAATCCGATCCCATTGTCATCAATTATAACCTGAACAATATCGCCAACCTGTTCAACACCCACGTGGATTTCCCCCGCAATGGTACCGCCCAACTTATAACGTCGCGTGTCAATCGCTTCGCCCGCGTTTTTCAATAGATTTGTCAATGCCTGAGAAATCATTGTGGCATCAATACTGATGACCAATGAATTTTGCGGAATGTTACTGACAAAATTGATGTTTGGTTGTCCATTTTCTTGAAGCAGCACAGCGGCCTTTACGATAGGGATCAAATCCTCTTTGGATTTTTTGGGTTGGGGTAGACGCGCAAATTTGGAAAATTCGTCAATGATATGCCGCAGATCATTTGTTTGACGAACGATGACATCTGTCATGCGCTCCAAATCGTCGCTCTCCTCAGAAAGCTTTGGTGCAAACTTTCGCCGGATACGTTCCGCAGACAGTTGGATTGGGGTCAAGGGATTTTTGATCTCATGTGCAATACGCCTTGCAACATCACCCCACGCTGCTGAACGCTGAGCGGATACCAAATCGGTTACATCGTCAAAGGCAATCACGTAGCCCTCCAATTGTCCCTTTTCATTACGCCTCCGTCCCACCCTCACAAGGAGATTTTCAAGCCGCCCCGCCTGAACTGTTTTCAGTTCCTCCTGAAGGCTTTCATTTTTCGTTTGGGTCAGTCGTTCAAACAAGGGGAAAAATTCAGGGACCGCTACCGAAAGATGCGAATTTTCCAGAATTTCGTGCCCTCCCAACAACCGTTCTGCCGATTTGTTGACAAATGAGACTTTTCCTTCGGCATCCAATCCCAAAACACCTGAGGTTACAGAGCTCAATACAGAATCAAACATCCGTCGTCGCAATTCAATTTGCTCTGTATTCTCAAGAAGCGTTTCTCTTTGTTTTTCAAGCTGCTGTGTCATTTGGTTAAAGTATTTTGAAAGCTGGCTTATCTCATCATTGCCCTCTTCCTCGAGGACACGCGTATCCAATGCGCCTTCCCCAACTTTTTGCGCCGCCCCAGTCAAGCGGCCTATGGGGCGCGATAAGCGTTCGGCAAAAAATAACGCAGCAAAAACAGAGGCTGCAATCAAAAGCACTGCAAAAATCAGATAGATAATCCCAAATCGAAACAATGACGCCCCACGCTGTGACTCAAGCTGTTGATAAAACTGACCTGCCGCCTGCGTTTCATCTAAAAGGGCAAAGAGATTGCCATCGATAACCCGTGAAACCAGCAAAAAATAGGTCCCAAAACCATTAAGATAGGTTAAAGCCCGCAATTCGTTGTTTGGAATATCAGGAATGATCACAATCTCACGAATTGCTGTCTGGATGAGTTCAGAACTGGGTTCTTCGTAATCAAACAAATAGGACCGATTGCCCCTTAGAATCAAATCGCCTGTGTCGTCAATTATGAAGGCTTCCTTTAACCCGCGCTGTACATTTTCTTGTGCGTCACTCAGTCGTTGACGTAATAGTTGCGGGTCATTAATTGCGGTACGCCGATAAGTCTCGAGATCACTTGCCAAAGCCGCTATATCTTCCTTCAGCCCCCTCACCTGTTCCTGTTCATACGCCTGCGCTGCCTCTAGAGAGTCTGCAATGACCCCTTGAACCCGATCAGAAAACCATGCTTCAAATCCCATATTAATCGACAAAACGGCAAAGACTGCCACCGTCGCGGTCGGCAATAGCGACATCGCTGAAAACACACCTGTAAGGCGTAAATGGAGCTGTGAACCAGCTGATTTCTGCCGGCGAAGCGCAACAATTTGCATGACACGCTGCATAACAAGAGCAGTCAGAGCCAGTAGATAAAGAAGGTCGCATAGTAATATAACACGCAATAAATTGGACTCACGTCCTTGATCAATGGGACCCAAAATAAGATAGGTCACAAGGGCCAAAACAGGCGCAAGGCAGATCAAGCCAATATTTACATAAGTTGCGATGCGGCGTTGAAAGCGCAGCCTGCTGAGGCGAGACAGATTCATACGCGACACAGCCATCAGCCTTTGTCTCCGATGTTGGGCAGAGCGGACCACATGCGTTCACCCAATATGTTGCCCCCCCAGACATGTTGCAGTATTACATCAGTTTTCGTCGACGTGTAACCATAATGTCAAGCTCACTTATTTTTTTGCGCAAAGTATTGCGATTAATTCCCAAAAGGTCTGCGCATTTTGCTTGGTTCCCTCCGGTTTCCTCCAAAGCAATATCAAGCAACGGACGCTCAACTTCTCTTAGAATACGTGCATAAAGGCCTGGCGGAGGAAGCACGTTTCCATGAAGATCAAAATACCGCCGAAGGTGACGCGCCACATCACTAGAAAGCTTATCTGTTGATCCTCTTTTTTGTGACAGGGGCATCGCAGGTTGGTCCTGAAGAACCTGTTCCAGCTCAGCAAGCGTGATCACTGGGGAACGCGCTGTAAGGCCCAGACGTTTCACAATATTTTCAAGCTGGCGCACATTGCCCGGCCAGCTATAGCTTCGAAAGAGATCCGACGCCTCAGGACCGAATGTGCGCATCAAGGCACCATCTCTTTCCCCTTTATTAAGGAAATGCTCTGCCAAAATCTTAATATCATCCACCCGCTCGCGCAGTGAGGGTACTCGAATTGTTGCCCCCCCAAGCCGGTAGTATAAATCGCGCCGAATGACGCCGGCTTCAGCGGCCTCATGTGCTTCGTCCTGCATTGTGGCAATAAAGCGGGGTGCCGTATCTAGCGAGTTATCGATCATCCTGACAATACGGGCCTGACATTCATCGTTAAAGTCAGCAATTTGTTCGAATAAGACTGTTCCCCCCCGCGCCCGCGCCAAAATTTTTGACGGGCCCTCCAGTTCGGTCAAGTCGGCTTCCGAAACAGTGACAAGCGGAAAATTTCGACGATCGGAAAAATTATGCAGCACCTTAGCGATGAGTGTTTTTCCTGTACCAGACTCGCCACAAATCATTATCGGCAAATCCGCGTGCATTAATTTTGCCACTGTCTGATAGAGCTCTTGCATAATTGGTGTCGCCCCCACCAGCGGGAGGTTTTGCTGATCCTCTTCCATAGACAAATCAGCTGGGTCAGATTTGATTCGAGATTTTTTTTGCTCTAACGCTTTTGAGCATCGCTTCATGAGATCAGGCAGATCAAAAGGCTTCGATAAATAATCAAACGCATTTGCCTGATTGGCCTTTATGGCTGTGAGGATTGTATTTTGCGCAGAGATGACGATGACAGGCAAATCAGGACGATCCTGCGTGATTTTGGGAAGCATTTCGATCCCGTTTCCATCCGGCATCATGACATCTGTGATGACTGCATCTCCTTTGCCTTCGCTCACCCATCTCATCAATGTCGTCAGGCTTGACGTGGCATGGACACGACAACCTGCCCGCGTCAGCGCCTGTGTCAATACAGTGCGAATAGTTTTATCATCATCTGCGACAAGAACAGTACCGTCCATAAACCTACTCCTTATCTAACTGCGCATGATTTGGGGCGCGAGGTAATGAAATGCGAAACACGGTACGACCCGGCTGCGAGTCTAAAGAAAGCCACCCATTGTGTTCCGATATAATTTTACTGGCCAAGGCCAGCCCCAACCCTGTCCCATTTTCTTTGCCGGACACGAAAGGTTCAAAAATATTTGCCTTTATGTCATCAGGAATACCCGGGCCATCGTCACTGATTTCTATCTGCATCGGCAAAGGATGGCCTGCTCCGTCCGCGCGTCGCATTTTGAAAGAGTGTTCATAAAATGTCCGCAATGTGATCACCCCCCCTTTTGGCGAGGCCGCTTCAGACGCATTTTTCAATAGATTCAAAAGGACCTGCAATAATTGATCATCATCTGCATAGACCGGGGGCAAGGAAGGATCATAATCTTCTACGAACCGCATATGCGCACCATGACCCAATTGAGAAGAGCGGCGCGCGCGATCTAAAACGTCGTGGATGTTGACTTCGCTCAATGAGGGCGGGCGCAGATTGCCGAATTGCTCGACTTGATCCAACAATTTTACAATCCGGCGACTTTCTTCAACGATAAGATCTGTCAGTTCAAGGTCTTTGGGCGGCAACCCCATCGATAACAGCTGAGCTGCCCCCGTGATACCAGCCAGAGGGTTCTTGATTTCGTGGGCGAGCATTTCAGCCATTCCAATGGCCGATTTTGACGCAGACTGTGCTGTTTGCGTTAGTGTTATGCGACCAGCCAGCTCTCGCGGTGCAATCATCAACAACATTAAATCATTTTCGCCTGAAATGGGTGCCAATTTAAGATTGCAGACGCGAGCCTCCCCTTGATTTGTATTTACCTGCACTTCATTGATGAACAGCCTCGCAGAATTTTCCTGCGCGTTCAGAAAATTCCGCCGTAGATTTTCGTCAATGAAAAGGCGGTGCCACAAAAAGCTTCCAACCAGCGCACGATGAGATGTGTTAAAAAACCCCTCTGCAGACGGGTTAACATCGATAATGCGCTCCGCACTATCGTAGACGAGGGAAGGCACGGGCATAGACGCCCATATTGCATCATTCAAGCTAGGGTGACTCATGCCGCTTGCCGCCTATGAAAAGCGTCTGGCAAAAGACGCAATACGATTGCGGGACTTTCCGATCTCAGGATCAATTGTCTTATATCAGACGCAGTTTGCGCAGTATCCATATACCACCCCAGATGTTTGCGCGCCACGCGCAGACCAAGGTCCTTGCCATAAAATGAGAGCATATCTTCATAATGGGCCGCGACAAGTGACGCAAAATCTTTGCAAAAAAACAGCTTTTGATCAGATCTCGCTGACAGTTTCTGCGCGATATCTGCGAGCAACCAAGGTTTTCCTCTTGCGCCCCTTCCGATCATAATACCATCAGCACCAGATTGATCCAATGCCGCTTTGGCGGTGACCAGATCGACGATATCGCCATTTGCCACAACCGGAATGCGCACTGTTTCCTTTACCTGCGAAATCGCAGACCAATTCGCCTTTCCCTTATAAAACTGACAGCGCGTGCGCCCGTGAATGGTGATCATGCAGATGCCGGCCTCTTCGGCACGTTTTGCCAATTCTGGGGCATTATGAAGCGCGCTATCCCAACCAAGACGGGTTTTCAGGGAAACAGGAACATCTACGGCCTCTACCACGGCATTGATCAGCCTTAATGCGTGATCAAGGTCCTTTAGAAGAGCGGACCCAGAATATCCGCTGACAACTTTTTTGGCGGGACAGCCCATATTAATGTCTATCAATTTTGCCCCATTTGCTTCAGCCATGCGCGCCGCTTCACCCATCCAATAGGCTTCCCTCCCTGCCAACTGGACTGCAGTGCGCTCCGCTCCAAATCCCAACTCGGCTTTTTCAAGGCTGCCGATGCGGCCCTGAACGATATCTTGTGAAGCGATCATTTCGCTCACAACCAAACCTGCACCAAAGCGCGCCACAAGAGAGCGAAACGGAAGATCCGTAATTCCAGCCATCGGTGCTAAAAGCACGGGAAAAGCCGGATCGAATGGGTCGAGTGATGTTGATGTGTCTAAAGCCATGACATGTGCGTAATCGCATTGTGGGCATCCGGCAAGAAATTTTTGCTAAAAATATCAGCACATATCAACAATTGCCTAAATTTTAATCTTTATTTTCTTGATTGTCTCGCTTTGAACTTGCAAGTAAGACAAGCGTATGTTGATGACGCTATGGATAGGTTCATGCAGATCGCTGCTTTGATTGTGGCCGCGGGCCGCGGATCACGGGCCGGGGCTGGCACGCCAAAACAATGGCAAACCCTCGCTGGAATGCGCGTTATGGACCATACACTTCGAATCTTTACCGACCATCCTAGAATTGACCGCATTCTCGTTGTTCTACATGCCGACGACACGCATCTTTTAGATATTAGCTATGAACGCGCCATCGGAGGCGATCAACGTCAGATATCTGTTCTCAATGGTTTAAACGCCCTGAGTTCGGACCCGCCAGATTTCGTTCTCATTCATGATGTCGCACGCGCCACCACGCCGCCATTTGTAATCGACAATGTAATTGACGCTCTTCAAACCCATCATGGGGCGGCACCTGCCCTCGCGGTGACAGATGCCCTTTGGGCAGGGCATAATGGCCTTGTGCAAAACTCAGTTTCACGTTCGGGTCTATTTCGGGCACAAACCCCCCAAGGGTTTCACTTTGCCCCCATTCTGGCGGCACATAGACGGGCGAATTCTTCTGCAAAGGATGATGTAGAAGTTGCTCTTCAGGCTGGACTGCATGTTGCGATTGTTGGTGGCAGCGAAAACAATATCAAAATCACTTACCCCGAGGATTTTGACCGAGCTGCGAATATTCTGAAGGATCGATGAAATGGATGTAAGATTAGGTCACGGTTTTGATGTTCATGCCTTTGAAGACGGTGATCATGTAATCCTCTGCGGTGTGAAAATCCCTCATAAATTTTCGCTAAAAGGACATTCTGATGCAGATGTCGCTCTTCATGCGATTACAGATGCCATTTATGGCGCATTGGCCGACGGGGATATTGGGCGGCACTTCCCGCCAAGCGACGACAAATGGAAAGGCGCGGCGAGCGATATTTTCCTCAAACACGCAATAGAAACTTGCAAAGTGCGTGGGTTTCGGATTTCCAATCTTGATTGCACGATCATCTGTGAGGCGCCAAAAATCTACCTGCATTGGAAAAGCATGCGCAACTCTGTGTCCCTTATTACAGGTGTGTCAGAGAAGCGTATCAGCATTAAAGCAACTACCAGCGAACGTCTGGGGTTTACGGGACGCGAAGAGGGTATCGCAGCGATGGCTACCGCATGTTTGGTATCTAAATGAACAAATTGATCGCGACTTTTTTCGGTATTGGATTTTTAAAACCCGCGCCGGGCACATGGGGATCTTTGGTCGCATTACCTCTCTTTTGGGTGGTTTTTCATTTTGGCGGCCTTTGGGGAACGATCTTTATCGGGCTGATACTATTTTATATCGGTTGGAGGGCTACGGAACACTATTCCCTTCAGACAAAAAGTCATGATGCCTCCGAGGTGGTGATTGATGAGGTGGTTGGGCAATTCATCGCGCTCCTACCGGTTGCTGTTGGGGCTGGCGTGATGGAGATTGACATCTCTCGGCTTTGGCCAGGCTGGATATGCTCATTCGTTTTATTTCGCGTGTTTGATATTTTCAAACCGGGGATTGTGGGGCGCTTTGACAGGGGGTCATCTGCATTAAGTGTGATGCTCGATGATGTCTTTGCAGGAGTTTTTGCAGCAGTGGGAGTCGTTGTGCTGGCAGGAGTCTTTCATGGATTTGCCTGATATCCAAAGCGCGCTGCTTGCAACCTATCGTAAAAAGCGACAAAAAATCACCTGCGCAGAAAGCTGCACTGCAGGTATGGTCGCCGCCGCTCTTACCGATCTTCCCGGGTCTTCAGAAATATTTGACCGAGGTTTTGTCACATATTCCAATGCCGCCAAATTAGAGATGCTCGGTGTATTGGAGACCACATTAAATCAACATGGCGCAGTGTCAGAACAGGTCGCTCGGGAAATGGCGCTGGGGGCCCTTCAAAGATCGGATGCAGATATATCAATTGCTGTTACAGGAATAGCGGGGCCTGGTGGTTCCGACTTTAAGCCAGAGGGACGCGTGTGTTTTGCGCGCGCACAAAAAAACGGCATATGCGAGAGTATTACCAAAGAATTTGGACCACTCGGCCGAAGAAATGTGCGTTCAATGAGCCGTAACTTCGCGCTGCAATGGCTATTATTCGACGACTGAGTTCCATTTCCGCTTTAAATTGGGCAGTTGCTGACAAAATTGCTTAATTTTTATGCGTTAAAAGAAAAAGAAAATTACTTTTGTCGGGTTTTCTCGCATTTTGAAAATATTCGCGCCATGCCAACCCGCGTTTATCTGTAACGCTGGAGAATAATTATGATTGGTGCCGATACCGCGTGGATACTTGTCGCCACGGCCCTCGTGTTGTTTATGACCCTACCTGGGCTTGCTCTTTTTTATGGCGGCTTAGTGAGGTCAAGAAATGTGCTCAGTGTATTCATGCACTGTTACGCAATTGCCTGCCTAATGAGCATTCTGTGGTTGGCATTTGGCTACACAATTGCATTTGGAAGCGGTGAAACAGGAATTTGGGGCGGTTTAGACAAGACTTTCCTGTCCGGTGTGACCAGTGACAGTCTTTTTGGAACTCTGCCAGAAGTGTTGTTTTTCGCGTTTCAAATGGCCTTTGCAATCATAACGCCCGCCCTTATCGTGGGAGCCTATGTGGAGCGGGTAAATTTTGCGTTTGTTTTAACCTTCTCGGCCCTGTGGATGTTACTGTGTTACGCTCCTGTCGTGCATTGGATTTGGGGGGGCGGCTTTCTGGCTGATGGCGGTATTTTTGGAGAGACGGGCGTCAAGGATTTTGCAGGTGGGATTGTCGTGCATGAAACTGCCGGCTTGGCAGCATTAATTATTGCCTCTTTTCTCGGGCCGCGGAAAAACAAAACAACCCCACCGCACAATCCGGGCTATGTTATGATAGGTGCCGCTATGCTTTGGGTTGGTTGGTTTGGCTTTAATGGCGGCTCACAGCTTGCCGCCGATGGGGGCGCGGCGATGGCACTGACCGTCACCCATATTTCGGCGGCTGCGGCTTCGCTCACCTGGGCTTTGTGGGAAAAGATCAAATACGGTCGGGCGTCTCTTGTCGGTCTTGTTACAGGAACCATTGCCGGACTTGCGTCCATCACCCCTGCTTCCGGATTTGTTGGGCCGCTCGAAGCCCTGCTCATTGGTAGCGTAGCGGGTATCCTTTGTCAGGAGGCCGTCACATTTGTTCGCAACAAACTACAGATTGACGACACGTTGGATGTTTTTGCCGTGCATGGCGTCGGTGGAATCTTTGGCACAGTCATGATCGCCTTATTTGGAAAAGGCATCTGGGTGGCTCAGCTTGGGTCTTTGGTGATCGTTGGCGTCTTCACATTTGTCCTAACAGTTTTGCTTGTGAAAATCGTTGGTGCCGTCACTGGTCTGCGGGTTGATGCGGAAACAGAAACCAACGGGCTTGACCTTAGCGTACACGGAGAGCGCGCTTACGACATGAACAGCTGAGTTGGATTAGGGGCCGCGCGAGGCACAGCTTCCTGCGCCCCAGTCAAGAGCCGTAAAGTGCGGCTGCACGCGTTTCAAAGGCGCGCACAATACGTTGCATTGCCTCATTGAAAACGACACCGATGATGCGTTGCAAAATTGCGTTCTTAAATTCAAAATCGACAAAAAATTCTACATCGCAGCCCTCGTCTGTATCTGAAAAAGACCAGTTGGATTGCATGTATTTGAAGGGACCATCTAAGTATTCTGTGTCAATTTTATGCATATTTTCCCACAGGGTGACACGTGACCCAAATTTTTCCCGAAACACCTTAAAACTGATCACAAGATCCGCGTCGAGGATTTCACTCTCCCCTTGTTGAACCCGCTGCCGGATTCGCGCTGCAGAACACCAAGGCAGAAATTCAGAATATCTTTCAACATCTGCAACTAACGCATACATTTGCTTTGCGCTATAAGGCAGGCTTCTGACTTCGGAATGTGTTGGCATTTTTCCCACTTTATGAGTAACAGTCCAAATTGAATAAGGAATTCAGACCAAGAAAATCAAGGGGGACTTTTGTGCAGCGTCCATATGTCATCGATAAATTGATCTCAGCCAAGGCCATCGCCGCCCGCATCGAAGAGTTGAGCCGTGAAATCCGCGAAGAATTCAAAGGCACAGACAAATTGATTGTGGTCGGTCTGTTGCGTGGGTCATTCATTTTTATTGCAGATTTGGTGCGTGAACTTGATATGCCGGTTGAGGTTGATTTTCTCGAAGCCTCTTCCTACGGAGACGGGATGGAGAGCTCGCGCGAGGTACGTATCCTCAAAGATTTGCGTGGCGCCATTGAAGGGCGTGATGTTCTTGTTGTGGAAGATATTGTTGATACAGGATTTACCCTCAGCCACGTGATAAACCTTTTGGCATCTCGAAAACCGGCCAGAATGAAATCCATCGCACTTCTGGATAAACCCACCCGAAGAGAAGTTCCTATAAAAGCGGATTGGACAGGATTTGAAATCCCGGACAAATTTGTTGTCGGTTATGGGATTGATTATGCGCAGCGCAATCGAAATTTGGGCCACATTGGAACGGTTCGCTTTACTGACGTATAGGCCGTGTCATCAAAGACCTAAAAAAGCGATGCCGCCAAAGACCGTGGCAACTGCAATCCATTGATATGTTGTCAAACGCTCATTGAGAAAAATCCAACCAAGTATGATCGCGAAAATTCCTGATATCGAAGAGGCAACAGTGCCATATTCCGGATTTGAAAAATGACCAGCGCTGGTCACAAAAGCAAAGGCACCAGTATCAAGAATTGCCAGAAGACAAAGTAAGGGCAAAAGCCGAAGTGGTACCCGATGCAACCTGCGTGACAGAACCCCGATGATGAGCACGGATAAAAAGCCGCTTAATCTTGCATAAAACGTGATAACCCAGATATCGCCACCCAGGATCGCTTTCTGACCAATTGCAAAAGATACCGCAAATCCAAAACAACAAACGCCAGACCACAGTAATGCCTGCCTGAAACGTTCAGGATTTTCCTCCGTTTCCCCCATATTGCGCGCGACAAAGGCGACGCCTCCTAATACAGCCGTCACGGCAATCCATTGCATCAGGCTTATTTGCGCCCCTGTAAAAACTGCCCAAAACACCGAAAAGACGGGATATGCCCCGATAATGGGTGCAACGCGCCGAATGGGTCCAATTTCAAAAGCTCGATAAAGGGCATATGTCGAAAATGCGAACAGCGCTCCGGAAAGGGAGGTCAGAATTCCAACCTCCAACTGGATATCAAAGGAAAGAGAAGAATAAACAAGCTTCCCTGCAAGCCCAGCACAACTGATCGCAAAAACAACGCAAAGGGTGCTTAAAATGTGAAAACGCTGAGAGATCAGCCGCACCAGAAGATCATGAAAACCCCAGCACAGTGCGGACAATAGCCCAAGTAAGACACTCATGCGTTGGTCCTCAATTTACTGGAACTAGCTTCTGGTTATCCTACGGATTCTACTACGCGATGATCGGACGCAGTGTAATTGCCTTTCACCCTTTCTTTAGTGGGGTCAAAATGCGGAAAGGCCACGACTGTCGCCGGAAGGCGCATTTGATCACCATCCAGACGCCCAACCTCCAGTACGGTATCAAGCTCTGAATGTGCAACATCCACGCGGGCCAGAGCAATCACTTTTCCCAAGAGCGGTGATTTCATTGCCGATGTGATGATTCCAACTTGTGGCTTTCCGAAATGTACGCAATCACCCGGCGTTGGCACAATGCCACCGTGAAGCTCCAAACCGACCAATTTTTTTTGAGGATGCGCTTTTCGCCGCTCAAGCGCCGAGCGTCCAATGAAATCGTCACTTTTACTTTTTAACGGCACGGTAAAGCCGATACCGGCCTCCATCGGATCCGTCGTGTCATCAAATTCAGAGCCTGCAAAGATTAGCCCCGCTTCAATTCGGATCATATCCAAAGCGCCAAGGCCAAGCGGGATCATCCCATGTGGCGCGCCTGCTTCCCAGATCGCATCAAAGACCTGATGGGCGTCCTTTGGATGGCAGAAAACTTCATAGCCAAGCTCACCCGAATACCCCGTACGGCTCACAACGACCGAGGGCCCGTGAAAATCACCTATTCGTCCGATGCTCAATCGGAACCAGCCCAGTTCCTCGACCGTTGGTTGGGTCGGGGGCGTCCAGATTATGTTTTTAAGGATATCGCGGGATTTTGGTCCTTGGATCGCCACGTTACAGTGATGATCAGTGGAACTGCGCACCCAAACGTTCATCCCCCGCTCATGCGCTTGCTTCCGCAGCCACAACCCGGATTGATCATTGCCCCCTATCCAACGGAAATTGGTTTCTCCAAGTTTAAAAACGGTCCCGTCATCAATCATGCCGCCGTGCTCGTAACACATCGCCGTATAAACGATCCCGCCCACGGCGAGCCTTTTCACATCACGCGTAACACAAAGCTGCAAGAGTGCTTCGGCATCCGGGCCCGTCACCTCATATTTGCGCAAGGGCGAGAGATCCATAATCACCGCTTTTTCACGCACAGCCCAATATTCTTCGACGGTTCCATGGTTGGTCATATCCTGTGCGAGCCAATAACCCGCGTATTCGACAAAATTACGCGTATGGCGCGCAAAACAGTCGTGAAACCCAGTTTTCTTAGTTTCTTCCATGTCAGCCCCTGGTGTTTTGCGCCACCCGATCGAGCGCTTAAAATCTTCGGTTTTCTTATAGGTCCGAACCTGAATATCAGTCGGAGTCCATGCATTCGCTGGATCTATGTCACAAGGACAAGCCGTTGAAATGCATACAAGATCCGTCAAAGCACGTAGTAAAACGTAATCGCCTGGACGCGAATAGGGTTCATCCATTGAAATGGCATGTGTATCGTCAAGTAGCGTGTTGAAAAAGAAATTGATGGCCGGCCAACCCGTTCGTGGATGGATATTATAAGCCGCAAGCTCACGCGTCATATTATCCGAACAATTGACATGCCCCGGGTATCCAAGATCTTCGTAATACCGCGCCGTGCAGGCCAAACCGAATGTGTCGTGGCGCCCTACCGTGTCTTGGATGATCTCAACCAGCGGTTCTTGATCAACGCTGAAATATTTAGCAAACAGGCCAGGCGCCGGATACAAGGATCCCATCAAGGAGCGGGTGGTTGTCGGATCGATATCCCTCTCTAAACCCTTATCAAGGGCACGCAATGAGAAGGCTTGAAAATCGCTACACTCGCGCCCCTGCACGTCGAGGACCTGAATAAATTCTCCCGCTTTCACGAGATAAGGTTTTGCTTCGCCAGGCTGAATATTGATATCAACCAGTGGATCCGCCAGTGGATCCGGTAGAAGCGCCCCACCCTTTAGCGCTACCGGATTGGCGCGTTTGATGTAGAGCACCACTTCGGTCGGGGCCCACTGCGCATGAGCATCCATAGCCCCCCCAGCAGCACATACGATCAGGAGACCATCACATGTCGCGATATAGCGTTCCGTTTCCCCCGCTTGCGATCCTTCAAAAAAGGCCAATATTCCGTCTGCGCCCGCCAGATCAAACCCTGATCTTGCCAGAGCTGATACCACCTGACGTCCCGAAGCATGTTGCAACAATGAGGCTTTCAATCCTGCTGGATCACGTCCGCCCTTTGCTCCAATCATCGCCGCGTCCGATTTTCCTTCGTGATTGAAAAAAACAACTTCGGTGGGCTGCAAACCTTCTACGTCTTGAAGCGTGATCTCGTCACCTGCAAAAATAGCAACAGCGCGACTTCCTCCGCCAGGTACCGGGTGACGCTCCACCCCAAAAGGCAAGACTGGCAAACCCGGTTTTCTTACTCCTGAAACTTCTTTTGGCCGCAAAAATATCGCTTGATCTGTCATTTGGCGCCCCCTTGTCCCTACCCGAGCCCAAGGCGCTGCTTGCGGATCTCTGACCATTTCACAATGATCATGTCAAAGGTCAGCGCCATAAGTGAAACGTTAATTCCAAGGACAAAGTTCTTACCTAAATCTGTGCCAGCCAACGTGCGTTGTAACTCTTGTCCAACATCAATTGTGCCGATAAAGGCGGCAATCATTGTCATAAAGAAGGCAAACATCAGCGCCTGATTGAACCCGACCGCCATTGTTGGCAGGGCCAGTGGAAATTGAACTTTCCAGAGCTTTTGCATCCGCGTCGCCCCCGACATATCGGCACTTTCCGTCATTTCACTGGGAACATTTCGCAGACCCTCGATCGTATAACGGATTAATGGGACCATAGCAAAAATCATGATCGCAAAAATCACGGCTATGTCGGTTATCCCAAAGAGCATGATCGCCGGAATAAGATAGACAAAGCTCGGAAAAGTCTGCGCGGAATCCGATACCAGCAACAAAAAGACATCGCGAAGCATTTTGCCAGCGACATACCACATCAGATAAAAACTCAACCCAAATAGAACCCAAAAAATGATCCGATATGTCACTAAGTCAATCTCTTCTCCGAAAACCCCCCAGCTCCAAAGGATATAGCGGGCCACACCTGCACTCAGAAGTGACATTAAGGCTATAAACGAACGTCTAAATATAAGGCTGATAAGGGCGACCACTGTCGATCCATTCAACCCATTGGAAAGGTTAATAGGCCTTGCCGGTGGCCCAGCCCCCCAAACTGCGAGTGGGATGCCAAAGACCATGGCAACTGCGGTCGAGGACAGAGCATAATAGATCGTAATAACAGAGCGGTCCCACCATCCGCTCAACGCAACCCACAAAAAGAACGCAAAAGCGAGTACTGCCTGCCGCGGCCCCGCAACGCGCCAAGCCACAATCACAACGAAGAAAATAAACGCGGGTGTCGGTATAGACAGAAGAAAATTGCGAAATGGTATCAAAACGTAATTGTTCATGAAATACCGGATTGCCGCTGTCACAGATTTTAAAGTTTCATCCGTCAGCACGGTTTGTTTGATGAAGTTGTCAAGTTCCTTTCCTTGTGAAAAGTGTTGCTTGCTGCTGATGGTGGATGCAACCTCCACAAATTGTGCAATAATTACACAGGCCAGAAACGCTAGAACTGAAAGCACTGTAAATTTGTGTCGGATGATCCACGGCGTGCCTTTTTCAAAATGCTCAGGCTGCTTTGCCACCCATGCTTTTGAAAGACGATCGAGCATAATCGCCAAAAGTACGATGGTCACACCGATTTCAAAGCTGCGTCCAATCTTGAAACTACCCATCATCGCGAGCATTTTCGCACCCAGACCAGGCATACCTATAAAGGCAGTCAGCACGACCATGGCTAAAGACAACATGATCACTTGGTTTACACCCACAAGGATTTCGGTGCGTGCCGAAGGAATATAGACATGGCGCAACATCTGCCAGCGTGAACACCCTGACATATAACCGGCCTCAACAACCTCCGGACTGACCTTTTTCAATCCCAATGTGGTCATCAAGATCATGGGCGGAATGGCATAAACTGTTGTCGCAACTGCACCAGCGGTTGGTCCAACCTTAAAAAAAATCACAGCTGGAAGCAGATAGGTAAAAAATGGCAGAGTCTGTAAAACGGACAGTATAGGTTGTAAGGTGTTCTCAACCCGCTTGCTTTTCCACGCTGCGATGCCGAGCAATAAGCCGATGGTAAAAGCCAAAGGCGCAGCAACCACCAAAACCGACATCGTTTCCATGGCCAATTTCCACTGCCCGATGAGCGCCGTCCAGACAAAGGTGCCGGCCCCCAGCAAGGCGAGCCTCCATCCCCCGAGATAATAGCCGACAATGCCTGCGACGGCTGCAACGGCCGTCCAAGGGATCGGTTCGCTGTGAGGCCAGCGACGTTTGCCAAACAGTAGATTGGCGGTCACGTCTAAGATCCACTGCAAGCCTTCTGTCAGAAAACGGGTGACATAAATCAATCCCAGATCGTCTTTGATGAAATTGAAGGTCGTATCAAGGATTGCTTCAAATGGTGGAAGAATGACTTCGGGCACACGATGCGCCCATTCAGGTAAAAATCCCAACCATTGCGCAAAGGTCAAGACAAGCGCAATCCCCAACAAGGCACGGATTGCACTTGTTTGATCGACCTCACCGTGGCTTTGGGGGGTATTGGTGTCAGGCTGAGCAACCATCACCGCGCTCCTAAAAGGACATCAAGTGCGACTTGCCGCGAAAATGCACCAATACTTTTCCCATTTTCAACCACCGGAATATGTTCGCGGGCATCTTCCACAAGCATACGCGCAAGATCATGCACGGTTAATTTGGCATCAACGGCCTCGCCTTCGCCTTTCGCCGCCGGATCAGCCAAGACTTTCGCGTGAACAACACGCGCCTTATCAATTTCCTCGGTAAATTTTCGAACATATTCTGTTTGCGGGTTCAGAACGATTTTGTCCGGCGTGTCACATTGTTCGACCGCACCATCTTTCATTATTGCGATGCGATCAGCCAATCGTAAAGCTTCGTCAAAATCATGCGTTATAAACACAATGGTCTTTCCCAACATGCCTTGCAAACGCAAAAATTCATCCTGCATTTCACGGCGGATCAATGGGTCCAGTGCGGAAAAAGGTTCGTCTAAAAACCAAATATCAGGCTCTATGGCCAGTGAACGGGCAATGCCAACGCGCTGCTGCTGCCCACCCGAAAGTTCCCTTGGAAAATACTCTTCACGCCCTTCCAAACCAACAAGCTTGACCATTTCAAGCGCACGGGCGCGTCGCGCATGGCGGTCTTGGCCACGCATCTCAAGAGGGAAGGCAACATTTTCTAAAACGGTGCGATGAGGCAAGAGACCAAAGGATTGGAACACCATCCCCATTTTTTCTCGGCGCAATTCAATAAGCTCATTTTCAGAGAGCTCCATGATATTTTGACCTTCCACCAAGATCTCTCCACCTGTAATATCATGAAGACGGGAAAAACAGCGTACCAAGGTTGATTTGCCAGATCCCGACAAACCCATAATCACCAAAATCTCACCCCGGTAGACTTCGATCGATACGTCCTTAACGCCGGCGATATATCCATCCGCTTTGATTTGCTCAAAGGTTTTCTGTCGCGCCTGTGTTTCAAGATAATGCTCTGGTCTAGCACCGAATAATTTCCAGACATTTTTGGCCGAAATTGCGAGCGTGTTATCTTTCATAGTGCCCCCTTACAAAATCCCCTCCCGCCGCAACGGGAGGGGTCGTGCTCATTTTATGAAGAAAATTACGGGTTTAGTTCAACCACGCTTTCCAAACACTTTCATTTTGTGCAAGCCATTCTGCTGCCGCCTCTTCTGGCTCCATTTCGTCAACATCGACAAATTTTGCCATCTCAGCGATTTGTGGATTGGTAAATGAAATTTTGGTCAGCACCTGATATGCATTCGGCCATTTATCTTTCATACCATCCCAAGCTGTTTTCTTAAGGTAGCCTTTTGCAGGGTTTCCGCAGTCATAAAGCGCGTTGGGGTTCGGTCCAACAGAGGGATCTTTGTCACATCCGTCGACCCACTCGGGAAATTCAACAAATTCTCCCGGCCAAACAGCTTCTGCGAAGTTGGGTGTCCAGTTAAACACCACGACCGGACGTTTTTCCGCCTCTGCCGCTCCAATTTCCGCCCAAAGTGCCGCTGCAGAACCCGCGTTCACAACTTGAAAGTTCATCCCCAAAGCTTCGACCCGCTCTTGGCCGTGCTTCAACCAGTCCACCGGACCATCAAGGTAACGGCCTTTGGATCCCGTTTCGGCAGTTGCAAAAAGTGCAGCACAGTCATTCAGTGCTTCCCAACTAGGCAATCCGGGACAGGCGTCTTTCGTCCACATGGGATACCACCAGTCTTCGCGTGTCACGGCATTGTGATCACCGGCATCATGCAGACCGCCTTTTTCAAGCGCGGCACGGAAAGATGCGCCAAATGCGCCTTCCCAAACTTCAAGCTCTAGGGTCACATCACCAAGACGAACGGATTCATAAACCGCCTGACTGTCTGTGGTTACGAATTCCACGTTGTTGCCCATACTTTCAAAAATCTGGCCAACGGCATGGCTCATTACGATCTGAGACGACCAATTGTGGATTGGAATGACGATTGGATCAGAACTGTCTGCTGCGACTCCCGCTGTCGCATAGACCGCGCTGATCGCAGCTGCACAGGTTATAGATCTTAGTTTCATTTACTTTCCCCGTTTTGTGATAAGGATCGTCTGCACTCACGTCAGACTTGGCGACAGTTTGGCAAATATCATTTTAAATCACACGTAGAATATTGTGAGGCTTAGCCTCTAGTAATTAGAGGCTAAATGCCCTAATGTTTTGAAGGCTAATGGGAATTACCGCATTCCAATCAAAAGAGTGAGACTGCCAAATGGTAAATAAAAACGCTTCTTTGCCCCCACTCGATTATCTGCTGGCTTTTGAATCCGCCGCAGAACTGGGTAGTTTTGCACGGGCCTCCAGAACATTAAATATTAGTGAGTCTTCGGTCAGTCGCAAGGTAAAGCTGTTGGAACATCATTATGGCCGCTCATTTTTCAAACGCGCAGAGCGTTCAGTCGCCTTGACCAAACATGGACATCAGTTTTTTAAGGACATTGCACCGATATTGGACGAATTGCGCGTAATCTCAAATCGCGTTCAAGTTGAAAACGCTGTTCAAACGGTCACGCTTGCGGCAACCCATTCTGTTGCCGGACTTTGGCTAATGCCGCGACTAGCAAGATTTAATGCGCTAAACGACGACCTTAAAATCAAACTTCTCTCCTCTGATAATGACGAAGAATGCCTCGGAGAGGACGTCACGCTCAGCATTTTGCGCGGGGATGGACATTGGCAAGGATATGATGCGCGCCTTCTCTTTGGTGAAACGATATTTCCAGTCTGCTCCCCCCAATATTTGGAGAAAAATCCGGACATTGCAAATATCGACAATCTGGCCCGTTTTTCCCTGATCGGTGTGGATAGCAAGCATACGGAATGGATGAACTGGCCAACGTGGCTTTCCATAATGCAGAAAAAGAAGACACATGTGGATCAGGCTGTATTGCTGAACACTTACCCCTTATCGATTGATGCTGCGGTAAGCGGGCTGGGTCTTGCCTTAGGATGGGGGCATCTCGTGGATCACCTGATCGAAGATGGAAAGCTCGTGCGCCCCCTTCAATCGGTCTCAGTGCGCACAGAATTTGGATATTATCTTTTAAAGCCCGCACAGGTTTCTGGATTTAAAGAGCGAGATCAGGTTGAAAATTGGCTAATCGATGTTTCAGAGAAACGGCGTAGATATAGCAATCCATAGTCCCGTTGATAAAAAAACAAAAATGCTCACAACATATAGTCTCAGTTTTCAAAAAATATTTTTTTTACAAGTTGTTATAGGCTGAAGTTAAATAACCAAAAAATCAGAACATACCCTGATCATACCACCGCAAGAGCGACGCAAACATACAAAATTCAAACACTTTCGAAATCATCTCAAATTTAAGCGAAACGACTGAAGGGCCACGTAAAACGCAGGCGCAAATACAAGGTTATTTTTATGACACCACCGCAGATGTTGCATCCGGTACCGTCGTCCAGCCTTCAACAGGACTTCTCTGAAACTTTATCGCTCAATCTCATAGTGTTGCACAGAATAATTAATCTACTCTCAACATATATCGCTTTAAATTTGCATTAGTCGGCCAAAATTTGAGCCATCAAAATGACGGTTCGAAAGCTTTAACATATGCCATCCCAATACCAGATTAGAGGATAAGGCCGGACGGCCGGTGGCTTCTTCAATTTCGGCAATTATATCTAAGGTCTGTAGATTGGTACACGACAGGAAAACGGCCTCAGCCTCTGTGCCATTTATCAAATCAAGCGCGGCATCGCGAATGGATGCTGGGGCAATACGCGCAACTTTGCTTTCGCTGGCCTCATTAAAGGTTCCAAAAGCCACGATTTCCAAACCGTTTTCTATCAGTACATTGCGCAATGTTGCAGAGACTTCTTCGATATAAGGCGAAAGAAATGCGATCTTGCCTACGCCCAACGCTTTGCAGGCCGCCAAAAGAGCGCTGACAGGTTCAGTGACATGGCTTGCATCACATCCTTCAGAGATCAGACGTGCAACTCTGCTAGCCCCAATGACCGAGGTTGCTGATGTGCATCCATACCCCACAACATTAAAACGTACAGGTGCCGGAAAAAGAGACGCTGCACCCGTAAGTTCACCGGCCATTTCGCCCAAAGTGTCAGTTGTAACCTCTGTCCCGCTTGGCACGCGTGACGTATAAAGTGCCGCTGATTGGCGTGGCAAAAGACGGCGCATGTCGTGTTCCAGCGTCTCATCTGCCTGTAGCACGATTAGGCCAAAGGCAGTTTCACTTCCCAAGGCCGCACCTAGTTCATACGAAAATTGTTTTTCCATGGTCGCTATGCCACTTGTTCACTCACGAAACACAGTACCCGCGATTGCCCATCGATGCCAGAAATTCCATGATAAAGTGCTGCCAACGGCGCCCCACCAGAGGCAGAGGTTTCCAACCCATGCTCTTTTAAAGCAGGCAGAGCTGCCTCCACATCTTTATCAGAAATCAAGAGAAAGGCGTCTGCATCTCGCGCCAGCCCGTTTAAAGCAATAAGAGAAGGTGTTTTGCAATCCAGCCGCCCCATGATCGAAACAGGCCCGTCAGTTGTGATCAACCGGCCCTCTTTGATACTCTCATAAAGCGCAGGCGCCGCATCCGGTTCAACAACAATTATTTCTGGGCCATCACCCCAAATGTGACGGAAATACGCCGCTGCTGCACAGGCAAGTCCACCGACACCGGCCTGAAGCAAGATATGCGTGGGGGGGGCTGGCATTTGGTCGACCGCTTCTGCCGCAGCCACCAAATACCCTTCCATGAGGCGACGTGGAATTTCGAGATAACTTTCCCAAGATGTGTCGGACAATAACGACCATCCGTTTTCCTGAGCGGCCTTTTCTGCAGCCTCAAGGCTCTCAGCGTAATCTTCACCCGCCCAAACGACCGTTGCGCCATGGGCCTCCAGCCTTGCTCCAAATCCTTTGGGAACTTGATGGGACAAATAAACAACAGACTTTGCACCAAAGGCCCGCGCGCCAGCAGCAACAGAAATTCCATGATTACCGGCGCTTGCGGTGACATAGGTTTTGCTACTTTGATCATCATTCTGCGCCGCATGGGCAATCACATAGGCCGCGCCAAGAGCTTTAAAGCTCCCCACCCCCATCCGTGCGCGTTCATCTTTGATAAAAACACTACCCGAATTGCCAAACCCATTAAGTTCAACAAGAGGTGTCACATTTGCCACAGGACAGCGCGATAAAAGTGATCGCGGGGTTGCCACATCAATGCTTGGCAACAGGTCCGCGTTCTTAACCTCGAATCCGTTTTGATGACGGAACGGATTTGACAAAATATTCATGTGCGATCCCCTTCAAACTGCAGCGATATCTGTCATGAATTATTGATGCACAAAAATCAATGCTGCACCCGCCGTATTATGCAGAATTGTAAAAATAGTACCTCGGTGGTTTCTCTGCCTCCAACTGATTGGTCGCAAAATGGAAACAATGCGTTTACCTATTAGAATTGTTATTGTAACCATAGTAAATATTAATATAACCAAAATAAGTTTATAGGGGTGACGTTTGACAGTCGTTCAAGGGTGTAAGGGGTCAAAATGCTTTTAATTCTATTGTCTGTTGCGAGCGCCGTTGGAATTGGTTTGTTGTTGGAGCCGCTTTTCAACGACAATGACAGCTCAGAAAACAACGAAAATTCAGAAAATACTCAACAGAATACGACGAATACAGTTCTGCTACAAAACGCTGGCGTTGCAGAAAGTGCAATAAACGGAAATGAAAATGGAAATAGTCTGCACGGCACGCTGGGCGCTGATGTTATAAACGGTTTTGGAGGAGATGACCGCATCCAATCCGGATCTGGATATGACACAATTTCAGCAGGCGATGGCGACGACATAACCCTTGCATCCCATGGAAACGATGTCGTCGATCTGGGCGCAGGGAATGACCAACATAACCCCTTGCAGCATGACAATCGTTTTGATCATAAGGGAAATGATACCATCGAAGGGGGTGTCGGAAATGATTTGATCCGCGAATTCTGGGGCGATGACGTCTTGGATGGGGGAAGCGGAGATGATACGGTCTCAGCTGTGGATTTTTATGCGACAGCAAACGGGAACGACAATAACGGAGATATTGTGAACGGCGGCGAAGGCGATGATATTTTGATTGCAGATGCCTTGGACACACTTACCGGCGGTGACGGAAATGATACATTTCAAATCGGCGTTCTTGAAGCTGAGACCGAAAATGCTGCAATAATTAAAGACTTTGCCCCTGGGAAAGATCTAATAAGGATAGCGCATGTAAATGATCAAGACATGAAAACCAATCCGCCAAAGCTCTCCGTCACGTCTGATGGAAACGATAGCGAAATAAGAGTGAACGGTGATCTTGTAGCCGTCGTTGAGGGACTGAAAAGTTTATCCGCCGATGATTTGGAATACGTGACCTACAAGAGCGTGGAAGATATGAAAGTGGATGAAACCGGAGAAGCTGGCACGAAACAAACCGTTGGTTGGTCTATAACAGCCGCTTGATTATGTCTTTAAATGCAATTGCTTGTTTTGGCCTTTGTCTATCCGAGAGAATTTTGCACATCTAAGTAAAAAAGCACCCCGTTTTTGAAGGTTACCTTATTGCCCAAGCTTCCTGCTTCGCATATGACGACACCAGAGTTAAGAGGTGGTTATGAGCGAACCAGAAATTTCCCAGACGTTGATTGAAGCGCACGGATTAAAACCGGAAGAGTATCAAAAAATTCTCGAAATTATTAGGCGCACGCCAAGCTTTACGGAGCTTGGTATATTTTCTGCGATGTGGAACGAACATTGTTCCTACAAATCCTCAAAGAAATGGTTACGCACACTTCCGACGACCGGTCCACAGGTGATTTGCGGTCCCGGAGAAAACGCCGGCGTGGTCGACATAGGAGATGGGCAAGCCGTTGTTTTTAAAATGGAAAGCCACAATCACCCCTCCTACATCGAACCCTATCAAGGGGCGGCTACGGGTGTCGGGGGCATTTTACGGGATGTCTTTACCATGGGCGCACGCCCCATCGCTGCAATGAACGCACTTAGTTTTGGCGCACCTGAGCATCCCAAGACGCGCCAACTTGTCAATGGTGTGGTCGCAGGTGTTGGCGGCTATGGCAATTGCTTTGGCGTACCGACGGTGGGTGGTGAAGTACGCTTTGACAAAGCCTATAACGGCAACTGTCTGGTGAATGCTTTTGCAGCCGGTCTCGCGGATACGGATAAGATTTTTTATTCGGCGGCCTCTGGGGTTGGTATGCCAATTGTCTATCTTGGGGCAAAGACGGGTCGTGATGGGGTTGGTGGCGCCACCATGGCCTCTGCCGAATTTGACGACACTATTGAAGACAAACGCCCGACTGTTCAAGTCGGTGACCCATTTACAGAAAAACGTTTGATGGAGGCCTGCCTTGAATTGATGCAAACGGGCGCCGTTATTTCAATTCAGGACATGGGGGCTGCGGGTTTGACGTGCTCGGCGGTTGAAATGGGGGATAAGGGCAATCTTGGTGTGCGCCTTGATCTTGAAAAGGTCCCAACCCGTGAAACCTCCATGACGGCTTATGAAATGATGCTCTCAGAATCTCAGGAGCGGATGCTGATGGTTCTGCGCCCTGAAAAAGAAGACGTGGCCCGCGCCGTTTTTGAAAAATGGGAACTGGATTTTGCCATTGTCGGGGAAACCATCGCCGAGGACCGTTTTCTTATAATGCACAACGGTGAAATAAAGGCTGATTTGCCTCTCAAGGCACTCTCGGGAACCGCACCGGAATATGATCGCCCTTACATAGCAACCCCTCTTCAAGGGCCGTTACAAGAGCCGGTCCCACAAATCGATCCCGTTGATGCACTCAAGGCTTTATTGTCTGATCCCAATTATGCATCCAAGGCATGGGTTTATGAACAATATGATTGTCAGGTGATGGCCGATACAGTTCGAACGCCCGGGATGGGTGCAGGTATTGTTCGGGTCCATGGCACAGAAAAAATGCTCGCCTTTACGAGTGATGTGACACCACGCTATGTTTTTGCAAATCCGGTTGAGGGAGGCAAACAGGCCGTCGCTGAAGCCTATCGCAATCTTACAGCAGTGGGTGCCCTGCCCCTTGCGAGTACAGACAATCTGAACTTTGGCAATCCTGAAAAACCTGCAATTATGGGACAATTTGTTGGTGCCATTCAAGGTATTGGGGAAGCTGTCAGAAAACTGGATATGCCGATTGTGTCCGGCAATGTCAGCCTTTACAATGAAACAGATGGTGAAGCGATCTTGCCAACGCCAACCATTGGGGCCGTTGGATTAATCCCGTCTCGCGAGCATCTCATAAAAGGGCACGTCCGCGAAGGCGATCATGCTATTTTAATCGGTGACACGAAAGGCCATCTTGGACGCAGCGCGCTTTTAGAGACAGTGTTCAATCGGTTTGAAGGGGATGCACCACCCGTTGATTTGGATGCTGAAAAACGTAACGGGGACTTTATTCGCAAACATCGCCATTGGATTGCTGCCTGCACGGATCTGTCTGATGGGGGTTTGGCACTGGCGGCCTTTGAAATGGCGCAGAGTGCGGGTCTGGGCGTCAAGATTGATCGTGATGAGACCGATTATCTTTTTGGGGAGGATCAAGCACGCTATCTTCTTGCCTGTGACGCGGATCAAGCAGAGGCTTTGATGATGGCGGCCGCGCGGGAAAATATACCTGTGGCGCGCGTTGGCAGATTTGGAGGGAGCGATATTTGTTTTGGACGTTCGCAAACGACTTTGGCAGCACTGGAAAGCGAGTATAAATCGCGCTTTGCCACGCTCTTTGGATAAAGAGTGCAAATTTTTTTGGCAGATTCTCAGCGTTTTGACGCCAGATCGAAAGACTTTGCGTATTCGTGACTGACAAAGCGTCCACGACATGTTAACCCACCTTTTGAAATTCGGGGGCATAGAAATGTTGATAAAAACGATCTGCAAGCTAATATTTGCGATGGCGTTACTGTGTTCGCCAGCTTGGGCTCAGAGTGAATCAGATAGCTTGTCACTTGGCGCGCCGCTCAACCTTCCAAAAATAGGCGAACCCTATCTGGCGGAAAAATTTGGGGACTGGTCATTGCAATGCATCCGTACCAAAGATGCAAACGATCCCTGTGAGATGAACCAGCTGCTGCTTAACGCAGAGGGTCAACCAATGAGCGAAGTGTCCCTTTTTCGCCTTCCACAAGGACAAGGGGCCATAGCAGGAGCAAATGTTATCGTTCCCCTAGAAACACTTCTAACCACGCCAATTATCATCAGCTTTGACGAAGAAACACGCAAACAATATCCTTACACATTTTGTAACTCAGTCGGATGTGTTGCCCGCATTGGGCTAACCGAAAACGAAGTTAGTCTGTTGAAAAAAGGCGCTGTGGCAAAGATTACCGTGGTTCATATTTCACGACCAAACCAGCCCATTACCTTTGATATGTCGCTCAAAGGTTTCACAGCCGCTTATAACAAAACCACCGTTATAGGTCAGTAAAAATTGCAGGACTCGAGAGGCTTATTTTCTCTGGAAAATAAAATTTAAAACGGATTCTGCCGCACGTTCACCTGGTGCCGTGTCTCCTTTACCAAGACGCTGCATCGTATTGCGCATGGCGCTCAGTTGCCTCTCGGGAGACTCCAGAACTTCCAAAACGGCTTTGGCCAAATTTGATGGCGTACACGATGGCCCTATAAATTCGGGAACATCGCGCGTTTCTGACACGAGGTTGACCAAGGTTACGGTATCCGTTCTCACCAGACGTCCTATGATCTGACGTGAAATCCAACTCATATCGTATCCGATCACCATTGGAGTTTCACTTGCAGCAAGTTCCAGCGATACTGTCCCTGATGCCGCAAGCGCGCCGTCAGCAGCGCGAAAGGCCGCCCGTTTATGCGCCAGACCCTGCTCAGGGCTTTGATCTCTTGGATCGAGAAAGATAATATCTTCTTGCCAGTCTGACATAATTGCGCGCAATTCTGAAACAACCTCGCTCGCCGCTGGAAGCACAAAGCGCACCTCCGGTCTTTGCTCTTTTATTTTCGACAGGGTTTGCATGAAGACTGGCGCCAATCTTGTGACCTCAGAAATACGCGAACCAGGCAAACACAAAACCACAGGGTTATCGCCCAGTTCATACCGTTCCCGAAATGCGGATGCGGCGTTCTCAGAGGCGACCGGCTCTTCCACAACAGGATGGCCAACAAAATCACAGCTCATCCCCGCCGCAGTCATATAGGGCGGCTCAAACGGCAAGAGCGCCAGCACATGATCGATAAAGTTGGCCATTTTCACAGCACGATTGGGCCGCCAAGCCCAAACTGTTGGCGCGACATAGTGAATTATGGGAATGTCGCTATGTTTGCGAACAATGTCTGCGACGCGCAGATTGAATTCGGGCAGATCAATCGTAATAAGGGCGTCAGGTTTTGCATCAAGCACCGACTGCGCCGTCTGTGCGATACGTTTTTTCAAGAAAAAGTATCGCGATAGAATTTCGCCTACTCCCATTATTGATATTTCTTCCATAGGAAACAGGCTATCAAATCCCATTCCGATCATTTTTGTGCCACCCACTCCGATGAAATCCGCGGGATAGGATAAGCGTTTATCAAAACCTTGGATCAAAGCAGCGCCCAGTCGATCGCCAGACGGTTCACCTGCGATCAAAAAAAAATTCATTCATCATGCTCCAAAGCATGAATGAAAACGCCCAGCCTTTGAGCCAGTTCGATCAACCTGTCCCTTTCAATAAGCAATACAGCCTTTGGAGAAATAATAATTCCCGCCAAGCCCGCTTTGGCAACCTGTTCTATGGTCTTTGGGCCAATTGAGGGAATATCGACACGCAAATCTTGTCCCAATTTCGGACGTTTAACCAAGATACCCTTTAGATCGCTTTTTCTAAGTTTACGATCCGTTTTTTGGACAAAGTCCAGCAGCGCATCAGTCCCCTGAAGTGTTTCGATGCCAAGCACCATGCCCCCCTCAACCACAACGGCCTGAGCGACGTCCGCCTCGGCTAAAGCGGACAAAATTTTATCTGCTTTGCGAAGGTCATTGAGATACCGGTCAGTCCAACCGGTAACAATTGCCCCCGGTTGAGCAACGAGCTCTGGAAGAACATCGATTGCGCCTACGATTTGGAACCCCTGCGCATGAAACAGGCCAATGACAAAACGCAGCAGATGATCGTCGCCTTCAGACATCATACCAGAGAGGGTCGGTCCAATAGATTTCATGAAAGGGTCGAATTCTACAATGTTCAAACTGGGCCGCGGCATCGAACCGACCATCAAGATGCGGACAATTCCTTTGTCTTTAAGCACATTAAACAAACCGCCCAGTTTTTCAAATTTTGCCTTGGTAAAAGACCCCTCTGCCAATTGATGGGGCATTCCTTCAAATACAACAAACAGCGCCTCGGGCAATTCATTTTGCAACAAAAGCGGCAGCTGTCCATCGCCACACAATATTGCCAGATCACGGCTCATTTTATGGCCCTGGTGTCATAAAAGACCTATCAGATTGGCCGGTCACAAATTCAACAATGCGCTGTACATATTCACTGTCGCTTTCTTCACCAAGACGGCGGGCACGTTCCTGAAACGTCCCCTCTCCTTGAGCCAGCATTTGAAAGGCAGCCCTTAGGGCCATAATATCACTTTTTGCCACTCCGCGCCGCTTCAGCCCCACCAAGTTCAAACCGTCCAATTCCCCGCGCGGTGCCTGTACAAGACCGTAGGGAATAACGTCATTGGCGACCATTGTAACGGCACCGATAATTGCTCCGCGACCGATACGCACAAATTGATGGACGCCAGAAAGGCCTCCAACAATCACGTCGTCTTCAAGAATGCAGTGCCCCCCTAAGGCAACATTATTCACAAGAATGACTCTGTTTGCGATATGAACATCATGCGCAACGTGACAGCCAGCCATGAAAAGACAATCATCGCCAACCGAGGTCAGGCCGCCACCACCTTCCGTCCCCGTATTCATCGTAACATGTTCGCGGATACGATTACGCGCCCCGATTTTAAGGCTTGTCGCTTCTCCTTTGAACTTCAAATCTTGCGGAATTTCACCGAGTACAGAAAAAGGGAACACAACCGTATCCGCACCGATTTCTGTGATGCCACTTATCACAACGTGGCTCTTTAGCATCACGCGCGGCCCCAAGGTCACAGAGGGACCAACATGACAAAATGGACCGATAACACAGCCTTCTGATATTATAGCGCCTTCTTCGATAATGGCGCTTGGATGGATCACAGCCGCGCTCACGCCTCAGGCTCCTTAGGCATATCCATCATCGCGGTAAATTCAGCCTCTGCCGCCATTTCACCCTCAACGCTTCCAACACCAGAGAAGCGCCATACTTTACCACCGAGTTTTCCGCGAAGCGTTTTGACCGATAATTTAAGAACGTCTCCGGGCACAACTTTGCGACGGAATTTGCATTTATCAATCGCCATGAAGTACACCAGAAGGTTTTTGTCCGCCAAGCCAAGGCTTGTTCCCAACATTACGGCCGCTGTTTGGGCCATAGCCTCAACAATCGTTACACCCGGCATTATTGGCGCCCCGGGGAAATGTCCTTGAAAATGAGGCTCGTTAAAGGTGACATTCTTAATGCCGGTGGCAGTCTCTGTTCCATCTATATCGATCACTTTGTCGACCAGAAGAAATGGATAACGATGCGGGATGATCCGTTGAATAAGGTCTATATCCGCGGTGGCAAGCTGCTCTGACATTTGGTGTCCTCTTGAAATCTTAAGTCGTCCCTAGCAAGTCATATACGCACAGGCAAGCCCTGCCTCATGTGAAAATACGCCAGATGCGGGACGCACAACGGTTACTCTTTTATGAGGAAGGTATCAGTGTTTATCAACTGGTTTGCTCGCTCCATCACACCAGAAGTTATGTCGATCGCATTGGAAGACACTATAACCTGATTTTTCATTAATACCACGGCTGCCCCCTTTTCCTCCATCACTTCGCCTGCATATTGAGACAAGATGCGCGCCAAGCGGTCCGTATTTTCGTTCAACTCGTCGTCAATAGCCTGTTTGCGTAGTCTGTATTCTTCGCGTGCCTGCGTTGATTTTTGATCAAAAGCTTCTGCGAGTTTCACAAATTCACTCACTTCCATACTGGAACGAAGATCGCGCAACTCTTGTTCTTCGGCAATGAGTTGGGTTTGAAGGATATTGAATTCATTGTTCAGCGCGATGATGGCTGCCTTATATTTTTCCAGAATAAGTTGGCCAGCATTGCTTTCGTTTAGTGCCCTGCGAATATCCAACACGAGAACCTGAGACTCCCCTGCAACCGAGTAACTCAGGCCCTGTGCTTGGACAGCAGGGGCCACCATCCCTGCAATCACAGAAATCCAGACCCATGCCCATTTACGTGAAAGGCGAAGAAAACCCGCCATTCTCAGAACCGACGTGTTGCGAGTGTCAGCTCAAAATCATTCGCTGTGTCCAAAAGTTCTTTTGCGATGGCTCTCGAAAAGTTGAAACGGAACGGCCCAACTGGTGTTATCCAAATGATCGATACGCCCGCTGCTTGCCGCCAAGCGCCTTTTTCATATTGAATATCAGCTGAGTTATACTCCAGTCCCCAGAGATTTCCAACATCATAGAACACGCCCCCCGTGATGCCGTATTCCTCAGGTAGACCAATCGGGAACAGCGCCTCAAGCCGCACTGCCGCAAATTTATCGCCGCCAAGCGCGTCATTCACACCATTCACGCTGTCATATTCTCTGGGACCAATACCACCGGGTTCAAATCCCCGCATTATCCCACTGCCAAGCTGGAAGCGATCCACGACCCGGCTTTGCCCCTTTGAATAACTGAGCATGCCGCCTTCAATCGTGCCAATGAGCGTTACTTCTTCACCAAGGACCTTCATTTCCCCGGATATCAAACCTGTCGTTTTCAAACTGGTGGTGTCTCCTCCGAGACCAGAAAAGTCTTGCTCTATCCGCGCTAAAACTCCCGCGTCAGGATCGAGCCCCGTACGACGGCTGTCAAAACTCAATGTATAGCCCAAGCCGGATTCCGATATATTTCCAAGCGCCAGTTCTTCCCCGATCACTGCGCCAGTGGATAAAGAGGCATTAGACAATTTGGACTCTGCGTATTGATAGCGCACGCCCAGCCGAGTTTGCTCGCTCAATGGAAATGACAGCTGTGGCCTGATTTTAAGGGCGGATGTGTTATATTGACTGAATTGACGTTGGGTTTCGGCGTAGGACGTAAGAATAGACAGGCTCAGACCATTATAAAGGAACGCAGGTTCCGTAAAATCAAACGAATAAGTCTGGTTTCCCGTTCCCGCCGTCAATTTCAACGAAAGCGCCTGTCCACGTCCCAAGAAGTTTCTTTCGCTGTATTCAACCAGCCCACCGGCACCGGCCGCAGTAGAATAGCTAGCCCCGAAACTCAGGCTGCCTGTCGGAGCCTCTTCCACCTTGACATCCACGACAACCTGTTCGGGGTTACTGCCCTCTCGGGAAGTGACGTCCGCATTCGAAAAGAAACCAAGTGCACGGATACGGCGAGCACTTGAGCGAATTTCACTTGGATTAAACGGATCGCCTTCGACAATTCTAAACTGCCTGCGAATTACGCGGTCCAGTGTCGCCGTGTTTCCCTCAATATCAATCCTTTCCACGAATATCCGTGGTCCCCGTTCTATGACATAGTTTACGTCCAAACTGAGGCTTGCATCATTTCTGGAAATTCTTGGAGTAATGCGTAGAAATTCCAAACCCTCTTGGTTTGCAAAGCGTTCCATCCTTGTGATGTCATTCTCAATTGCGAGGGGTGAATAGGTTTGTCCAGTTCTCACTTTTCCGGCGCGCGCAAACGCCTTGCTATCGATCCCGCTCAAATCTGTTGTTACATCTATTTGTCCAACGGTGAATTTCTGGCCTTCTCGAATGTTAAATGTGATGAAATACGCGTCTCTTTCCTGCGAAATTTCTGCGTTTACGCTGTTTATGCGAAAATCGGCATAGCCACGCGATTTATAAAAATCGGAAAGCACCTGTTTATCAAATTCAACGCGGTCTTCAACAAAGGTGTCTCGCTGAATGAATGTCCGCAGCAAGCCGGCTTGCTTGGTTTCCAAGACGCTCCGCAATTTCCTATCAGAATAGGCACGGTTTCCTACGAAGCTGATCCGCTCTATTTCAACCAGACCACCTTCGAAAATTTCAAATACCAAATCAACCCTGTTATCTGAAAGACGAATGAATTTCGGATTTACCTTCGCCGCGAGCCGCCCTGAATTTGCATAGGCTTCGGCAATGACCGCCCTGTCCTTCTCAACTTCGGTCGGATTAAAAACCCTGCGCGTTTGGCTTTTGACCAATCCGGCAAGGACCTCGTCTTTTATACGCGAGTTGCCCTCAAAAGCGACGCGATTGATGGTCGGAAATTCTTTGACTTTAATAACCAAACGCGCCCCATTGGGAACAATTTCAACCTCTTCAAAAAGACCGCTGGATGCGATCGATTGATAGGCTGCATTTAAATCCGCAGCGCTCAGAGACTTGGCCGTGGAAATCCCCGCGTAACTACGAATTGTTGAGCTTTCAATCCTTAGATTTCCCACAACATCAATCGAAGAAAATCGATATTGCTGCGCCTTCGCAGCGCCAGCGTTGAACCAAGTGACAGCGCCAAACAACATCACCGCGATTAAAACCTGCGGTATCAGGCGCCCCACTGTTTTTTGCAAACGGACCAACCCGAACTGCCCCCTATATGCCATCATGCATTCCTATGCTTTGTAGTTTTATTTTTCACTAACCTATTAAGCGACAATTTGTCAAAACTACAAAGGCTTAATTATCAGCTGATAAGCGCCTGTGTCTTTGAAAACACTCCTCATAAAAAAGAGAAACAGCTTTGGATCAGCAAAGATAGTCGTTTATGATTGCAAAGGCCATAAATGAGAGCACAATTGTCAAACCAGCCATCATCAATATATTCAAAAACTCGGCTGCGGGGGGACGACCTACCACAGCCTCATAGGCGTAAAAAACCAAATGACCCCCGTCCAAAATCGGGATCGGGAATAGATTGACCATACCGATTGCGGCGGACATCAGAGCAATAAACCAAATAAAGCTCTGCCCTCCTTGTCGCGCCATATCACCTGACGTTTCGGCAATTCCAATCGGACCTGATAAATTGCAGGTGCTTATGGAACCCACAATAACATGATACAATCCTTCGACAGAGCCACGCATAATTTGCCAGGTTTGCATTACCCCAAATCGAAGCGCCGGAAAAAGGTCTATGGTTGTCAGCTGTGGTTCAAAGAAGAATTCCCCGCCCACCAGACCAATGCGCCAGACTGTGCGAAATCCCCCTTCTTTCATCGGCTCGTCAACACGTTTCGGTGTGAGAGGAATAGATATGATCTCACCGCTTCTCCAGACACTTAAATCAAGCGTAGCACCGTTGGAGCCCTCCACGGCCGTTTTCAAGTCTGAAAAACGGATCACCGGCGTTTCGTTGACCGCTACTATCACATCCCCTTCACTTAGACGGGCCTGTGCAGAGGCAGATCGGGGCACCACTTGCGACACGCGCGCTAGGCTCAGGTTCGGTCCGACGGTTTCTATGATACGATCCCCTCGTTTCACTGTGTAAGAATAGGTATCGCCATTCCCAAGACCCTGCCAAAATGTGGAAAAAGCACTGCCGTCATCGATAGAAGGAACGGCAATATCATTGATTTCCAACAAGATATCGCCGTTTTCAAGTCCGTGTTCAAAAGGTAAGGGATAGAGTTCTCCTATGGTCAGCGGGTCACGTGCCTGCCCTTGCCATAAAGCGATCAGCGCAAATATTACAGCCGCCAGAATAAAATTAAAAACGGGACCTGCAGCAACCGTAGCAGCGCGTGCCCAAAGTGGCGCTCCGTGCATTGTTCTGCGCAGATCATCAGACCGCATTGTCCCAAGCGCAGATACGTCCGCAGAACTCGCCGCATCTTTGTCGCCCAAAAACTTGACGTAGCCCCCAAAGGGGATGAGCGCGAGTTGCCAACGCGTACCGCGCCGGTCCGTTAAAGATACCAAAACCGGCCCCAATCCAACCGAAAATACCTCTGCGTGGATTCCGGACCAACGTCCCACAATGTAATGTCCAAATTCATGAACAAAAACGATAATGGACAAGCTCACAACAAAAGCCAGAACTGTAAAGCTGACCCCGCCAAAGGCAGGTATGAAAGATGTAAAATCCAAATCTTTTCCTATTTTGGGCTTATAATTTTGTTATCGCTTCCTTTGCATGTGCCCGACCCATTTGGTCCATCATAAGCACATTTTCAAGGCTATGCTGGTCGATATGTGCAACAGATGACGCAAAATTTCGCTCAAGCACAGCCTCAACAACCCGCGCCATGTCAAGAAACCCAATTTTGCGATCAATAAATGCATCCAAAGCGATTTCTTTGGCTGCATTATACACTGCACCTGAAAGATGCCCTATTTCAAGAACCCTAAAAGCGAGGCGCAAAGCAGGATATTTGTCAAAATCAGGCTTCTGAAAATCAAACTGTCCAATCTGCGTTAAATCCAGACGGTCAACGGGTAAATATTTCCTATTTGGGTAATGCAGCGCAAAACCAATCGCGTGGCGCATATCAGCAGGTCCTATATGTGCCATCAGGGCGCCGTCTTGAAACCCGACAAGCGCGTGGATCATTGATTGAGGATGGATCAAGACCTCTATTTGATCTGGCTTCAAATCAAATAACTCTTTGGCTTCAATAACTTCCAGAGACTTATTAAACAAAGAGGCGCTGTCTATTGTGATCCTCTGCCCCATGTCCCAGTTGGGATGAGTTGCCGCCTGTTCGGGGGTCGCTTTCGCAATATCTTCAAGGCTCCAATCAAGAAATGCACCGCCTGACGCGGTTAAAATCACGCGCTCCACTGCGTCGCGCGCTTCCCCAATAAGCGCTTGAAATACAGCCGAATGTTCACTGTCGACGGGTATCAGGCTAATGCCGTTGTCTAAAGCAGTTTTTTTGACCAAGGCGCCAGCTGCAACCATACTTTCTTTATTTGCCAGAGCTAGGTCTGCCCCCGCTGCCATGGCGCGCAATCCGGGTTCAAGACCCGCAGCACCGACAATCGCAGACATGGCTAAATCGACTGGGCGGTCTGCAGCATCAAGCAAACCTGAGGTTCCGCCAAGGACGTCAATTTGACACCCGCGAAGGCGATCTTTCAGCGCTAAATACTGACTGTCCTCAGCGACAACAACACAATCAGGACGAAACTCCAAAGCATCGCGAACCAAACAGTCAAGATTTCGACTGCCTGTCAATGCAACAATATGATAATTTGCACGATCTCGCCGGACCAAATCCAACGTGTTTTGCCCGATCGACCCAGTCGCTCCAAAAACGCTAAGGCGTTTCATAAAGCACCCAAAAACGGCGACAAAGCCGCAAAGGCAAGCGTGGCTCCTACCGTCCCGTCAAACCGGTCCATCAAGCCGCCATGCCCGGGCAGCAGTTGCGAGCTGTCCTTTACACCACAGGCGCGTTTCAGCGCACTTTCACATATGTCACCAACTTGCGATGTCATAGACAATATGATCGTAAATACAATTGCAATGGTCAAGGAAACTTCTGGCAGAACCGTTTCGGCAAGATACACTGTCAATAAGACGGAAAAACCCCAGCCTGTCGCGGCACCAGACCAAGTTTTTTTAGGGCTGAAGCGGGCAATTAACTTCGGACCTCCAATCAAACGCCCACCAAAATAACCACCAATATCGGTCAAAATCACCACCGCCAGAAGCCAGAGGACACCGGAGAGCCCAAAACTTTCCCGCAAGCTCACAAGGGTAAAGCCGGTCAGAAATATGGCCAAAGAAAACGCAAATCCCGAACGCTTGAGCTTGTGGAAAAACAAAAGCTGGCAGAAGGCACCAAGGAAAATAAAAATCATCGACCAAATCAATGAGTCTGTCATCATCGCAAAAAGAAAGGTGCCTGCGGCAAAGGCTGCAGCGAAGCGTCCAGATTGGCGCGACATGGGATTAAGCATTTGCCCCAACTCCCAGTGCATTAACGCAACCGCTATCAAAAGAAAGGCGGCAAATACCATGCCCCCCGTGATCAGCACTCCTGCTGCGACACATGCAAGAATGATTGCCGTCCCAAGCCGAGGCAAAAGATCGCTCCAAGCCCCACCCGCCATCATGCAGGAATACTGCCAAATTTTCTGGTGCGTTTGGAAAAGCGTTCCAAAGCTTCTTCGAACATTTCCGGTGTAAAATCAGGCCAAAGCGTGTCCACGAAATCATATTCAGAATAGGCCGACTGCCAGAGCAAAAAATTTGAAATTCGTGCTTCTCCGGACGTGCGGATCAATAAATCCGGATCCGGCAAAACATGCGTGTCGAGATATTTCGGCAAAGTTTGCTCATCAATATCTTTAGGGAGAAGCCGTCCCGCTTTTACATCATAGGCCAACCTCTGTGCCGCGCGAGCGACTTCATCGCGCCCCCCATAGTTGATCGCAATGGTCAGATGGACGAGATCATTGTCACTCGTGAGCATTTCCAAATTGTCCATAAGGTCAACAAGGGATTCCTCCAGTCGCACACGATCCCCGATAAAACGTACACGCACACCGTTTTTCTTCAGATTTTTGGCTTCTTTTAAAATGTATTTCCGAAACAGGGCCATCAACCCTGCCACCTCTTCTTGTGTGCGCTTCCAATTCTCAGTGGAAAACGCAAAAATTGTAAGATATTTTACGCCAAGGCGCGGACAACTTTGAAGAATTTGGCGCACACGTTTTGACCCTGCATGATGCCCAAATAACCGCGGTCTTCCCCTTTTTTGTGCCCAACGCCCATTGCCATCCATGATAATAGCGACATGTCTGGCTGCATCCCCCGTAGACCCTTTTGTCATATTTACTATACCTGCATAATTTCTTTTTGCTTTGTATCAAGCGCAGCATCAATCGCGGCAATATGTTTGTCGGTCATGTCCTGCACTTCATCTTCCCAGAGTTTTTGATCGTCTTCCGAAAGGCCATCGCCTTTTGCTTTTTTGATCTGATCCATCCCATCACGTCTTACATTACGAATGGATACACGTGCGTTTTCAGCATACTGTCCGGCTACCCGTGTTAATTCTCGCCGCCGCTCCTCGTTCAGTTCTGGGATCGGTAACATAATAATGGTTCCGTTGAGCTGCGGATTAATTCCCAAGCCACTTTCGCGGATCGCTTTCTCAACTTTTCCAACAAGCGATTTATCCCAGACATTGATCGTCACCATGCGAGGCTCCGGAACATTTACGGTTCCAACTTGGTTGATCGGTGTACGCTGCCCATAGGCCTCCACCATGACTGGTTCCAACATAGTGGCTGACGCCCGTCCGGTTCTTAATGATGCAAATTCGGTCCTAAGTGAGGAAATGGCACCCCCCATGCGACGTTCCAGATCATCTGTGTCTAGCATAAAATCTTCTGACATGTTCCAATACCACTTTCATTTCTGCCGATTTAACCTCATTCAGTACTCTGAGATCTTAGTATTTTCCAGTACAAGTTTCATTTACTCGGAAACCGTGGTGTACGTACCCTTTCCGTTGAGTATACCCCTAAAGCCTCCAGCTTCATCCAAGGAAAAGACAATAATTGGCAAACCATTGTCCCGCGCCAATGCGATTGCACTGGCATCCATTACTGCCAACCGTTTTGCCAGAACTTCATTATAGGTCACCTTATCATATCGAACGGCATCAGGATTTCTAACCGGATCCTTATCGTAAACCCCGTCCACCTTTGTTCCTTTTAAAATCGCCTCACAGGCCATTTCGCTTGCTCGGAGGGTCGCGGCGGTGTCGGTCGTAAAATATGGGTTGCCCGTTCCGGCCGCAAAAATGCAAACCCTTTTCTTCTCAAGATGGCGCACAGCACGGCGCCGGATATAAGGTTCGCAAACCTGATCCATAGGGATCGCGCTGATCACACGGGTAAAAACGTTCCGCGCCTCAAGCGCGCTTTGCATTGCAAGAGCATTCATGACTGTTGCAAGCATTCCCATGTAGTCGGCGGTCGTGCGTTCCATTCCCTGCGCACTTCCCTGAAGGCCCCGAAAAATATTCCCGCCCCCAATCACCAAACAAATTTCAACCCCGAGGTCATGCACACTTTTGATTTCATTTGCAATGCGCTCGACGGTCGGCGGATGAAGTCCAAATCCCTGCTCGCCCATCAGAGCCTCACCAGAGATCTTTAACATAACGCGTTTAAAGGAAGCATTGGGTTTACTAGTCTCTGACATGGATACCTCTTCTCTCAGTCACCTTGCTGTGCTTCATGTCCGAAAAAAAGCTCAAGTTCAATCAAACATTGACGTCAGTTTGAAAAATATGTGACCAGAGAAGAGCATAGCGCAACGCAGCATCAGGTGACAAATTTGCAAATCCCTCAATGGATAGCCGACATTCCACCCCATCAACCCGTTTTGATCGCGGGGCCTACTGCATCAGGAAAATCCTCTTTGGCATTGCATATAGCACAATCAAAAGGAGGGGTGATTATCAATGCTGATGCTTTACAGGTGTATTCGAATTGGCGGATTTTGACAGCGCGACCAACGCAAAAAGAAGAAAGCAAAGCGGTTCACGCGCTTTATGGTCATGTTGATGGTCAAACTCATTACTCAGTCGGACAATGGCTTCGCGATATCATTCCCTTTATAACCGGCGATATGAGACCAATCATTGTTGGCGGCACGGGGCTTTATTTTTCGGCACTCACGCAGGGGCTTGTTGATATTCCTGCTATTCCCAAAGACGTCCAAGATCTCTGCGCTCAGCGTTGGGAAACTGAAGGGATCACCGGGCTTGCAGGGGAACTCGATGACACGACAAGGGCCCGCATCGACTTACAAAATCCGATGCGCGTGATGCGGGCGTGGCAAGTTTGGCGGCACACGGGCAAATCCTTAATAGATTGGCAAAATGAAACTCCCCCACCCCTTCTCAATCTTAACACTTGTAGTGCGATTGTTTTTTCCACGTCTACGGAATGGTTAAATGCGCGCATTGCATGGCGCTTTAAACAGATGCTTGAATGTGGCGCTTTGGACGAAGCGCAGGAAAATTTTGATAATTTTTCGCGAAGCAGCCCCTCCGGTAAGGCGATCGGGGCAGCCGAGCTTATTTCGCACCTTCAGGGAACATTGACTTTGCAAGAGGCTATCGAACAGGCCAATATTGCAACCCGTCAATATGCAAAACGTCAACGCACATGGTTTCGATCA
Source organism: Alphaproteobacteria bacterium casp-alpha6 (assembly GCA_001510135.1). Classification (GTDB taxonomy): domain Bacteria; phylum Pseudomonadota; class Alphaproteobacteria; order Rhodobacterales; family Rhodobacteraceae; genus LFER01. Next base: position 57,690 of record LFER01000023.1, read on the forward strand.
AATATGCAAAAATGGCAAATATTCGACCCCAGCCTCAGCTAGATAGGCTATACGAAGAATACTCGCCATCCTAGCATCTCAGGCTCAAAACGATCTTGTTTTCCGGTTCTCACGCCCCAAAATGGAAAAGTTCGCGCAGTTTTTTCAATTTTTTTTTGTGTTTTAAACAACAATTGCCAAGCAAGATTATTATTAGAATGTCGTAGTTTTCACTAAAAAAGCCGGTAGTTGGCGTTGACGTCAGCAGATATTCATGCGGTAATTGGAGGAGTTTTACATTCTTGCTGACTGGGTAAACGACATAATTCGGTTTAAGAATGTTGGCAAAAACGGATAACAAAATAACGTGTCAAAGGGAGATCATTATGACGCTGAACACAGAACACGCAGGGGACATTCATCCCGTTGCGAAGATGTATGCCGAAGAGCTAAAGGCTGGAAAACTTAGCCGCAGAGAATTTTTGGCACGCACGACTGCGCTTGGGCTTACGGCCAGTGCGGCATACGGACTTGCAGGATTGTCTTCTCCTGCAGAAGCGGGTGGACATGCCCAACAGGGTGGAACGCTGCGCTTTCAAATGGAAGTCCGGGCGTTGAAAGACCCAAGAACCTACGATTGGACACAGATTGCGACATATACTGCAGGGTGGTTAGAGTATCTCGTTGAATACAATAACGACGGTTCCTTCAAACCAATGCTTCTTGCAAGCTGGTCTGCGAATGCTGATGCTACAGAGTATACGTTGAACGTTCGTAAGGGCGTGAAATGGAACAATGGCGATGACTTTACCGCCGAAGACGTCGCGCGTAACATCGAAGGTTGGTGTGATAAAGCTGTTGAAGGCAACTCAATGGCTGGACGTATGGCATCATTGATTGATCCGGACACAGGCAAAGCCGCCGCAGGTGCCATTAAAGTGGTGGACAGCCACACAGTACTTTTGACCTGTGCTACGTCAGACATCACAATCATCCCAGGTATGGCGGATTATCCAGCATCTATTGTGCATTCAAGCCATAATCCTGACGACATGCTGGGAACTGCCGTGGGCACTGGACCTTACAGGCCAGAATCACTTGAAGTTGGTGTAAAAGGCGTCGTCGTGCGTAATGAAGGATTTGACTGGTGGGGATATGCCGAAGGCAAGGGTGCATACCTCGACCGCATCGAGTTCATAGACTATGGCACGGACCCCTCCGCATGGGTTGCCGCCGCGGAAGCCGACGAAGTGGACGCTATCTGGGAAACGGTTGGCGAATTCGTCGATGTTTTTGATGGACTTGGTTGGACCAAATCCGAAGTTGCATCAGGCGCGACCATTGTGATCCGCACAAACCAAAATACTCCCGATGCGAATGGTAATCTGCCATATCAAGACAAACGTGTGCGTCAAGCATTGGCGATGGCCGTTGACAACAATGTCTGTCTGGAACTTGGCTATGCTGGACGGGGAATAGTGGCGGACAACCATCACGCAGGCCCAATGCATCCAGAAACGGACGCTTCGGTAACCCGCCTGCCCTACGATCCGGCAAAAGCGCGTGCGTTGATGGAAGAAGCCGGCATGATGGATTACGAACATGAGATCCAGTCCATCGATGATGATTGGCGTAAAAACACGACGGATGCTGTAGCCGCTCAGCTGCGAGATGCAGGATTTAAAGTGAAACGCACCATTCTTCCTGGATCAACATTCTGGAACGACTGGGCCAAATATCCTTATAGCTCCACAAACTGGAACCACCGCCCTCTGGCGACACAGGTCTGGGGTCTGGCGTATCGCTCTGGCGAAGCATGGAATGAATTTGGCTGGAGCAATCCAGAATTCGACGCGCTTTTGGCAGAGGCAAATTCCATTGCTGATGCGGATAAACGGCGCGAAGTGGCTGCCAAATGTCAGGCGATTATTGCCGATGAGGGTGTAACCATCCAACCTTATTGGAGATCGCTCTATCGCCATCACACCGATAAGGTCGTCGGCTGCGACATGCACATTGCATACCTGCCCCAGATTTATAAGTGGGGCCTTAAGGCGTAAGGCTTTTATCAAGCAGAGGCTGCATCCGTTTTCGGATGCAGCCTAAAATTTGGGGATGCGTTCTATTCCCGATAGAAAAACGCAGGGTGATCTATGGGACTTTTTATCCTTCGACGTTTCGGAGTGATGCTTTTTACGGCGTTATGCCTGACTTTTGTGGTATTTTTCCTTACCAATCTTTATCCAAACCTCGAAAAACTTGCCAAAAATCAGGGTAATTTTCGGATGTCGGATGCAGAAGTGGCATCCTATCTTGGAAACCGTGGATATCTTCGCAGCCTTCCTGTGAAATATGGAGAGTGGCTTGGCGTATTGCCCGGTTACGTGATTGAGGGCAGTGATGGGAAAACGCGTGGAAAATGTTTTGGTCCTGACGACACGAAAGAAACAGCAGACCGTTATTGCGGGCTCCTTCAAGGTGACTGGGGCTTTTCGACCGTCTTCAAAGATGATGTCCTCTCAATTATCAATACACGGCTTTCATTAACGGCAAAGCTGATGTTTTGGGTCATGATCGTGATGGTGCCCTCAGCACTCATTGTGGGCGTCATGGCGGGAATGCGCGAAGGAAGCAAAACGGATCGATCCCTTTCTACCGCCGCCATCCTGACTACCGCCACTCCTGAATACGTGTCAGGTGTGATTTTTATCGTGATCTTCGCGTCAAGTGCTGTTGGGTTGAAATGGTTTAAAGGCTCTGCCACATCGGCAATGGACTCCGCCAACTTTGAAAACTTCTTTTTGCCCGTTCTCACCATTGCACTTTACGGAATGGGATACATCGCGCGGATGACACGGGCGTCTATGGCAGAAGTTATGACAGCACAATATATCCGAACCGCCCGTCTTAAGGGCGTTAGTTTTCGTAACATTGTGATGAAGCATGCTCTAAGAAATGCCTTAATCGCGCCTTTCACTGTTATTATGTTACAGTTTCCATGGCTGTTAAATGGGGTCGTAATCGTCGAAACTCTTTTTAATTACAAAGGCTTCGGATGGGTTCTTGTCCAAGCTGCCGGAAACAATGATATTGAATTGCTTTTGGCTGTTTCAGTTGTCTCTGTCGTCGTGGTTTTGGTCACACAGCTTATCTCTGATATCGGGTATGTTTATCTCAACCCGCGTATCAAAGTCACGTAGGGAGCACGAGAATGGACGCTTTAAGTTGGGGGGCAATTTTTGGTCGCATGTTCATGCAACTGATGCCCGTGTGGATTTCTCTGGTCGTTCTTTTCGTTTTCTCGATGCGATACAAGCGCAAGCTTGGTCTTTATGGAAAACTCTTCGACAGTATGATCGGCATGATTGGATTGGCCATCGTCATGTTCTGGGTCTTTACAGGTTTCTTTGCCGGTGCGACCGACATGATTATAACGCATGACCCTCTGTCGCAGTTTTCCGGCATGAAAAACAAAGTACCCGGCACTGCAATGAGTTCTGCAGGTGACGGGGAATATCCTTTCTTCCTCTTAGGGGGGGATCATCTTGCGCGCGATGTATTCAGCCGTGTTATGGCAGGAAGTACCATTGTTATCCTTATCGCGCCTCTTGCAACACTCTTTGCGTTTTTGGTTGGCATTACCCTTGGCTTGCCTGCCGGTTATTATGGTGGAAAGCTAGACCTAGTTTTGTCTTTCTTGGCAAACCTCATCCTCGCCTTTCCTGTAATTTTGTTATTCTATCTTCTGGTAACCCCAGAGATCCGATTAACTGGAATGCCACAATATATGGCGGTGGTATTATTTGCCTTTCCCTTAATTTTTGCGGCCGTAATGATCAATTCGCGCTACTATGTAGCGCCACAAACACGAAATATTTTGATGGTCGCGATTTTGGGATCCTTAGGGTGGCTTTATGTCTCCCTGATCAACGCACCGGGCTCAAAAATCACTTTGTTTGACACCATTGACCTATTTGATGTGGATGGGGGGCTTTTGACCGTATTTGTTTCGGTCGTCTTTGTGAACTCTCCAACCGTTTACAGAATTGTACGCGGTTTGGCGATGGATATCAAAACCCGCGACTATGTGGCCGCGGCCCAAACGCGGGGTGAAGGACCTTGGTACATTATGCTTTGGGAAATCCTTCCAAACGCGCGAGGACCCTTGATCGTCGATTTTTGTCTGAGAATTGGGTACACGACCATTCTTCTCGGAACACTGGGGTTCTTTGGTCTTGGTCTTGAACCGGAGAGCCCTAACTGGGGAGCCACCATCAATGAGGGACGAAAGCTATTATCCGTTTATCCTCACCCTGCTCTCCCGCCCTCTTTTGCCCTGTTAAGCCTTGTTTTGGGGCTTAATTTGCTGGCTGACGGGCTACGCGAAGAAAGTTTGAAGGACTAAGAAAAGAAATGTGCTGTCGTCGACAGAACAAGGGAGAACGACATGGCAAAACTGGAATATGACGGCCCAATTCTTGAAATAGAGGATTTGTCAATTTCGTTTTTCACGCGGTTGCGCGAAATTCCGGCAGTTATGGACTTTTCAGTCGTGGTTCAGCCTGGAGAAGCGGTGGGACTGGTTGGCGAGTCAGGATGCGGAAAATCAACAGTCGCCCTCGGAGTGATGCAGGATCTTGGTGTTAACGGGCGCGTTGTTGGTGGAACCATAAAATTTAAAGGCCGCGATCTGGCCGAAATGAGTGATGAAGAATTGCGCGATATTCGTGGCAACGAAATCGCCATGATTTATCAAGAGCCAATGGCATCTCTCAATCCGGCAATGAAAGTCGGCAGGCAGCTCATGGAAGTTCCGATGATCCACGAAGGAGTGTCGGAAAATGACGCCTATAAGCGCGCGCTTGAAGTGGTGACTGATGTAAAACTTCCCGATCCTGAGCGGATCCTCAAATCCTATCCTCACCAATTGTCAGGCGGTCAACAACAGCGCATTGTCATCGCTATGGCACTGATGTCCAAACCTGCGCTTTTGATCCTTGATGAACCCACCACCGCCTTAGATGTGACGGTTGAGGCGGCAGTAGTCGATTTGGTCAAAGATTTGGGGAAAAAATATAACACTTCTATGTTGTTTATCTCTCATAACCTAGGCCTTGTTCTTGAAACCTGTGACCGAATTTGCGTGATGTACTCGGGCGAAGCTGTTGAAACGGGCAGCATTGAGGATGTCTTTGATAAAATGCAACATCCATATACTCAGGCTCTGTTCCGCTCAATCCCTCTGCCCGGTGCTGACAAAAATGCCAGACCTCTTGTGGCCATTCCCGGGAACTTTCCATTGCCACATGAACGGCCAGACGGGTGCAATTTCGGCCCAAGATGCGATTATTTTCAGGAAGGTCTCTGCAATCAGGGCAATATTCCAATGGCTGTGATTGAAGGAGACGATCGTCATTTCAGCCGGTGCATCCGCTTTAAAGACATAGATTGGAACGCCCCGATCACGGCAAGCAATGCGAATGAAAAAGTCGCTCCGGGCAAAGTGATCCTTAGGATGGATAACCTCAAAAAATATTATGAGGTTGCGGCAAATGCGCTCTTTGGGAACTCAGGAGAAAAGCGTGTTGTCAAGGCAAATGAAACTTTGTCCTTTGAAGCACGCGAAGCGGAAACACTTGCCATCGTTGGCGAGTCTGGTTGTGGCAAATCGACCTTTGCCAAGGTTTTAATGGGACTTGAAACGGCAACCGACGGGCAAATCCTTTTAGACGGGCAAAACATTGAAAAAACACCGATTGAAAATCGAGCCACCAAAACAGTTGCCGATGTACAGATGGTGTTTCAAAATCCCTTTGATACGCTCAATCCATCGATGACCATCGGGCGGCAGATTATCCGTGCGCTTGAGATTTTCAAATATGGCACATCTGACAACGATCGCCGCAATCGCATGTTGGAACTGCTTGACTTGGTTAAATTGCCTCGCGAATTTGCCGAAAGGATGCCCCGTCAACTCTCAGGAGGGCAAAAACAGCGTATTGGTATTGCGCGTGCTTTTGCGGGGGGCGCGCGGGTTGTTGTGGCTGATGAACCCGTTTCAGCGCTTGACGTTTCCGTTCAGGCCGCGGTGACAGATCTTTTAATGGAAATACAACGCAAGGAGAAAACCACGCTTCTTTTCATCAGTCATGATCTTTCAATTGTACGGTATCTCAGCGATCGCGTGATGGTGATGTATCTTGGCCATGTGGTTGAATTGGGCAGCACAGATCAGGTCTTTGCGCCTCCCTATCATCCATATACAGAAGCACTTTTGTCCGCCGTTCCCATCGCAGATACAAGTATTGACAAAAAACACATCGTGCTTGAAGGCGATATCCCCTCCGCAATGAATCCGCCAAGCGGATGTCCGTTTCAAACGCGCTGCCATTGGAAGGACAAGGTTGAGAATAATCTTTGCGAACGCGAAGTGCCTTTGGTTCGAGATTTGGCTGACGGCCATCAGATCAAATGTCATCTGTCTGATGAGATGCTCGCTCAAATGGAACCCGTGATCAAGATTGCCGCCGAATAGGACAAATGAGCGATTTGATGCGATAAGGTTGGATGTTTAAGGTGCCTTTGACTTGCGTGAAGGGACGCATTAGTCTTTTCTTAACCAGTTAACAGTGCTCTAACAGCGCACAAACACTCGCAGAGATTCGACAGGAGACAAAACATGGCCGGTTCCGTTAACAAAGTCATCTTAATAGGCAATTTGGGCGCGGATCCAGAAGTGCGCAATTTCCCGAACGGCGGCAAAGTCTGCAACCTGAGCATTGCAACCTCGGAGAATTGGAAAGATCGAAATACCGGCGAGCGCCGCGAGCGCACCGAATGGCACCGTGTTGCGATTTTCTCTGAACCTCTGGTACGCGTTGCCGAACAATTTTTGCGTAAAGGATCTAAGGTCTATATCGAAGGCCAATTGGAAACCCGCAAATGGCAGGATCAATCGGGTGCTGATCGTTATTCGACTGAAGTCGTGCTCAGACCTTACCGCTCTGAATTGACCATGTTGGATGCTCGCGGCGAAGGCGGCGGAGGAAGTGTCGGATACGGAAACGACATGGGCGGCGGATATAGCGATTATGGGAATTCGGCACCTGCCCCCTCTGCGCCGTCCTCCTCCCGTGATCTGGACGACGAAATTCCGTTCTAGGAAATTTCACTGAAACCGTTTTGCGAATGAGACGTCTTTAGGCTCGCATCGATAAGGCGTGCTTTAACACATCAATAACATCGTTCTTGTTGACCTCGGATGTCACAAAGCTCTTTCCGATATCCTTCGCAAGGATAAAGCGCAGCTTTCCATCGACCACTTTTTTGTCCTGCCCCATAAGATCCACTAACACCTCTGCTGACGGCAACTCACCTTTGATATCAGATAGATCACTTTTCATTCCCATCGCTTTGAGGTGGGCCCTTATGCGAGAGGGATGTTCTTGAGCGCAAAGTCCCATACGAGCCGAAAGATCAAAGGCCAAGGCACAGCCAATTGCGACACCTTCCCCATGCAAAAGTCGTTCAGAGTATCCTGTCGCTGCTTCCAGCGCATGGCAAAAGGTATGACCAAGGTTTAGCAGCGCACGCTCCCCTTGCTCCGTTTCATCGCGTGCAACAATGTCAGCTTTCATTTGACAAGAGATTCGAACAGCCTCAGCCCGTTTTTCCACATCTCCAGCAGCCAAAGCCATTCCGTTGACTTCAAGCCATTCAAAAAAATTTGCATTCCCCAAAAGCCCGTATTTCACCACCTCGCCATACCCGGCAAGAAAATCTCGCGACTGAAGCGTTCCAAGAACAGAAATATCGGCTAAAACCAAACTGGGTTGATGAAAGGCTCCAATAAGGTTTTTCCCTTGCGGCGCATTGATACCCGTTTTTCCACCTACAGAGCTGTCAACCTGCGCCAACAGTGATGTTGGAATCTGAACAAAGCGAATTCCGCGGCGTAAAATAGCAGCTGCGAACCCAACGAGATCTCCAATCACGCCGCCGCCAAGGGCGATAACAATATCATGGCGTTCAATTTTATTTTCCAGTAGCCATTCGACAGTTTGGATCAAGTAGGTCCAGGATTTTGTGGCCTCTCCTGCGGGTAACGTTAGCGCATCAACGGAAATGTCAGAATTTACCAGCGCTGTTCGCAATGATCCAAGATGCAATGCCCCAACATTTTCGTCAGTAACAATCGCAACACGCGCTCGGCGCAAAAGTGGTGCGATATGAGTCGCGCTTTCTTCGATCAAACCTTCCGATATCAAAATATCATAAGACCGTTCCTGAAGACTGACACGCACTTTATGATTCATCTATGCTCTCCAATACATCGGGGCGCGAACGCATGGCGGAAATGACCCGTTCAGCCATATCGTCAATGCTCAGACCCTTTTTGGCCTTTACTGTCATATCAGCAAGCGCATAAGTGCTTTTACGTGCCTCATAAATGGATTTAAGCGTTCCGTATGGATCCGCTGTCTGCAGCAGCGGTCGTGTGTCTTTGCTTTTTACGCGTGACCAAAGAAGATCAAGATCCGCATTTATCCATAGGGACATTCCAGACGACGTCATTATTTCGCGAACTTCTTCCCTCATAAATGCGCCGCCACCCGTCGAAAGAATACAGACTTGGTTTTCAAATAAACGACGGATGACCTGCGCTTCCCTGTCCCTGAAAAAAGCCTCGCCATCGCGTGCAAAAATTTCTGCCACGCTCATATTCGCCGCTTGTTCGATCTCTTGATCTGAATCAAGAAATGATGTCATTAGCTTTTCCGCAACCGCACGGCCCACGGCGGTTTTTCCAGCTCCCATCATACCCACAAAGGCCACAGACTTTTTTAATCTAAGAATCATGGTTCCGTTATTGGCGATCCTTTGATAAATTTCAATTCATGCCAGCCTTGGTGTCGATCAAATCGAATAAATCGACCCCAAACTGGTATAACGAATTGAGGCGGACTATGAAAAGAGTATTTAAGTTTTTGATATATTTGGCGATCACTGGCGCAATTGCCCTCGTGATTTACACATATTTGGGGTCATTCTTTGGTATTTCTTTTGAACCAAACCAGACAACTGAACGTGTCCCGGTGGTTTTGAATGAAAATTAGGTTGCTGATCGCATTTTTAATGTTTCCTTACCTAGGCCATGCCGAGGCGCCGCTATCTGCGATTGACTGGTTGAATAAAAAACGAAACGTCACAAATTCTTCAGACATCGGCAAAACAATCAGAAAAGAACCGCCCACCACATCTGGTGCCGAAGCTCCAAAAGTGGCGGTTTCAAAACTCAGTGAAACGCGTTTGGATGCTGTGGGATTACTACCGGCACAGGTGACAGGTTTTCCTGTAAATATTTGGCACGAAAGTACATCGTCGGAGTTGGTAATGTTGTTGCGCAATATCGACGTCTCGACTAACCCTGCGATTCAAAGTTTATTGTTTCGCCTCCTTTTAGCCGAAGGTCACGCCCCCTTTGACAGCGATGACAGTTATGAATTTTTAAAGGCACGAATAGAGACTTTGGTGAAATACGGCGCCGTTGATCCCGCACTTGCCCTGTTAGAGCGGGCCGCGCCCCTGCCCGCTCAGCTTGTTCCAACATTGTTTGACCTCAGCATGTTGAGCGAAGCGTTGCTACCTGCGTGTGAACAGGTTCTCTCTCTTGGAAGTTCCTATGCCCGAGACGCGGAACGTATCTTTTGCACTGCCCGAACGGGGGATTGGATGACGGCCCATTTGATGCTGGAAACAGCAACAGCCCTTGATGGACTGGAATATCGTCAAGTAAATTTACTGGTCCGGTTTTTGGATGCTTATGAATACGAAGAAACTTTGGAGGAACTTCCACCGCCTCTCAAACCTACCCCGTTGGATTTCCGGCTCTACGAGGCGATCGGTGAACCTTTGGCCACAGCCAGCCTCCCGCTTGAATTTGCGGTCAATGATCTTACTGGGGATCATGGCTGGAAGGCTCAACTTGAAGCAGCGGAACGCTTGAAAAATAGCGGGGCACTGGCCGATAATCGTTTTTTTGGAATTTTCACAGAAAGACCTCCCTCCGCATCTGGGGGAATATGGGAAAAAGTCCGCTTGATCCAACAATTTGAACAAGCGGTGAACGCAAAGGACGCGGCTTTGGCGGGTGAAACTTTACAAGTTGTGTTTGCCAAACCCGAATTTAAAGATCTTATCGCGCCAACAAGCAGGCTTTTTGCAAATGCCTTTTTATCCATGGATCTTTCTCCACACGATCGCGAAGCCGCACTAAGATTGGCGTTGCTCTCAGAAGATTTTGCAGCCGTTGCCGCAATGATGGCGCCAGACAACGCCCATGATGCATTGATAAAAGCAGTAGCGATGAATGATTTTTCCGACATTGTGCCAAACACCACAATCGGCAGTGTGGTTTCCGAAGCGTTCAGGAGCGGACGCGTTCCTTTTTCGGTCAGCAATCTGATCGAACAACATAAGCTTGGAGAGGCCATTTTGACGGCTATCATTCAGTTTGAGAAAGGCAGTCGCGGTGACCTTCAGGATCTGATGGACAGCCTTTCTACACTGCGTTTCCTCGGGCTGAACGAAACTGCACAGCGGGCTACACTTCACCTCCTTGTTGTGGGGGATCATGAAAACTGATCTCAATGATGTTGCTCTTTTCTTGGAAACGAAAGCCGCCGAAGCAGGGGCGGCTGAAAATACGCTCGCCGCTTATGCACGTGATTTGAAACATGCTTCCTTCTGGTGTGCCAATCGGTCAGAAACTTTACGAAACTTATCGCGCGCCGACATTGAAGCATATCTTGTCGACCTCAGTAGCGAAGGTCTTTCATCTGCGACGCGTGCCAGACGGCTTTCTGCGATCAAACAATTCTTTCAGTTTTGCGTCGAAGAAGGCTGGCGCAAGGACAACCCTTCGTTACAAATAAGGGGTGGTAGCAAGAAAAAAAAGCTTCCCAAAACGCTCTCGCTTGAGGAAGTGGATCGTTTACTGGACGTTGCAATGCACTCCGGCAAAAATGCAGCAGAGCGTTTGCGCGATGCCTGCTTGATGCAGCTGTTGTATGCGACGGGCATGCGAGTGAGTGAACTGATGGCATTGCCCGTTGCGGCGACACGGGGAAACCCCGCCATGATCCTTGTAAAAGGGAAAGGCTCCAAAGAACGACTGGTTCCTTTATCGACACCTGCAAGGGATGCTTTGGCAAAATGGATTGTCAAACGCGATCAAAAAGACGAACTTTCTGTTAAATCTGGCCATGCGTCTTCAGCCTATCTTTTTCCATCCTCCGGGCAGCTTGGACATCTGACGCGCCATTGGTTTTATGGTAAAATCAAACTTTGGGCTAAAACGGCAGGCATCGATCCTAGCAAGATATCCCCGCATACCATACGGCATGCATTTGCCAGTCATCTGTTGGCAAACGGAGCAGATCTAAGGATTATTCAAACCCTGCTTGGTCACGCAGATGTGGCAACGACGGAAATTTACACTCATGTGTTGGATGAAAAACTTCAAAGCCTTGTGGAAGATCATCATCCCCTCGCCAAGCGAGACAAAAGCACCCTTTGAACACAGAGCGGAATTTCACAAACGCTGTGACTTGATTACGCGCCCTAATCCCGTCATATAACAAAAGATCACAAAACAGATATGACTATGGACGAAACAGCCCTTCTTTTAGACGCCGAATTCTGGATTTCCGTGTCAGCTATTGCTGCTCTGCTTATTCTTTCTGGGTTTTTCTCAGGAAGCGAAACAGCTCTGACCGCCGCCTCACGTGGAAAATTACGTGCACAGGCAGATAAAGGATCACGCGGCGCGCAGCGTGCTCTTGACGTCACCGAAGACAGCGAACGCCTGATCGGATCTGTTCTTTTGGGCAACAATCTTGTGAATATTCTGGCGACATCCCTGACAACAGCGTTGCTTGCGCGGAGCTTTGGTGAAAGCGCCGTGGTGCTCGCCACATTGGTGATGACCGTTTTGGTTTTGATATTCGCGGAAGTACTGCCAAAAACCTATGCTATAACAAATGCTGAGCGGGCGGCCTCTTTGGTCAGCCGACCCATTCAAATTGTCACGCTCATTTTCAACCCGATTGTTTCTGCAGTTCGTTGGGTCGTGCGCGTGATCCTGCGTCTTTTCGGCGTCCAGACCGATCCGGATACAAATGTTCTTGCCGTGCGTGAGGAAATCGCCGGTGCGCTAAAGATTGGCCATTCCGAAGGCATCGTTGAAAAAGAAGACAGAGACCGAATTCTTGGAGCGCTCGATCTGGCGGATCGAACCGTAGATGAAATCATGCTTCATCGTTCTGACATAGAAATGGTCAATGCAGATGATAATCCTCTGCGGATGCTGGATCAGTGCCTCGAGAGCAATCATACCCGCCTACCGGTCTTTAAGGATAATCAGGAGAATATTATCGGTGTTCTTCATGCCAAAGATTTGGCGCGCACAATATATCGGATCATCAGTGCCAGCAAACACCCTAAAACGGCATTGCGAAAATTCGATGTCACAGAAGTTTCCAAAAAACCCTATTTTGTGCCAGACACCACTACTCTAGATGATCAAATGCGGGAATTTTTGCGGCTGCATACGCATTTTGCCCTCGTGGTTGACGAATATGGAAGCCTTCAGGGTTTGATCACACTCGAAGATATCCTAGAAGAAATTGTCGGTGAAATTACGGACGAATTTGATGATGCAGAAGGCAGCACGCTTGAACGCACTCAAGATGGGTATTTTGTCGTCGAAGGCGGCATGACAATTCGCGATTTCAATCGGGCAACTGATTGTAATCTTCCCGACGAAGAGGCAAATACGCTGGCAGGTCTGGTGATCCATGAAAGCCAAATGATCCCCACTGTGGGTCAAGTCTTCAGCTTTCACGGATTTCGCTTCGAAGTCACGGGCCGTGAAGGCAACCGGATTATAGAACTTAAATTGCGCCCGTCGCATGAGCGCGACTAAGTTTTAGCAGATCACGCGCGCAGCTTTTCACCTTTGGGATCGAACGGCGGCTCATGGAGGATCTTGGCTTTATGGGGCTGACCCAGCACCATGACCTCAACCTCATCGCCAGCTCCGACACCTTTGACCATAGCAAGCGCAAGCGACATGCCTACAGTGTAACCATATGTGCCAGAGGTTACACGCCCGACCCCCTTGCCGTCCTTAAAGATTGGCTCGCCCCCAGTGGCATCCGCGTTTGACGCCGTTACTGCGGCTCCATCAAGGTGCAAAATCACCATCTGTTCGCGTGCATCTTTTGCAAGCACCTTTTCCAGAGCACTCTTATTGAGGAAGTCTTTGTCCAATTTGCAGAGGCGGTCCATACCTTGCTCATGCGGCCAATATTCTGGGCTATATTCCCGCGACCAGCTGCCATAGCCCTTTTCAACGCGCATCGACATCAATGCACGGCTACCCACTGGCCCTGCGCCAAACTCTTTTCCCGCTTCCAAAAGTGCACTGTAAAGCGCTTTCTGATCCTCGGTTTTGCAATGAACTTCCCATCCCAAATCACCCGTAAAGGATACGCGGAGCGCTGTGACTTCAATCCCCGCAAGCTCAATCCGTTTTGAGCGCATAAATCTAAAATCTTCAGTGTTCAGTGATGCATTGGTCAAACGTTGCAAAATATCTCGCGACTTTGGACCCGCCACGTTAAACCCGCAGACCGCTTCGGTACGGCTTTCAAAGATGACACCTTCAGGCAAAGGAACAGCATTAAAGAACCGTTTGTGATACCGTTCCGCCATACCAGACCCCAAGATCCAATATTCGTTTTCGGCAAGCAAAGTCACTGTGAAATCTCCGGCCAATCCCCCACGCACGGAGATCAACGGCGTCAGACAAGATCGCCCGATTTCAGTTGGCATTTTATTCGCAAAAACAGCATCAAGCCAGTCACGGGCTTTTTCCCCGCGCACCACATATTTGGCAAAGTTCGAAATATCGATGATTCCTGCCCTGTCGCGCAGCATTTTACATTCCTCACCGACAGGTCCCCACCAGTTTTGGCGGGTAAATCCGTTGGTATCCACAACGCCGGGAGTATCGGCAAACCAGAGCGGGTGTTCCCAGCCATAGTTCAAGCCCATCACGGCGCCCATCTCTTTTTGCAACTCATAAATCGGACGGGTGCGAACGGGGCGACCTGCTGCGCGCTCTTCGTTGGGGAAATGAATGCTGAACCGATGGGCATATTGATCGCCAACGCGCGACTTTGTGAACTCTTTGCTGGCCCAAGTGCCAAAACGCGCCATGTCCCATGCAAACATATCGTATTTTGTTTCCCCTTCGATGATCCACTCAGCCGCCAAAAGACCCATACCGCCAGATTGGCTAAAGCCCGGAATAATTCCGTTACAGCAGAAATAATTTTTCAACTCCGGCGCTGGACCAAACAGAACATTGCTATCAGGCGACCATATCATTGGGCCGTTAATCACCCGCTTTATACCCGCTTCACCTACGGCGGGAACGCGGTCAATGGCACGCATCATATTTTCTTCGATCCGTTCGAGATCATCATCAAACAGCTCATGTCCAAAGCCAGACGGTGTTTCATCCTCAGCCCAGAAACGAACATCGCGCTCATAGGCCCCCACCAAAAGCCCCTGACCTTCTTGGCGCAGGTAATATTCACCATCGCGATCAGCCACAGAGGGTAAACGACGATCCATTGCAGCTATTTCAGCGATGGTTTCGGTCACAAAATACTGATGCTCAGTCGGTTGCAGGGGCAATTCCAATCCCGCCATACGCGCAACTTCTCGACCCCATAATCCCGCCGCATTGACCACCCATTGGGTATGTATATTCCCTTTTGGGGTTTCGACAATCCAACTCCCGTCAGCTTGTTGAAGAGTTGCGGTTACGGGGGTAAACCGATAGATTTCCGCGCCCTTTTGGCGTGCGCCAGCTGCGTAAGCTGCTGTCACACCCGATGGGTCCACATTACCCCCATCGGGTTCCCACATAATCGTACGTATTCCGTCAAAATTCACGAGCGGGTGCAATTCTTCTGCTTGGGCGCGGGAGACTTCGCTAAAATTCATGCCGTAAAGTTTGGCCTTTGCCGCCTGCAGTTTTAACTGGTGAGATCGGTTTTCCGTCTGCGCAAGGTAGAGCGACCCCGGTTGAAAGACACCGCATCCCTGCCCCGTTTCTGCCTCCAGTTCTTTGTAAAGGTTCATCGTATAATGCTGAATACGGCTGATGTTGGTGCTGTCGTGCAGGCCGTGAATATTGGCGGCGGCGTGCCATGTGGATCCCGATGTCAGTTCATCACGCTCCAAGAGGACAACATCGGACCATCCGAGTTTAGTAAGATGATAGAGAATGGAGCATCCAATGACACCTCCACCAATAACGACAGCCTGCGCATGGGTTTTCACGGTCTTGTCCTTTGTTTTGTTGTACCGATCAGAGCTTAGTTGCCTGTCAGGTTACCGATTTCAAAGCCTTGCGCAAAACGCAATGACGACAACGGGCTTATACTTTCCGACAAATTGTGTCGCAGTAAGGATTGTGAATCACTTCTGAATAACGCCAGATGAAGGCAGACAAATAAGGATGGAACAATGAAAACGAACAGCAGGGTCGTCGTTATTGGTGGGGGAGTTGTGGGGTGCAGCGTGCTCTATCATTTGACCAAACTCGGATGGTCAGATGTGATGCTGTTGGAGCGATCTGAACTCACCTCAGGATCAACTTGGCATGCGGCAGGGGGATTTCACACATTGAACGGGGACACCAATATGGCGGCCCTGCAGGGATATACGATCCGCCTTTACAAAGAGCTCGAAGAGATTACGGGCATGTCCTGCGGATTGCACCATGTGGGCGGCGTCACGCTTGCTGACAATCAAGAACGTTTTGACATGCTTCTCGCTGAACGCGCAAAGCATCGGTATATGGGCCTAGAAACTGAAATCGTCGGCCCGGAAGAAATCGCCAAAATTGCACCTGTTACGAATATCGAGGGGATTTTGGGGGGGCTATATGACCCACTCGATGGACATTTGGACCCATCAGGAACCACATATGCTTATGCCAAAGCTGCGCGTATGGGAGGGGCGACAATTGACATTAATACCAAGGTCATTGAAACCAACCAGCGCAGCGATGGTACTTGGGATGTTGTAACAGAGCGCGGAACCATTCACACCGAACATGTGGTCAATGCTGGCGGACTTTGGGCGCGCGAAGTCGCTGCTATGGCGGGTGTTTATCTACCGCTCCATCCCATGGAACACCAATACATAGTGACTGACGACATCCCAGAGATTTATGGACGTGACAGCGAACATCCCCATGTTATGGATCCGGCAGGGGAAAGTTATCTTCGCCAAGAAGGTCGCGGATTGTGCATCGGGTTTTACGAGCAACGCTGCCGCCCTTGGGCGGTGAATGGCACGCCGTGGGATTTTGGCCATGAACTGCTGCCCGATGATTTCGACAAGATCACGGAAAGCATAGAATTTGCATATAAACGTTTTCCTGTGCTTGAAAAGGCAGGTGTCAAAAACGTGATCCATGGCCCCTTTACCTTTGCGCCAGACGGAAACCCTTTGGTCGGTCCAGTACCCGGAAAACGGAATTACTGGTCTGCCTGCGGTGTGATGGCGGGCTTCAGTCAGGGGGGCGGCGTAGGTTTGATGCTTGCCCAATGGATGATCGAAGGTGAAACAGAGCGCGATACAATGGCCATGGATGTGGCCCGTTTCGGCGACTGGATCAATCCCGGCTACACGCTTCCAAAAGTCATCGAAAATTACCAAAAGAGGTTTTCGGTGTCCTACCCCAACGAAGAACTCCCCGCCGCACGACCGCTGCGCACCACTCCAATGTATGACATTTTTGATAATATGGGGGCTGTCTGGGGCGCGCAATATGGTCTTGAGGTTGTCAATTATTTTGCTGAAGGAGAAGAACCACGTTTTGAAACACCTTCTTTCCGGCGTTCCAACGCGTTTGAAGCGACACGCCGCGAAGTCATGGGCGTGCGTGAAAATGTGGGCATCAATGAAACCCATAATTTTGGGAAATACCGCGTTACCGGCGAAGGCGCCCGTGACTGGTTGAACCATATCATGGCAGGACGTATTCCCGAAAAGGGGCGCTTAAGCCTAACACCGATGCTCTCCCCAAAGGGACGACTGATCGGGGATTTCACCGTCTCATGTCTTGGCGAGCATGAATTCCAGCTCACCGCAAGTTACGGCAGCCAAGCCTTCCATATGCGGTGGTTTGATAAAAATATCGCAGTTGGCGTAAGGGTTGAAAATATTTCGGATCGTTGCACAGGCTTTCAAATTGCAGGACCTAATGCAACAGCTTTGCTGCAAAAAGTAACGCGAGACGATCCCGAAACGATGCGCTTTCTCGACGTACGCCCCATGGTGGTTGGCATGGTGGAGTGCCTTGTACAACGGGTAAGTTATACAGGTGATTTGGGTTATGAAATATATTGTGATCCGACGGATCAACGAGCGCTTTGGCACCAACTCTGGGCTGCAGGTCAACCCATGGGACTGCGCCCCTTTGGGATGCGCGCTATGATGAGCCTTCGCTTGGACAAATTCTTTGGTTCTTGGATGCGTGAATTTTCGCCCGACTATACCGCGGCAGATACTGGTCTTGATCGTTTCATTTCATGGGGAAAAGAGATTGAGTTTATCGGCAAGGCCGCCGCAGTTCGCGAGCGTCAAAATGGTAGCGATCGAAAGCTTGTTGTGCTTGAGGTGGATACCGATGACGCAGATGTCGTGGCCTATGAGCCCGTATGGATTAACGGTCAGGTCAAAGGATTCTGCACCTCCGGAGGCTATTCACATTATGCACAGAAATCAATTGCTATGGCGCTCGTGCCTGGCGAATGCATCACGGATACACTTGAAGCTGAAATTGAAATTCTTGGAAAAATGTACTCAGCCAAGAGGATTACCACGCCATTCCTGTGAAATCGAAGTGTCTTGAGCAATCATAAAATCTTCCACATGAAGGACACACCAACCCTGCTTTAGAAAAGGGTTTTAGCAATTGGCGACATGCGTTACACTAAGGCATGATTTCATTAGCTATCATCATTTTGGCCGCCGGCAAATCATCCCGGATGCGCGGGAAAGATAAACTTACGCAAAACGTGCGCGGAGAACCGCAGCTGCGCCGGATTGTTTGCGCAGCATGCGAAACCTGCCCAAATGTCTTTATCACGCTTCCTGATGCAGCGCATCCAAGGGCCAGTCTCCTCTTGGGATTAAACGTACAGATTGTTCCAGTTCCAGAAGCCCACCTCGGCATGGGGCGCTCTATTGCCACAGCAGTTTCAGAAATCAAGGACCCGTCGATCAAAGGGGCGATGATTGTACCCGCGGATATGCCAGAACTGACAGATATGGATCTGCAAACGGTCGCTCAGGCATTTGACAAAAATCCCAAAGCCATTATTCAAGCAACAACCCCAACAGGAAGTTTTGGACATCCGGTCGTCTTTCCGCGACGGACTTTTGAGCAATTAAAATCACTGAGCGGAGATCAGGGTGCGCGAAGTGTTATCAAAGCAAATGCACATCTGCGCCAACCCGTCCCACTTCCCTATTCGCATGCGAAAACAGATCTCGATACACCTGAGGAATGGCAAGAGTGGTTATCTTCTCTCAATTAATGTTAGATCTTTTTGCCTCTCTAGGTAAGCATGGTCGAATTGGGTGATTTTTCGTTTTGTAATCCGGATGCGAGTCAGTTAAAGCTGTCGCAGTTCTTCGCGGCTCCTTAGCTCAACTGGATAGAGCAGCCGACTTCTAATCGGCAGGTTGAGGGTTCGAGTCCTTCAGGGGCCGCCATTACACATTTATTTATAGAACTGCCTTATTTTGTTGATAAATTTGGCTATTTATCATTTAATGTTATAACACCGTTTTATAACACCAGGGACAATGTGCAGCATATAATTAAACATCGACGCCGTTACTATGCGAATTTACAGATTCCCAAACGACTGCAGCAGCACTTTGGGAAGACTACATTTCGTCAATCATTACAAACTGACTCTTTATCAGTAGCAAAGGTTCGGGTTCTACCCATAATCCATCAGTGGAAATTAGATTTAGCCGCTGCTGCGAACATTGCCCCCAATTCTTTGCAGAGTACAGTAAATGCGGTGAGGCTCGACAAAAATGAACGGGCCATACAAGAAGATATCGCACTTGAGTTAGCCGTTAGCTATGGTGAAAACGGCAATAAAATTTATGATGATACCTTATTCACAGCAATATCTATTGCTCATGGCGACGTGATATTACTAGCGGAACACATTGACGTATACTTGGTACAAGCAAACCTAGAACAAAAAACAATAGATGAGAAACGCAAACGTCTCAACGAATTTTCTGAAAGATTCAAGACTTCTGAAGATCTCACAAAAGTTGAATTGCAACGGTGGGCTGATGAACTTCTTGAAGAGAAAAATAGGGCAACGGTATACAAGATTATCTCAACTTGTAGGGTCTTTTGGCAGTGGATTGAACGCAGACATGAGATTGATTTGGGCGATCCATTCCGAAATATTATTTCTAAGCCAAGGCGGAAAACGAAGACAGAAGTAGCTCGGACGCGCAAAGCGTTCAGTGGTGATGATTATCATAAATTGATTACCTTTACTTCGGACGATCAG